>DAIQBS010000013.1:0-74898 GCA_036781025.1 Sphingobacterium sp. | reverse complement strand
AAATTCATAAACAAACTTTAAACTAAGTAAGGTCCTGAACATTCAGGGCCTTTTTATTTTCAAAACAATGCTAGTATTTGATAGCTAATGATAAATTATATTATCCCCGAATTGTTTATTAGTAAATGTTAATATCCAGAATTGCCTAACTAAAAATATATTTCAAAAAATACTACTTTAAGATTTGTAATTTTGATGGTTCAAAAAAGGATTATCGAAAATGACAAACAAAGAAATAGCGAGTGTATTTAAGTTATGTGGACAATTAATGGAGCTTCATCAGGAGAATTCCTTTCGTACGAAAGCAATTTCGAATGCGGCATTCCGAATTGACAAATTACCTTTCAAGGCAGAGGATTCCAATTTAGAGGAATTAAGTGAACAACCTTTAATAGGAAAAAGCACCGCAGAAAAAATCATACAAGTCATCCAGACAGGCAGCTTCCCTGAATTAGAAAAATTAAAGGACAAGACTCCTGAGGGGGTTGTTGACCTGCTGAAAATAAAAGGTTTAGGGCCTAAGAAAGTTCAAATAATATGGCAAGACTTACAGATCGAATCTGTCGGTGAATTATATTATGCTTGTAATGAAAATCGTTTGATTGAGGCTAAAGGATTTGGATTAAAAACACAAGAGGATATCAAAAAATCCATTGAATTCACCATTGCGAATCAAGGTTGGTTTTTATATGCAAAAACCAAACAGGCAGCAGAGTCGGTAATGAATTCCCTACAACAAGCACTTCCCCAATCAAAGCTAAGCTTCACAGGAGATTTTAGACGGAAAACAGAAATATTACAACGAGTGCATCTGTTAATGGCTGGCACCACATCCGATATTCATCAGGTTCTGGAAGCATTGGCATATGAACAGGATACAAATACAGAAAGTGGTAAATTGCAATTTAAAGACCAGTTTGGTATTCCATATGAAATCATCTTTACAAAAGAAGAAACCTTTTATAAAGATTTAATTTTGACTACTGGATCTGAAGAACATGTTTCACAAGTTTTAGCCCTCGGTTCTATTCCAGAGGCGAACTCAGAAGAATCCATCTATCAGTCTTTGGGATTAGCCTATATTGAACCGGAACTACGAGAAGGTTTCCAGGAGGTGGAACAAGCCAAAAAACAGGCTCTTCCTACATTAATAGAATATTCGGATTTAAAAGGAAGTTTACACAATCACTCTACATATAGCGATGGCGTACATAGCCTAAAGGAGATGGCGATCTATTGTAAGGAAGAACTAAAATTAGAATACCTGGGGATTTGCGACCATTCCAAAACTGCGGTATATGCTAACGGATTATCTATAGAGCGATTGGAACAACAGTGGTTAGAAATCGATCAATTGAATCAAACACTGGCACCATTTAAAATATTCAAAGGGATAGAGTCCGATATTTTAGGTGATGGTTCTTTAGATTATCCAGATGACATTTTATCAAGGTTTGATTTTGTGGTAGCATCCATCCATTCCAATTTAAAAATGCAGGAAGAAAAAGCAACAGAACGATTAATTAAAGCTATAGAAAATCCATATACGAGTATGCTTGGACACCCAACTGGGCGCTTATTATTATCCAGATCTGGCTATCCCATCGATTATAAAAAAGTAATTGATGCTTGTGCAGCCAACCAAGTGGTCATAGAAATTAATGCGAATCCATTACGCTTGGATTTAGATTGGCGTTGGCATCAATATGCCTTAGAAAAAGGCGTTTTACTTTCTATAAATCCAGATGCTCACCGCAAAGAAGGTTTTTTGGATATGGAATATGGAGTATACGTAGCACGTAAAGGAGGATTAAGTAAGGAAAAATGTTTGAATGCGTATCCACTTGAAGAAATAGAGCAATTTTTCAATTCTAGAAAAAATCAAATAAAATAGTTCCTCGTAATAAATTTTAAATATTTTAGCGATAATTAAACGCAGTCAAATTTGCAAATTATTCCAAATCGTCCAGCTCATGTATAAAAAGTGTCTCTATCTACTTGCTACAGTTTTTTTCATTTTCATACAACCTGCTTCTGCGCAGTTGATGAAAGCGAAGGAACTATATAATCGTGCAGATTCTCTACGTGGACAATTAACTCCATTACGATCCTGCTACGATATTCAATATTATCACTTAGATGTTCAAGTGGATATAGATAAAAAATTTATCTCGGGAAGCAATTTATTTAGATTTCAAGCGGTAGAACGATTTAATACATTGCAATTTGATTTATTTGATAACTTGTCTGTAGATCGGGTTAGCTATAAAGGGAAAGAACTCAAGTTTACACGAGAATTCAATGCTGTTTATGTGACATTTCCTCAGTATATAGAGAAAGGCAAAATAGACAGTTTCAAAGTAGAATATTCCGGGCATCCTGTTCAGGCAACAAGAGCACCATGGGATGGAGGGTTTGATTGGAAAAAGGATAGCCAAGGGAAACCTTGGGTAGCTACTGCTTGTCAAGGATTAGGTGCTAGTGTATGGTGGCCAAACAAAGACCATTTATCGGATGAAGTAAACAGCATGTTAATATCCGTAGCTGTTCCCAATGGAGTTATGAATGTTTCCAATGGACGTTTGATAAAAACCGAAAAATTAAAAAACAATTATACGAAGTATCATTGGAAGGTGGATAATCCTATAAACAATTATAATGTATCGCTTAATATTGGCGATTATGCCCATTTTCAAGAAAGCTATACTGGTGAAAAGGGACCCCTGCAATTGGATTATTATGTATTGAAGGAAAATGCTTCTAAAATTGATCATTTAAAGAAAAATGCCAAAGAAACCCTAAAAGCACTGGAGCATTGGTTTGGCCCCTATCCATTTTATAAAGATGGTTATAAACTGGTAGAAACCGCTCATTTAGGGATGGAACACCAAAGTGCAATAGCTTACGGAAATAAATACTTAAATGGATATTTAGGTCGTGATGGTTCAGGTACAGGATGGGGAATGAAATGGGATTTCATTGTAGTTCATGAGTCAGGTCATGAATGGTTTGGTAATAACATTACCGCGAAAGACCTCGCAGATATGTGGATTCATGAGAGTTTCACGAACTATTCAGAAGCATTATTTATCGATTATTATTATGGTAAAGAGGCTAGCCAAGCCTATGTAAATGGCAATAGAAAAGGTATTGCCAACGACATACCACTACAAGGTCCCTACGGAGTTAATAAAGAGGGATCTGGAGATATGTATAATAAAGGTGGGGTATTGCACAACATGATTCGGACCATTTTGGAAGATGATGACAAATGGCGTTCCATCTTGCGTGGATTAAACCAGCAATTTTATCATCAAACGGTAGAATATCAAGATATTTTATCCTACATGAATAAGGAGAGTGGACTGGATCTTACCAAAGTATTTGAACAATATGTTCAACGCCGAAGTATCCCAACCTTAGAAGTAATAGAAGTGAGACCATCGACATTTATGATCCGTTGGATTTCAGAAGTGAAAGGCTTCCATATGCCAGTCCATATTTATGATAAAGACGGTAAAAAAATACGCATTGAACCGACATCAAATTTTCAAAATTATAAATTGGAAGGCGTCACAAAATCAAGTTTTAAAGTAGATACCTTCAATTATTATATAGGTATCTCCATACAATAAAAACGGTATAACATCGTTAGCAATACCATATGCTAAAAAATAAAATTTTCTCTTGTTAAAAAAAGATTTTTATCTAGGAGTATTCCTTATAAAACCATTTTTTTTCATTAGGTTTGCATTTAAAATTTAATTTATATTTTCACATCTAAATGGGGCTTTTTAATTGGTTTACGCAAGAAGTTGCAATAGACTTGGGAACAGCTAACACCCTAATCATTCACAATGATAAAGTAGTAGTTGACGAACCATCCATTGTAGCATTCGATAGGACGACAAATAAGGTTATTGCTATTGGTCGTCAGGCTATGCAAATGGAGGGTAAAACACATGATAATATCAAAACCGTTCGCCCATTACGTGATGGAGTAATTGCAGATTTTACTGCTGCAGAGCACCTAATCCGAGGAATGGTAAAATTGATTAACAAAGGTAAATCATGGTTTTTTCCTTCTTTACGTATGGTGGTTTGTATACCATCAGGAATAACGGAGGTAGAGAAGAGAGCAGTAAGGGATTCAGCAGAAATTGCAGGTGCGAAAGAGGTTTATTTAATTCATGAACCGATGGCCGCAGCGGTTGGTATCGGGATTGATGTGGAAGAACCTGTAGGAAACATGATTATTGATATTGGTGGAGGTACGACTGAAATTGCAGTTATCGCTTTATCAGGGATTGTATGTGACCAATCAATTCGTGTTGCGGGAGATAATTTTGACTCTGATATAGTACAATATATTCGTAGACAGCATAACATCATGATTGGTGATCGTACTGCTGAGAAAATTAAAATTGAAGTTGGAGCAGCACTACCAGAATTAAGTGATCCACCACAGGATTTCGCCGTTCAAGGACGTGATTTAATGACCGGTATTCCAAAACAGATTACGGTATCTTATACAGAGATTGCTCATTGTTTGGATAAGTCCATTTCAAAAATTGAAGAAGCTATTTTAAAAGCTTTAGAAATTACCCCACCAGAGCTTTCTGCGGATATTTACCAAACGGGGATCTATTTGACAGGTGGAGGAGCTTTATTAAGAGGCTTAGATAAACGAATTCAGGCGAAAACAAAATTGCCTGTGCATGTTGCTGAAGATCCATTACGTGCAGTAGTACGCGGAACAGGTATTGCATTAAAAAATATTGGAAGATTCAAATTTTTAATGCAATAATAACACTATAAAAGTATTCTATACGCGATATAATGTAATAGTATATGTTATATCGCGTACTTATTAACGGAGAACAACGATGAAAAACCTTTGGCTATTCTTGGTAAGATATAATGCCTTTTTTTGGTTTATTCTATTTTTTATTTTTTCTCTTTTGCTTGTTGTTCAGCATAATCGATTCCAACGTTCGACTTATTTGAATTCATCTAACATTGTGGTGGGTTCATTCTACAGTAAATTGAATTCTTGGAAAAGTTACCTTTCCTTAGATGAAACAAATAAAAATTTAGCACAGGAAAACGCACAATTAAGACAGCAACTGCAAACTTTTTTATTAAAAGACACCAATAACCAAGTTGAGTTGGTTGATTCTATTAGCTTGAATCGATACCAATTTACCGTAGCTGAAGTGGTTAATAACAGTGTTCATCAGAAAAGTAATTTTATTACCATCAATAAAGGAACTAAAGATGGTGTCGAATCTGGACTAGGAGTAATCACGTCGACTGGTGTGGTGGGCATGGTCTTGCATGTTTCCGACCATTTTAGCACTATACAATCCTTATTGCATCCGGATACCCGTATTTCGGTTACCTTGGATACGACCAATGTGTTTGGATCTTTGGTATGGGGAAACAATGTGGACCCTCGATTTGCATTGGTTCGTGATATTCCGAATCATTTAAAAGTTGAAAAAGGACAAAAAATATACACCTCAGGATTTTCATTATTTCCAAAGGGAATTGAAATTGGAACGGTAGAAGAAACAGGTATCACTTCTGGAGAAAGTTTTCTGGATATCAAAATCAAATTGAACACCAATTTCAGTAATTTAAATCACGTTTATGTGGTAAAAGATTTATTGGAATCGGAAAAGAATGCATTAGAAGAAATAACAAAGGATAATAATGGGTAGAATAATCATATATAATCTTCTTCGGTTTATCGTCCTTATTGCCCTTCAAGTGGTTTTATTTAAGAATATTGGTTACTATAACTTAGCCAGTCCATTTCCTTATATTCTCATTTTATTTTTACTACCAATCAATACCCCCAATTTTTTACTGTACGTATTTGCATTTATCACAGGAATTTGTGTTGACGCATTTTACGATTCATTAGGGGTACATGCTGCTGCATGTGTAGGATTGATTTGGTTTCGAATATTTTTTCACACAATCACCCTGGATGTTGATGTTCGGGGAACCTCAGAAACGCCTTCCTTAGGAAATATGGGATTAAAATGGTTTCTTCCCTATATTGCTATTGGAACATTGATTCATCATTTAATTTTGATTCATGTAGAATATTTTAGTTTCGCAAATTATTTAAACACCTTGTTGAGTATACTATTAAGTAGTATTTTTACTATCTTGTTAATAATGTTAATCAGCTTACTGATATACAAACGAAAATCGAGGTTACTGGGTAATTAATGTGGAATTCTGCAATTCATGAATAATAGTTTTTTTAATCGCAAGTTTGTTATACAAGGAATATTTATTGCAATAGCTTTAGTTATTGTTGCCCGTCTATTTTACATGCAGGTCATCGATGATAAATATTTACTTTCTGCGAATAACAATGTGATGCGAAAAGTTATTGTTTATCCAGCACGTGGCGTTATTTTAGATCGTAATGGAAAAGTATTGGTTCAGAATGAGCCGGTTTATGATTTGATGGTTACCCCCAGAGAAGTGAAAGACATCGATACTTTATTTTTTTGTGATCTAATAGGAATTGACAAATCCGATTTCATCAAAAGAATTCAAAAAGCCAAAGCACATTCTCCTTATCGGGCATCGGATTTCATGAAACAATTGTCATCAAGCACTTATGCTCGTTTACAAGAACATTTATTTAAATTTCGTGGATTTTACGTTCAGAACCGTACAGTTAGAAACTATCCAGATAGTATTGCAGCCCAATTCTTAGGTTATATCCAAGAGGTTAATGACAAGGACATTGAACGATCCAAAGGATTTTATAGACCTGGAGATTATATTGGTGCATCAGGTGTAGAGCGTTCGTACGAGGATTTATTAAGAGGGAAACGCGGAGTTAAAAACATGATGGTCGATGCCTTAAATAGACCCCAAGGGAGGTTTATGGATGGGAAATACGACACCTTGGCAGTCACTGGTGATGGTTTGGTATCTTCCTTAGATAAGGATTTACAAATTTTAGGCGAGCAATTGATGAAGAATAAGCTGGGGTCAATTGTAGCGATAGAACCTTCGACAGGGGAAATATTGACCTTTGTGAGCAGTCCTGGATATAACCCGAACTCCATGGTGGGCAGAGAAAAAGGTAACAACTACATGAAGATGTTGAATGACGAAACAAAACCTATGTTTGTTCGTCCGATTCAAGCCTCCTACCCTCCTGGCTCTGTTTTTAAAGTTGTTGCTGCATTGACTGCGCAACAAGCGAATGTCATCAATGAGCAAACTGTATTTTACTGCCCAGGCGGATACCGTTATGGTGGCGGAAGAGCCATCATGCGTTGTACCCATGTGGATGGATCTACAGGATTAATCAAATCCATTAAAATGTCTTGTAACACGTATTACGGTCATGTATATGCGAAAATGATTGATGGTAGAGGCATGGCTAGCCATCAAGCTTATGACCTTTGGCGGGAAGGCCTATTAAAATTTGGTTTAGGAACCAAATTAGGCATAGACTTACCTGGAGAAAAACCAGGTTTAGTCCCTACCTCCGATTTTTATACTAGGCGCTATAAGAGTAATAAATGGCGATCAGGATATAATATTTCCTTATCTATAGGTCAAGATGCTATGGGTATCACACCATTACAAATGGCTAATATCATGGCAATAGTTGCCAACAGAGGATTTTATTTCCGTCCACATTTAATCAAGGCTATTGGAGACCAAAAAATTGTCAAGGAGGAATTTACAGAAAAGGTCTTTGCGGGTGTTGATGCAAAATATTATGAGCCGGTGATAGAAGGGATGAGTCAGGCGGTGAATCAAGGAGGTACAGGAGCAGCTTCTCGAATTAATGGAATCGAAATGTGTGGTAAAACAGGAACGGTACAAAACCCACATGGTGAAAACCATGCTGTATTCTTTGCCTTTGCACCAAGGGAAAATCCAAAGATTGCCATCGCCGTATTTGTGGAAAATGCTGGGTATGGAGGAACTTGGGCTGCACCAATTGCCAGTATGTTGGTGGAGAAATATTTGAAAGATACCATCACTTTACCTAAATATATTCAAGATAGAATATACAATGGCAGCTTATTACCAAAACCAAAAAAGGTTATTAAAAAAGAAGAAACTATAAAAAAGGATAGTAGCAAAACTAATTCATCCGCAGAGAAAGTGTTACAATCTACCGCCATAGATCAAAGAAAAAGAGCACAAGCGTCCAATTTATTAGTCCATCATAGCCAAGTAAGACGATAATATGAATTCCATGCAACAAAAAAGTTTTTTTGGTAGAATAGATTGGATCACGATTGGGCTATGGCTAGCTTTATGTCTGATTGGTTGGTTTAATATACATGCTGCTGTATATGATCCTGAAAATCCCGGATTATTTAACTTGGCCACCAATTATGGTAAGCAGTCCATTTATATATTCACGGCATTACTCATCGGAATTTGTATATTGATAATTGATTCGCGATTTTTTATATCATCCGCCCCCATTATTTATTTTGTGGTTATCCTCTTATTAGTTGCCGTTCTTATTGTGGGAAGAAATGTCGGGGGAAATCAAGCTTGGATACCTCTGGGTAGTTTTAGGTTACAACCATCAGAATTTGGGAAATTAGCCACCTGTCTACTTCTTGCTTATTATTTGAGTAATCAAACCAATAAGAATCCGAATTTAAAAACCCTACTAATTGGAGCAGGAATTGTTTTATTCCCTGTAGCTTTAGTTATGCTACAACCAGATACAGGCTCTGCATTAGCCTTTTTTTCTTTAGTTTTCGTTTTTTATAGAGAAGGATATATTAGTACTTCGGTATTGATTATTGGTGGATTAGCTATTTTTCTATTTGTGTTGGCTCTATTGGTGAATCAATGGATAATTATTGGATTAATACTCTTAATCTGTGGCATTTTTGCATTTATTCTGAGAAAAAAGCGAAAGAATGTCATCAATATGGGGATATTATTTGTCGTTTCCTCTGTATACGTATTATGTGTAGATTTTGCTTATGAACAAATTTTACAGCCGCATCAACGCAGCCGTATCGATATAATTTTAGGAAAAATCGATGACCCAAAAGGTGATGGATACAATTTAAACCAATCAAAGATTGCGATAGGTTCTGGTCAATTATTTGGAAAGGGATATTTAAAAGGTACGCAAACTAAATATAATTTTGTACCTGAGCAAAGTACTGACTTTATATTTTGTACTGTTGGGGAAGAATGGGGATTTGTCGGTTCGGTAGCTTTAATTATTTTATACATTACGCTACTCTTGCGAATAGTTAATATCGCCGAAAGGCAACGAACAGCTTTTGCAAGAATTTACTCTTATGGAGTTGCTTCCATACTCTTTTTTCACTTCTTTATAAACATAGGTATGACTATTGGTATTGTACCCGTTATCGGTATACCTTTACCATTTATCAGTTATGGAGGGTCCTCGCTATGGTCCTTTACGATATTACTTTTTATTTTACTACGGTTTGACTCCGCAAGAAAAGGCTTAGCTAGCTTTTAGCCGTCAAGCGATTTAGAACCAATTGAATGGCATTGTCTACAATTTCTTCTGGGTTGTGGCAAAATGATTCTTGTACCCTACTTGCCAAGATCGCATTGATAGAAATAGCATGATGTCCCAACATATTACTTAAGGCGTAAATACCTGCTGTTTCCATTTCTAAATTGGTTATCTGTCTATTTTGGAATCTGAATTGATTGGCTTTACGAATAAGGTTTGGATACATATTCGTGGAACGAAGGTTTCTACCTTGAGGACCATAAAAACCTGGCGCCGTCATGGTGATACCTTTGGGAAGATCGTATGCTAATAGCTCTAGAAGTTTGGTAGAGGCATGAGCAACGTAGGGTTTGAATGTCAACTCATCAAAAAATTGGATAACCTCTTGTTGGAGCAATAATTCCGTGGGTAGTTCAGGCTTTTTATAATATTGCATTAAGGTATCAAAACCAATTGCGTATTCACTCGCTAGAATAGTGCCCATCGCAATATTTCCTTGAATGGAACCCGAAGTTCCAATGCGGATAATATCTAATGAACTCAACTCCTCTTTTAAAGTTCTGCTCGTAAAATCAAAATTGACAAGTGCATCTAATTCCGTTAACACAATATCAATATTATCAGTACCAATACCAGTGGAAATAACCGTCAGTTGCTTTCCATTCAACGTACCTGTATGCGTAATAAATTCTCGTTTGGATTTTCTATACTCAATAGTATCGAAATATTTGGAGACCTCAGTCACTCGGTCTGGATCGCCAACGAAAATAACAGTTTTTGCAATCTCATGAGGTTTCAAATTAAGATGATAAATACTACCATCCGCATTTAAAATTAATTCAGCATCATTCATCATATGGTTCGGATATATCGTAAGTTAAGACCTTCTATTTTTTCTAATCTTCCAACAACTTCATTTACTTGTAATTTACGAATTTCAAATTGTAAGGTACAAGTGCTATCAAATTCCTGACTAGAAATTTTTAAATCAGCATCTTTTAGGATGCGCATGACTTCATTCATCTGCAAATATTCAAACTTCAATTCGTAGATATCGTTGACGGTGCAGTTTACGATTTCAGCTTGATCTAGGGCCTCTTTGGTAGCTGATTTATAGGCATTGATCAAGCCAGGAACTCCTAAAAGAGTTCCTCCAAAATACCGGACAACGACAACAAGCACATTGGTCAAATCGGCAGATAATAAAGCATTAAGGATAGGCCTGCCCGCCGTGCCGGAGGGTTCACCATCATCATTGATACGATAGACGGAACGGTCGACTGTTAATCGGTATGCCCAACAATGATGCCTGGCTTTGGGATGCAGACTTTTTAATTGAGCAATAATCTCTTTTAATGATTCTTCCCCTTTAAATGGATAGGCATAAGCAATAAACTTACTGCCTTTGTCACGAAAGACTCCTTCTACAGGAGTTAAAATAGTACGATAGGTATCTTCAAACAAACTCACAAAGACGCAATTAATAATACCGCCAAAACAGCTAACAATAAACCAATTTTATTTAATAAATTAAGTTTCTCTTTAAAAAGAAATACACCTACAAGAGCACCAACAGTAATAACCCCAATGTTCATGGTAGTAAATACCAAGGATGGTGAATCTGGTAAAGCTTGATGTGCTTGCATGTAAAAAGCAATATTCCAAAAATTAAAAACACCTAATATGGCACCATAAATAATAGCTCGAGTATCCAGTTTTTGTTTTTTTACAAATATTAAATAGAGCAGTAAACAGATGGCGAAGAAAAAGGCTAGAGAAAATACAATCCATAAGGAAGACATGTATGTGGTATCGGATAAGGTAGCTACTTGTTTAAATAAAACATCAATAATACCCATTCCAAAAAATACAGCTAAAGGATATATCCATTTGGAAGAAGATTCAATTCTAGTGGATTTGGACCAACTAATGGAACAGATTATCGCTAAGAAGCCAACAATGATTCCAATAAATTTATTCGCACCTATTTGTTCTCCTAGGAAGAAATATGCTGCTAATAATGGAATAAATAAAGATAATCGTTGAGCGACTTCGGTTTTGACAATGCCCGTATATCGAATAGCTAATGCAATACAGAAAAAAATACTTGGAAGTAATATTCCTAATGGGATATACAAATGCCATGCTAAGTCTTTTTCCCAAGGGATTAATGTTGGTTTTAAAACAGTGTAAGTTAGTAACAAAGCAATAGGGTAATTCCAAACGATGAGTTGTAGGTAGTTTACCTGCTGCTGTTTGGCAAATTTAATAATAACCGCAACAGTTACTGAACAAAGGACACTAAATAGTACGTATAACATAGCTTTTACCAGATTAGAAACTTGAAAAATCATAGTTCAAGTTATTATGCTTATAGGAATATGCTAACCTTCTGCAAATATATCCATATTGAAGGACTTATTTGAAAAAGAGGTTAATTCGAGGGCATTTACTGATAAAAACTCTAAAAATGCTGAATTGTAAGTTAAATTTTTACAGTGAATTTTTATCAAAGGGATAATCACAGCAAATAATTTCTTAAAAACAACCATTAAACAGTGTTCAATTCGTTAAATAATCAATAAATTATTGAGGGTATTTTTATGTAATTTTTTAATAAAATTTGACATAAAATAGATTAAATATTTCCCTAAAAAAATCGTAAAAAAGTCGGTTAAAAAAAATAAAAATCTCCAATAATAGAATTACAAATATTCACTAAAATGCATTAAATAAGGTATTTAATAAAATACAAACGGTTTTACAAACAAAAACAACCTCCTAATATTCGAATATTTTGATAGTTATTATTAACAATTTTCAACTATATTTTATGTTATTTTTTCATCAAAAAAAGATTAAAAAATAACACTATTTTACATTTTTTTTGAAAAGTTTTTGTACTTCATAATTATTCTACTATATTTGAAAACAATTTAACAGGAATGCAAGTGCAAAATAACTATACAAATTTTTGGTTCTTTTATTTTAACGATAAGAGCAGGGACTAGTATAGCATATATATAAAAGATATCGAGTCCCTGCCAAAAAGTTAGGGGCTTTTTTTTTGAAATAACGTAGACAAGCAGATAAGCATATAATAATGAGTGAAAAAACGAAGATTGCCATCCAAGGTGTAAAAGCCTCCTTTCATGAGGAAGCTGCCTATAAGTATTTTGGCAAGGATATCGAAACCATAGAATGTTCTTCTTTCAAGAAAACATGTGAAATGTTGAAACAAGGTAAAGCGGATTATGTGGTAATGGCTATTGAAAACTCGATAGCAGGCAGCATTTTACCGAATTACAACTTATTAAGAGATTATCGCTTTCACATAATCGGCGAAGTACATTTAAATATTCAGCAACATTTATTGGTATTGCCTGGAGTAAAAATGTCGGATATTCAGTTTGTAGAATCACATCCGATTGCTATCCGTCAATGTGATGAGTTTTTAAGTGATCATCCAGAATGGATTATTAAAGAAGGAATGGACACTGCAGCTTGTGCGAAGAAAATCTTTGATGAAAAACTAAAGAATACAGCGGCGATTGCTTCTGAAGCTGCTGCAAAACTGTACGGATTGGAAATACTTGAAAAGAGAATAGAAACCAACAAGAAAAATTCAACTCGTTTTTTGATTCTCTCTAATGAATTAGAGGAACAAAAAAATGCCAACAAGGCTTCTTTATCGTTTCAAACGCCTCATAGCATCGGTGCATTGGCTACGGTTCTCCAATGTTTTGCTGAGCAAAATGTGAATCTAAGTAAAATACAATCCATGCCTGTAGTTGGCCGTAGAAATGAATACGATTTCTATGTGGATGTAGAATGGAAAAAACAAGCTGATTATGACGCTGCCATTCGTAAGGTATTGAAACATACGGTAAACTTCAGCATCATGGGAGAATACCTTAAAAACGAAAAAATCTAACTCAACTATTTACAAAAAATATTAAACGATTATAAAATGAAACATTCATTAGACATTTTACCTTTAAAATCATGGATTGATACAGGTGATAAACCTTTGATTATAGCTGGACCATGTAGTGCTGAAACTGAAGAACAATTGGTATCTACAGCTCATTTGCTGGCAAATACTGGAAAAGTTCATGTTTTGCGTGCCGGAATTTGGAAGCCTAGAACACGTCCAGGAGAATTTGAAGGTATCGGAAGCATCGGTTTGGAATGGATGAAACGTGCAAAAGCTGAAACTGGATTGTTAACTGCAACAGAAGTTGCTACCGCGAAACACGTGGAAGAGGCTTTAGCTGCTGGAATTGATATTCTTTGGATTGGCGCTCGTTCAACAGCAAATCCATTTACGGTACAGGAAATTGCTGATGCTTTACAAGGTGTTGATGTTCCAGTATTAATTAAAAACCCAGTTAACCCTGATTTATCATTATGGTTAGGTGCTTTAGAACGTGTGAATAGAGCTGGTATTAAAAAGCTAGGTGCCATTCACCGTGGATTCTCTTCGTACGAAAAAACAGCTTTCCGTAATGAGCCTATGTGGGATTTAGCGATTCAATTGAAAACTATTGCTCCTGAGCTTCCAATTATCAATGACCCTAGCCATATCTGTGGAAACCGTGAGCTAATTCCTTATGTAACGCAAAAAGCAATGGATATGGATATGCAAGGTTTAATTATTGAATCTCATATTGATCCATCTGTAGCTTGGACCGATGCAAAACAACAGGTTACTCCTGCTGCTTTAGCGGATTTAATAGATCATTTATCGATTCGTAAACCTGAGTCTAATAACCCTGCATTTGAGGATAAATTGGCAGAATTAAGAGGTCAAATCGACAAGTTGGATGATCAAATTATCAAACAAATCGGCGATCGTATGAAAATCGCGGAGAAAATCGGAGAATTTAAAAGAGATAACAACGTAACAATTTTACAGGTTAGCCGTTGGGATGAAATCGTTCAAAAACGTGTTCAATTGGCTAAAGCTTTAAATTTAAGTGAAGAGTTTACAGTGAAGTATTTAGAATTATTGCATAACGAATCAATTCGTAAGCAAAATGAAATCATGAATGCTAACCAGGTAACGGAGGCTTAAGAATGTCTGCTGAAAGCATCGTAATTAAACATCCTACAAAAAATATTCAAGGTACAGTTCAACTAACGGGTTCAAAGTCTGAAAGTAACCGTGCCTTGATTATTCGAGCTTTAAGTAATGATTTCGTACAGATTCAGAATTTATCTGAAGCGGCTGATACGGTTACCTTAGAAGCAGCCTTAATAAAGGCTAAAAACGCTGGTCAAGCACATACGATCATTGATATTGGTCCCGCGGGAACTGCCATGAGGTTCTTGACCTCTTATTTAAATTTAATTCCGGGAAAGTTTACGCTGACTGGAACTGAACGAATGCAACAACGTCCTATCGGGATTTTAGTGGATGCACTGAAAGAGTTGGGAGCAACCATTCAATATGAACAACAAGTTGGTTTTCCTCCCCTACTTATTGAAGGTGGATTAAGTCTGGAGAACGATCAGGTTAGCATTAAAGGGGATATCAGTAGCCAATATATTTCATCATTATTGCTTATTGCTGCAAATCTAAAGAATGGATTGACCCTTCAAATTGAAGGGGAGTTGACTTCAAAGCCTTATGTTAGTATGACTTTAGCTATGTTGAAGGAATGTGGAATTGATTCGGAATTTTCTTCTCAATCTATTCATATTGCTAAACAAGATTTCAAGTCCAGCACTATTTATGTAGAGCCTGATTGGAGCGCAGCATCTTATTGGTATGCTATTGTAGCTTTGGCAGAGAAAGCTCATGTTGTATTGCCCGGCTTGAAAGAAAACAGTTTGCAAGGTGATTTCGCAATCATAGAAATCATGAGCCATTTTGGTGTCTCTTCTACTTTTAAAGCAGATGGTTTACATTTAGAAAAAATTAAAACGGAATCTGTTAAGTCTTTATTCGATTTTAAAGAATGTCCAGATTTGGCTCAAACAGTGGTAGTAGTCGCAGCTGCATTGAAAAAGGATGTGTCATTCACTGGCTTGGAAACCTTGAAAATAAAGGAGACAGATCGGATATTTGCACTACAAACTGAAATTGCAAAATTTGGTGCTGAATTGCTGGCCGATGGAGATATCTATCACCTAAAAACTGAAAAAGTACATCAACCGGAAAAGCTCATTTTTGCTACCTATGAAGATCATCGCATGGCAATGGCCTTCGCACCTCTAGCGTTAATTTTTGATGAAATAAGAGTTGAAGAACCTCAAGTGGTGGAAAAATCATATCCTGATTTTTGGAAACATTTGAGCAATCAAAATTTTGAAATATCGCAATAACAATTAACACAAATTAGCTAGAATAATTAACATCTTATTTTATATCTTTACGAGCATAATAACACTATGGCAGGAAATTCTTTTGGTGATCTTTTTAGAATTACAACATTTGGCGAATCGCATGGGAAAGCTATCGGAGTAATAATTGATGGTTGTCCATCTATGTTGGAAATTGATGAAGAATTTATCCAATCAGAGTTAGACAAACGGAAACCAGGACAATCCAAAATTACTACCCAACGAAAGGAATCGGATACTGCTCAAATTTTATCTGGTGTATTCGAAGGAAAATCTACGGGAACATCTATCGCAATATTAATTCCAAACGAAGATCAACGTTCAAAGGATTATTCGCATATTCAAGATAAATTCAGACCTTCACATGCGGATTTTACCTATCAAATGAAGTATGGTATTCGTGATTATCGTGGAGGAGGTAGATCATCAGCTCGCGAAACTGCCGCACGTGTTGCTGCTGGAGCTATAGCAAAGATTTTCTTGAAGAAATTTGGCATTGAAATATTTGCGCATGTTTCAGGTGTTGGACATTTGGAAGCACCAAATTTAGATAGTACAAATCTTGAGGAATTATTAGCTATCCGTGAAAATAATATCGTTAGAGCTGCTGACCCAGCAACTGCTCATGAAATGGCAGAATTTATAGATTCTGTTAGAAAAAATGGAGATACTGTTGGTGGGAGAATTTCAACTATCGTTAAAAATGTTCCTGTAGGCCTAGGAGAACCTGTATTTGATAAATTACATGCTGACCTTGCAAAAGCTATGATGAGTATTAATGCCGTTCATGGCTTTGAATATGGTTCAGGCTTTAATGGATCTTTCTTAAAAGGTTCCGAACATAATGATATATTTGTAAACGAAAATAACAAAATAAAAACTTTAACCAATTTTTCTGGTGGTATACAAGGTGGAATATCTAATGGAATGGATATCACCTTTAAAACAGCATTTAAACCAGTGGCAACTATCATGAAAGATCAAGCTACTATAAATGATCAAGGTAATTCGACGAGTATTTCTGGAAAGGGAAGACACGATCCTTGTGTAGTACCTCGAGCAGTAGTTATAGTTGAAGCTATGACTGCATTGGTACTTGCTGATCACCTTTTAAAACATAATGCTTATATAAATAATGCATAATAACGATTATATTCTATCATGTGATATCGGCGGATCACATATAACATCTGCCATAGTTGACAAATCTAATTGGACAATTGTTGATAATACAATAACACGTTCTCAAGTAAATTCACTTGAAAATGCTAAATCGATTTTTCTTGATTGGACTTCTAATATGAAAGATTGTATGGCAAAAATAGGAATCATAATAAGTCATATAGGTATTGCGGCACCAGGTCCTTTTGATTACGATAGAGGAATTGCATTAATGAAAGGTCAGTCAAAATATGACAGTATATACAATATTCAAGTTAGCGACCCAATCAAAGAAGGTTTAGGTGATTTAAATATTAATATTAAATACATTAATGATGCAGCAGCTTTTTTACAAGGGGAAGTCTTTGGTGCGGGACTAGATAATGAATCAAGAATTCTTGGAATAACATTAGGAACTGGATTAGGTAGCGCGGTTTGGAATACTGGAGATAAAGCTTTTGATGCTAATTTATGGGATACCCCTTATAAAGAAAGTATTTTCGAAGAATACTTGGTGACCAGATGGTTTGTAAGTAGATTTGAAGAATTAACGAAAATTAAAGAGAATGGCCTGAAAGAAATATTGGAAAATCATGCTAATGATCCTGCAATAAACTTAATGATGAATGAATATCAAGAAAATTTCATAAATTTTCTAACCTTCTTCAGTGAAAAATTTGATTGTAATACCTTTATAATTGGTGGAAATATTGTGAAAGCTTGGAATACAATTTTTCCTGACTTATCCATATTAAAACCTTTTAATATACAGATTGGAAAATTTCAAGAACATGCTGCAATCATTGGTGCAGCATCATTATTTTCTAATTCATAATTATATAAATCCTAAATTATTTCCTCTTAGTAAATAGGAGGAAATAATTTAGGATTATTATCAGATATCATTTGATAAACTATTTCGACCACATCATCAACCGAAGGTTTTGTAAAATAGTCTCCATCAGAACCATATGGAGAACGATGAGCTTTAGCACTAAGTGTCCTAGGTTGAGCATCAAGTAAAAAATATCCTCCTTGAACTTCCAATATTTGCTGACTGATAAACGCAGAAGCGCCACCAGGGAAATCCTCATCGACAACTAATAACTTATTTGTTTTCTTGAGTGATTGAGCGCAAAGATGATTCCTATCAAAAGGTTGTAAGCATTGAGCGTCAATAATCTCTATAGTAATTCCCAATTTATCCAATTCCATTGCCGCCTCCTGAACAATTCTTAATGTAGAACCATAAGAAACAACAGTAAGATCCAATCCCTCTCTAATAAGCTCCGCTTTACCTATAGGAACAGTAAATTCTCCAATATTGACAGGCATTTTCTCTTTTAAACGGTACCCGTTTAAGCATTCGATTACCAATGCTGGCTCATCAGATTGGAGTAAGGTATTATACATACCCGCAGCTTGAGTCATATTCCTAGGCACACAAATATGTAAGCCCCTAAGTCCACCTAATAAAACAGACATCGGAGAACCAGAATGCCAAATTCCTTCCAAACGATGACCTCTAGTTCGAATAATTAAAGGTGCTTTTTGTTGACCTTTCGTACGATAGCTCAAACTGGCTAAGTCATCACTTAAAACTGGCATGGCATAAATTAAGTAATCTAAATATTGAATTTCAGCAATAGGTCTAAAACCTCTAACAGCCAAACCTAAACCTTTACCAATAATTGCAGACTCTCGAATACCGGTATCAAATATACGTTGATCACCAAATTCTTCCTGAAGACCTGCAAAACCCTGATTTACATCTCCAATTTTACCTACGTCTTCACCAAAAGCAACTAAACGAGCATCATTTTGAAAATTAGCCCTAAAACAAGCATTTAATACTTCCCTTCCATCAACAATAGGAGATTCAGCCGTATAATCTGCGGAAACTTCTTCTACTAATAGAGGGCTATATTTGGTACTTGAAAATAATTTATCGTTAAATCTGAAATGATTTACATCTTTTTTGTCTTCATACCATTCAAACAATTCAGGTTTCCCAGAAACATCCACTCCTCTTAGTTCCCTAAGCACCCTTCTTACATTAACATAAACCTCTTTTAAAGAAGGTTCCGTCAAGGAAAGTAATGTTTTCAACGGTAATTCTACCGAATGATGATTGATATTCTTCAATAATTGAATTGCTTCTTCCCAATCCTTTTGCAAAGTTTTGACATAATCTGTCCAAGCACGTTTTTGTTCTTGCCTTACAAAAGTCTTCGCTTCCGATTCTATTGCATCCAATTCCTCTTCCGATGCCATTCCAGATTCCAGAAGCCAATGGCGCATACGAATATTACAATCGTACTCCAACTCCCAAGACAAACGATCATGAGTTTTATAACGTTCATGCGAGCCAGAAGTAGAATGCCCTTGAGGTTGAGTCATTTCGGTCACATGCACCAAACAAGGTTTAGAATGTTCCCTAGCATAGTCACTAGCCTTTTCATAAACCTCACATAAGCCGGCATAATCCCAGCCTTTTACTTTAAAAATTTGGTATCCAGCCCCTGTCTCATTTTCTTGAAAACCTTGAAGCAATAAAGAAATATCCGCTTTTGTCGTCTGCACTTCATTTGGAACAGATATTCCATATCCATCATCCCAAATGGAGATGACCACAGGAATTTGCTTCACTCCTGCTGCATTTACTGTTTCCCAAAAAACACCTTCCGAGGTAGACGCATTTCCAATGGTACAAAACACGACTTCCTTTCCTTCTTTAGAGAACTTGGATTTATGAGATAAATTTGGATTTTCTCGATAGAGTTTAGATGCAAGCCCTAACCCCAGCACACGTGCCATCTGACCACCTGTTGTAGAAATATCAGAAAAGCCATTTACCTGTGCTGTTTGGTCGAGCCAATCACCATCATCATCTACTAAGGCCGTAGAAAAATGAGCAACCATTTGACGTCCTGCTGATGAAACATCAGCCTCCAAACTAGGGTGAGCATATAGTTGAGAGAAAAAATTATAAATGGTACTGATGCCTAATGCAAAAGCAAGCGTTTGATCTCTATAATACCCCGAGCGCCAATCGCCAGGCTGAAAAACTTTTGCCAATGCTAATTGGGCTAACTCTTTACCATCACCGAAAATTCCAAACTTAGCCTTTCCAGTTAAAACTTCTTTCCTACCCAACAAACTAACAAAACGGCTTTCTACAGCTGATTTATAGTCCGCAATAAGTAAATGACGAAATTCCTCATAGCTAATTTTTGCTGAGTTATTTTGCACTAGTCTTGTCGTATTTAAATCTGACATGAAGCAGTTTCCTTTTTTTTCAAAAATAGTAAAATTAACCTGTTTATCTTAGTCAAACTTTAGCTTTATCCACTCTTAATTTTAATTAAACACTTAACATTAACACAATATTCAGTACTTTTAACCGTATTTTTTAGAAACTTTATGAGTACGATACATTATTTTGATGCCCATGCAAGTGCTGGTAATTTAGGTGACTTAGAAAAAACAATCATCGTTAACAGCTTAATTACAATTCCATTAGAAGAAAGAGACAATCAATGGGTTGAGAATTTTATTTCCAATATAAGCGATAGCAATTTAGTATTAGCGAATCCGGAAGTCATGATGAGCTCCGAAGGATTTCCATATTTTAATTTAAGAACAGTAGAACCTGGAGAAAACTTTCAAGCATTTGTACTACAACAAAAGCTACCTACGATTCTACAAAATGGATTTGGAGTAGCTATCAATGCCCATAAAGAGCAACCCGATTGGATGTTTAGTTTTGGAGACTTATTAAATTTGGCTCTTAATGGAGAGTTTTATACCGATGAGCATTTATTCTCCTTGAACACGAAAGATTACGCTATTGGAGCCGATGAAGAATTACTGGTAGGTCAACCTTCCGAAGAGATATTACCAAGTTATGCACGCAATCATATCCGAGAATATTTACAATATATGGGCGTGAAAGTGCCTATGCTCATGTTAATTGCTCGAAATTATCAGGACGAAACAAAGGTATCTCAGGATTTAGCTTTCAATTTAACTCCAAACAACTTTTCGAATGAAAAAGAGTACCAACATGCGATGAACACCCTGGCTTGGTTTTTACCAAAGCATTATTCATTAGTAGGTATTTCAGCTGAACAATTAGATAATGGGTTTGAACCCATTTAATAATTTGTTTAAAAACCTTTAGAAAATTTTTCTGTTACAATCTAAAATAAAGTAAAATAATTCTTAGTAAGCTATCGAAACTAAGAAAGTAAAATATTTGAAACTATGTTTTTATTCAATGTTAGGGTTTATGGTATATTAATGAATGATCGCGATGAAGTACTCATTAGCGATGAAAGGACGGAGAATGTCTCATTCACTAAGTTTCCTGGAGGAGGTTTAGAATATGGGGAAGGAATAATTGATGCCCTGAAAAGAGAATATTTAGAAGAAACTGGAATGCACATTGAGGTGCTCGAACATATTTATACCACTGATTTTTTTGAAAAATCAAGTTTTAACGAAAGTCAAATCATTTCCATTTATTATTTAGTAAAGGCAATAAATAATGTAAATTTAAATATTAGGGAAAATTCCTTTGATTTTACTGAAAAATCAATTGAAGGAAAACTACAAGCCTTCCGCTTGATCCCTAGATTAGATTTGAAAGAAAATGACCTGACATTTAAAACCGATAAAGTTGCCTGGGTTGAATTTTTAAAAATTAGAGACAAAATTCAATTATAATATAAATGTTGCAACTTTTATTTGATTTTATAATAAAAGGTTTTTACTTTTACAGTGGGTCTTGGAGATAGACTGTAGTCTAGTCTAAGATCTATGTTTTGAAAACACCTAGTTCTATAGGGTTTTATTAATAGTTAGTGTGATTTTAAGGCGATACTCCCCGTATCGCCTTATTTTTTTTACACTTCAAGTCAAATCAAAATTTCCATAAACTAAATATTTTAATTATCCTTTTAAATTATTACTAAAACAAAAACCCTTGAAAACCAAGACAATACCTAACCGTCTTCTTTCTCAAGGATTTAAAATCTTTATAAAAAAGCCTATTTAAATAGGTAAGCCAGCAATACCACAATAGCACCACCTATAATAATAATCCATTTATTCACATTTTGACCATGTGCGCCTTCTTGGCTTTTGTACTTATATTCTCTTTTATATTTATCCAAATTCATATTCCCTCCTTCTTTTATTATATGATGAAATAATCAACCAATTTACATAAAATATTATTCATGATGGTAAGGTTCTCCCCTCATAATACTATATGCTCTATACAACTGCTCAATAAAGAACAATCGAATCATCTGATGAGAAAAAGTCATTTTCGATAAAGATATCTTAGAATTTGAACGTTCATACACTTCATTGGAAAATCCATAAGGACCTCCAATGACGAATACCACACTAGTTACACTCGCAATCATTTGCTTTTCTAAAAAGTTTGAAAATGCTATAGAACTATACTCTTTGCCACGCTCATCCAATAAAATAACTAAATCCTGATTTGAAATTTGCTTCAAAATCAATTGCCCCTCTTTTTCTTTCTGCTGAAGCTCCGTTAAATTCTTACTGTTTTTTAAATCAGGGATTTCAAGTTTGGAAAAGTTTACATAATGTTTCAAACGTTTTAAATAAACTTCCATTCCTTCCAAAATGTATTTATCGTCTGTTTTTCCTATACAAATCAGTGATATCTTCATTTACTATTTTTACAATTCTTTGTAACAAAAATAAGCTTAATATTTAAATAAGGAGAACGATATTTATTGCTCATTCAAACAACAGTGTACCTCTTCATCAATATAAAAAAAGCCTTCACAAACGTGAAGGCTTATATATTGAAAAATAATTTTTTTCTTATTTGTTCGCTACAAGATTAATGTCAAAATTAATTTCTTTAGAAATTAAATCATCAGCTTTACCTGTATAATTTACTCCCCAATCAGCTCTTGTAATGTTAAAGTTTGCAGTAGCTTTGAAAGAAGCATCAGTTGATTCTGCAACTTTAGCATCGAAAGTGATGTTTTTACTGATTCCTTTAATTACTAAATTTCCAGAAACGATTAAATCTGCAGGAGTTGCACCAGCTTTAACTTCAGTGATGGTGAAACTTGCTTCAGGATTAGCCTCTGTTGCAAAGAAATCTTCCGATTTCAAGTGTCCATCCAATTTATCTTTGTACTCACCTTCTAAGTCTGTTGAGCTAATAGTATTCATATCTAATACTACATTTCCACCAGTTAATACACCTTGATCAACATTCAATGAACCAGATTTAATAGCTACAGTTCCAGTATGTTTACCAGTAACTTTAGTTCCTGTCCACACCACTTTAGAACTTGCAGCATCAATCGTTAATCCTGTTCCAACTACTTCACTTGTAGTAGCTACTGAATCTTTAGTTTCTGCTTTTTTTCCATCTGGATTTCCTGCACATGATGCTAATACGATAGCGGCAATAGCTGATAATAATGTGATTTTCTTCATTTTGATTTTTTTGTACAATTAATTGCAGACAAAATTAGTATAGTAAAAGGTAAACACAAGTTAAACGAAATATTTTAACATTTAAACGACAATTCTAACCTTAATGACCGGCAGGTGAACTATCAATTCGTCTTATATCGGCTCCCAATGCTTTTAAACGTTCTTCAATATGTTGGTACCCTCTTTCAATCTGTTCTATATTGTAAATGGTCGATTTACCTTGAGCAGACAAAGCGGCTATTAAAAGGGAAACTCCCGCACGAATATCTGGTGAAGTCATTTCGATCCCTCTTAGTTTATTTTGCTTATTTAAACCGATTACCGTTGCACGATGTGGATCACATAATATAATTTGCGCACCCATATCGATCAATTTATCGACAAAAAACAACCTGCTTTCAAACATTTTTTGATGAATAAGCACATTACCTTTCGCTTGTATGGCTGTAACCAAGACAATACTCAATAAATCAGGTGTAAATCCTGGCCATGGTGCATCCGATACCGTTAAAATCGATCCATCAATAAATGTATCAATTTCATAATTTTCTTGTGCAGGAATAAAAATATCATCCCCCCTTAACTCAAATTGAATACCCAACCGTGAAAATACAGAAGGAATAATACCTAATTCTTGGAAACAAACATCTTTTATCGTAATTTCTGAACCCGTCATTGCCGCCAAACCTATAAAAGAACCAATTTCAATCATATCTGGAAGCATTCTATGACTGGTACCCCCTAACGATTCAACCCCTTCAATGGTTAATAAGTTAGAACCAATTCCTGATATCTTTGCTCCCATTCGATTCAACATTTTACATAACTGTTGAAGATATGGCTCACAGGCTGCATTATAAATCGTTGTTGTTCCTTTTGCTAATACTGCTGCCATAACGATATTTGCCGTACCTGTTACCGAAGCCTCATCCAGTAAAATATAGGCTCCTTTCAATTGTGTTGCATCCACATTGAAAAAATGGTTCTCAGGATCATAAACAAATTTAGCCCCCAATTTTTCAAAACCTAAAAAGTGGGTATCTAATCTTCTACGACCGATTTTATCTCCTCCTGGCTTCGGAATAGCAGCCTCTCCGAATCTTGCTAGCAAAGGCCCAACGATCATGATAGAACCTCTTAAACTTCCTCCTTTACGTTTAAATTCTTCCGATTGGAAATAGTCAATATTGATATCTTTCGCCTCAAATTCGTAGGTATCTTCATTTATTCGAGTGACTTGTACCCCCATGGCAGCAAGCAAGTCTATTAATTTATTAACATCCTTTATATCAGGGACATTACTTATCGTCATCTTTTCAGGAGTCAACAACACCGCAGATATAATCTGCAAAGCTTCATTTTTTGCTCCTTGCGGTACAATTTCACCTTTTAAAGGCTTTCCTCCTATTATTTCAAATGCATTCATATTCAATCAATTCCTTTTAAAAACAAAAACCCTCTAGCATCCTGTAATTAATAGCAAGAAAAAGCAAGAGGGTTAAATCTGATGTATTTTATTTGGCAGCTTGCAACTTAATCTAAACGTATCAGATTTTTTGCTGTACTGTCAAAATGCCTTACATTATTTCCGTTTTTTATTGTTGTTATTATTATAACCACCACCATGACCTCCCCCATGATTGTTATTCATAGGTTTTCTCATTTTATTGTTATTGTTATTACTGTGGTTGTTATTCTTTTTCTGATAACCCCCAGTATGTTGCTGGCCTTGGTTGCTACCACCAGAAGAAGAATTCGAACTTTTAGAACGATTCCCCGGAGGCGGAGTTCTAAAATCAAGCTTAGTCAACACCGTATCATTTGGCAATACCAATTCTCCATGAGACAAACTGCGTAAATCCATTAAAATCTGATCGTCAGAAACAGAATCCTTATTCCAAGTTAAATAAGCCATTTTCATAAAGTTCGCTATAGACAAAGTCATTTTTTGTCTTGCTTCTTCATTGGTTATAGCTTTTGCTTTTTGAATCATCTCTTCCACCGTATATCCATAATGCTTAAAGCGAATATTATGATTCGGATAATTCAATGGTTGTGGTTTATGGTAAATTTCTTCCTGATTAGGAATAGGATATGGAGAATCCACATCAATTTTAAAATCAGAAATAATATATAAATGATCCCAAAGTTTATGCTTGAAATCTGACACATCGCGTAAATGAGGATTCAACACCCCCATCATATCAATAACCACCTGTGCTAAGCGGTTACGCTCCTCTTTATTATCTAAAGTGCAGATGTAATCCACCATGTTTTGCACATTTCTGCCATACTCAGCTAAAATTAGCTTAGGCCTTGTACTGTTATAGTCAAATATCATATATGTTATACTTTACCCTATACCGGGCAATAAAATTAATTATTTATAATTGATTAATCAATTATTCTAAGTTTTGCAAATTTAAGCAACAATTGCTTCTGTCCCAACTCTTTGAAAAAAATAGTTGCTTTTATATCTTGTTTTACTCCTTCAAGGTTAATTACCTTACCAAATCCAAAACGTTCATGCTCCACTTCCATACCCACTTGCAAGCCCGATGTGTCTGATGGCGCAAACCCTTCAGTTGGTTTATGAGCCTTCGGTAAAATCGAAGTCGTCTTCATTGGTTTAGGCTTCGGCTTGGAAAACACATCTCCTGAAGTCTCCTTGCGTTGCCAGGTTATCCGTTCAGAACTAAAATCATCCTGCATATTGAAGGCTTGTTTTGGTTTAAAATCCAAATCCAAACAACTAGGATTCAATTCATCCAAAAACCGGCTAGGTTCGCAGTTATTTAGACTACCCCAGCGATAACGTGAAGTCGCATAAGATAAATGCAATTTCTTTTCTGCTCGAGTCACCGCCACATAAAACAATCGTCTTTCTTCTTCCAGTTCAGACCTTGAATTTAGTGATAACTGACTAGGAAATAAATTCTCCTCTAAACCAACGATAAATACTACTGGAAACTCCAATCCTTTTGATGCATGAATGGTCATTAAAGATACCGTATCTGCATTCGGATTTTTATCGTTATCATCGTTTGTCAACAAGGCAATATCTTGCATGAAAACATCCAGACCTTTCTCTTCCAAATCCTCTCGTTCAGAAAACTCTTTAATACCATTTAAGAGTTCTTGAATATTTTCATAGCGGCTCAATCCTTCGACAGATTTATCCTCATATAAATCTTTCAAAATTCCGGAATGCTGAGCAATGTACATAGCTGTTTCAAAAGCAGAATTCGTCTTTGCCATCGCTTGAAAACCCTGAATCATAATTCCAAAGTTAGTCACCGAACCAGCACTACGACCATCTAGAAAATGTGATGCATTCGCAACTACATCCCATAAACGAATTTTTTGTTGATCTGCCGCAACCATGATCCGATCTACCGAAGTATCGCCAATTCCTCTTCTTGGATAATTGATGACCCGCTTCAATGCTTCTTCGTCGTTAGGGTTAAACGTCAATCGAAAATAAGCAATTAAATCCTTAATCTCTTTACGCTGATAAAACGAGGTACCTCCATACAACTTATAAGGCACATTAAGCTTTCTTAACGCTTCTTCTAATGAACGTGATTGCGCATTGGTTCGATACAAGATCGCAAAATCTTTATAATTTAAACTCTTTAACGCCTTCTCTTCTGTTATCGCTTCAGCAACAATTTTACCTTCTTCGTTATCCGAAAAAGCTCTTGCTACTTTAATTTTCTCCCCATCCTCATTATCCGAAAACACATTTTTCTCCAATTGATTTTTGTTGTTGGCGATAATGCTATTTGCGGCATTTACTATCATCTTTGTAGAACGATAGTTCTGTTCTAACTTAAAGACACGAACATCAGGATAGTCCTTTTGAAAATTTAATATATTTTGAATATTGGCACCACGAAATGCATAAATACTTTGTGCATCATCCCCTACCACACAGATATTTTCATTGACCGCAGCCAGACGTTTTACAATCAAATATTGAGAAAAATTCGTATCCTGATACTCATCCACCATCAAATACTTAAACTGATGTTGATATTTATGTAAAATGTCAGGGTACTTATTCAACAAGACATTTGTTTTAAACAGTAAATCATCAAAATCCATGGCTCCCGCTCGGTAACAACGTTGCGCATAAGTCATGTAGATTTGTCCCAATTGACCACGTCCATTCGCGTTATCCTCGGCCAGGATCGCTTCATTTTTATTGTATTCCTGTGGCGATAACAAATTATTCTTTGCAGAGGAAATTCGACCATAGACATGATTGACATTATACAACTTATCGTCCAGGTTCATTTCCTTCAAGATCGTACGCAATAGACTTTTGGTATCGTCCGTATCGTATATCGTGAAATTTTTAGGATAACCTATTAATTCTGCTTCTACTCGTAATATTCTAGCAAAAACCGAGTGAAAAGTTCCCATCCAAATATTTTTAGCTTCCGAACCGACAACTTTCATAATACGTTCCCGCATTTCTTTCGCTGCTTTATTCGTAAACGTTAAAACTAAAATATTAAACGGATCCACTCCTTTTCTGATCAAGTGGGCTACTCGGTAAGTAATGACTCGCGTCTTTCCTGAACCTGCACCTGCAACAATCATTACTGGACCTTCGGTCTGTTCTACAGCAGCACGTTGGGTGGGGTTTAAACCTGCTAAATAATCCAAAATTTTCTCCTAAATTTATCTTTTGTAATGCCTCTACTAAGGGGATTCAAATTTAATAAAAATCCGCGTACCATCGCATATCTTTTATCCACAGAATTCTCAAACTATCGAAGGCTGTTAGAAACCGTTATTTTAATACTAAAAAGATCAATATGAAATATTTATTACTCTTAAAAACCATATTCTTAAGCTGCATTTGCTATTCATGCTATACTGCTCAACATTTCCCTTCTACCTTTGTCGATTTAAAGAAAGAAATTCCTTCTTTAGTCCTTGACATTCGTTACCATGGATCACACAATTTCTTAGGAAAACCAGTCCATGGTTATGTAAAACCTAAAGCTATTGCCACCAAAGAAGCTGCAGCAGCCTTAAAGAAAGTACAATTGGAACTCCAATCTGAGGGTTTAGGACTCAAAATTTTTGATGCCTATCGCCCACAACAGGCTGTCAATCATTTTAAATCTTGGGCTTTAGTACTCGATGACACCTTAGCAAAAAAAGAATTTTATCCGACCGTTAACAAAAGAGATCTTTTCAAATTAGGTTATATCGCTGAAAAATCAGGACATAGCCGAGGAAGCACTATTGATCTGAACATCATCCATCTAAAAACTAAACAGGAACTAGACATGGGTACGCCATTTGATTTTTTCGGAGAAAAATCCCACCATCAATACCAACAACTTTCCAACATCCAAAAAGAAAATCGAGCCAAACTAAAATCAATCATGGAAAAACACGGATTTAAATCTTATGCCGAAGAATGGTGGCACTACACCTTGCAAAATGAACCCTTTAAAGATCAATATTTTGATTTTCCAGTTAAATGAGATATTAGAATCTAGATTTGAGACATGAGACATTCATTAAAACAAAGTTTTAATGTCAAAAAACTTTGTTATTCCAGTTTATTAATTTAAACATTTAGTTGAGCAGAAAAATCTCATATCTAATGTCTCAAATCTCCCATCTAATAACCCTATTAAAAAGGTGCATCATCCGGCATATCGTTCATTCTGGAAGGCATGGTAATACCACCTCCAAAGTTTTCGAAGCTGCTAGACGGTTGTATAGCAGAGCCCATGTTGCTGTTAAAATCATTAAAGCTTCCGCCATCATTACCCATTCCGGAGAAATCATCTTCTAGATCGACGAATTTCACATATTTACCTACAAATCGCAACGGTACAATACCTGTTTCTCCATTCCGGTGCTTAGCGATAATGACTTCACCAACTCCTACAGTGGAACGTCCTTCTTCATCTTCCAACAAGCCATAATATTCCGGACGGTAAAGGAATAACACCATATCCGCATCCTGCTCAATAGAACCCGATTCCCGCAAATCGGACAGCATTGGACGCTTACTATTTCCGGGTCTGGATTCTACCGCACGACTTAACTGTGATAAGGCAAGTACTGGAATGTTTAATTCTTTGGCTACGGATTTCAAAGCACGAGAAATACTACCAATCTCTTGCTCCCGGTTACCTCCTCCACCTTTCGTTCCATCACCTTTACCATGCATCAACTGAAGGTAATCCACAATGACCATTTGTATATCATATTGAGCTTTCAAGCGTCTACATTTTGCGCGAAACTCAAACACATTTAATGCAGGTGTATCATCGATAATTAAAGGAGCCTCGGTCAATCGTCCAATTCGGGAAAGCAATTGTTGCCATTCATGATCTGCCAAGTTTCCTTTCTTCAATTTCTCTTGTTCAATTTCTGTCTCCCCTGCTATCAGACGATTCACCAACTGAACTGAGGACATCTCTAAAGAGAAAACCGCAACTGGTCGTTGATGATCTACTGCTGCATTTCGAGCAACAGATAATACAAAGGCTGTTTTACCCATCGCAGGACGAGCAGCGATAATCACTAAGTCTGAAGGCTGCCAACCAGAAGTCATTCGGTCTAATGCCGTTAATCCCGATGGTATACCTGTCAAACCGTCTGTACGATCTCGCAATAGTTCTAAGGAACTGATGGCTTCACGCATGATGTCATCCATTTTCCTGGAATCCCTCCTTAAATTGTTTTGAGCAATGTCAAATAAAGACTTTTCAGCATGATCTAACAAATCAAAAATATCCGAAGTCTCATCATAAGATGAATTGATTATTTCCGTAGAAACTTTAATCAGTTCTCTTTGAATATACTTCTGTGAAATAATACGAGCATGGTATTCAATATTAGCTGCAGAAACCACACGGTCTGTCAACTGCGTGATGTAGTAAGCACCACCAACCATTTCCAAAGCACCCATTTGACGTAATTCAGCAATTACTGTTAACAAATCGATGGGCGATGTTTTTTGAAATAAATTGAAAATCGCCTGGAAGATTTTTTGATGAGCTTCTTTATAAAATGAATCTGGCTTTAGAATATCAATAACCTCACTCAGGGCATTTTTCTCCAACATAAGCGCACCTAATACAGCCTCTTCCAAATCCAATGCCTGTGGAGGAAGTTTACCCAATCCACTTACCAGATTGCTTAAACTTGTCCGCTTCTTATTGAAATTGGCACGACTTGCCTGTCCTGACGGGTTATTTGTAAATTCGTTTTCTAAAGACATAATATTTTAAAAATTTCTACGGCTTGACCACTCGAGTTTTCAACGATAGGGTAACAAATGTAAGAAAATTTATGCGCCTCCTATTTTTAAGTTTTAAACAGTTAAAATAGATGCGTCAACAATCATGCTATACTGCTTGTTAATGAAGGCTTAGTAATCCACATCAAATGTGAATAAACTGTGAATAAACAAAAATCAACACTCATTATCAACCACTTGCAACAATGTGGATAACATACAGCGATGTGAATAACCTATAGCTTGTTGTCAAAAATACACTTAATTTAACGCTAAAAAACACTTCAAATTCATAGTCAAGGAGTTAGGGTATATCACATCGTCCATCCCTTTAAAACTACCCTGGAATCAGCTTAATTTTTCTAGTTGTTTATCGTATATTTGTAGCTATGTCTAACGAATCATCCACAGTAAAGCCTTATAGTCAAGAAGGCACCAAAAAGGAACAAGTGGCCGATATGTTTAATAACATTTCGAAAACTTATGATCTATTGAATCGATTTATGACTTTAGGGATTGATATCATTTGGCGAAAAAAAGCCATCAGATCCTTAAAAAATTTATCTCCTCAATTGATGCTCGATGTTGCTACCGGAACGGGCGATTTCGCATTAGAAGCATTAAGAATATTAAAACCCTCGAAAATAATTGGAGTTGACATTTCTCAAGGGATGTTGGATGTAGCTAAGGAAAAAATTAAAAAAAACAATTTAGAAGATAAATTTGAAGTCCAATTGGGCGATTCAGAAAATCTTCCTTTTGCAGATCATACGTTCGACGCGGTGACAGTAGCTTTTGGTGTGCGTAATTTTGAAAATCTGGAACAAGGTTTAAGAGATATTATGCGTGTGCTTAAACCTGGAGGACGTGCTGTTATATTAGAATTATCCAATCCTACAGCTTTTCCTATTAAACAACTTTTCCATTTGTACTTTCATAAATTTACACCAGCTATGGGGAAATTAATATCGAAAGATCATCGTGCTTATGAATATCTTCCAGAATCTGTAGCTCAATTTCCTGATGGTGCTAAATTTGCAGAGATTACTAAAAAAGCAGGTTTTACTAATTGCAAAGTTAGACCTCAAACCTTTGGATTCTGTACTATTTATGAATGTTATAAGTCATAATACGTTAAATACCCCAAAAATACCAATCGAATGAGAACAGTGTTAATCACAGGAGCAAGCTCAGGAATTGGAGAAGCTTGTGCACTTCAACTCGCTAGTACCCATCAATTCCGTCTACTTTTATGTGCAAGACGAATTGAGAAACTGGATGCCCTAAAAAATAAACTTCTTAAAACCTACCCTGAATTAGACATTCATACTTTCAAACTAGATGTCAGAAATTCAGAAGAGGTGGAAATAACCCTAAAGAATTTGCCGGAGGATTGGAAACAGGTGGATGTATTAATCAATAATGCAGGGCTCAGCCAGGGTTTGGATCCTATTCAGGATGGTGATATTGGAGATTGGGATAGAATGATCGACACCAATGTGAAAGGATTATTATATGTGACCAAATTTGTAGTACCGATGATGGAACATAGTGAGCATCCCCATATTATCAATTTAGGCTCTATCGCCGGAAAAGAAGTCTATCCTAACGGTAATGTATATTGTGCAACAAAACATGCTGTTGATGCGTTAAATAAAGCCATGAGGGTGGATTTATTAGCCAAAGGTATTAAAGTGACTGCTATTAATCCGGGTATGGTCGAAACTGAATTTTCTGAAGTACGTTTTCATGGAGACAAGGAGCGTGCAAAAACCGTATACGATGGTTTAACGCCTTTATCTGGTCAAGATATTGCAGAAGTGATATCTTTTGTATTAAGCAGACCTGCGCATGTCAACATCAATGATTTATTGATTATGCCTACCGCTCAAGCATCTGGAACAATTGTAAATAGAAAAAAATAAATAAAATTATGTCATTAGAAACTACCATCAATCAAGATATTAAAGCGGCGATGATCGCTAAGGACAGTGTTAAATTAAGAGGTTTACGTGCTATCAAAGCAGCTATTCTTCTTGCGAAAACTGAAAAAGGACATACGGAAGAATTAAGCGAAGACACAGAAATTAAAGTTCTTCAAAAATTGGTAAAACAACGTAAAGAGTCTGCGGAAATTTATAAACAACAAGGAAGAGAAGATTTGTATCAGATTGAGTTTGAAGAACAAGAAGTAATTGAAAGTTTTCTTCCTAAACAGCTTGATCGCTCTGAAATAGAACAAATCATTCAAGGAATTATTACTGAAACAGGTGCTTCATCCATTAAAGATATGGGAAAAGTGATGGGTTTAGCTAATCAAAAATTAGCTGGTAAGGCAGATGGAAGAACCATTTCTGAAGTTGTGAAAGCTCTTTTGAGTTAATACTTATTAAAATGCATTGGTTTAATAAAAGTTTTTCAGCATTAAGTTCATTTGAACTTTATCAAATTCTTAAATTAAGAATCAATGTATTTATGCTTGAACAGCAATGTTTTTACCCAGACTGCGATGACAAAGATTTAAAGGCAGATCATTTATTCGCCATGGATAATGATTTGGTAGTGGCCTATGTTAGGTTGCTGCCTGCCGATGTATCTTACCCCAATTGCACTTCAATAGGAAGGGTAGTTGTACATCAGGATTATCGTCAGTTAAAATTGGGAAAAGTATTAATGAACAAAGCCATACAGGCATTATTGAATAAATATCCTCAACAAGTAATTCGGATATCTGCCCAAGAATATTTGTTAAACTTTTACACTAGCCTAGGATTTGTCCAAGAAAGTGAAATGTATTTGGAAGATGATATTCCTCATATAGAAATGGCTTATTATCCTTCCTGAACAAAACGGAGCTTAAAAAGAAGTTCCGTTTTTTTTTTACATATACCATTGTAGCACAACCAATTAAATCCCCGTGTAATAAACATAAATCCAATTATCATGATAAAAATATTCAAAGCAGCTTCCTTATGTTTATTAGTAATCACCATATTCATCAGCTGTCAAAAAAGTGATTTAGAAGTTGAAACAGAAAAAAGCTATGTTGACCTAAACCACGTGCCTACGCATGATTTAGATGGAAGATATTCCATAACACTTTACCCTGACGGCAAGGCAAATATGCTCCCTACAGGTGACATCATGCTTAGAGGCACCTATAAAATTAAAGGTTCTAAATTGTATGTATATATAAAAGAATTTCAAAATACTGAATTTGATATTCTCTCTAAAAAAGAAATTCGCGAAACAAATGGTTCCAGAATATTGACGCTTGTAGAATAAATCCATTTTTCCCAACAAAACAATGATGAAAAATAGAAAAGGCACATAAAAAATTTATGCGCCTAATCATTATTTACTTGTGATTGGATATAGAATCACCTATCTCAAAAAATACCTTATTGATATTTTATTTTCAACCATTTTCCGGACAATGCCTGATCCACTTGTACTACCAAATTACCTTGTACAATTGACGAAGCAACCGTTTCGTTTCCTAAGGAAACACTGGCTTGTTTCTTACCAGTTGGAATGGGAATAGATATTTTACCAGATCCAGCAACTTGCAGTTCATAGTCTGTCAACGCTGCATTCAATGGAAGATAGGCTATATTAACGGGCTTATCACTCAATTTGTATGCCACATTATTTAAAGTCAACTGTGTGCATTGCACTCCATTAAAAGCGATTAATCTTCCTTTGGAATCTGAACGGAAAGCCACATTCATTTTCCCTTTATACGTTAATACATTCCCATTCACTTTTAAATTTTTAATATCCAACTCATCCGAAGGCATAGGGTTCACAGCCAAAGCTTTAACATCTTCCTCCTCATTTCTTGAAAATCCTGCCGCCCAATTTTCACGGTGAGTACGGTAGTGTTTCACGATAGCTGTAGTACCATTTGGAAATTGTGTCGCAAAAAATTCGGTTGTTCTGGATATATAAGTTGGGTTATCATTCTCCGCAAATTTTCCCGATGAAGGATAAGCATTTGCAGCATTTAAAACCTCAAATAACGTTCTCGTTTCATACCCTAAACTTGCGGCTTGATCGTCTCGCATTCGGAAACCAAAATAATAGGCAGCTCCCTTTCCACTTTTCAATTTTGTACCTACGGCTAATTTATCCACTTGCGCTATCACCTCTGTTGAACCTGTTGCTGTAATTGGATATACGCGATCCACTAAAAAATCAGTTAGTATTACTTGATCCGGAACTTTAGCAAAGCTTTTTTCAAATTTCACGATCTTTCCTGCAGCAATTTCGCCCATATATTCATCCTGTGCATAATTAACACCAAATAAGGACTGCCATTTAGCAGACACGTTTACACCTTTGCTATCTAAAACCGGAGGGGGACCACTCCAAATGACATTTCCGCCGTTTGCAACCATCTGTCCCATCATATCTAATAATCCTGCCTCAGGCAATGGTTCGAAAACAGCAACTACTGTTTTATATTTTTTTGCTGCTACTTGAATTTGCCCATCAGGCAGCACCTTCCCCATTTCCATTAATTTATCTGCAGTCAAGTAATTAGCATAGCCATATTGAGACATCCAGGATCCAAATTTCTCTTCCACAGCCACTAAATTCATGGGGTATAATATGAGCACTTCCACATCTCGGTGTACATTATCCGTCATCACCCGAATTGGCTTAGAAGCTTGAGCACCGAATGCATCATTGATGGTGTTTTTCCAATGTTGTGCCTCCTTAGGGAATCCCCATGCCGCCGCATAGGCATTCGGATATTTGTTAATGACTCCAATGGAAGTTCCCATGGCCGCTCCATAATAATTCCGATCGCCCCAACCACATTCCGCAAAATCATTCCCTGTTGGCTGTAAATATTCTCCCCATTTGAAATAATCATAACAGGCCGCTGCCGCTTGGTGAACAGTATTTCCCCATACAAAATTGGAGGTATATTCATAACGATAGGCGTTAGTATGCAATTTCTCCGTATCCCAAAGATCAATGGTAGGACTTTCAGCCCAAGAAGCATGTGCACTGGTAGGCATTTCGTGTCCATAGATCTTTTCAGCATAATCCTTCGCGTTCTTAAATAAATCAACAACACCATTATTTAATAATTTATAATAACGATCTCGTAGTAAAAATGTCTTATGGATATCTTCTACAGAAGCTCCCATCACATAGTTTACATTTTTCACAGCAATAGCAGTGGCTTTATAAGTTGGTGCCGAATAAGCAAAATAAAGCATGTATTTATCTTCGAATTCTTGTCCATATTTAGCTTGATATTGATCACAGAATCCTTTCGTTAGAAAACGAGCATTGAACTGTCCAGCTTCATGATGAGAGAAATAAACCCAATCCTGCTGAATATGCATTTCATCAGAATAGAAAGACACTAAATTGACATCTCGCTGCTTATATTTATCAATCAATTTATTTAAAAACCCTGGTGCTTTTTGATCAAAATAATCCATCTCCGGAGTTTCATATTCCAACAACACCATGACGCGATCATAATTAGTTGACTCTTCTGCACCTTCGTTATACACCCTTAATTGACGAACCGGAAATATCATATCGTTCGCTGAATTTTTAATTCCGTACTCCCCTCCAACATCTACAGTGTCTCCTGCTTCATACTTTATATTCTTTAATTCGATAATATCATTGGGATTCACCGCCATAAAAGATGAAGATTTTACGGCCTCTTCTTTAAAAGCATACGCTTTTACACTTTTCAATTGAATTCTAAACTTCCCCTTATTATTAGTCCAAAACAATTGTTGATTGATATTCAAACTAAATTTTCCATCAGAAGCATCACGAATTCCTACTTTATAGGCTAACCATCTTCCTGCTTCTTTTGTCTGACTTTTATAAGCAGGACCTAATTCTAAAGGACTTAACAAACTTAAACTTATTCCCATTCCATAAGACTTCGCAAAATCACTGATAAATTTAATTTTATCGACATATTCATCCATATCTGGTGTCAGCTTACGCTCCGTCCCTGCTTGTGGACGATATTGCCTAAAAAATTCATCGAAGGCTATTGTCAATGTTTTATGACCTCTTTTTTGTCCGGATTCACAAACTTCTCTTAAGCTTCGTACAACCTTCGTATATCCTGTAGACATATCAATTTTCTTATCAGGATCCATTAAATCATTGAGTTGCTGATCACTGGTTAAAATAATCGTTTCTGCTTTTCCTTGACTAGCAATACTTATCATTAGAAAAACTATCAATATGGCTTTCCAGGTGTTCATGAAAATAGGTTGTTTAATTAATCGGGACTGTTTCATCATCTTAGGTAAATATTAGGTGAAAATTATGAGCCCAACCTGCTGACTGATGGAAATGGAGACTGCCTAAATATTGATAAAAGAAATCAAAATATGTATTCAAATAAATTGTCAAAAAATATATTGTTATCAATTTTCTGAATGGAAGACTGTCCCAAGTTTCCTTGGTTACATAGGTTTCGGCTTAAGTTTATAATAACACAAAAATATAGATGTTTCTCAATTTCACATCCTGCGCTGTCCTGTTAATCTTGAAGAAGAACTTACAACAATCATATGTTTTAAGTAAAAACTTTTAAGGATCTCCTTTGGATCTCCTTCGGAGATGAGTCGGATATGAAAAGAAAAAATACGATTAAGATCCGTGAGAGATCCTTAAGAAAGTAAAAACTTTCTATAGTAAAATGTCGAGTTTAAGAAAATTGCTTGGAGGAATAGTGAAACAGTTTAACATCAATAAAAAATCTTCTTAGAAAGTTAGATTAAAGTGTTTTTAGAAAAAAAAGGATAATTAGATTAATTAATAAAGAGTTAATTTTTTTTGATTTTTAACTCTTTATTACCTCATTTCTTTTTGACTTACTTGTTCAACAGCTTAGTAAAGGCTTTTTTTAGTATTAAGTTTCCCCTTGAAAATTATTAATTATTTAACATAGTATTCACTTAAAGTTTAAATATAAACAATATCGAAATATTAAACTGTATATTCATTCAATAAAATGAATATATTATTCTATATATCAACAACATACGTTTAAAATAAAATTAATTTTGTGATTTAAATTTAAAATGTTTTAATATTGTACTTGATTCAATTTTACAAATTACTATTATATTTTACTTTGCAACTCCAGGTTTTAAACTACTGGAATTTTATAATTATTAGCCAAAAATAACCGTACAATTCGATCACTAGTTTTATTATAAAAAATTGAGCAACATAAACATGTGCGACATATTTTTTTTCAATACAAGCTTCCAATAAGGATAATACACTCAATTATCGCAAAAAGGAATAGTATAGGATAAAAATATCTAACAAATAGAAAAATTAGATTATTTAGAAATATTATTAATTATTATGAATCAAAACCAAGTAATACTTAAATCTATTGTTTGGCTAAGTTTATTCATTAGTGTGATTTACGCAATGAGTTCATGTAGCAAAGGCAAAGAACCCGATGGAAAAATCCCTCCTTATGATCCAAACCAAGCTTTTAAACTGACCGAATTTTTACCGGATTCGGGAGGAATGTCTACACAGGTTATTTTAAAAGGCCAAAATTTTGGTAACGATGCATCTGCCATTAAGGTCTATTTTAATAATAAATTGGCTAAAGTAATTAGAGCTGCAGGAGAGCTGGCCTATGTTCTTGCACCACGCCTTCCTGGAGATACATGCATTATCTCAGTGGTGAATGGGAAAGATTCTATCCAATATCCTAAACCATTTTATTACAAAGCTTTAGTACAAGTGTCGACTATTACAGGTACACCGCATGCGGCATCTGAAACTTTGGATGGAACATTAGTTGATGCTCGATTCAATTCACCTTGGTATATCGCCGTAGATAAAGAAAAAAACATTCTTGTTGGGGAGTGGAAAGCGAGAGCAAGAATGGTAAATGAAGAAAGAAATTCCGTTATCACCCTATTAAATACTTCCTCAGCAGGAGAAGTTGCTTCGGGATGCACGGATTTGAATGGAGAAACCTTTTATTTTCCCATGAATGGTGGCCCCTATTATTATGAATTTGACCCTGAAAAACAATGGCTTGCTCGCAGAATAAACCCCACAATCAAAGCTGGAGACAATTTTGACTTTTCAAAAAAATATTCTTTGGCTATGAGTGAAATAGATGGAATGTTATACACCATTACAACGAATGGCGATTTAGTAAAAATAAATACGAAAACTAGAGAAGCCTCTCTTGTTAAAACAGGGATATTGAAAGATCGTGTTCAAGGTATTTTACAAGTTTACCTTTGCTTTCACCCCATAGACAAAAATATGCTCTACATAGTAAATCCTTCCTCGATGATGCCTCAAGATGGTCCAATTCCAGGAACAGACATGATTTATCGCATGGATATGAGGACTTTAGAACTGGAAGAATATGCTGGCACAGGAATAAAAGGTCATTCCGATGGGCCTAAAGAAACAGCACAATTCAATAACCCTTGCCAAATAAATTTTGACCAAGATGGAAATATGTATGTTGGAGATACTGACAATTTTTGTGTTCGTCGAATTTCTCCTGAAGGAGTAGTTTCTACGATTGCAGGACTACCTGGAATTTCAGGATATCTTGATGGAGCACCAGATGAAGCACTTTTCAATCGATTTTGGGGCATGAAAATAGATCCAGAAGGCACCCTTTACATTGCTGATTATTACAATAAATGTATTCGCAAATTAACTATACAATAAAATGAAGAGAAAAATTACCAAGAACTGTGAATACCTATTCCTCGTATTATTCCTTCTTATTGGAACATTCGGCATAGTCAAAGCACAAGACACTAAAAGCAATTTCACTATTAAAGGAACTGTCTTTGATAGTGATGGAAATACCTTAAATGCGGTAAGTATTAAAATTAAAAATCATCCTACGAAGGGGGCATCAACGGATCAGGATGGAAAATTTGAACTAGAAGCTTCTCTTGGAGAAATTATAGTATTTACGTCTATTGGTTATGAAGCTTTTGAGTATGAAGTCCAAAAATCCATCAATAATTTAGAAATCAAGATGAAGCCTGCCGATAATGTTTTGGAAGAGGCTGTAGTCGTAGGACTTGGAACACAACGAAAAATCAGCTTAGTGGGTGCGGTAACCAGTGTGAATGTTAAAGAATTACAAATGCCTGCTACAACCTTAAACAATTTAATTGGAGGAAGAGTACCAGGCGTTATTTCTATGCAAAATAGTGGAGAGCCAGGAAAAAACATCTCTGAATTTTGGATTCGTGGTATAGGAACATTCGGAGCAAATAGCGGTGCCTTAGTCTTGATAGATGGACTAGAAGGAACTCTAAATCAAGTTGACCCGGCAGATGTGGAATCCTTTTCTATTTTAAAAGATGCTTCGGCAACAGCTGTCTATGGAGTACGCGGAGCAAATGGGGTGGTATTAATTACCACAAAACGTGGCCAAGACCAAAACCTGCAAATCACAGGTCGTGCGAGCCAGACCTTATCACATTTAAAAAATCTACCGGAATACTTAGGGGCATATGATTACGCAGTCTTAGCGAATGAGGCCATGGTTGTATCAGGAAAACAGCCTATATATAATGATGTTCAATTAGAATTAATCAAAAACGGTTTAGATCAAGATCTGTATCCGAATGTCGATTGGCAACAAGAAATTTTGAACCGCAATTCCATGCAACAAACTTATTATGCAAGTGCCCGCGGGGGTGGTTCTGTTGCCAGGTATTTCTTGAGTCTAGGGATGTCCAATGAATCTGCTGCCTATAAACAAGACAATATTAGTAAATACAATAAAAAAGTAGGTTATAACAGTTACAATTACCGTTTAAATTTAGACTTAAACATTACGAAAACTACAAGTGTTTACATGGGCTTAGATGGTTACAACTCCATCAATTATTTGCCAGGAATGGTAAATACCGATTGGTTATGGTCAGCTCAAGCTAAATTAACGCCATTAACGGTTCCTATGCAATATTCCAATGGAGCATCACCGGCTTTTGGAACTGATGACGAAATTTCTCCTTACGTTTTGTTAAATAAAACAGGTATGTCCACAAGAGAAAATTTCAGAAATATGGCAACCTTAGCCCTCAATCAAAATTTTGATTTTATTGCCAAAGGATTAAAATCAAAAGTACAAGGAGCCTTTGATAATATTTCATATTTCACAGAAATCCGGGATAAAAGACCTGACCTCTACAATGTTTCAGGAAGAAATACCAATGGTGACTTAATCATGATTAAGAAAGTAAATGGTTACGATGTTCGATATGGTAAAACACAATCTCAATGGCGTAAATATCATCTAGAAAGTAACATCAATTACGATTATGCTTCTGATGATGGTCATCGAATTGGAGGATTATTGTATTACTACATGAGTAGTGAAGGTTCAACGAATGAAAACAGTAGCATGAATGCGATTCCAAAGAGATATCAGGGTATTTCTTCTCGAATTACTTATGGATATAACGACACCTATTTATTGGATGTCAACTTTGGCTATACAGGATCTGAAAACTTTAAAAGAGGAGCTCAGTTTGGATTTTTTCCTTCTATAGCTTTAGGTTGGATTCCTACTCAATATAAATATGTACAAGAGAATTTACCATTCTTAAGTTATTTCAAAATACGTGGGTCTTATGGTACTGTAGGAAATGATCGAATCAGTAATGATAGATTTCCTTATCTAACGATAATTAATTCCAATGCACCAGGTGGCTGGGGTGGACCTGGATTAATAGAAAGCGTTGTAGGTGCTGATAATTTAGCATGGGAAGTTGCTAAGAAGGCCAATTTAGGGTTGGAAGCAAAAATGTTCAACAACAAACTTGAATTTATTGTGGATATTTTCAATGATAACCGAGAAGGTATATTTCAGCGTAGAACACAACTTCCTACCTGGGTAGGTGCAGTGAATATGCCTTATGGAAATGTTGGCTCGATGCGCAGTTACGGTGCTGACGGTAATATAAGTTATAATTTTGATTTAGGAGCTAACACAGGATTGACCGTAAGAGGAAATTTTACATATGCGACCAATGAGGTAACGAATTGGGAACAACCTTACCAAAAATATGATTATTTATCTTTTACTGGTAAGCCTTACAATGTACTTCGTGGATTTAAAGCGATCGGTTTATTTAAAGATGAGCTAGATGTTCATAACAGTCCCAATCAATTTGGAGAAGTAAGACCTGGCGATATCAAATATATGGATGTCAATGGAGATGGTGTGATTAATAATGATGACCGTATTCCATTGTCCTACTCTCCTATGCCTAGACTAATGTATGGTTTTGGATTTGAAGCAAGACATAAAGCCTTAACCTTAGGTGTATTATTGAGAGGTACTGGACGCACGGATTTCTTTTTGAACAACAATGGTTTCGGATATTTACCTTTCTATGGAGGTCAAATTGGAAATGTACTTTCTATAGTTAATAATCAGGAAAATAGATGGACTCCAGCTTCCTATTCAGGAGATGCATCTACAGAAAAACAAGACGTTTTATTTCCACGACTTTCTTATGGCAGAAACGCCAACAATGAAGTATACTCATCTTTTTGGTTGAGTGACAGTAGATATTTACGCTTACAAGAAGTGACGTTAAATTACAGCCTAAAACGTGATATGCTAAAAAGAGTTTTGGGGATTAAATCTGTTGATTTCCAACTAGTAGGATATAATTTAGCCGTTTGGGACAAGGTGAAAATTTGGGATCCTGAATTAGCTAAAAACAACGGTTATTCTTACCCTATCCCCTCTCGATTTGCATTTCAATGCTATGTGAACTTCTAATGCGATTTTGTTAACTCTAGAATTAAACATGATGATTTCGACTAAAATTAAAAATTATATAAAACAAAACTTCAAGGATAAAATCAACTATACCTTAGCTCTCATTGCTGCTACCGGATTATTGACTAGTTCTTGTAATTTCTTAAATGTGGAAGATTATTTTGAAGACACATTGAGCATAGATTCTGTATTTCAGAATAAACTTCATTTAGAACGATATTTATGGGGAACCGCGGCATTATTACCTGATGAATCAAATGTATTTGCTAGTGGATATTATCCTGCCATCCTAGGTAGCGATGAAGCGTTTACAATGTGGGAGGACTCCTATGCATCTCAACGATTTTTAATTGATCGTATTAATGCCGATGATTTGGGAAGCATGAATACCTGGCCCAGATTATACATGGTAATCCGAAAAGCAAATACCATAATGAAACGAATAGATGAATGTAAAGATCTTTCGGGTCAGGAGAAACGAGAAATTGTTGGATATGCTCATTTTTTAAGAGGTTACGCCTATTATCAATTGCTATTGAGTTATGGACCACTTTTGATAGCTGGTGATGAGGTATATGATACCAGTCTACCCTCCGAAGCCTACCAAAAATACAGATCGACTTATGATGAAAGTGTAGAATATGTCTGTAATGAATTGGAAACAGCCGCAAGTTACATTCCGGCTATCGTTCCAATTCCAACTTTTGGCAGACCTACAAAAGCAGCTGCATACGGATTAATTGCCCGATTAAGAACTTACGCTGCGAGCCCATTGTTTAACGGTGGTCAGGCAGCAAAAATATATTTCTCAGATTTCCTTAGGCAATCCGATAATGTACCTTACGTATCTCAAGTATATGATGAGAAGAAATGGGCCAAAGCTGCAGCCGCTTGTAAACGAGTGATGGATATGGATTTCCAGCTACATACCATTGAAGCCTCTGGAGATAGCCCTAATTTACCTGCAGGGATCACCTATGATCGAAACTATTACAAACAATGGCCGGATGGAGCTGCTGGAATTGACCATTACCGTTCTTATGCGGAGATGTTTAATGGAGAATCGTTAGGTTTTAAAAACAAAGAATATGTCTTTGCAAAGAACTCTGCTGAAGTTAAAAATCTAACTAAAAACTCCTTCCCTGCACAATTTGGTGGGTGGAATGGATTTGGAATTCCACAGAAAATAATTGATGCGTACAAAATGGCAGATGGTCGAGACATCAATAATTCAAGTGCTTTATATCCCTATGCTGAAAACAGCTTTAGCACAAAAGATTCTACGTTTTCTGGTTATTTAATAAAACCCAACGTGAGTAGTATGTATTTAAATAGAGAAGCCAGGTTTTATGCATCTATTGGATTTAGTGGATGCTTATGGCCAATGAATTCCACAACAGAAAGTGGCAAATTTATGCAGCAGGTATTCTATTATGTAGATGGTAATTCAGGAAAAAGTTCGGCCATTTCTGTTGATGCTCGCAATTACCCAATTACTGGCTATGTGACTAAAAAATACATTCATCCTGATGATGCTTGGAGCGGATCGAATGCTACTTTATTAGATAAATCCTTTCCAATTGTTCGATTAGCAGATATCCTTTTAATGTATGCAGAGGCATTAAATAATTTGACAGGTTCTCATCAAGTGGAAGATCCAATCACAGAAACAACTTACATATTCAGTAGAAACACAGAAGAAATTGCTTCAGCTTTTAACAAAGTTAGGTATCGCAGTGGTTTACCCGGTTTAACAGATGAACAATTGGATAACCCAAGGTTATTCTTTGATGCCTTGGTTACAGAAAGAATGGTAGAATTTTTACATGAAGGTTTAAGGTATTACGATACTAGGCGTTGGGGTATTGTTGCAGAAGAAGAAGCAAAACCTATCATGGGGATGGACACAGAACGTACCGCTAGAAATGGTTATTTCAATCGAGTAATTTGTAATTATCCAAGTGTAAGAAACCGATCCTTCAAGCCTAAAATGATTCTTTTGCCAATTGACAGACAAGAAATCATGCGTGTAACAACATTAGATCAAAACCCAGGTTGGTAAGGATTTGAATAAGATATATTAAAATATAGAAACAAAGAATTATGAAAAATATAATCATACCTTGTTTAGGATTTCTATTCTTCTGCTTATTTATATCCTGCGAAGAGGAAATCCTCGATCAAGAACAATATCGAAATGTGCTTTACCTAAAAAGTGATGGAAATAACATCTTTTCCTATACGCACAGAATGAATGATTCCATAACAACAGGTTACATCACTGTTGGTACAGGCGGTAGTTTACCTTTGAATGAAGATATCGCCTTAGACATCGTATTAGACACCTCCATTTTAAATAGGTATAATTTTAGAAATTATGGGCTAGACTCAGCTAAATATGTGCAGATGATTCGACCAAATTTATTTGCTTTACCATCTGAAAAAATTATTATTAAAAAAGGTGATCCTAATATGACTACTTTTTTCCCGATTGAAATTGACGCAAATCTATTGTCACCTGACACGACCTACATGATTCCATTTCGGCTTCAAAACACAGCAAATTATGAAATTAACGAACTTAAAAATTTTATTTTCTATAAACCAGAATTGGAAAATGAATACTCTTCCCCTAAACTTCGTACTTATAGGATGAAAGGAATTAGAACAACTTCCAATAATATAAGTTCGGCAATGACCTTAACAAAGAATATTTTGCCTCTTGCCTACAATAGAGTTCGATTATATCCAGATAATCTTGCACCATCAACAAGTGTTACTGATATTCAAAATAAAGCAATTGTGTTGATTATTGACAAGGACCACAACATAAAAATAAAACCATTTAAACATGTTGAAGTAGAGGCTGATGGTGAAAATTATTACAACTCCAGTCAAAAAACTTTTCACTTAAACTATCGATATAAACAAGCAGGGCAATCCACTTGGATAAAGGTTCAGGAAACTTTAACCCGAGTTGAGTAAATAAGTATAGCATAAAAAAAATAAAAAATATGAATAAGCATATTTCATTTCTAATCCTATTCATTTTCTTAATAGGATCCTGTAAGAAGGAGGAAGTTATCAACTTAGATCGAAAGGATTTTGGTATTTCCGAAAATAGCATTGATTTTGTTAGTCTAGCAGAAACAAAAGAGATTGAAGTTTTGCATGCTGAAGGTCAAATAGATGCTCAAGTGGTTTCTGAAAATTCTGCATGGTGTACTGTTAAAGTTAACGGTTCAAAACTCAGTATTACGGTTGCAGAGAATGAATTTCTAAAGAGTAGAAACGCAAAAATAAAAATTGACAATGCTGGAAAAAGCAATACGCTGTTAATAAGACAGAAGGGTAAAATATTTGATGAAATTCCAGGAGTAGAAGATCTATCTGCGAAATCTGGAATGGGAGAGGTAACCCTCAAATGGAAACAACCTTTGCAAGACAATTTTTCACATGTCATCATTTCTTATGAGAAAGATCAACAAGTAAATACGATTACTTTAGAACCTGGAGTAACAGAACAACGAATTGTTGGACTTCGTAATGTGGATGGTTTATATGAATTTAAGATCCAATCCGTAGACAAAGAGGGTGATTTAGGAAAAATAGTAAGTATTAGTAAACAAGTGGATAAATTAGTTGCATTCGGTTTCTCCAAAAAGGAAATAAAAAACTGGTTACCTTTTTATTTCAGAACAACAGATTTATCGAAAAAATCAACCATCGACATTTTCAGTAATGAATTTAATGCCAATGAAAAAGTGGCTATTAATTTTTCAAGTGATGCAAAAATTCTTCAAGATTATAATCAAAAAAATGGAACTAATCATCTTTTGATTCCTGCATCTGCCATAAACATCCCAAACAATTTTACATTTGATGGCGTGAAAAACAATCAAAGTTTTGATCTCTCGTTAAATTATGAACAATTGGAAGATGGTAAATCTTATGCTTTCCCATTAACAATCAATACAGTTTCTAGCGGAAGTATTAGTGAAACAAATGCCTCAATATTATTAATTTATTATGTGGATGATTTGGCAGGTTGGTATACCGTGGAAAGATTGGCAAGTTCAGGCGAAGGTGTTAATGCCTATCCAAGAGAAGATATTGACAGGAGACGATACATTAAACGAACTGGAACGTTCACTTGGCAAACTGGCTACCTATTTGGAAGTTATAGCAGAAATGAAGATCAGGTTGGAGGAACAAATACTATTCAATTCATAAAATTAGATCCATCTACGATGACCATTGAAATTCAGCAGGGTAACTATGCTGTTAGAGAACATGTAAATAACTTCAATTCATCTACAAATGAATTAATAATCAAATATCTTTATAGAGATTGGGCAGGTTGGTGGGCTCATGAAAGAATGTACAATCGATCTTTCAGTAGGTAAAACAAAATGAAATGAACAATAGAAGAGATTTTTTAAAAAAAGCGGCAATGTTGGCAGGAGGTCTGTCCATGACGGAATTTCTAAATTCCTCCATTGCAAAAGCGATGGAAATTAATCCTCAAGTTGGTAGCAGCTATTTAGATGCCGAACATGTGGTTATATTAATGCAGGAAAACAGATCTTTCGATCATGCTTTTGGAACGCTGCAAGGTGTTCGTGGATTTAATGATCCAAGGACGATTGTTCAGCCCAATGGTAGAAAGGTCTGGCTACAAACTAATGACCAAGGACAAACCTATACGCCATTTCGATTAGATATTAAAAATTCGAAAGTGACCTGGATGGGTTGTTTACCTCATAACTGGACTGACCAGACAGATGCCAGGAATCAAGGTAAAATGAATCGATGGCTGGATGTGAAGGCTTCGGGGTTTAAAGAATTTAAAAATATGCCATTAACAATGGGTTATTACTCTCGAGAAGACATTCCATTCTATTATTCACTAGCCGATGCCTTTACCATTTGTGATCATAATTTCTGTTCTAGCTTAACAGGGACTAACCCGAACCGATTATATTTTTGGACAGGCAATATTCGGGAGAATTTGACTGGTAATGCCTTGGTATGGAATGGAGATTCCGAATTTTCTGGCAAGGCAAATTGGAAAACATTTCCAGAAAGACTTTCCGAAGCAAACATAGATTGGAAATTTTATCAAAATGAAATTTCTACAAGTAGTGCAGGATATTCAGGAAAAGCAAATAGCTGGTTGGGAAATTTCGGCTGTAATGTATTGGAGTATTTTCCTCAATATGAGGTAAAATACAGTAAAAGGTACCGGGATTTATTAGTAGAACGCATTGCAGTAGTGCAGCAAAACATGGAGGAATTAAGTAAGGAAAACAAAAATACAGAAGAATTAAAAAAATTAGAAGGACAACTTCAGGTTCTCTTGGAAGAAAAGCTCCAATATACCGCAGAAAATTTCGAAAAGCTGAGTCCTTTTACAAAAGAAATCCATCAAAGAGCTTTTGTCAATAATAGCAAGGATCCTCAGTATATGGAATTGGAAGAGCTAGTTTACGAAGTTGATGGTAAACAGCAAATATTGGATATCCCGAAAGGAGATATTCTGTATCAATTTCGGGAAGATGTTTCAGAAGGAAAACTTCCAACAGTATCTTGGTTGGCCGCTCCTCAACTGTTTTCGGATCACCCGGATTCTCCCTGGTTTGGGGCCTGGTATGTTTCAGAAGTCATGAATATTCTCACCAAAAACCCTGAAGTTTGGAAAAAAACAATTTTCATACTTACCTACGATGAAAATGATGGATATTTTGACCATGTAGCACCTTATGCCGCAACAAATCCTTATCAAGCACATGCGGGAAAAGTATCGGAAGGAATTCATACCGAATTGGAATATGTCAGAAAAGAAGAACAATACTGGCCAGAAAGTGGCAGAGAAAGTAATATAGGATTGGGATACCGAGTGCCTATGATTATAGCCTCTCCCTGGTCACGAGGAGGTTGGGTTAATTCTCAAGTGTTTGATCACAGCTCTTCTTTACAATTTTTAGAAAGTTTCCTAAATAAAAAATTATCTAAAAACATTCGAGAATCGAATATTTCCACTTGGAGGAGAACGATTTGCGGGGATCTAACGTCTGCATTTAGGCCATATCGAGGTGAAGAAATAATTAAACCTACTTTTTTAGAAAAAGAACCTTTCTACAAGAGTATAAACAATGCCAAGTTTAAAGATTTACCCCAAGGCTTTAAGAATCTTACAACGCAAGAAATAGAAAAAATTCAGCTAGATCCGACCCAGTCTACATTATTCCCAAAACAAGAAAAAGGTATTCGTAATGCCTGCCCTTTACCTTACGATCTTCTGGCAAATGGTTCCTTTGACCCATTAAATAAGGTGTTTAACATCACTTTAGCAGTTAGTAATCCATTGAATTACTTAAACGCAGTTGGTGCGCCATTTACAGTTTATAGTCATGGAAAAACTCCTGAAAACTGGAAAACTTGGGATTATACGGTTGCACCAGAAAAGACATTATCCGATCAATTAATGTTAGAAAATCTGAATCAACAAAATCATCATATTTCCATTCATGGACCTAATGGTTTCTACAGAAATTATAAAGGTTCTAATAAAAACCCAACACTAATTAGCGAATTAGTCTATGAAAAAAGCAAAAATGGAAAGCTTAATACAGGAAAACTAATTTTAAAATTGACTAATTATGGAGATCATTCTTTAGAGGTACTCATTCAAGAAGATGTATATCGCCATCAAGAACAAAAACTAAAAATAGCAGCTGGAAAAGCCGTCAGCAAGCTGCTGGATTTCAATAAATCTTTTCATTGGTACGATTTCAAGCTAACTTGTAAAGAATTTGAAGATTATAAAATTCATTTTGCAGGTCATGTGGAAACCATCCATGTTAGTAAAACGGATCCCTATATGGGCGGGCTATACAGTTAATAAATAAAAAGCTCCCTGCGGTAGCAGATCAATTGAATAAATTGATTTACTATTTAGCATACTGCAAAAAAAATCGGAAGAAACTAAAATGGTTTCTTCCGATTTTTTTAAACTTATATAAATCAAGTTTATTATCCACCTTTTACATAACGTTGACCAAATACGCGATCACGTTCAAAAGTAGACATGTGTCTTTCTTTTTTTGCTGGATAAATATCTTCTATAGTAATCATGATGCCTGTTTCTTCTACTTCACCAAATTCATCATTTCTTGCTGTTCCAAACACCCTCATCGTAGGAGAAAGGTTCATGTACGTATTAATAAGCGGAGGGATATTTTCTCCGAGCTCTCTAACTCTCGTATTCAATACTTTATAACCTTCTTTATAATCCAAACCATCAAAAATACCCTTGAATTTAGAAATGTCGGTTTTATAACCTAAATACAATTCTTCTGCAGGCCGAACTAATTGATCAGGATCAGGAAAGTAATGATTCATGAAATAGATTAATAAATCACGCGCTTCCTCATTGTAGTGAGGGTACATCGTAACTTTTCCAAATAGATACTTAACATCGGGATTTAAAAGAACTAATGCTCCCAAACCATCCCATAAATTATCTAAGGAAAATATACCTTTTCTATTATCAATTGCAGGTTGGTATTTAGGTTGTACCCAGGATCTTCCTAATTCTAAGGTAAGGGGTAGAAAATGCTGATTGAACTCTTCAGAAAAATCAAAATAATGTGCGGTAGATAAATGAATGGATCCGTCTGCATCAATAGCATCAGCGCAACGAATCACTCGGTAACCAGCGATGATTTCTTCATCTTCGGCATTCCAAGCGATTAATTGATCATAATTATGAGTACAGGTATCGTTTTCATCGATATCCAATGGTAATCCCGTACCCCCACCCGCATTTCGGAAGGTAAGCTCTCTCAACCGTCCAATCTCACGCATAATATTTGGAGCTGTATGGTAATTAACCAAGTATACTTCATTGTGTCCATTATTCGTATACCGAATAAAAGCTTCTTTGGTTAATTCCTCTTTAATTAAATTCCTATCGACAGGTTGTATTACTTCTTGCATAAATTATTTTTTACCTTTGGCCATCGCATAAACTAAATCTTTCACTGCTGCGGCCCATTGGCGTTCATTTTTACTTTGGTCAAATTGGGTATAAGGAATTCGTTTTCCTATCTTAATAACAATGTCTTTACCACGTTGAGAAAACATTTCATCAGGTAAATATAACATTTCAATATTAGCTTTTAAGCCCAAAAAATTACGTATTCTTGCTAAATTATAGAAGAAATTTGAATTCCTTCCATGAATATAAACAGGAATGATATCTTTTTTATATTTTTTAGCTTTATTGATAAAACTTTTTTTCCATTCTAAATCTACAATATTTCCGTTGATTTTTCTAGACACCAGACCTGCAGGAAATACCAATAACGCATGATCCGAAGCATAAGCGTTTTCAATCGCAGCAATTCCAGATTTACTTTGATTACCTACCTTATTTACCGGAACAAACAGCGGCTCCAGGTTTCGGATATTTAATAAGATGTCATTGACAAGAAATTTAACATCCTTACGGTATTTACCTATAGCCTGCATAAATGCTACCCCATCCAATCCACCTAAGGGATGATTAGAAGCAAAAATCACACTATCGTCTAAGGGAATATTTTCTACACCTTCCAGATGTACATGCACGTCCAACTCATCCAATAAAGAATCAACGAAATCTAAACCCATTTTATCATAATATTTAGTCATGATATAATTGATTTCTTTTTCGTGAATGATACGCTCTAGATAGTTTACTATAGGCTTAGGTATCCATTTGGCTAATGTTGGACTTTTCTTATGTATGACTTCTCTTAATTGTATAAACTTCTCTCTCTCTAGTAAGTCCATATAGTTACCACTCTTTTAAAGTAGCGTAAAATTACACAAATACTTTAAAGAAGTATTAAAACATCTTTTATTTTATTACAAATTAATATTTCACTACCTTAGCATGGAACGAAAAACAAAGCTCATAATTAAACGTTTGGGGAAATTTCGGGTTTAATAAATTAAAAGGTAATATGTATATCGGAGAACACTTATCGACCCTCTATACCGAGATTACACCCAACGATTCGGTGGCACATGCACTTGAACTCTTAAACGAACTCCATTTGCACCAACTTCCATTAATCAACAATCTTGAGTATCTCGGTTTGTTATCGGAAGAGGAACTATTGAATATAGACAATGAATCTTTATTGATTAAGGATTTAAAAATAAACTTACCATTCATTTATATATACGATTATCAGCATATCTACGATGCGATCCAACTAATCGTCATCCATCAATTAGATGTATTGCCGATATTGAATAAGCAAAATCAGTATGTTGGAGTTCTTACTCAAAAAGAACTAATACAGGCTATAAATTATATGATATCCAATCAAGAGATTGGGGCAATCATCGTATTAGAAATGGATGAACGAGATCACTCCCTCACCCATATAGCGAATATTATTGAGTCTGAAAATGCTAAAATATGGAGTACAGGAGTAAAACAAGTGGAAGATTCCGATAAAATTGAGTTAACTATAAAACTTAATAAAACCAATATATCTTCCGTTTTAGCTTCTTTATGGCGACATGACTATGTGGTTAAAGCGACTTTTAACGATGGCTCCGATCAAAATGATATTCAAGACCGATATAATTTATTAATGAATTATTTGAATCTTTAATTCGTTAAGAAATTCTCATCTTTGAAAAAAAACACCTTATAAGACATGAATAAGACGGCAATTGCTGTATATGGTAGAGAGTTTAATCAGTCAGTACTAGGCTATGTTTTGGAATTGTTTTCCTATTTGCGAAATAAACAGGTAACAGTTTATATCTATCAAGACTTTCATACATTTCTTAATAACAATTTTAACTTAGATTTTGAATTTCAGAAATTTAAGTCTCATGAAGATTTACCATCCAACATCGCTTTTATGTTGAGTTTAGGTGGTGATGGAACGATGTTAGCTGCAGCAACCCTAATCAAGGATTCCGGCATCCCCATAGCAGGAATTAATTTTGGCCGATTGGGTTTTTTAGCAAATATTTCAAAAACGAATATTCAGGAGGCATTGGATCAAATTTTTGCAAATGAATACCAGATCCAAAAAAGAGCATTGCTTCAAGTAAAAACAAATGATGATACATTTGTAGAAGGTGCTACTTATGCCCTAAATGATATTACCGTATTTCGATCAGATTCATCAGCAATGATTACCGTACATGCGGTTTTAAATAATGAGCTATTAAATTCTTATTGGGCTGATGGTTTAATTATTGCGACGCCAACAGGATCTACAGCTTATTCTTTAAGTTGCGGAGGTCCTATCATTATGCCTGGCAGTGGTAATTTTGTCATCACGCCGATTTCACCGCATAATTTGAATGTACGCCCTATTGTGGTGAATGAAAACATGAGCCTACATTTGGAAATTGAAAGTAGAACTGGAAAATACATTTTAAGTTGTGACTCCAAAAGTTATATCATCCCTACAAAAACTACCTTAATTATTTCAAAAGCTCCTTTTGAAACAAATTTGATTCGCCTAGCAAATGATCAATATTTCAACATATTAAGAGAGAAATTACTCTGGGGAATTGATGTTAGAAATTATTAATAATTTGAATTTTACCTATAATTAAGCGTTTTTTATTCCTTTGGATTCTTGTAAAACCTGTATCTTTACCGCAATTCTGTGTAATTCAATTTATCGTTGCCTAACACAGGGTCAAAATAAGTTGAAAAAACAAGCTCTGTTATCCTTTTCAAGGAATACTTAAGCTTAATTGGAGACCATAATTTTAGTAAAGAAAAAATAAAGCATTTATATCAAAACAATTTAAGCCTAGCAATAGGAACTGTGAGGTTTAAATAAAATGAATAGCAACCAGCAAATCCTAAAATAAATAGTAGTGTCAATAATTGACCAAATGAACTTTAAAGAAAAAATACAACATACACAATTACCACAACATGTTGCTATCATCATGGATGGTAATGGTCGCTGGGCAAGAGAGAAGGGTGAACTGCGGGTTTTTGGTCATCAAAATGGTGTTTCTGCAGTTCGAGAAGCCTTAGAAGGTGCCGTTGAAATTGGCTTGAAATACCTCACATTATATGCATTCTCTACTGAGAACTGGAATCGCCCGGAATTTGAAGTAAATGCATTAATGGAACTTTTGGTAAATTCATTGAATGAGGAATTACCAACTTTTCAAAAAAACAACATCCGAGTTAATAGTATTGGTAAAACCAGTGATTTACCACAACATTGCCAATTGACCTTACAAGACACCATCGATCAAACCAAAGATAATACTGGTTGTACACTCACACTAGCCTTAAGCTATGGCTCAAGACAAGAAATCGTTGAAGCCACCAAAGCTATAGCCCAAAAGGTAAAAAACAATGAATTAGCTATAGAAGACATCAATGAAGATACGATTAGTAAACATTTGTACACCTATAATATACCAGATCCGGATTTATTAATTCGTACAAGTGGCGAAGAACGGATTAGCAATTATATGCTATGGCAAATCGCTTATTCTGAATTATTCTTTCTTCCAATCATGTGGCCAGAATTTACGAGAGAGCATTTATTTGAATGTATTTACTCTTTCCAAAATAGAGAAAGAAGATTTGGGAAAACTAGTGAACAGTTATAATAAATCATTACTTTTGCAACATTTTGATTTAGGCTGTATTAAAGCCCTATTTCGTAATATTTCTTTTAACAAAAATTAACAAGACTTTGCTGTACTTTAGCAGACATAATAAAAAGTAGATGAAGCATATCGTAAAAATCATTTTTTTAATATCCTTTTTAACATTCCATTTCGCCTATGCCCAATTACCTGGAAATAGGCCGGTTAACGTCAATAATTCTGACGAATTTAGTTATGCAGAGCCAAAAAATTATATCATTGGGGGAGTTACAGTAAGTGGTGCGCAATACCTCGATAGTGAAGTATTAATTACCATTTCTAAGTTAATAGTTGGAAATTACATTGAAGTTCCTAGCGAACAAACAGCAAATGTGATTAAAGATTTAATGGCACAGAATCTTTTTGAAGATGTTCAACTCTATGCTACCGATATAAAAGATGAAACGATATTCTTAGAAATCCGAGTTCAAGAAAGACCAAGATTAACACGTATAGATATTACTGGATTAAGCAAAAGTCAAACAGAAGAAGTTAAAAAAAGGTTAAATACCAATTCAGGTCGTATCGTTAATGATAACCTTTTATTATCTACAAAAACGACTATCGAAAAATTTTTAAGAGAGAAATCTTTTTTATATCCTGAAATAACCATCACTACAAGTAAAGACTCTAGCCAAGCAAACAATGAAATAGTTTCTGTGAAAGTAGATCGCAATAAAAAGATCAAAGTAAACAGCGTGAATTTCGAAGGCAATGAAGTTTTTTCAGATAAACAATTACGCAAATTCTTGAAAGGTGTAAAACCTAGAGCTTGGTTCCGTGTATTTGGCCCTGGAAAATTCAAAGAGGATAAATACGAAGAGGCTAAAGAGAAGATGATTGCCAAAATGCAAGATAAGGGTTATCGAGATGCCAATATTATTCTCGATACTATTTCTCGTCATGACAATAATGAAATAGACATCCACATGGACGTGTATGAAGGTCCGAAATACTATTTAGGAAATATTGCTTGGTCTGGTAATGCCAAGTTTACCGATTCGGTGTTAAATATTATCCTTGGTATGAAAAAAGGAGATGTTTATAGTGAAGAAAAATTGAACAGCAAATTAACTGGTCCTACTCGTAATTCGGATGATTTAGCCGCTGTTTATCAAAATGATGGATATTTAACCTTTAACATCCAACCGGTAATTAAAAGAATTTATCAAGATACCATCGATTTGGAAATCCAAATGTCAGAAGGTAAACAATACACGATCAACAATGTCATTCTGAAAGGGAACGATGTAACGAATGACCGTGTAGTTTTACGTTCCATTTATACTAAACCAGGTCAAAAATATTCGCGTGAGTTATTGGTACGAAGTGTACGTGAAATCTCCCAATTGGGTATGTTTGATGAACAAAAAGTACAACCTGCTCCTATCAATTTGAATTATGAAGAAGGTACTACAGATATTGAATTTTCAGTAGCTGAGAAACCTTCGGATCAGGTCGAGCTATCTGGTGGTTATGGGGCTGGTCAAGTGATAGGAACGTTAGGTTTAACATTCAACAATTTCTCTACCAGCAACTTTTTCAAAAAGGATGCATGGAAACCTCTTCCTCGTGGAGATGGACAGAAACTAAGTATTCGTGGACAAACTTCTGGTAAACGTTACCAATCTTATAGCTTCTCGTTCTCTGAACCATGGTTAGGTGGTAAAAAACCTATTTATTTTGGTTTGAGTGCCTACATTTCGAATTCTCAACAACAATATTATAATTACCAAACGCAACGTTACCAAGGTTATGAAAATAACCCTAAAATTCAAATGCACGGAGTAACAGCTACATTAGGTAAACGTTTGCAATGGCCAGATAACTATTTCCAAATTAATAGTTCCCTATCTTACCAACGTTATTATTTAGAGAATTACGGAGGTTACTTCATTTTCTCTGATGGTGAGGCTTATAACATCAACTTCACTCAAGAGATTAGTAGAAACTCTATTGATGCACCTATCTACCCTACTTCGGGTTCTCACATCAAATTAAGCGTGAGTTTGACTCCTCCTTATTCTTTAATGAATAATATTAATTACAGCACTGCTGCGCAGAATTTGAAATATAAATGGACAGAATACCATAAATGGAAATTTGATTCGCAATGGTATACTAAAATCGCTGGTAAACTGGTATTAAAAACTCAAGCTCAATTTGGATACTTAGGGTCTTATAGCGACGAAACAGGTGTATCTCCATTCGAACGCTTTAAGTTAGGGGGTGATGGTATGCAAGGTTTCGACTTCTTACAAGGTTCTGAAATCATAGCCATGCGTGGTTATTCAAACGGTAATGTAATACCAGCATCTACTGGATCTAATATGCAATCATATGCTGTCAATTCAGGAAGCCCTATCTATGCAAAATATCAGGTTGAATTACGTCATCCGATCTTATTAAATGATCAAGCAACTGTATTTGGCTTGGCATTTGCAGAAGCAGGTAATACTTGGAATAAATTCAGTGAAGTGAATCCTTTTAAAGTACGTAGAGCAGTGGGTGTTGGTGCGCGTATCTTCTTACCTATCTTTGGTATGCTAGGTATTGATTACGGTCATGCATTAGATCCAATTCCAGGCATACCAAGTAGCCAATGGAAACAGAACTTTACGTTCAGTATTATTCAAAATATGGGAGGATTTTAATAATTAAACTTTTTATCTTAACTATTGTCTTAGATAGTAGATCATAAAAATTATTGATATGTTAGCTAAAAGAATAACCCTACTTGTCACCATACTTTTCCTAACGGGAGGTATGAGCTTTGCTCAAAAACTTGCCTATGTAGATTCAGAATATATAATGAAACATATACCTGAATATAATACCGCGCAAAAGAATTTAGATGATTTGTCGCAGCAATGGCAAAAAGAAGTGGATAAACAATATGAAGATGTAGAACGTTTGTACCAAGCCTATCAACAGGATCAACCTCAATTGAATCAGGATATGCGCAGAAGACGTGAAGATGAGATTGTGAATAAAGAAAAAGCGGCTAAGGAATTTCAACGCACCAAATTTGGTTTTGATGGTGAATTATTCAAACAACGTGAAGCGCTTATGAAACCGATTCAAACTAAAGTTGATAAAGCTTTGCAAGACCTTGCTACAGCTCAACAACTAGACTTTATATTCGACAAAAAGAGTGAAAATTCATTTCTATACTCTAACCCGAAACTGGATAAAAGTAATGAAGTAATAATAAAATTAGGTCTTAAGCCAAATCCAGCATTTGCAAACTAATTTTTTTTATTATACTTGTGACAGAATTTTAAATATTAAACAAACAATTAAAAACTTATATTGGATAAGTAATAGACTAACAAAAAAAGCATGAAAAATTTATTGAAAGGTGTAGCATTAGCATTTGGAGTATTTTTAGTTTCTAATACTGTTAATGCACAGCAAAAAGTAGGTCATATAAACACTGGAGTATTAATTGAGTCAACTCAGGATTATAAAAATGCTGCCGCTACACTAGAAAAATTAAGAGTAGAAAAAGATTCTCTTTTGAAAAATCTTTACGTAGAATATCAAAAGAAACAAGCAGAGGCAGATGATAAAATTAGAAACACCAGCCAAGCTAACAAAGAAGCAATGGACGCTGAGCTTCAAAAAATTGGAACTGATATGCGTAATATGGAAGAACGCATTCAACAAAGTCAACAAGCAGCTCAAGAAGAATTAGGTAAAAAACAACAAGAGCTTTTTGCCCCTATTCAAACTAAATTGAGAAATGCAATCACTGCTGTAGCTAAAGAAAAAGGGTACAATTACATTTTAGATGTAGCTGCAGGTGCAGTAGTTTACTTTGAAGGTGGAGACGATTTAAATGCAGACGTTTTAACTAAATTAGGTGTTTCTCCTAGTGCTGCAACACCAGCTGGACCAGCTAAAAAATAATTTAGTAAGATCATATAAAAAAATAAGGTGCTACGTTAATTCGTGGCACCTTATTTTTTTGATTAGATTTTTAATATTTTCTGAACACAAAATCCGATTTATAAATTTCCTTTTTTCATTTCTTCCATCGCATAATTAGCTGCTCTAGCTGTCAATGCCATAAAAGTGATGGAAGGATTTTGAGTCCCTGTAGAAGTCATACAGGCTCCATCTGTCACAAATACATTCAAGCAACTATGCACTTGATTCCATTTATTCAGAATCGATGTTTTAGGATCTAAGCCCATCCTGACCCCTCCCATTTCATGGATATCCAATCCAGGGTTTTGTTTGCTATTGTGGGTATAGATATTTTTCACTCCAACATATTCTAACATTTCTGAACCTTGGTTTAGAAAATCTTGCATACTCTTTTCATCATTGTCATCATAACCTACCGATGTTATTAATTGAGGCATTCCGTATTTATCCTTTTTATCGGGGCTTAATCGTACATGATTACTTTCCTTAGGAATAGTCTCACCTTGCATCATCATGCCTACTCCCCAGCCTCCTACTTCACTTAAACTATCCTTAAATTCCGCTCCTACTTGTGCTTCACTATATATTCCGCGTCCTCGATAGGCGGTGAAAAATGATGCATATCCCCTTTGGAAATCCATTTCTTGCTTTTTGACATTTCTAAAGTTTGGAATAATAGGTGCGGTAGGTCGTCTACCATAATAATACTTATCTTCAAAACCTTCTATACTTCCTCCTAAGGAACCTAAATAGTTATGAAAAGCAACATACTTTCCGAGTACACCAGAATCATTGCCTAATCCATTAGGAAACCTCGATGAGATTGAATTTAACAATATCATATTGCTGCCTAAGGTCGAAGCGTTTACAAATATGACTTTTGCAAAATACTCCGTACTAGTTAATGTTTCCGCATCTATTACTTGTACACCCGATGCTTTTTGAGCATCATTATCAAAAATAATGGAAGATACTATCGCGTTGGGAACTAAGGTCAAGTTGCCCGTTTTGGCTGCCCAAGGTAATGTGGATGAATTAGAACTGAAATAACCTCCAAATGGGCATCCCCTTTCACACATGGTTCTATTTTGACACTTTGCCCTCCCCTGTTCTAAATGAATAGGTTGAGGGTCTGTAATATGAGCACAACGGCCTGCAATAACTTGCCTGTCCGCATATTTTACAGGTATTTTCTTTTGTATCATTTGTTCTACGGCATTCAAATCAAAAGCAGGCAAGAATTCCCCGTCTGGCATATACGGATTGCCATCGCGATTTCCTGATACTCCAATAAATCGTTCTACATGGCTATACCATGGTGCAATATCCTGGTATCGAATTGGCCAATCTACTGCAAAGCCATCTCGCGCAGGTCCTTCGAAATCAAAATCACTCCATCGCTGAACATTCCTAGCCCACATCAACGATTTTCCTCCAACATGGTATCCGCGAATCCAATCAAAGGGTTTTTCCTGAATATATTCCTGATCCTTATCCTTGGTGAAAAAGTGCATCGCATCTTCTCGAAAAGCATAGCATTTTGAAACGATTGGATTCTCTTCTTTAATTTTTTTAGGTATTGTATTGTGGTGTTCAAATTGCCAGATATCCATATTGGCTGTTGGATAATCTTTGATATGTTTCACATCTGGACCACGCTCCAACAAAAGTGTTTTAAATCCCTTTTCACAGAATTCTTTTGCTGCCCATCCTCCAGATATTCCTGAACCAATGACTATCACATCATAGGTATTGCTTTGTACCGCCATTTTAATTTTATTATGAGTTTAGGTGGATTCGGAATAAGGAAAGTAAAAAAAACTTTTTTACTTGTAGATTTATCCCAATCCTTTAGGTAGTTATCTAAAGCAATTTACAAAACCTTCTTTAGATTACTTAACATTTTAATAATCATTTTAATAAATTATTATTCTGTATATCTTATCTAATCGATGATATAATTATTTTAAATAGCCAATTATTTTTAATCTGTCTAAATATTTTATTATGCAAGCATAATAAAATAGAATGATTATATTTGTTTACCTAAAATGTAAACTATGATTGCTCAATTGATTTTTGGAGTCCTACTCATTGTTGCTTTATATTTGTTTTATAAAAATGCCAGCAAGATTTACAGAAATATTTGTTTAGGAAAACCTATCAATCGCACCGATAGAAAATCTGAACGGATTAACACCATGCTATTGGTAGCTTTTGGGCAGAAGAAAATGTTTAAAAGACCAATTCCTGCAGTTTTGCATCTTTTCGTCTATGTGGGCTTTTGTATCATCAATATCGAAATGCTGGAAATTGTTATTGATGGTTTATTCGGCACCCATCGGATATTATCCTTTTTAGGAACTTTTTACGATGCATTAATATACTCTTTTGAAATATTGGCCTTCTTAGTATTATTGGGATGTGTTGTTTTTATGATTCGTAGAAACATTACTAAAGTTCCAAGGCTTAATCAAGCTGAATTAAATAACTGGCCTAAAACAGACGCCAACCTCATACTAACTGCTGAAATCTTGCTGATGGCCGCATTCTTAATGATGAATGCTTCGGATTTGAAACTTCAAGAATTGGGCGCTGCAAATTACCATGCTGCAGGCTCTTTCCCTATAAGCCAATACTTCATTAATCTGCTACCCGATTCCATCGATAGCCTTATCATCCTAGAACGTTTCTTTTGGTGGTTTCATATCATTGGAGTTTTAGCTTTCTTGAACTACTTACCTATTTCTAAGCATCTGCATATCATTCTCGCTTTTCCTAATACTTATTTTTCAAAACTAGAACCTAAGGGTGAATTCAGTAATATGGCTTCTGTGACGGAAGAAGTTAAAGTGATGTTGGATCCAAGTCTACCTCCTCCGACAGGAGAGCCTAGTCGATTTGGAGTTAAAGATGTGCAAGACTTGACTTGGAAAAATTTATTGGATGCCTACACCTGTACCGAATGTGGCCGTTGTACCTCCGCTTGCCCAGCGAATATCACAGGAAAAAAGTTATCCCCTCGAAAAATAATGATGGATACACGCGATCATTTGGAAGAAGTTGGCAATAACCTAAATGCACAAGGAGAACGATTAGACGATCAAAAGTCCCTTTTGGACGATTATATTACTCGGGAGGAGATATGGGCTTGTACAAGCTGTAATGCTTGCGTAGAACAATGTCCAGTGAATATTAATCCCTTGGAAATCATCATGGGTTTGAGACAATATGCGGTCATGGAGGAATCCCAGGCTCCTTCAAGCATCAACAACATGTTAAGCAATCTAGAAAATAACGGAGCTCCATGGAAATATGCACAAGCTGATCGTGCGAATTGGACCAATCAATAAAAACGAAAGACTATGGAAAATACAATACATATTCCCACTGTGGCAGAATTGATTGCCAAAGGTGAAGTGCCAGATTTACTTTTCTGGGTAGGTTGTGCTGGCAGCTTTGATGAACGTGCACAACGTATTACAAGGGATATCTGTAAAATATTGCATCATGTAGGTATTAAATATGCTATTCTAGGAACTGAGGAAAGTTGCACAGGTGATCCTGCTAAGCGTGCTGGAAACGAATTTTTATTCCAGATGCAAGCAATGATGAATATTCAGGTTTTAGATGCTTACGAAATAAAAAAAATAGTAACGGCTTGTCCGCATTGCTTTAATACCCTTAAAAATGAATACCCTCATTTAGGCGGTAATTACGAAGTTATTCACCACACGCAACTCATCCAATCCCTCATAGATGAAGGTAAATTAAAACCTGCTGATGGCCATGAATTTAAGGGTAAACGAATTACTTATCATGACCCATGTTATTTAGGTAGAGGAAATGAAGTTTATGAAGCTCCTAGAAAAGCACTAGAAGTTTTAGATGCTGATTTAGTAGAATTGAAACGATGCAGGTCCAATGGATTATGCTGTGGAGCCGGAGGAGCACAAATGTTTAAAGAACCTGAACCAGGTCTTAAAGATATCAATGTAGAGCGCATAGAAGATGTTATAGAAAGTAATGCGACAGTAGTCGCAGCGGCATGCCCTTTTTGCATGACCATGCTGCGAGATGGAGTGAAAATGAAGGAAAAAGAACAAGATATTCAAGTATTGGATATCGCTGAAATAACCGCCAAGGCAAACCGTCTATAAACACAAAGGTCGAGAAATTCTCGACCTTTGTGTTTATAGACGGTACCCAGAAGCAGATTCGAACTGCCACGCCCGTACAGGCGCCACCCCCTCAAGATGGTGCGTCTACCAATTTCGCCACCTGGGTATTTATACCGCAAAAATAATCTTTATTTTAAAATATGCAATTATTTTTTCAGGATGCCTTATTTAAAGTTTTTGTTGATTAAGGTTTGGATAATTCCATCCGCTAAACCTATTCTTGGAGCCGTAATATTTTTCAAATGACCCACCTTCATAATCGTCAAAAAGATTTCAGAAGCAGGAATGATAACATCCGCACGGTCTTGTTTCAATTCCAATAGATTAATTCTATCCTTTAACGAATAAGAATTTAAAAACAGGTACAATGCTCTTAACTTAGCGTATGAAATTGGCTTATCGGCCTTTTCATTTGCCATTCTAGATAACTTGTTGATATTCCCACCACTTCCAATTCCATAAATGTTTTTATAGTTTTTAGTAATGGTCTTCACCCAAATCTTCATCTCATCCCAGGTCTCTGGACTATCTTGATTATCTAGGATACGAATGGTACCTAAATTAAAAGACTTCGATGCAACTAGTTCTGCATTTGCAAATAAAGAAATCTCTGTACTACCACCACCAACATCGATGTACAGATAAACCTTATTCTTATCCATGCTGGTTTGATTATGAACATTGTAGATGATTTGAGCTTCCACTGAACCATCAATGATATCGATATCAATACCAACTTCATGACAAGCTTTCACCACATCAGCTGCATTCTTAGCATCTCGCATAGCAGAAGTCGCACAAGCCATATAATCGGTCACTTTGTACACATCCATCAAGTTACGGAAAGCTGACATGGTTTTAACCATACTATCAAATTTCCCTTCTGAAATGTGCTGATGTATAAACGCATCATCTCCTAATCGAAGTGGAACACGTAATAATGTATTTTTATTGAAGGTAACTTCTTTTTCTCTTTCAATGATATCGGCAATCAATAATCGAACTGCATTGGAGCCAATATCTATAGCGGCATATCTCACGTTATATTAAATTATAATGTATACAATGTTAAGGATACAACATTAACTTATTGTAAACATTAGATTAAATACTTGTTTATTTGCTTGGTTCTAACACTTGTAGTTGCCAGATAATGTGATCTCTTTCTACAAAATAAGGCTTATTCAATCGAATAGCATGATAAACTTCATCAAACAAACCCATATAATGACCAGCAATAGCTGGAACTGTATAATACTCCACTTGATCCTGATCATTAGCTATTGCTAATCGTCCTTCATCTGCAGGATTCTCTAATCCATACAATGGATTATTTGGAAACATCCCATCAATAAGCTGTGCTTCTTGCACATCACAACGCTTTTTGATGAAACTTCCTTTGGTACCGTGTAGTACAAAACTTGGTTGCGGATCTACAACAGATAAGCTCGTCGTGATATACACATTGACACCACTCGCATAATTAAGCATGATCATCCCATAATCATCCACTAACGAATTCACCCGATAGGTATTTTTTACTTTACTGATGGATTTAGGTCTACCGAATAGAGAAATCGCTTGATCAAGCAAATGAGAACCCAGGTCATACATGATACCCGCTCCCGGACGCTTAGTTTCCTTAAATACCTTGACACCAATTTCCGGCTTATAGCGATCAAACCTAAGGTGCAATTCAATTGGACGCCCTACTTTCTCTTCTTCCAGCACCTTTTTTAAGGCTAAGAAATCCGAATCAAATCTTCGATTATGAAAAGGTAAAATTTGTTTACCCATTTCATCTGCCAATTGAAAAAGATAATAAGCTTCCTCTACGGTAGGAGCGAATGGTTTCTCGATTAAAACATGCTTACCAGCCTTCAATGCTTGCGCTGCAAAGGAAACATGCGTGTCGTTTGGGGTATTGACAATAATTAATTCAATTGCATCATCAGATAATAGTTCTTCAATTGAATCATAACTGATGATATGGGGATATAATTCCTGCGCAACCTTTTTACTACGCTCAACTATTGCGTGGAATTGAAACTGAGGATGAACCTCTATAAACGGCGCATGGAACACCCTTCCGGACATTCCATACGACATAATTCCTGTAACAATCTTATTTTCAATCATTAAGATAGTTTATGTTAATGATGTGCATGTGCATCTTCTTTACCACCTAATGCAGTAAACAATGCTCCTACAGATTCTGTTTTAGATTGAGCAAAATTTCTTAAATCTACATTCGTATTACGTGACAATCTTCCTAATTGCTCTTTTACAATAGCCACTTGATGTTGAACATGATGTAAATAAGCCTCATCTGAATATCCAGCACCCTGTGCTACAGCAGGAGCATGATGTGCATGCGCATCTGTAGAATCTGCACTTGAATCAGCTGCTATAGGAGCAGTTACCGCATCAGAAACAACATATTTTTCTTGACCTAAAATTGGAAAATCAACTTGCAATTTAGCTGCTAATGTATCCATTTGAGGAATCAATTCACTAAAAAATGCCGATACCTTATTAGCAGCATCTTTTGCCTGAGCATTACCAACAGTTGCTACGTGTTTCGCATAATCCAATTCGTATGGAGCGATAGAGCCTACTTGTCTTAAAATTGCATAAGCATCTCCATCAACTAGCGTCGTATGCGTATATTTTAATTGATTCTCATTTGCAGTTTTGAAAACACAAGAAGATAGCGTAGTACTTGCCAAAATGGCCGTAACAAATAAAGTATTTAATTTCATCACATTAATTTATTAAAATCAAAACAAAAATATAAAAATATCCCTATTTATGATTAATTCTGCCTAATTCAAATTCAATCTAAGCTAAATTTCTTCCTGCATTTACCACTCCGTAAATGGTTCTACCGATTAACTTCCGATAAACCTCTGCATTTTCTTCACTCACGTTCTTATTCTCCAATAAGCGAATGGCATAATGTTGAATTATTAACAATGGAAGAATTATTTTTTCACGTTCCAAAATAGAAGCTTTTTCAACTGGGTAATTCTCCATTAACTCGTTCATACCTGTTAACTTCAATAAGAATGATTTTGTTCTATCATACTCATCTTTTAACATCGTCCAAAACTCGCCAAACTGCTTATCTTCCTTCATATAGGTCGTGATATTAAAGTTTGACTTAGTCATCGACATCATACAGTTGTCTATCACGGTATTAAACATCCCTGAAGTTTCGTAAAGATTCTTCACATAAGACCATAAGTTATTATCCTCTGCCCATTGCAAAGCGGTACCTACACCATAAAACCCTGGAATATTTTGTTTCAGTTGACTCCACGAAGTCACAAAAGAAATCGCACGCAAATCTTCCAAACGAAGTTCTCTATCTGAATTTCTTTTCACCGGACGACTCGAAATATTGATCGATGAAAGAGCTTTTAATGGGCTTAAAGTTTCCAAATATTTCAAGAACAATGGATGCTTACGTAAAGCCAAGAATTTCTCATGACTTTCAGCCGCCATATGATCAATCACATCCTTTTGTTTTGGAGTTAAGGTATCCCCTACTTTTTGATGTAAATCAGATATAATTCCTGCATGAAGTAATTGTTCGATATTGTATTTAGCAGAATCCAAGGATCCATATTGACTACTAATTGTTTGACCCTGGATTGTTAATTGAATATGATTGTTTTCAATCTCTTTACCCATCGAAGCATAAAAACGTTGTGTTTTACCTCCTCCACGCGCCGGTGGGCCTCCACGACCATCAAAAAATACCAAGTCTACATCGTATTCCCTAGAAATTGCAGTAAGTTCAATTTTTGCCTTATATATAGACCAGTTGGCCATCAAATATCCACCATCTTTCGTGCTATCTGAAAACCCTAACATGATGGTCTGTTTATTTCCTCTTTTCTTCAAATGTTTTGAATAGACAGGATTACTATACAGATTACGCATTACCTCGGCGGCATGTTTTAGATCCTCTACCGTTTCGAATAAAGGAACAAAATCCATAGACAATTCTTCCTTATTCCAACCTTGCCATAAGAATAACTGCATTAAACCTAATATGTCAGAAGCTTTTTGACAGTTACTAATGATAAATCGTTGAACTGCCCTTTCGCTACCTGAGGCCTGTATATTCTTGATTAATTGGATCACTTTAATCGTGTCCTCCACCAAAGGATCTACCGAACCTTGCAAAGCAAGATTTCCTTCCGTGAATTTGATTGCTTTTTCTTTAGCATCTTCATCACCTTGAATCGCATGGATATCAATACCCGTTTCTTGAGGATAAGTTGTAGCTAGCCAATCAAAGGTATCACGAAGGGCACTGCTGTCTTGTCTGATATCTAAAGTCGTAAAATAACAACCAAAAGTTTGCACTTTACGTTTCAAATCCTCTACCAACTCGACAAATAAGCCATTATGATTTTCATTCAATACACGGATAACTTCCGACAAATTGAACAAGATCGTTTCTGTCTCATCCACCGGATTTTCACTCGGATTGAAACTGTTATCATAGAATAAATTCTGTAGGGTATCCAAATATTTCTCAACACCTCTAAAAGTAATTCTACGCTTTACAATTCTAAAATCGCGGTAATAACATCTGAAGAGAATTGTTCTCAATAGCGTAGCTACCTTCTTAGTACTTTCCCAGGTCACATTTGGATTTCCATCTCGGTCACCACCTGGCCAGAATCCAAGTTCTATAAGCTCGCTTGTATCATCTGCTGATAGTTCAAGTTCATTATCTATTTTAGCCTGAATTTCTGAAGCAACACGATAAAATACATTTTCCAAATACCAAGCTAAACTGATGGCTTCATCTACCGGTGTAGGTTTTTCTTTATTGATAAATGGCGTCTTTCCTAATTGTTGTAGTAATAAATGAATTTGAGGAATATCATTCTTCTTCAATTCATCAATTAAATCATTGATAATCGATAATACTGGTCCAGGATAAAATTGTGTAGGATGAGCTGTTAACACCAAACGAACAGACATCTCTTTCAAACGTTCAACGATCTGTTTTTTTACTTGCGGGTTGGTTTGAGCCACCCGAAATATAGACTCTAAGCCTCCGGTTTCATCACTTTTTCCTACTGCTTTAAAAGCCGAATCTTCTACTGCATCAAAAAGTACTACTTGTCTTTCCACATATTGTACAATACGGAATAATAAATCTATACGGTCATCTTCCTGTACATACTGCTCATATTGTCCAAAAAAACTTTCAATGATAACTTCAGGAGATTGATGTTCCTCTACCCCCTTTTCACAATGGGTGTTAAAGAATGGCAACAATGTTCCTGTATGCTTAACACGCTGAAATGGCAACGTTAAGAATAGACTTTTGAATAAATCAAATCTTGTCAATACTTCATTTTGAAAGGCAGCTTTTTTCTGACTTAATCTCATAGTTATAATTTAGTATCATGTTATAAATCCCATTAGCAAGGATTTGCTGGGTACAAAGGTATCAAATTAATACATTTTTATCAGACTAATTGTAAATTTTACACTTTTCAAATAATTCCATTAATAATTTTACAAATTATTTTGCCTTTTTACGGATACAATTCTCCAGAATAAATATTAAATTCCGATGGCAATTCATCCATTATTCCTATAGGCTTATGTATCTTTGCTGCATAAAGTAATGAAAAAGACAAAAGAAATAAGCAATTTTTTCTACGGGCAATATTTTGCAGATGGTTTACGAATTACCATAGGCTGTATTGTTCCTATCCTGATCTGTGCTACCTTTGGAAAATTCCTTTTAGGAACTTACATTTCCCTAGGTGCTTTATTAGTTGGTTTATCCGATACACCTGGAGCTCCAAGTCATCGCCGAACTGGCATGATTGCTAGCTTCATCATTTGTCTTGTCACGCAGTTTTTAACCGTATTGGTCAATGCGAATATGTGGTTAATGGCTATTCTCCTTGGCGCACTTTGCTTTATCTATTCCATGTTCGCTGTATTTAATGCTCGTGCCGCTACCGTCGGATCCATGGGCATATTAATCATGCTTATCAATATTGATGATTCTAAAACCTTGGAGGAAGAGTGGTTATTCCTTTTGTACTTCACCATTGGTGGTTTATGGTACATGCTCATTAGTTTCTCCATTACTCAAGTTAGGCCCTATCGTCTTGCTCAACAAGAACTTTCCGAATCCATACGGCATGTTGCAGATTTTATTCGTCTAAGAGCCAAATTTTACGATACTCGAATCAATATTGAAGAAAACTACAGTAAACTTATTGAAAAACAAATCGTCGTTCATGAACATCAGGAAAATGTGCGTGATTTACTTTTTCAATCCAAACGTTCTATCAAAGACACCACCAAGATTGGACGATTTTTAACCCTAACTTTTAACGATGTAGTCGATTTGTTTGAGCAGGCAATGACTACCCACTACGATTACGAACAAATACGTCAAGTATATGGACATACCGGTATTTTAAAAGACTTCAAAATAGTATTAATTAAGATCGCCAGTGAACTTGATCATTTAGCCTATCAATTGAATGCCAACAGAGCCCCAAAGCCCATGTATGATTTCAATGAGGATATTGACCACCTATTAATTGCTATTGAAAAAATTGATCATCGTGAAGGATTAAATACCATACCCCTTAAGAAGATTCTAATTAGCATTCGTAGCATCAGTATTTTCATTCATAATATTTACAACTATTCGGTTATTCGTCCTAGTGCAGTTCAAAAACAAGAAATTGAAGAAGCCAATAAATTTATTCAAACGGAACATATTGATTGGAAAAAATTTAGAAACAACCTGGCCTTAGATTCCAGTATTTTCAGGCATGCGTTGCGCATGGCAATCGTGATGACCGGAACGTACATAATTCTCAATTTAAACAATTTCAACGTTGGAAACATGGGTTCCTTTTGGGTGCTATTGACCATCATGGTCATTTTGAAACCTGGTTTTGGATTGACGAAGGAACGTAATGTTCAACGATTATTAGGGACAGTCATTGGAGGTATTATAGGTGCTTTGATTTTAATGACCATTCATTCGGAAGTCATTCGGTTTATTTTACTCATTTTCTTCTTCCTGACCGCCTATAGCTTATTCCGTGTCAATTATATTATGGCTGTATTATTCATGACCCCATACGTATTAATTATGTTGAGCTTTTCCGGCGTCAATACGTTTGATGTAGCCAAAGAACGAATTTTTGATACCTTTCTAGGTGGTATGATTGCCTTTATCTCCAGCTATATAATTTTCCCGAACTGGGAAAGTTTTCAAATCAAAAGTAACATAAGGAAATTACTGATTGCCAATTACAATTATTTAGCTCAAGCTATTCATTTATTAGCTGGTGAAAAAATTTCTGTCACGAATTACAAATTGACTCGCAAAGAAATCTACATCAGCTCGGCTAATATGGGATCTACTTTTCAACGAATGCTTTCAGAACCCAAATGGAGACAAAAAAGCACCAAGGAAGTCAATAAAATTGTTATTCTTAATCACATCCTTTCCTCTTATGGAGCAACTTTGCTGACCAGTATTAATGAAGCAACCGACAGTAATTTCACAAAGGAACATGTGCTGTTGTTAAAGAAAATACTTTCCAATTTAGCTCGATCTATTGAAGCAGTTATGGTCAACGAAGACAACAGCTTTCATGAAGAGAAAATTTTCCCAGAACTAACAGCGGAAACATTAGATCCCGAAGAGTCCAAATTAATAACTGAACAACTGCAATTTTTAAATAAAATAACCGCAGATTTATACAAATCAACTTTAGAAGTGATTCAAAAAGAATCTGTAGAACAGGAACAATTGTCAACAAGCAATGGATAAAATCATCGATGTATTAATTGTAGGAGCCGGACCCATTGGTTTAGCTTGCGGCATAGAAGCTATTAAAAATAACTTAAGCCATGTCATCCTTGAAAAAGGATGTTTGGTCAATTCCCTTTACAATTACCCCGTAAATATGACGTTTTTTTCTACTTCTGAACGTCTTGAAATTGGAGATACACCCTTTGTAACCACCAATCCAAAACCACGACGAGCGGAAGCGTTAGAATATTATAGAAGGATAGAACATCAATTCCAGTTGAACACTAAATTGTTTGAGGAAGTAACTGAAATAACAAAAAATGAGGGGCTATTTATTGTTCGTACCCAAAAATCAGATTATGTCGCTCGTCATGTCATCATAGCAACAGGCTTCTATGATATTCCCATGAAACTCGATGTGCCGGGTGAAGAATTGGAAAAGGTAAAACATTATTACGACGACCCACATTACTATGCCAAGCAACAGGTTATCGTAGTAGGTGCAAGCAATTCCTCGGTAGATGCTGCTTTAGAAACCTATAGAAAAGGTGCTCAAGTAACCATGGTTGTTCGTGGCCCAGAAATCAGCCCAAGGGTAAAATATTGGGTGAAACCTGATATTGAAAATCGAATCGCTTTTGGTGAAATTAAGGCTTACTTCAATTCATCCATATTGGCAATAAATAAGGATTCCGTATTGATTCAAACGGACAAAGAAACCATAAACATTCCCAATGATTTTGTATTAGCATTAACAGGCTATAGACCAAATTTTGAATTTCTTAAAAAAGTTGGCATTGAAATTCAGGAAAACAATAATTGTATACCCATGCACAACCCTGAAACTATGGAAACCAATATTGAAAAATTATACTTAGCTGGAGTGGTATGTGGTGGTTTGAATACCCACCTCTGGTTTATTGAAAATTCGAGAATTCATGCCGCACAAATTATGCAGCATATTGTTCAGAAACAATTACTTCCGTAAGCCGTCAATAAATATTTTAGCTAATTTCTTTTGTAGAGTCAAAATATAATCGAATTCCTCTTTAGAAGGTGGAAAAAATATATTTTTATATTCCTTCAAAACCCCTACCCGCATTCCTAATAATGAAATCTGCAATAACTTCGCCGTCAAATCCAGGTCATCAATTGGTTTCAACTCTCCTGTTGCGATCCCTTTCTCTAAAATAGCGCGAATTTGTTGAATCTGTTTTTCGAATAATACAGGCATGATATTTTCCAAATCTACAGGCATATCATTGCGCAACGAAAATGGAAATTCAAAAATATTATAGTTATCCTTGATGATCCGCAAACGCACATCTAAAAAATTCTCTATGGCAGTCATCACATCTGCAGCATCGCGAATTATTGCAGCGCATTCCTGAACCACCTCCTCATTTGCCATCTCCAAAACAGCTGCATATAAACTATTTTTATCTGGAAAATAATAATATAATAAGGCCTTTGAGAAAGTTAAATCTTGGGCAATTTCTGCCATGGTCGTTTTCGCTAATCCATAATGTGCGAATCGCTTTTTTGCTGCTTCTAAAATCCTTAAACGTTTAGCGTCTGTATTCTTAGCCATGAACTTTCAAATTCAATAATAAAACTGTGTTTCTCTATAGATAATAAAACTGTGTTTCCCTATATTTACAGCCTTATAACTAAGATAGCTGATTTTTTCGAACTTTTAAAAGATTCGGTCAAAATAATGAAAAACGAAATACAACAACAATACTCACTAAAATCCTTGAATACTTTTGGTATTGAGGCGAATGCTGCAAAATATATCTCCGTTGAGGATGAAGCCACATTAAAAGAATTATTTGATACTGGGATGTTTAACTCTAAATTCTTTGTTTTAGGTGGAGGTAGCAATGTCTTATTTACTCAAGATTACGATGGCTTAATTGTTCATGTTCGTAACAAAAGTATGCATCATTTTATTGAAGGAAATTTCGTTTATGTCACAGCTGCTGCTGGAGAGATATGGAACGACCTTGTTTGGTACTGTATTAACCATGATTTTGCCGGTCTTGAAAATATGGCTTTAATTCCAGGAACGGTAGGCGCTTCGCCCATTCAAAATATAGGAGCTTATGGACAAGAGCTCATGCACATATTCTATTCCTGTAGAGCATTTGATACAGAATCTGGAGAGTTTGTTACTTTCGACAATCAGGATTGCCAGTTTTCTTATCGAGATAGCATTTTTAAAAATGAATGGAAAGGTAGATTCATCATTTGCTCTGTTACCTACAAACTACCTTTACACGCAACTATAAATATCAGTTATGGCGCAATAAGCTCCGAATTAAACAATAGAAATATTCTACAGCCAACGATAAAAGATGTTGCTGAAGTCGTTTCTTATATTCGAGTAGAAAAATTACCAGATCCTTCTACTGTAGGCAATGCCGGAAGCTTTTTTAAGAACCCCATTATTTCCCAAGAACAATTTTTACAACTCCAACAAAATTTCCCAGAAATCGTGCATTATTCCCTTCCTAACAACGAAATTAAATTAGCTGCTGGTTGGTTAATTGAAGCTTGCGGATGGAAAGGAAAACAAATTGGTCATGCAGCAGTGTGGAAAAATCAAGCTTTAGTTTTAACAAATACTGGAGAAGCATCTGGAAATGAGATTTTTAATTTATCGTCTAGAATTGTAGACGATGTGTACCAACAGTTTGGGGTGAATTTAGAGCGTGAAGTAAATATTCTGTAAAAGTTTTCCACATTTTCGTAACGACTACAATTTTTAGCTATAACTAAAATAAGCAAGATTACTCTTATTTAGACGTAATCTACATTCCTATTTTTGATTTCTTATAACGAAAAACAATAAAAATTTTCCAAAAATTTCTCCCTTCTCACAATTTTCAGCACAACTATTGTCCAGTAAATGTACACTCATATTCAATAACATATATCCTATTTATTGAACAATGAATGCTAAAAACATAACTATACTATAATCGCTAATTGTATGAACAAAAATGAATTTAATGCACTAGTAATTCAGCAATCGGAATCGTTAAAATTGTATGCTAAAAATTTTACACGTGATCACGAAGATGCTAATGACTTAGTGCAAGATACGTTACTCAAGGCAGTTACGTATTTTAAAAACTTCAGAGATGGAACTAATTTACGCGGATGGTTATACACCATAATGAAAAACACGTTTATTAACAATTATCGTCGGGTAGTAAAAACCAATTCCTTCATCACAAAGGAAGATGAAATTTCCCAAACAAATTTAGTCGTGTCTGCAACGAAAAATAAAGGGGAAAATAAATTTGTTATCGAAGATATTCATTATGCCTTATCCAAATTATCCGATGAATATTACATTCCATTTACCATGTATTTTGAAGGGTATAAATACCATGAAATTTCTGATCACCTAAAAATTCCGATCGGAACAGTTAAAACACGCATACACGTGGCGAGAAAATCAATGAAGAAAACATTGTCGGCCTATAAATATGAAGTGGAGTAATCCTCCACTTCATACCATTAATTCTTATTTTTTTAGTTTAAAATAAGATATATTTCTCAATTATTTTTTTCAGTAAACAAAATTTGAGATAAACGATTAATCGTTTATCTCAAATTTTGCTAATTGCACAAATTGCTGAATACGTCCTGCAATTTCAGCTTCTGTTAAATTCTGAATTTTTTCTGTACCAAATTTCTCTACACAAAAGGAAGCTAATGCTGATCCAAAAATCAACGCATTTTTCATATTGGTGAAGTTAATAGACTGCAATTTTGCAAGATATCCTATAAAACCTCCTGCAAATGAATCTCCAGCTCCGGTTGGATCAAAAACATCTGCTAAAGGCAATGCTGGTGCCGAAAATACTTGACCTTCGCCAAATAACAAGGCTCCGTGTTCTCCCTTCTTAATAATTAAGTACTTCGGACCCATTTGAAGAATTTTCTCAGCTGCTTTCACTAAAGAATATTCACCGGATAATTGGCGAGCTTCAGCATCATTAATGGTCAACACATCGACTTTCTTCAATACAGTCAATAAGCCTTCCATCGCTACATCCATCCAAAAGTTCATCGTATCCAATACGACTAACTTCGGCTTATTCTCTAATCTTTCCAACGTAGCTAATTGAACTGCCGGAGTTAAGTTACCTAATAACAAATACTCGCAGTCTTGATAAGAAGCAGGAATCTTTGGATCGAAATCTGCCAACACATTCAATTCGGTGATTAATGTGTCACGACTATTCATATCGTTATGATATTTACCTGCCCAGAAAAAGGATTTACCCCCAGGAATAACCTCCACCCCTTCTGTTGATATGTTTCTAGACCTTAAAATATTTAGATTTTCTTCTCCAAAATCCTCACCTATCACACTGATTAACTTAACATCAGGAAATAAATACGAAGCAGCCAATCCAGCGTAAGTGGCAGCACCACCTACTATTTTATCCGACTTGCCAAATGGAGTTTCTATGGCATCAAAAGCAACTGTTCCTACGATTACTAAACTCATCGATATCGATTTATGTGAATAAAAAAAATGCCGACTTTTAGTCGGCATTATTTAATTTTTGCTCCTGAAGCTGGGCTCGAACCAGCGACCCTCTGATTAACAGTCAGATG
>DAIQBS010000012.1:0-76875 GCA_036781025.1 Sphingobacterium sp. | reverse complement strand
TTTAATGCCGTCTTGCCTGTTAAATCACAAATTCTTGACATGATATTCGATTTTTATTGTTGTCCTTATTTATAAAAACGTCTCCTTAGAAACGAGTGTGCAAATATCTATATTTCTTTTGGGAAATACAATAAAAATTAAGGAATTATTTTTTAATAATTGCTAGAGAGGGCAGAAGTCCACAAAAATACTGTAATTTGCATCATTATTAACAGCACTTAGGTAATAATAGTTTTCAACAATTCACAAATGAACAAATATCTTGTCCGCGGATTCATCAGTATCATCCTTGCAATTATCTTAATTTTAGTTGCCTATCAATTGAAAAGTGCTGAAAACAACAGCTACAAGTTCTTGATGGCTTTTGGTGTTATTGCTTTTGGATATGGTTTCATTACAATCGTGTACAGCTTGTTTCGATCCATAGATCGGCAATCAATTTTAGACTTTAGAAATAAAAGAAAAAACAAGAATTAGCTTTATGCTTGTCAAAACCAAAGGCATTCCCCTTAAAATCACGAACTATTCGGAAAGTAGCGTAGTCGCTCAAATCTACACGGCTGAGTTTGGTTTGCAGTCTTATATGATCAATGGTGCCAGGAAACCAAAAGCTAAAATACCGATCAATATGCTGCAACCTTTCCATTTGTTAGACTTATTAGTTTATCAAAAAGAAAACGCAAGCATTCAGCGAATTAAAGAAGCGCATCAATACCCTGTGCTATCCTCTATTCCTTTAAATATTGTTAAAAGTTCTTTGGCTTTATTCATTAATGAAGTATTATATAAAGTCCTAAAACACCAACATCCAGACCCTCAATTATATCATTTCTTAGAAAGTTCCATCATCTGGCTAGATGAATCTCAAGAAGGTTTAGCGAATTATCATTTAATCTTTTTATTAAAGCTTAGCAATTTCTTAGGCTTTAAACCACATGCGGATCCTTTTCCCTATTTCGACCTTCAAGAAGGTCGCTTTACGAAAAATCTTCCCAACCACTTACATGTCATTCAGGAACCATACAGTGGATACCTTAGAAACCTATTATCCAGCAATTTCAGCGATAGCAACCAAATTAAACTGAACAAAGTCGATAGGACCTATCTCTTACAGAAGGTAATCGATTATTATAAACTGCATACCGATAATTTCAGCGATATCAATTCCTTATATATTCTGGAAGAAATATTTGGAAATTAAGCATGAAAAAAGCCCATTATTCGAAATAACGGGCTTTTCCACAATAAATATATATTGAATCTATTATTAGATAAGCTTTACATTTACCGCGTTAAGACCTTTGCGGCCTTGTTCAACTTCGTAAGAAACGTGGTCGTTTTCACGAACTTTGTCAACTAATCCTGAAACGTGAACAAAAATTTCGCTCTCGCCGGAATTTGGAATGATGAAACCGAAACCTTTGGCTTCATTAAAGAATTTTACTACTCCTTCTTGCATGTTATTAATTATTGTTTTTTTTAAAGGTATCAAATATTTTCTAAATATGAATTAATTATTATCATCTTGCTATTAAACAATATTCATTTTCTTTTGTCTATCTATTTAAATTTTTTGGAAAGATTTTTGACATTTTTAATGAAATACATAAATTATATGAAAAAGATTTTATCACTTTTAGCGCTTTGTACTTTTTTATTCTCAGCTCAAGCACAACAACAAACTATGGAAAATTCAAGAAGAATCTCCACTCGAGGATATGCGGAGAAAGAAGTAACACCAGATATTATTTACTTATCCATCTCCTTAAAAGAGTATTACATCGATGGAAATACCAAGAAAAAAGTGCCTATTGAAACCCTGGAAAAGCAATTATTTGAATCAGCTACCAACAATGGTGTTCCTAAAGCAGACATCACTATTCAAAATATATACAGTTACAATTACGAGACGAAAAAGAAAAATGCAGAGCTTTTACAAGCTAGACAATACCGCATTAAAGTGAGTAACCTAAATAAATTGAACGAAATTCTGGACGCTGTTGATTCTAAAGGTTTACAAAGCACCAACATTGATGGTTACGATCATTCGCAAAAAAAGAATATTGAAAATGAGTTAAGAAAACTTGCCGTTGAAAATGCTCGCAGCAATGCCGAAATATTAGCGGATGCAGAAAACGAACAATTAGGTAAAGTAATCTTAATCAATGATAACAGCACTATGAATTGGAATGATATCATGCCTCAACCTAGAATGTACAGCATGGCCAAATCCGCAAATATCGAGGCACAAGCCGATGCTGCAGGGCTTGACTTAGACATCAGACCAATCAAGCTTATTTGCAATGTAGACGCAGTTTTTGCGATCAAATAACATGATAAAAAAAGACCAACTTCAAAGAGATAATATCGCTAAAGATTTTCTTTGGGTAGAGCGGCTATCAACTTTACTTGATAGTCGCTTTCGCATTGGTAATTTCCGTTTCGGACTCGATCCAATACTCAACTTTATTCCCTTTGCTGGTCAAATTACTACCTTTTTCGTATCCTTATGCCTAGTCATAGTCATGTACCGCAATGGCGCAAGTAGTAAACTTGCTGTCAAAATGTTACTAAATGTTACCTGGGATGCCTTATTAGGCTCTATACCATTATTCGGAAACATCTTCGATTTTTTCAACAAGGCTAATAATAAAAACATCAATCTTTTAAAGGAACACTATTACGAAGACAAACATCATGGCAGTGCCAAGGGCATACTTTTCCTGATTCTTGCAATCATCCTTATTTTAATTGTTGGATTCATTTACCTCATGTATTTGTTAACCAATTGGCTGCTTCAATTCATTTTTTAACAAATACAATTACCTTTGTATTATGAGTAAAAAAAGAATTTTTTCCCTAGTGCTTATCGCTATTCTTTTAATTGCTGTATTCACCAATCCTTCCAAAGAAAAGATGGAAACTGAATTAAGCAGTAAAGCAAAAGAAATTTTAACTAAACAGTTGAATTATAAAGATAAAGATGCTCTAGATCTAGGTATGATGCTATTTGGTGACCAAGTAATTAAACAATTCGTTCAAAACTATACCAGTACACACAATTATTTTTTATTTTCTTTATCCAAAATCAATTGGAATGGAGAGCAAATTATTGTGGGGGGAGGAGCCTTCAATCAAGTATGGATAAGTTCCAAACTTGATGAGAAAGCAGATCAATTGATAGAAGTTATTAAAAAACAATAATGCTCGAAATACTTTTTGAATCGGAAGATTTAATTGCCATTAATAAACCACATGGCCTTTTGGTACATCGCTCCTTTATCGCAGCTGATGCTTCTGAGTTTGCCCTACAATTATTGAAAGAACAAATCGGTAAGATGGTTTATCCTGCACACCGCATCGATCGCAAAACATCCGGGGTCTTGTTGTTTTCGTTAACGAAAGAAATGGACAGCCTCATTCAACAGGCCTTTGCGCAAAACCTAATAAAAAAAGAATACCTTGCTGTACTTAGAGGTCATTCTCCTTTAGAAGGATCTATCGATTATCCATTGAAGAAAGATAATGGTACTCTCCAAGAATCTTTAACACTCTTCCAAACGATAAAACATACGGAAATCGACCTACCCTTTGGAAAACACCCCACATCCAGGTATTCCTTAGTCAAAGCAAAACCCCAAACAGGTAGAATGCATCAATTAAGAAGGCATTTTGCCCATATTATGCACCCCATCATAGGGGATAGACCTCATGGTTGTAATAAGCAAAATAAACTGTGGAAAGAAACTTTCGAACACGATAGTATGTTGTTGCATGCCCATAAATTGGCCTTTGTACACCCCAAAACGAAAGAAGAAATTCATATTCAAGCCAACATACAACCGGAGTTTAAAAGAGCTTTGGAGATCCTCCACATTAATCCGGCAGATCAATTTTAGAATCAATTTATACTTTTCAGAAATCGATTGCACAATATTTTAGGAAGATCTGGTCTATAAACCCCGTTTTATAGCGGAAATTGCTATTTTTGTATGAACTATAAATCATTGAATTAACATGAAAAATACTGCAATTACAAATGTGCATATTGCTCTTGGTGCTAAAATGGTTCCTTTCGCCGGTTTTAACATGCCTGTACAATATTCAGGTATCAACGACGAACATGAAACTGTTAGAACTGGAGTAGGCATATTTGATGTGAGCCACATGGGAGAATTTATCCTGAAAGGCGAAAATGCGCTTGAACTAATCCAAAAGATTTCTTCCAACGATGCGTCGAAACTTTATGACGGAAAAGTTCAATATGGCTACATTCCCAATGAGCAAGGTGGCGTTGTAGATGACTTCTTGACTTACAAAATTGATGATTTAACTTACTTATTAGTCGTTAATGCATCGAACATAGACAAAGATTGGAATTGGATTAGCAAATACAATACTTACGGTGTGGAAATGAAAAACATCTCCGATGAAACATCGCTATTCGCTATCCAAGGTCCTAAAGCAGCAGACGCCTTACAAAGTTTAACAGATATCGACTTAGCACCAATGGAATATTATTCCTTTAAAAAAGGTGTATTTGCTGGTGTGGAAAACGTGTTAGTATCTGCCACTGGTTACACTGGTGCTGGAGGTTTTGAAATTTATGTGGCTAATGAGCATGCTGAACAAGTATGGAATGCCATCATGGAAGCTGGAAAACCTTTTGGAATCAAACCTATTGGTTTAGGCGCTCGGGATACTTTACGTTTAGAAATGGGCTTCTGTCTATACGGAAATGATATTGACGATACCACTTCTCCATTAGCAGCAGGATTAGGTTGGGTGACCAAGTTTACTAAAGACTTCGTTAACTCCGCTAACTTGAAAGCTGAAAAAGAACAGGGTCTAACTCAAAAATTGGTAGGATTTGAAATGATTGATCGTGGTATTCCTCGTCATGATTATGAAATAGTAAATGCAGAAGGTGCTGTAATTGGTCGTGTTACTTCAGGCACGCAATCACCAACACTTAAAAAATCTATTGGTCTTGGCTACGTAGAGTCTGCTTATAGCAAAGAAGGTACAGAAATCTTCATTAGCATTAGAAATCAACCTATAAAAGCACAGGTTAAAAAACCTCCTTTTGTAAAATAAGATATAGAAGAGTAAGGGCTATTTTTTAGCCCTTTTCTTTTGTTGTTCCGCCATCCTCTGTGCTTCCTGTTTTGTCCTCACATCTCGGTTTACTTGTTTCAATAAAACCACCTTTAAATAAAGTAACACCACAAGCAAAGCAATAGATAATCCCAAAAACAGCATATTCCCGCTGTTATATCCAGCTACTCCACTCAATACCAAAAATACAATCCCTAAATTTAAGACGATATTTAATATAAATTTCTTAGTCATTATTTCTTAATTTCTCTATAGTCTATTACTCGTTCACGAAGGAAGTAAAAATACACGATGCCTGCCAAAATATTGCATGCGATAATAAAAACCGACAATAACATCCGTTCACTAGGAGTAACCCGATTGGAACGCATGATTTCTAAAAGAACCATGATTACCCAAATCATGGAAATCACAAGTGATATACTCAAAAGGATAGGAGCAAAGCTTACTTTAAATAAAAATAAGCCAATGGACCCTATATAAAAAACCAGACTAAACAAGAAGGCTTGTTTAGTCTGATGAAATACCTTGTTCATAAAACAAAGTTAAGGATAATATTTAGCTCATCCTTATGGGAATATACCTAATTCTTTATAAGACTCACCTACTTTATTGATCGCACAAATAAAAGCAGCCGTTCTTAAATCTTCCACTCCCTCCGTTTGTTTCCAGATTTGGTGAATTTCTTGATAAGAACCGATCATCGTGTCTTCCAAACCAGAATATACTAAATCTACCTCATCCGGTCCGCGAAGAATGATTTTACGTTCCAATTTAGAAACCTTTTGATTCGTCATCGATTCTATGATATTCAAAATCTCTGCATACATATTTTCACTGAATCGCTTTTCCAAACGACCATAACGCACATGACTTAAATTCTTTAACCATTCAAAATAAGAAACCGTCACACCACCTGCATTTAAATAAATATCAGGGATAACCAAAATCCCCTTATTGTTAAATACCTCATCCGCCTCCGGTGTAATAGGTCCGTTTGCTGCTTCACCAATAATTTTAGCTTGTATACGATCTGCATTTCCAGCATTTATCACCGACTCCAACGCAGCAGGAATCAAAATATCACATGGATATTCCAATCCTTTCGCAGACTCCTCAATATTTGTCGCACCAGGAAAATTTAAAATCGAACCCGTGGTTTTACGATGAAGAACCACTTCCTCCAAATTCAAGCCATTTTCATTGTAAATAGATCCCTCATACTCAATCAATCCAACCAATATTGCACCCGCTTCCTCAAAATATTTGGCAGCGTGGTAACCTACGTTCCCTAAACCTTGAACAATAACTTTCTTGCCTTCCACACCTACATTCAGACCTAAGGCATCCATATCTTCTTGAACTTTACAAGCTTCACGTACACCGAAGAAAACCCCTAAACCTGTAGCTTCCGCACGTCCACGAACACCCCCTTGAGAGATTGGTTTTCCGGTCACACATGCTTGGGCATTTATTTCATTAGGATTTAACGTGGTATATGTATCTACAATCCAGCTCATCTCCCTCGCACCTGTACCATAATCTGGAGCAGGAACATCCGTGCCCGGACCTATAAAATTCTTCTTAACAAGCTCTGTCGTATAACGGCGTGTAATTTTTTCCAATTCGTATTCTGAATATTTCTTTGCATCTATCTTAATTCCACCTTTAGCACCACCGAATGGAACATTCACGATGGCACATTTATAGGTCATTAAAGAAGCTAAAGCCATTACCTCATCCTGATCCACTTCCATACTGAAGCGAATTCCTCCTTTACAAGGTAATTTATGGTGGGAGTGTTGCACGCGATAGGCTTCGATAACTTCGATCCCTTCTCCGATTTTAACAGGAAATTTAACCCTCAATATCGAATTGCAAGCTTTAATTTGGTCTAAAATTCCTGGGGAGAATTTGGTGAATTTTGCAGCTTTGTCGAAGTTCCTAGCAACTCCTTGAAAAAAACTGTGCGTGTTGTTGTCTTGATTGGACATAAAAAATCTATTTTAATTACAATTGGTAACCTCTTGTAAAGTTAACTCTTTTATCAATTCAACAATAGAAGAGCGCTCTAAAAGTAGATTTTTAGCATTTTTTTAACAAAAAACCAATAACATTGGTATTATTATAAAAAATAACGAAACAAATAAAAAGCTCAATGTATTTTGAGCTTTTTATTTTTTATCGAATGCTAATAAACATCCATATCTTCATCAAACTCATCCTTCCAAGCCAATATTCCGCCTTGAAGGTTGGAAAGATTGGTATATCCCTCTTGTTCTAACAACATAATAGCTTGTGCACTACGCTTGCCTGAACGGCATTGAACAACAACAGGAATATCTTTAGAAATTTTATCTTTTTCTATCACCACTCCTGATAAAGGAATATTAATACCGTTTAGATTAGATACTTCATATTCAAAAGGCTCACGAACGTCGATTAATTGAAACTCCACGTTATGATCCATCATATCTTTTAATTCAATAACACTTATTTCTTTCATGCTCTTCTTTTTACCAAAGATAATTAATTTTAGGCTGAAACTTCTGTATACTAATTACTAAAATTGCTTAACTTTCCACAATAAGTACATGAATATGAAAAAACTATTTATATCCTTTTTGATTTTAGGATGTTCAACTTCCATCGCTTTCGCTCAAAAGAATGAAGTAACTTCTACCGAAAATATCACTCGAATTCTCAACACCTTAGCTTCCGATGAGATGGAAGGCAGATCTGCTTTAGGTCTAGGCATCTGGAAAGCTGCCGACTTTATTGCTGCTGAATTTAAGGCTATCGGCTTAAAGCCTTATGCAGAGCAGGATTATAAACAAAGTTTCGATGTTGAACAAAAAAAAACCAAGAATCAAATCGTTAAAATTGATGGAAAGCCTTTAGCTTCAGAAGAGTTCTTGATGTTGGGTGATGCCATCAATCCTAAAAATAAAAAAATCAATCTTTCTATCGGTGCAGATGAAGATTTCTCCACACGATTCCGTGAAATCATGCAAAACGATTCTACCGAAGTCAAAGTGCAAGTGGATGCCAAACATGCTGCATTCTTAGCAAGATTTAAAAGAATCTATAATAGAGATCAAATAACCTTAAAATCCGAACGTGCGAAGCCTGTAAAATCAAAATTGTTTTACATCGCAGCAGCAGGTAAAACCCCTGATGAAATAACAAATACCCAATCTACCACCGATATAAAAATGTTTAATGTGGCGGCTATATTACCTGGTAAATCTAAACCTGACGAATATGTCATCTTTTCAGCACACTACGATCATATTGGTATTCTTCCTGCCGTAGATCAAGATTCCATTGCTAATGGAGCCGATGATGATGCTTCTGGAACCACCGCAATGATTGAGCTTGCCCGTTATTACAAACAACTTGATAATAATGAAAGAACCATCATCTTTGTGGCATTTACTGCGGAAGAAATTGGCATGTTTGGTTCAAAATATTTCTCCAACAACATTGATCCAGAAAAAGTCGTTGCCATGATTAATATTGAAATGATTGGCAAGGATTCTAAATTCGGATTGAACAGTTTATACGTGACAGGTTACGATGCTTCTGATTTAGGGAAACTAATGCAAGAAAATGTCAAAGGATCCAAGTTTACGTTCCACCCTGATCCATACAAAACGCAAAACTTATTCTATAGAAGTGATAATGCTGTCCTAGCCGCATTGGGCGTTCCTGCACATACTTTTTCTACCTCCCAAATTGATAAAGACCAATACTACCATACCGTGAAAGATGAAGTAAGTACCTTAGATATTCAAAACATTAAATCCAGCATTGAAGCCATTGCTAAAGGAGCTATTGGGATTATCCAAGGAAAACAAACCCCGACAAGAGTAGAAAAGTTAAGAAAATAATTGTTGCTGCATGATATAATCATTTAGCACATATTGGTAGTAGGGAATATCCACCGTCTCTACTACCTTAAATCCTTGTTTAAGGTAAAATTCATAAGCTTTATTACCACGGTTTACATTCAGTTCTAAAATGCTTAAGCCACGATTAATGGCAAACTCTTTAGCAAAATTAATAAAAGCCTTCCCCAAGCCCATCCCTTGAACACTTGGGCTTAAATAAAGCTTTTCTATTCGCAATACAGGTTCATTTATCTTTAATCCTATAAAGCCTTTTGCCTCATTCCCCACAAAGATCAAATAAAATAACTGGCCAGTGTCCATACTTTGAAGAAGACCTTCTTCCGAATAGGATTTCTCCAACATAAATTGAATTTGATCCTCCGAAATAACACCGCGATAGGTTGGATACCAAATCGATTCTGCTAGATCGTGAATCAACTGAACATCTTTTCTATCGGCAAGTCTTATTTCCATTACAATTCTTCTGAAATCACTAAATATTCGTTTTGTTCAGGAATTATCACAAAACCATCAGCTAGGACTTCATATCGAGCATTTGCTATTGCACGCACATTAGAAACATCCAAGGCCGATTCAGCTATTTGCTGAACTTCTAGAATAAACCCTTTAGGAAGCCATTTATGATAAGCTTTTTGAAATAATATTTTGCGATCCCCACTTAAAACATTCATCGTAAATCGACCAAACCAAGGCCGTAAAGCCTCTACATCCAAATCTTGACAAAGAATATGTATATTCCTGTTATTTTTCTCTTCTAAATAACGAAATAAGGCTTCCCAATAGGATTGTTGGTATGGAATTAAAACGGTATGCTCTTCCAGTTTTTCAATCGTTTCTTCCGATGATAACAGGACATCGACTTTAATACTTGCTGCCTGCAAAAAATCATATTGACTCTCTAAAGTTAATAGGGTAGGACTCCATTCCAACAATTGGCCTAAATGCTCTTCCGAAACACTATGATAGTCTGCTACAAATAATGCGGGTTCTTGATTTTCTCGAATAATATGGTGAGAAGACATGCTTTATGCAGATAAACTTTGCACGGTGATATAAGCCATCAGACCTATACTTAATTCCAATGCGCTTTCATCAATATCAAAACTCGAGGTATGCACCGCTGAAATAATGCCTTTGGATTTATTTCCTGTGCCCAAACGATAAAAACAAGCATTTATTTCTTGAGAATAGTAAGCAAAATCTTCGGCTGCCGGCCATAAATCAAGTTCTAAAACATGTTCTGCACCTAAATATTCAATCGCACATTGTCTAGCATGTTCGGTTACTTGTGGATTATTAATCAAATAAGGATATCCTTTCCTGACTTCAAAATCACAAGTAGCACCCATACTCTCCGCAATACCCACAGCAACTTTTTGCATGCGTTCATGTGCATCAGCTCGCCAAGTTTCATCGAATGTTCTAAAAGTTCCTTCTAAATAAACTTCATCAGGAATAACATTCGTGGCGCCATTCCCAATTATTTTCCCCCAAGATAATACCGAAGGAATTCTAGGGTCGGCAAATCGGCTAACCACTTGCTGCATCGCAGTGATAATTTGTGCCGTAATAGCAATGGGATCTATATTTTGATGAGGTTGTGCTGCATGTCCACCTTTCCCTTTCACCGTCATAAACAATTCATCACAAGATGCCATGTATTTTCCAGAGCGAAAACCTACATTTCCAGCCTCAATAAAAGGCATCACATGTTGTCCTAAAATAGAGGAGGGTTCAGGATTGCTTAGCACTCCTTCTTTAATCATTAACGAAGCGCCTCCTGGTAAACGTTCTTCCCCGGGTTGGAAGATCAATTTTATCGTACCTCCAAAACTGGACTTTAAATCGTTTAAAATCTTCGCAACGCCCAATAAGGAAGAGGTATGTACATCATGTCCACAAGCATGCATCACACCAGGATTTTGGGAACCATACTCCCGGCCTTCCACTTCTTGAATAGGCAAAGCATCCATATCAGCCCGTAAAGCTATCACTTTAGAAGAAGGTAAATCGCCTTGAATTATTCCTACCACACCCGTGTTTGCCATGGATTCAAAAGGAATACCTAAATCTGTTAATACTTGCTTAACAAAATCTGAGGTATGATATTCTTCAAAAGATAATTCGGGATGTTGATGTAAAAATCTTCTGTGGTTTACAGTATCTTGAAAATAAGACTTCGCTAAGTCCTGAATACGTTGTTTGATGGTTGACATGAGTACGCTACTATTGCCAAGTCCAAACATCTTCTACAAAGACAAAAACATTGCGATAAGTACCTCGCAACTGTCTCATGTATTCCGTTGCTTGTGATCGGCTGGTGAAATCTCCTACTTTGACACGATAATTGGGCTCTACGTAATCCAAATAAGCGCCTACATCCGGATTTTGGCGAATAAAGCTGTTTTGCACATTTGTGGCTTCATTTCTATTCGATCCAGAAAATATTTGAACCCTAAAACCACGAACCTTCACACGGCTAGCGCGGGATTTGTCTATGGTTTTAGGCTCCAAACTCACGACCTTGCTGGTCGTTGGATTTAAGGCATAGTAAGCACGGTATTCTTGTAATAAACTGATTAGACTATCTTTTACTACTTCCACCTTTCCTTCTTGAGCACGCAGTGTAGCCATACTTAAGAAGAATAAAAAGCCTACTAAAAATCCATTTTTTATCATTTCTTTTTTATTTACCGTGGCAGTTCTTGTATTTAAGACCTGAACCACAAGGACACACATCGTTTCTACCGACGGTCTGCTCTTTACGAATTGGTTGAGTAACTTGAGGCTCGCTTGTTTGCAAATCTTCCTCCGATACACCTGTTGGAGAACTTAACTCTTCCTTCGTTTCCTTCACTTTTACTTTTGGAGCTTCCGGACGAGCTGCTTGAATATTTTGAGGCTCTTGTTGTTGTCCAGGTATTTCTCCTTTGAACAAGAAGCTCACGATATCTTTGTTCATTCCAGCCAACATCGTTTTGAACAAATTATAGGCTTCCATCTTATAAATAATGATTGGATCCTTTTGTTCATAAACAGCATTTTGAACAGATTGTTTCAAATCATCCATCTCACGTAAGTGCTCTTTCCATGCTTCATCAATTAAAGCTAGAACAATGCCTTTTTCGAACGATTTAAAGACTTCTTTACCCTGTGTTTCTACCGCCTTCTTCAAATTGGTAGCAACTTGAATGCCACGAATTCCATCCGAGAATGGAACAACAATATTTTCAATCATTCCACCACGCTCTGCCAATACATTGGTAAGTACTGGTAATGTTTGAGCAGCAATGTTCTCTGCTTTGCGGTGGTAAAAATTAATCACTTGCTCAAATAATTTCTCTGCAAGATCATTCGCAGATAAAGAAGCAAACTCTTCTTGAGTCACTTCAGGATTGATGGCAAATACGCGGATTACTTCAATTTGGAACTCATCAAAAGAATTATCTTCTTTTGCCTGAATCACCACGTCTTCTACCACATCGTAAATTGTATTGTTCAAATCTACATCCAAACGCTCCCCAAATAGGGCATTTTTACGTTTCGAGTAAATAACAGAACGTTGGGAGTTCATGACATCATCGTATTCCAATAGACGTTTACGAATACCGAAGTTATTTTCTTCTACTTTACGTTGAGCACGTTCTATAGATTTAGTCAACATACTATGTTGCATCACTTCACCTTCTTCCACACCCATTTTTACCATCAGGTTGGAAATACGTTCAGATGCAAATAAACGCATTAACGGATCTTCCAAAGAAACAAAGAATTGAGATGATCCTGGATCTCCTTGACGCCCTGCACGACCTCTTAACTGACGGTCTACACGACGAGATTCATGACGCTCTGTACCTATAATCGCTAAACCACCAGAATTAATTACTTCTTCCGTTAATTTAATATCCGTACCACGACCCGCCATATTGGTCGCAATAGTCACCTGTCCTGGACGTCCTGCCTCAGCAACAATATCCGCCTCTTTTTGGTGAAGTTTAGCGTTCAACACATTGTGCTTAATACCTCTTAACTTCAACATACGGCTCAATAACTCCGAAATCTCAACGGAAGTTGTACCCACCAATACCGGACGGCCTTCTTCTGTTAATGCCTGAATTTCTTGAGCTACAGCATTGTATTTCTCTCTCGCAGTGCGGTAAATAAAATCTTGACGGTCATTACGTTGAATCGTTTTGTTCGTAGGAATTTCAACTACATCCAATTTGTAGATTTCCCATAATTCCCCTGCCTCTGTAGAAGCTGTACCCGTCATCCCTGACAATTTGTGGTACATACGGAAATAATTTTGTAAAGTGATTGTTGCGTACGTTTGTGTTGCATCCTCCACTTTTACATTCTCTTTTGCTTCTATCGCCTGGTGTAAACCATCTGAATAACGACGGCCATCCATGATACGACCGGTTTGCTCATCTACGATTTTTACTTTGCCTTCATCAACAATGTATTGATCGTCACGCTCAAATAAGGTATATGCTTTTAACAACTGATTTATCGAGTGAATACGCTCTGATTTCACCGAATAATCACGCATCAATTCTTCTTTTTTAGCCGCTTTTTCTTCTAACGGTGCGTCCATTTTTTCAATTTCCGCAATTTCAGAACCTACATCCGGTAAAATAAAGAAACTTGCATCTTCACCTGTTGCAGTGATTAATTCAATTCCTTTTTCGGTTAACTCAACTTGATTGTTCTTTTCATCAATAACAAAAAACAATTCCGCATCTGCCTTTGGCATGTGTCGGTTTTGTTCTTGCATATAATAATTTTCAACCTTTTGAAGGATTTGTCTGTGATTACTCTCCGAAAGGTATTTGATTAATGCTTTATTTTTTGGTAAACCACGGTAAGCACGTAATAAGGCCAGTCCACCTCCTTCTACTTCCGCATCACCTTCAGCAATGGATTTTTTCGCTTGGTTTAATACCGTGTTGATATAGGCTTTTTGCGCATTTACTAAGCGTTCAATCCTTGGTTTCAATTGATAGAACTCATGTTGATCGCCCAATGGAATTGGTCCAGAGATAATCAATGGTGTACGAGCATCGTCAATTAATACCGAATCCACCTCATCGATCATTGCAAAATGCAATTTACGTTGAACCATAGATTCTTTCGTATTGGTCATGTTATCTCTTAAATAATCAAAACCAAATTCATTATTTGTTCCATAAACAATATCGCTCAAATATGCTTGTCTACGTTGTGGAGAATTTGGTTGATATTTATCGATACAATCCACACTCAATCCATGGAATTCGAAAATCGGGCCATTCCACTCGGAGTCACGACGTGCCAAATAATCATTCACTGTGACAATGTGAATCCCTTGACCAGAAAGTGCGTTCAAATAGGTAGGCAACGTTCCTACCAAGGTTTTACCCTCACCCGTAGACATCTCGGCAATTTTACCTTGATGTAAAACGATACCACCAATTAACTGCACATCGTAATGAACCATGTTCCAGGTAACTTCAACACCAGCTGCTGTCCATGTGTTTTTCCAAAGTGCTTTATCACCTTGAATGCTCACATTCGCTTTACGTGCAGCTAAATCTCTGTCAAAATCAGTAGCTGTTACCTCAACTTCTGTACTCGCAGTAAAACGACGAGCAGTATCCTTAACAACGGCAAAAGCTTCAGGCAGTATTTCTAATAATATTTCCTCAAGCTTTTTATCACGATCTTTTCCAAGTTTATCGATCTTATCGTAGGTGGAAGTTTTTTCTTCCATATCCTCCGTTACTTCCGCATGTTCTTTTAGGGAAGCAATTTCGGTGTCGATTTCTTGTAAATATGTGCTTATTCTATTTTTAAACTCTAAGGTTTTGCCCCGAAGTTCATCATTGGAAAGGCTCTCTAATTTTACATACTCGGCCTTGATTTTATCTACAAGAGGTTGTATTCCTTTGATATCTCTTTCGGACTTACTACCAAATAATTTGCTTAAAAACTTTAACATAATTCTTTATTTCTCTATTCGCTTGTACAATAATGAATCCAAAACCAACAAGCAGACATTTTGACATTAATCGGGCAAATTTAATTATTACGGTTGATAACTTACAGTTTCACAGCCCTTTTTTATCAATTATTTTTCTAAAAATATATTATACGCACTAGTCGGGATTAAGTTTAATTCCCGAGCCTTCTCAAACAGTTGATTTATAGCTTGTTTCCCTTTTTCTCCTAAGTCAATGGAATATTGATTTACATACAATTCTATATGCTTATACATCACCTCTTCTTCCATTTCCTGCGCATGGGAACGAATATACTCCAGACCTGACTGAGGGTGCTCAAAACCAAATGTCACACTTTGCTGAATCAATTGATTCACTAATAATTTGACTTCTTTTGGTAAAGATCTTTTTATCACAATTCCGCCTAATGGAATAGGTGAGCCGGTGCTTTTTTCCCAAAAATCTCCTAAATCCACTATTTTATGTAAGCCTTTGTGCATGTAGGTGAATCTATTTTCATGAATTATTAGTCCAACATCAATATCACCATCTAATAAAGCTTGTTCAATGGCTGAAAAAACCATAATTTCCTTATGCTGCCATTGCGGAAAAGCCATTCCTAATAAAAAATTTGCTGTGGTGAATTTTCCTGGTATCCCGATACGCAATCCTTTCCAGGCTTCCGGCAAATCCTGACCAGCAAATGCTGCTAATTCTTCTGCTAATTTGGGATCCTTGCAGATGAGTAAAGGACCTACTTCAAATCCTAAGGCGCTACCAGCATCCAATAACTCGTATTCTTCAACCGCATAAGCAAAAGCGTGGTAACTTAATTTTGTGATGTCCAAGTCTCCACGGAAAGCTTTTTCATTCAAAGTCTCAACATCATGGTATTCCACGTGAAACTGAAGCCCTTGGGTATCAATTTTATGGTGTATTAAGGCATCAAAAATAAAGGTGTCATTAGGGCAGGGCGAAAAGCCCAGTGTTAATTCCATATTCTATTCCTTCTAATTCAATAATCTGTTAAAGGGTAATGCTGATGTTTTTGGTTGCCACCAAAAGAATCATTCCTAAAAATGCAGCAAGAATTAACCCATTTGCCAGCTTGTCCAATCCTCTTTTATAACATAACCAACAACCAATGATATTGACTGCTGCTGCCAGGATGTAAAATGCGGTAGGTTTATCTGGAAAAAACTGCGAAACCAAATCCGTATGTTTTGTTAAAATATAGGATAGTACTGGTGCAATCAATCCTAAAACAAAACCTAATAATAAATTATTTTTCATACGTTTTTACACTTCAAAACTCCAAGAATTCAATTCTGGTATGGCATGATGTGCAGTCATATCAAATTGCGTAGGCACTATCGATACATAGCCGTGAGTAATGGCGTAAGCATCTGTATCTTCACCTCGATCATTGAGTTGAAACTTGCCTGTCATCCAAAAATATTCTCGATTATAAGGATCTAAACGCTCATCAAATTCTTCAAACCATTTAGCATTTGCTTGCCTACAGATTTTTAGCCCTTTGATTTCTTCACGGATATTCGGAAAGTTCACATTTAATAAGGTGTTTTTTGGTAAACCATGTTCCAAAACCTGCTCAGCAATAGACTTGATATATTTCCGACAATGTGTAAAATCAGCACTATGTGAAAAATCATCCAATGAAAAACCTATGGAAGGAATATCTTCTATAGCTCCTTCTACTGCAGCCGACATCGTTCCAGAATACAAGACATTGATGGAATAATTTAAGCCATGATTGACACCTGAAACACATAAATCAGGCTTTTTACCTTTAAAAATCTTATTGACAGCAAGCTTTACACAATCTACCGGTGTTCCTGAACATTTGTACATTTCTACACCTTCATAGATATTAATTTTATCCAGACGTAAAGGCTTTCCTATAGTAATGGCATGACCCATGCCAGATTGCGGGCTATCGGGCGCCACAACAACGACCTCACCAATTTCTTGCATGACCTCCAAAAGAACTTTTATCCCCGGAGCAGTAATACCATCATCGTTTACAACCAATATGGTTGGTTTTTTCTTTGTCATGATGCTAAGTTAGCAAATTATGCCCTGAATACTAGCAAAGTCAAAGGGTATATGAATGAACTTATCGTTAATCTTTTGTACGGTATTATTTCCATCTTATTTAACGCCTATTTTACCGGAAATCCTTCACTTATGATTTCGCTTCATCCCCCAAGTTAAACGCATCTCCCACGGATCTCCTTCGGACCTTCTTTGGATCTCTAGCCAAAAATTCCGATAAAGGTCCGAAGGAGATCCGTATAAGAGCCATGGAATTGCAAAGGCTGCACAATTCATTTTGCACAAAAAAGAAGGACCAGCTTAACCTTTAAGCTGGTCCTCTATACTAAGATGTAATTTGAATTAACCTAAACTGTTCAACCAATTCACTACATCTTCTCGAGTTTTTCCTAATTTTTGTTGGATTCTACCTAACAACTCCTCATCTTTTCCCTCTTCATACTTCAAATCGTCATCTGTCCAATCAGCATATTCTTGCTTAATTTTTCCTTTCCATTCGTTCCACTTTCCTTTTAAATCTAATTTGTCCATTGTTAATCCTCCTTGTTAAATGTTATGTGATATACAAGAAGAACAAGCCTGGAACGAAAAGGTTTTAATAAAAAAAAAATTAAAACTATTAAGGTGAAAAGATTATCGAAATATGGCTCTTATGAGTATAGACCTTTTTTATCTATAAAGTCAATAACCGCATCAGACACAAAAAACTTGATTGATTTTTTATCTTTTATCGACTGCCTTATAAAAGTTGAAGACAGTTCCATTACAGGAGTATCTGTCAGTGTAACGGATGGATGTGACCTTAATTCCAAAGCCTCATATCCAGGCCTTGGGTAAACCATAATCCGGTAATCTCTTAACAGAATCTCTGCATTTTTCCACTTCATTAAACCTTGCAAATTATCTTCGCCCATGATAAGCACAAACTCTCTATTGGGGAATTTCTCTTGTAAATGCGTAAGGGTATCAATGGTATAGGAGGGTTGTGGTAAATTGAATTCTATATCGCAGGTTTTTAAATGATCTGCTCCTTCAATAGCTAAATTAACCATCTCTAACCGATCATACATATTCCCTAAGCTCTTCTTCTCTTTAAAGGGGTTTTGGGGTGATACAACAAACCATACTTCGTGAATATCCGTATAATTAGCCATATAATTAGCGATAATCAGGTGTCCAATATGTACCGGATTAAAAGATCCAAAAAATAAACCAATCTTACGTTTAGTCATTCACTAAGCATTCATGAAATTTAACACCAGTTTTTCAGCTTCAGCACATGCAACTTCTAAATCATTGTTTTGTAAGACAACATCAAATTTATCAGCAAAGCTAAGTTCATGTGCAGCTTTAGCAAATCGCTCTTGTAGTTTCTCCTCAGAGTCAGTGCCTCGACCAGTCAAGCGCTCTTTTAAAACTTCTAAGGACGGTGGATTAACAAAGATTGCTAAAGCTTGATCTGGAAATTTAGATTTTAAACGCAAGCCTCCAACCACATCAATATCAAAAATAACGTGTTTGCCTTGGTTCCATAAACGTTCGACCTCAGATTTTAGTGTTCCGTAAAAAGTTCCAGAATAAACTTCTTCAAATTCTATAAACTCATGTTTCGCCACTTTGTGTAAGAAATCATCTTTGGAAATAAAATAATAATCTACACCATCTTGCTCATTGCCTCGAGGAGCACGGGTACTCGCCGAAATGGAAAAGGCAATTTTGTCGCCATGTTTTTCTAGTAATCTCTTAACTATGGTTGTTTTTCCTGCGCCAGAAGGTGCAGAAAAGATAAATAATTTACCACTCATGCTACAATACGTTTAATAATTGTTCTTTCACTTTTTCCAATTCATCTTTCATCTTCACAACGATCTGTTGTATTTGGGCATTATTCGCTTTAGATCCCAAAGTGTTGATTTCTCTTCCCATCTCCTGAGATATGAATCCTAATTTTTTTCCATTGGAATCTGCGCTACGTAGGGCATCAACAAAATAACTGCAATGACTACGTAAGCGAACTTTTTCTTCAGTAATGTCTAATTTCTCAATATAAAAAACCAATTCCTGCTCAAAACGATTCATATCCACATTTTCCTTTCCTACAGCATCATCCATATATTGACTAATGCGTTCACGAATTAATGGAATGCGACTGCCCTCAACCGCTTCTACTTCGGTAAGGTGAGTTAAGATTAATTGAACTCGATACTCTAAATCATTTTTTAGCGTAGCGCCTTCGTCTTCACGAAATTTATTGAATTGCTTGACAGCGGAGTGGAAAGCTGCCACCAACACTTTTCCTTCTTCTTCGTCTACTTCGTCGTTATTGCTTATCACCTCCGGCATACTTAAGGCCAAATCAAACATATTCGACTTTGTTTCTCCCAATTGAAGGGCAATCTCTTGCAATTGTTGATAATAGGTTTTTAATAACTCCGCATTGATACTGGCAGCTTTTGCGGTTTGATTCGCATATTCTGTGCTAATAGAAATATTAACCTTTCCTCGCTCGATTAATTTACTGCATTCACCACGAATGAAAAGTTCACGATCAGAAACAGCCTTTGGCAAACGAAGATTTAATTCTAAGAACTTAGAATTTAGAGATTTTATTTCAACGGTATATTTGACGGTAGCATTTTCAAATGTACCCATACCATAGCCAGTCATTGATTTTATCATATGCAAAGGTATAAAACTTCATTTAAAGTAAATACCCTAATTACCAATCGTGTTTGGCAATTAATACACAGAGATAGGTTTTATAAGTTGCACCCCGAGGAACACGCACGAAACCTATTCCAATATCTTTGAGCGAACCGTTCCATTCATCCAAACCCAAGACATGTTTTCTATGCATCAATCCTGGAGAACCCTTACCTATAATAAAGGCTTGAATACCTGCAATAGCAGTTTCATGGTTGGCTGCAATGGATTCAAAATTATTCGTGGATTTGTGTTTTAACCAATCTTTATTGAGAGAATATCCTGCTTGATGAATATAATAATTAGGCCCGAATCCTTTTGGATCTACATGATCAAAATAATTTCGTTTAGCCATGTCCAAGGCCTTTTCTTCAGCAGCCTTAGCTAGACGCTCATTCCATACTAACGGAAATTCACTGACATTCTTGATGGGTCTAATGCCTAATTTTCTGGATTCTCGAGCAGAATTTAAACGAAATTCATTCAGGTATTGAAATGCTTTTTTAGCTTCTTTACGGTCTAGTTGTGCGGATTTTTGTGCAAATAGGGGATTTATCCATAGTAATGACAAGATCAACAGGTATCGCATAGGCATTTGTTTCTTTTAAAGACTGACTTTATAGGAAAGCGTTTAACCTTATTCGCTAATATTTCGCTTTTTTTTACCTTTTTCTTTAAGCAATTCTATTAAAGGAGGAAGCAGTGAAATGAAGATAATACTGACAATGACCAGCGAAAAGTTGTTTTTGATAAAGGAAATTTGACCGAAAAAATAACCTGCGAATAAAAATAAACTGACCCATAAAAAGCCCCCTATTACATTGTAAGCTCCAAATTTTGCATAAGTCATCTTAACTACTCCGGCCACAAAAGGAGCGAAAGTTCGTACAATAGGAATAAATCGTGCGTAGATTATCGTTCTAAGCCCATATTTACTGTAAAATCCTTGTGTTTTTTCTAAATAGGAAGGCTTAAATATTTTAGAATCTTTTCGAAATACACGCATTCCCAAATGCTTACCGATTTCATAGTTTACGAAATCACCTAAAATGGCTGCGAAAACTAACAATCCCCACATCAAAACGATATTCAATGGAGTTTCTGGTTTTGCTATTAATGCTCCCATAGCAAATAAAACGGAATCTCCTGGAAGGAAAGGTGTGATAACTAAACCTGTTTCGGCAAATATGATTAAGAATAAAATGAGGTAAGTCCAAGTTTGGTAGTCCTGGACAATATCAATTAAATATAAATCGATATGGAGAATAAAATCGATTATTGTTTTTATGAGTTCCATAAGCTATTAAACAAAAAAGGAAGCTTTTAGGCTTCCTTTTTGTTAAAATATTTTTCTTTTATCACTTCGATCACTGGAGGAAGGATAGAAAGTATGATAATGGCGAATATAACAATCGTAAAATTGTCTTTTACCCAAGGTAATCCACCAAAAAAGTAACCAATGAATAAAAAGGAAGTAACCCATACTATCGCTCCGATAATATTATAAGAAGCAAATTTAGCATAAGACATATTACCTACGCCAGCAACAAATGGAGCAAAGGTTCTTACAATGGGTACAAAACGAGCATATATAATCGTCTTTCCGCCGTATTTTTCATAAAATTTCTCTGTACGCTCTAAATATTCTTTCTTCAGGAATGGAACTTTACCACTAAAGGCTTTGGGGCCAATGTATTTTCCAACATGGTAGTTGACCATATCTCCAATAATTCCAGCCACCATCAATAACAGCCACATCACAAAGATGTTTAAATCTGTTTCTGGTTTTGCAATAATAGCTCCTGTGGCAAATAATAAAGAATCTCCCGGAAGAAAAGGCGTAACAACAAGACCTGTTTCGGCAAAAATAATGAGAAATAAGATCAGGTAAGTCCAGGTCTGATAATTATTGACTATTTCTACCAAATGATCATCAATATGGAGAATAAAATCAATAATGCTATAAATAAATTCCAAAGTATCGTCTTATTAAATATTGTTCAACATTACTGGCATCACCAACATTAATATTTCTTCATGATCTGCCTTAATAGCAGGTACCAATAAACCGGCACGGTTAGGGGTACTCATTTCCAAAACAACTTCCTCACAGTTCAAGTTATTCAACATCTCTACAAGGAATTTTGCATTGAATCCGATTTCCATATCTTCTCCCTCAAATTGACAACTTAAGCGCTCGTGTGCTTCATTAGAAAAATCTAAATCCTCAGCAGAAATATGTAATTCACTGCCTGAGATTTTTAAACGTACCTGATGAGTCGTTTTATTTGCAAATATAACGACACGACGTAGGGTGTTTAAAAACAGGTTACGATCTACCGTTAATTTGTTTGGGTTTAATCTTGGAATAACGGCTTCATAATCCGGATATCGCTCATCGATCAAACGACAAATCAGATTGATGTTCCCAAATTGGAAAAATGCGTTGGTGGTATTGTATTCTATGGACACTGCCACATCGTCTGATGGGAGTGATGATTTCAATAAAGTAAGTGCTTTTTTCGGTAAGATTAACGATGTAGGTTTTTCAGCTCCCACATCCGTACGGCGATAACGAACTAATTTGTGCGCGTCTGTAGCAACAAATGTGGTGCTTTGTTCAGATAACTGAACCAACACACCTGACATCGCGGGACGCAATTCGTCGTTACTTACAGCAAAAATAGTTTTGTTAATGGCTTCTAACAAGGTTGGAGCAGCAATGCTTACCGTTGAGATATTATCTATTACAGGAATCTTAGGAAAGTCATCTGCATTTTCTCCACTTAATTTGTATTTACCATCTCCAGCTGAAATCTCGATAGCCAAGGTGTTGGTATCTACAGAAAAAGCAACGGGTTGATCTGGTAAAGTTTTTAGGGTTTCAATTAAAATTTTGGATGGCATGGCCACTCTTCCTTCTTCTTTTGCTTCAATTTGCAAATTGGTCACCATGCTGGTTTGTAAATCTGTCGCTGAAATCGTCAGGATATTATCCTTGATTTCAAAGAGAAAATTTTCCAAAATCGGAAGCACAGTACTGGAACTGGAAGCGCCACTAATCGCTTGTAATTGTTTAAGTAAAATAGAGGTGGATACTATAAATCTCATTTCCTGTTGTTAATAGATTTTATATGCAATAATACAGAAAAGAATCTAAAGTTTTATCATTCTACTGTGACTTCACGGTACATTATTAAAAAGCAGTAAGTATAAATTTGTACATTTGCATGAAGAGCTATGCAGTTTAAAAAAATTATTGGCCATGAGGAGCTGAAACAACATTTATTGGATACTATTCGGGACAACCGAGTAAGTCATGCCCAGCTGTTTTTAGGCCCCGAGAGTTCTGGAAGTTTAGCCCTTGCTGTCGCTTATGCGCAATACATCAATTGCGAACAAAAACAAGAGCATGACAGTTGCGGCGTCTGTGCTTCCTGCAATAAATACGAAAAACTTATCCATCCTGATTTACATTTCTCTTTTCCATTTTTTGCTAAAAAAGCCGATGAAACGGCCAGTCATTACATGGATGATTGGAGGAAAGCATTTACCAATAATTCTTATTTAAATTTAAGTTATTGGCGAAGTCAATTGGATGTTGAAAATAAACAGGCAAATATCAATATTGCTGAAGCGCATAGCATCATCAAAAAGCTGAGTTTAAAGTCTTTTGAAGCAGAATATAAGGTGTTGATCATGTGGCTTCCGGAATATTTGGACAGCCAAGGTAATGCTTTATTGAAGTTAATTGAAGAACCACCTGAGAAAACCTTGTTTCTGTTGGTTGCTGAAAATCAGGATAAAATTTTAAATACCATCATCTCCAGAACACAATTGGTGAAAGTCAGTAAATTGAAAGAGGAAGATTTATTGAACTACCTGATTCAAAAACGACATATACCTGAAAGCAGAGCTCGAGAAATCGCTTTTATAGCTGATGGGAATGTTCAATCCGCATTGGAGCAATTGGAGGATGAGATTAATCCGAATTTTGATTTGTTAATTCGTTGGTTGCGATGTATCGTAACAGACGCTGGTTTAAATATCATTCAGCTTTGTGAAGAGGAATTTAGTAAACTTGGTAGGGAAAACTTAAAGTTATTTATTGTCTATTCGATTAATATGCTTAGACAAATCGTACTTTTGAACCAAGGTTTAAGTCAACTGGTTTTTCTAAAAGGGGAAGAATTTGATTTTGTGAAGAAATTCAGCGAAATCAGTACACTAGAAAAACTGGAAACTGCAATAGATCAGCTAGAAAAAACACATTATTCTGTGGAAAGAAATGCAAATCCTAAAATATTATTTTTAGATTTATCTTTGCAGTTAGTTTTATTATTTAAATACAATACGTTTCCTAAGGGAACTCAATATATATAAAATAGAAAATATGGGATGTGGTAGTTGCTCATCCGGTGGAGGTTGTGGAAGCAAGACACTTGGTACAGTGCCTGCTGGTTGTAATAACAACGGAACCTGTATGACCAGCGGATGTAATAAATTAGATATATACGATTGGCTAGTCGATATGGACTTGCCTTCTAATTATAAACCTTTTGATATTGTTGAAGTTCGTTTTAAGGGCTCTAGAAAAGAGTTTTTCGTGAACAGCGACAATTTGTATTTGGAAATGGGCGAAATGGTCGCTGTAGAACCGAATACTGGTGGATATGATATCGGTCACGTAGCGTCTACGGGTGAATTGGTTAGGCTTCAATTAAAGAAGAATAACGTGAAAGCCGAAGATGTAGTGAAAAAAGTCTATAGAAAGGTGAATGAAAATGATATTGCCAAATATCAAATGGCAAAGGATTTGGAATGGGAAACCATGCATAGAGCAAGAAATCTTGCTTTAGAATTGGGTTTATCCATGAAGATTTCTGATGTCGATTATCAAGGGGATAAAACCAAAGCGACTTTTTATTATACTGCAGAAGGTCGTGTCGATTTCCGTGAATTGATAAAACGTATGGCTGAAGCTTTCCGTATTCGTATAGAAATGCGTCAGATTGGTATGCGTCAGGAAGCAAGTCGTTTGGGTGGTATCGGATCTTGTGGTCGAGAGCTTTGCTGTTCTACTTGGTTGACGGATTTTAAAACCGTTTCAACTTCTGCGGCAAGGTATCAAAACCTTTCCTTAAATACCCTGAAACTTGCTGGTCAATGTGGTAAATTGAAATGTTGCCTGAACTATGAATTGGATAGTTACATGGACGCATTGAAAGATATTCCAAATAATGTAGACCGAATAGAAACGGAATCAGGTATTGCTTATCTTCAAAAAACGGATATCTTCAAAAAGATTATGTGGTTCTCTTATCCGCATGCGGAGAGTTGGATTCCTCTGGCTGTAGATCATGTGAAAGAACTTGCGGAATTGAATAGTTCTGGTAAAAAAGTTCAGGATTTGACTGCTCCAGAGAAAGAAGAGGAAACGAACGTAGCTAGTCCTGATTATGAAAATGTGGTTGGCCAAGATAGTTTAACACGCTTAGACGACAGAAATCGTAAGAAAAAGAAAAAGAAAGTTAAAAAACCGCTTGGCAATAAAAATGATCAGCAACAGCCTGTTGCGAAACAACAGTCCGCTCCAAATCAAAAGCCAAGAACGGATCAAAAAGCTGCGCAAAATAAACCTCAAGCTCCTAAACAAAGGGATGGGGAACAAGCTGCTGAACAAAATAAACCGAATAAAAGAAGGCCACAAAATAGAAATAGAAGGAATAATACAAATAATAGACCTCCTGAAGGTAATCCGCAATAATTCAAATTAATTTGATTAGCCATGAAAGCTATATTCATTTTAGGCATTAGCATCGTTTTATTTGCATCCTGTCAGCAAGGGGCTTTTTATGAAGAAAATACCGTAATCCCAGATCAAAAATGGGATTACGATTTTACTCCAAAATTTACTGTTCATATCCCCGAAAATCAAAAACCTTTTGATCTATACTTAAATCTAAGACATTCAGCTTTTTATCCTTATGCTAATATTTATGTATTACTTAGAAAAAAAGGAGCCGGTTTCCAGGATTCATCCATTCGCTATGAAATAAAACTTGCTGAACTGGATGGTAAATGGACTGGCAATTCTGCCGGAAATCTATATGAACACGCACAGCTAATTCAAGAAAACTTTACATTCCCGGATACGGGAAAATATGTGTTTACACTGGAACAAAATATGCGTGATAATCCATTGATTGGGGTAAATGATGTCGGTATTAAGTTAATCGCTAAATAAAAATGCAACTGTTAAGATGGTTACTCTTTCCTATTACCATCCTTTATACCTTGATTATCCTGGTAAGAAACAAGTTGTACGATATCGGTTTCTTTAAATCTAAAACTTTTCCTGTAAATACAATTGTTATTGGTAATCTGGCTGTGGGTGGGGCTGGTAAAAGCCCATTAACGCAATTATTAATTTCCCATTTTCAACATGATTATCGTTTAGCTACGCTAAGTAGAGGATATGGTCGCTCAACCAAGGGCTTTAGACTGGTTAATTTATCTGACGATGCTGCTACAGTAGGGGATGAGCCTTTGCAGTTTAAAAAGAATTTTCCGAATGTAACAGTTGCTGTGGATGAGAATCGCGCTGAAGGGATTGAAATACTGCAAAAGGACCATAACTTGATTATTTTGGACGATGCTTTTCAGCATCGTAAAATTACAGGAACCTGTCAGGTGCTAGTTTTTGATTTTGTTAGTCTTCTTAAGCCTGTTCTATTATTGCCTACAGGGAATTTTAGGGATAGCATGAATCAAACGAATAGAGCTGATGTGGTATTGATTAGTAAATGTCCTCCATTGTTTTCAGACCTTCAAAAATTAACCATTGAAGGTAAAATAAAGCGCTATAATCCATCTGTGAGGATCTTTTATTCATCTATTGAATACCTGGCACCTATTTCCCTTAATAATGCGCCTAAATTGGATTCCATTCATCCTGATTTAAATATACTCCTATTGACTGGTATTGCTAATCCTCTACCTTTAGTGGAATATCTACAGCATCAATCGACAATCGTTCAACACCTGAACTATCCTGATCATCATGCTTTTTCTTCAAAAGATTATGAACATATTCAATCCTCTTTTGAAGGTGCTAATTATAAAAATAAAATCATCTTAACCACAGAAAAAGATGCTCAACGGATTGATCATTCTAAACTAGGCCCCTTGCCAATATATTACTTACCTATCCGTACGAAAATTGATAATGAAAATGATTTCTTTCAAATCATTTCATCCTATGTTAATTAACCTTAACATAGGTTAAACTCTGCTAAAGTTGAATTACTTACGTTTTTTTTTCTGAATTTTAGGAAAGATTATAAATGAGTAATATGAAAAATTTCCTATTTACAGCCATCATCATGTGTTTTGTAGTAACACTTAGTAAAGCACAAGATAGACCTAATCGTCAAAATATGCCTTCTCCAGAAGAAAGAGCGAAGCGAATGATAGAACATTTAGACAAGGAGTTAAAATTAACAAAGGTTCAAAAAGATTCTATAACAAAATGGAATACGTCATTCTCAAAAGAACAACAAGCTTTATTCTCAGATGATAAGGAATCTAGAGAAAAGAGAATGGAAAAATTTAGAGCAGTACGAGAAAAACAAACTGCAAAGATTAAATCAATTCTAACTCCGGAACAAGCTAAAAAATACGATGAGCTTAACAAAAGAGCAGGAGAAAGAGGCGGAGAAAGAGGTCCTAGAAGAGATAGAAATTAAACAAATTTTATCTCACTCAATAAAGCATCCTGAATGAGGATGCTTTTTTTATGTTCTTTAGTGTAGATTATTATTTAAATGGCAGAACATATACAATTGGAGTATTAAATTAACCAATAATACGCTAAAATGAGGCTTTAAGAGCCTTTTAATAAAAATATTGACCTTAAGAATAGAAAGTTTATCATGTTAAGAAATGTTAAAAAGTAACAAACCTGATACAAATGATACAATAAAATAAAATTTTGACTGTTTATAGAGTAAAGAAAACGGAGTAATAATAAATAGTTAAACAAAATTTTAAAATCATGAAAAAGTTATTTTTAGCAGTATCCGCAGTTTTATTTTCATTAACTCTGACATTTGCACAAGACATCAACCCTGAAGAAAAAGCAAAAGCGACAGTGACTGAATGGACAACTCAATTAAACTTGACCGAAGAACAACAAGTTCAAGTTTACAACCTTGTTCTAGAACATAAAAAAGCTAAACTAGCAATCAAAGCAGATACTGCACAAACAGACGATGCTAAAAAACAACAAATTCAAAAATTAACAACAGATTTAGATACTAAAGTAGTAGAGTTGTTAACTGATGAACAAAAACCATTGTATGCTAAAATTGTAGAGCAACGTGAAACTAAAAAGAAAGAGCCTGAAGCACAACCTGCGGTTCAATAATAAAACTGGTATTCATGTTTCAAAACGAAGAAAGGTCTTCAAAAATTTGGAGACCTTTCTAGTTATTAGCGTTTTTACATCAAATAAAAAAGGAGTATCATGATAATTGATACTCCTTTTTCTCTATTATGAAACGATACTAATTAAGATGTTTTCAGCTTTTTCTGAATATCTTGAACGTATGTTTTAAATTTCTTATCTGTTTCAATTAAATCTTCTACTGTCTGACAAGCATATATCACCGTAGAATGATCTCGACCTCCAAAAAAATTACCTATAGATTTCAAAGATGATTTAGTATGATTCTTCGCTAAATACATAGAAATCTGTCTAGCCTGTACAATCTCACGTTTACGAACTTTTGACTTAACCATCTCAACAGGAACTTCAAAATACTCACAAACAAGTTTTTGAATATATTCCATAGAGATTTCTTTGTGTGTATTCTTAACGAAATTCTTCAACATGGACTTCGCAAGATTTAAATCAATCTCACGTTTATTTAACGTTGATTGAGCCAACAAGGAAACCATTGCGCCTTCTAATTCTCTTACGCTATTATCGATTTGATTAGCTACATACTCAACCACATTCTCCGGCAATTCTATTCCATCAGAATACATCTTTTTCTTTAGAATAGCCATGCGTGTTTCTAAATCAGGGATTTGAATATCTGCAGATAATCCCCATTTAAAACGACTCAATAAACGCTCTTCTAATCCAGATAAATCCTTTGGTGGTTTATCAGATGTTAAGATAATCTGTTTACCGGTTTGATGTAAGTGATTAAAAATATGAAAGAATATGTCTTGAGTTTTTTCTTTTCCTGCAAAATTATGCACATCATCCATGATAATGACATCCATAGCTTGATAAAAATTCACAAAGTCATTAATTGTATTATTCTTTAAAGAGTCCACAAACTGTTGACAGAATTTTTCACAAGAAACGTAAATAACCAATTTATCTGGTAGATTACGTTTAATTTCATTTCCAATAGCTTGAACTAAGTGAGTCTTTCCCAATCCTACGTCTCCGTAAACCATCAAGGGATTAAAAGATGTCCCTCCTGGTTTGTTCGCTACTGCATAACCAGCAGAACGCGCCAATCTATTACATTCTCCCTCAATAAAATTATCAAAAGTATAGTTTTGATTCAATTGAGGATCAACCTGCATTTTCTTCAATCCCGGAAATACGAATGGGTTCTTAAAATCCTTATTTATAGCAACCGGAATAGGAATAGATTGTTTTTTACCTTCAGCACCATTTCCATTAGAAGGAATATTTGTGGTATAAGGGGTATTGGCCGATGATTTTTCTACAACAATATTATACTCTAATCTGCCTTGCTCACCCAAAAACTTTTTAACAGTTTTTCTTAATATACCTACATAATGCTCTTCCAACCACTCATAAAAAAATAAGCTTGGCACTTGAATAGTTAAAACGTTTCCTTCAAGACGTACAGCTTTAACGGGCTCGAACCATGTTTTAAAACTTTGCGTTGGTATATTATCTTTTATGACTGCAAGACAACTTTCCCAAACACTTGTACACGTTTTTTCCATTCTGAATTTGTTAATAACTTGAAAACCAATAATTGACAAAAATTCTGTTCATAACTTTTGCCTACAACGAATATGACAAAAAAAATTGAGCTAAAAAATTAAAAAATCAAATAAATAGCAGTATATTGATTTACAATGAATTAACTGAATAATTTAAGTAAATTTAGCCAAATTATTAGCTCAAAATTATTTTATTAACAATCGAATTTAGCATGATTTTTTAACCACATTTTTAAAGCAAAAATTAAGCAACTAAATATAATTGTGGAAAACTTTTAATAAAAAAATGGAAGCTTTTTCGGCTTCCATTTTCTTTATTTAAAGGTCTTAGAATAACCACCCTAAACGAGCAATTATCCTACCAAACTTTCCGTTTTTATTCCTTTTGTTAATTTTCTAATTTCATGTTCTATACCTGTTGCATCATAACCACAGATAGACCATAATTCTTTTTGCTCCCCATGTTCAATAATCGAATCGGGAATACCCAATCGAATCACTTGAGCTTGATATTGATGGTCTGCCATAAACTCTAAAACAGCTGAGCCTATTCCGCCCACCAAACAGCCATCCTCTACGGTAATTACTTTAGTATATTTCCTAAATACTTCATGAAGAAGATCCTCATCCAAAGGTTTAGCAAATCGAAGATCATAATGCGCAGGATGAATACCATCTTCTCGTAAATTCAATATCGCTTTACTAGCTTCATTACCGATATGTCCAAAAGTCAATACAGCAATTTCTTCTCCATCACATATTTTCCTTCCTTTACCTACAGGTATTTCCTTAAAGGACAACTTCCAATCTGGCATAACCCCATTACCTCTAGGATAACGAATTGAAAAAGGTCCTTTGTCAGGTAATTGAGCCGTATACATCAAATTGCGTAATTCCTCTTCATTCATTGGAGAAGAAACCACCATATTCGGTAAACAGCGCATAAAAGGAATATCATAAGCTCCATGATGAGTAGGACCGTCAGCACCTACTAATCCAGCACGATCCAAACAAAACACCACATTCAAATTTTGCAAAGCAACATCATGAATTACCTGATCATAACCTCTTTGCATAAACGAAGAATAAATATTACAGAACGGCACTAAACCTTGAGCAGCCAATCCGGCACTAAAGGTAACCGCATGTTGTTCGGCAATACCCACATCAAAGGCACGATTTGGCATCGCTTTCATCATGATATTTAAGGAGGAACCACTAGGCATAGCCGGGGTAATTCCCATTATTTTATCATTTTTCTCCGCTAATTCAACTAGTGTATGACCAAAAACATCCTGATATTTAGGTGGTTGAGGTTTATCTACAATTGTTTTTTTAATCTCACCGGTTATTTTATCAAACAAACCTGGCGCATGCCATTTCGTCTGATCTTTCTCCGCTAAAGCATATCCTTTACCTTTCACAGTAACCACATGCAATAATTTCGGACCATTGATATGTTTTAAATCTTCAATAGTCTTAACCAATTTATTCACATCATGACCATCGACAGGACCAAAATAGCGGAAATTTAACGATTCAAAAAGATTAGCATTTTTTAGCAAAGTACCTTTAATACTTTGTTCAATCTTTTTAGCCCAGCCATAGGCATTAGGACCATTCTTAGAAATCTTTGCAAGCACCGATACCAGTTCATCACGAAATCGATTATAACTCTTAGATGTCGTAATATTGGTCAAATATTCCTTCATAGCTCCAACATTAGGATCTATGGACATACAATTGTCATTAAGAATAACCAACAAATTAGACTTTTCAATACCCGCATGATTAAGAGCTTCGAAAGCCATGCCTCCTGTGAGGGCACCATCTCCAATAATTGCTACGTGTTGCCTATCGGTTTCACCTTTATATTCAGATGCCACAGCCATACCCAAAGCAGCCGATATAGAAGTAGAGGAGTGACCTACTCCAAAAGCATCGTATTCACTTTCCGAACGCTTTGGAAAACCAGATATACCACCTAAAATACGATTGGTATGAAAATTATCTCTTCTACCCGTCAATATTTTATGCCCATAAGCTTGATGGCCAACATCAAATATGATTTGATCATAAGGAGTCTTTAAGGCGTAATGTAAAGCAACGGTCAATTCTACAACGCCTAAGCTAGCAGCAAAATGTCCGCCATTCACCGAAACAATATCTATAATATATTGCCTCAGTTCTTTACAAACTTCCTCAAGTTGTGAATCCTTAAGATTTCGAAGATCCTCCGGATATTGTATTTGCTTTAATAAGGGTCCCGCTTCAACCTGCATAACTTGAAAAATTTCCAAATGAGATACAAAGTAACAATTTATTATCTTAACTCTAGAATATATATATACAATTTTAATTAGCTATTGTTTGTTACTTAGACAGTAAAAACCTAAATATTATGCCTATAAATCCTTATTTTTGACCTGTTTTATGGATTCAGAAAACTATCAAATAAAATTAGAACAATTCGAAGGACCTTTCGATCTTCTCTTATTCTTCATTGAACGTGATGAATTGGATATACATGAAATTCCAATTTCTAAAATCACCAATGATTTCTTAGCATATATACAGCATATGCAATCCTTGAATATAGAATTGGCTAGCGAATTTATTTTCGTTGCCTCTACACTAATGCGGATTAAAGCAAAAATGTTGTTGCCAAGACCAGAGTTAGATGAACATGAAAATGAAATCGACCTTAAAAAAGAATTAGTTCAAAAGTTATTGCTCTATAAACAATTTAAAGAAGTTTCTGAGCAATTAAGAGTATTAGAAGATACTAAATCCAAACTTTTTGAACGAGGAAATATCAATTACGACCTTAAACTAGCCCATACCGGAGCAAGAACATTAGAAGAAGAATTATCATCTTTTGATCTTTATAAACTCATGCTCGTTTACGAACGATTAATGTACAATTACAGCAACCGTATTCAAGAGGTAAAACATACCGTTATCAAGTATCCATACACCATCGAACAACAGAAAAAAGCCATTACGGAGTTAGTAGAAATTAACAATACACTGGATTTTAATGCGATTGCCAAAAATTCCGAAAACAAAGTGCAATTTGTTTATAATTTCTTAGCGGTATTGGAAATGCTTCAACAAAAACTATTGGATATTCAAGTAGGTTTAGGATACAATAATTTCTGGATAGAAAAACGAGTTTCTTAATTTATTCTTTTAACGATTTTTTTTCAAGCTATTTTCTTTTAATTGTTGCAAACAAGACAACAGAAATTCATATTGCTTACGATCATCCATGCCTCTCAACATTTTAGTGGCTTTGAAACCCTCTACTACCGCTAATAAATCAATTTTTTCAAAACTAGTTAATAAACGATCTACCACTTGTTGATTCAAAATCCCATCGACAATACCTGAAGATATTGCCTTCTCCACATCAAAATATTCCGTATCCAAGCACATTTGCAAGGCTTTCTTTTCAGGCATTACCCGTAATAAGCCAGCCATTACTTGAAAAGGAAACAACCCTAATTCAATTTCAGGAAGTTTAAATCGTACCTCCTTTTGAGCAAAAACATAAGTACAACCCAATAAAAATAAAAATCCTCCTGCTATAACATCCCCCTCTACGATGGCAATACTTGGTTTATTAAATTGATCCAAAATATCAGCTAAGGAAACATTATCAAAACCCGAACCTTCCAATCCCACTTCCGAAGAATCCTGTTGAAAACTCTTTAAATCCATTCCTGCACAAAAAACTTTTCCTTTAGCTCGAATCACCAAGACTTTAATTTCATCATTTTGAGCAGCTTCCTCCAATGCTGAAGAAATTTCTTTCAACATAACCAAATTAAAGGCATTACGCTTTTCATCACGATTCAATATCAAATTAAAAACATGATTATTAATCTCCGTTTGGATAAAGTTATATTGCATGGCTTATCAAATTTTGAAACCCTTTTACCAAATTACGCGTTTCATCAGCATTCGCTAAATTAAAATGTTCTAACAATAGTTCTGTTGAAATATTTCCAACCAATTCATCTTGTGCAAATGGACAACCTCCATAACCCATTATGGCTCCCTCAAAATTTCGACAGCCAGCAGCATAAGCAGCTTCAATTTTACTTAAGGCCATATCAGGAGCAGAATGAAAATGAGCACTGAAATTTAAATCCGGAAAATTACGATCAATTAATTTGAAAAGTTCCGAAATCTGCATAGGATTCGCTTCAGATGTTGTATCCGCCATAGAAAATCGTTGAACACCTAATTCTTTCAACCTAGAAATCCAGGATAATACCAAGTCATAATCCCAAGGATCTTGATAAGGATTACCAAAAGCCATGGAGATATAAACCACCAAATTCAAACGATTCTTTTTAGAGATGACCTCTAAAATATACTTTATCGTATCCACAGATTCTTCGATTCCTTGATGCGTATTACGCTGTTGAAAAGTCTCTGAAATAGAAAATGGATATCCTAGCAAATCTAAAGAATCGTAAGTAACAGCCCTATCAACCCCTTGTTTATTGGCAATAATAGCTGACAATTCTACAGCATTTTTTTTTATAAGACCATCTAATACCTCTCCTGTATCCTTCATCTGTGGCACCGCCTTCGGAGATACAAAACTTCCAAAGTCGATTGTAGAAAATAAACCAGAATCAATTAATTGGTTAATGTAAGCTATTTTCTTTTCTGTAGGCAGAAAGTCTTTAATTCCTTGAATTGCATCACGTGGACAATCTATTATCTTTATTTCAGCGTTTTTAAACATCTTTCTTTATTTCTCTAGCAATAACCATTCGTTGTATAGAACTTGTTCCTTCTCCAATGGTACATAATTTAGCATCTCTAAAAAATTTCTCCGCCGGAAAGTCTTTGGTAAATCCATAACCACCTAATATTTGAACAGCATCATTAGCTATTTCAACGGCAATTTCCGAAGCATATAATTTAGCCATAGCTCCTTCTTTCGTTACCTTTTGATGATTATCTTTCAAAGAACCCGCCTGACGTATCAACAATTCAGCAGCATTAATTTTCGTAGCCATATCCGCTAAATTAAAACCAACCGCTTGAAAATCAAAAATCTTCGTTTTAAATTGCTCCCGTTCATTTGCATATTTTAGCGCACATTCATAGGCTCCACGGGCAATTCCTAAGGATAACGCAGCAATAGAAATTCTACCACCATCCAATAGTTTCAACGCTTGTACAAAACCATCCCCAATTTCACCTATCAACTGATCCTTATGTATTCTACATTGATCAAAAAACAAACTTCCGGTTTCTGAAGCTCGCATCCCTAATTTATTAATCTTAGCACCTGCACTAAATCCTGCTGTATCTTTCTCAACAATGAAAGCAGAAATACCTTTCTTATCTCCTTTTTCACCTGTTCTGGCCATCACTACAGCCACATCTCCAGATATAGCATGGGTAATAAAGGTTTTAGATCCATTTAATATAAAGTAATCTCCATCAACTACTGCAGTAGTACTCAATCCACCAGCATCGGAACCGGATTCGGTCTCGGTCAATCCCCATGCACCTATCCATTCTGCAGAAGCCAATTTTGGAAGATATTTCCTTTTCTGTTCTTCATTCGCAAAAGATAATATATGATTGCTACATAAGGAATTATGTGCAGCAACAGATAAACCAATTGATCCACATACTTTAGATATTTCATCCAGAATAGTGATATAGGATTGATAATCCATACCGGAACCGCCATATTCTTCTGGAATTAAAATTCCCATAAAACCTTGTTCACCTAGTTTTTTAAATAAATCTATAGGAAATTTTTGAGATTCATCCCATTCCATGATATAAGGCTTTATGTGCAATTGAGCAAAATCTCGTGCAGTCTCTCCAATCATAGCTAATTGTTCGTCGAAGCTTACGTATAGCATAATTTAATTTTAAAATGTTTATACTTGGGTTAGCAAATTATTTTACAAATATTATAAAAAACTAATATTATTTTATGATATTTAAAATAATTTAACAGATATAACCAATAAAATTTACATAATATTAATTTAACATGATAGACTTACTTCATGAATATTATCAAAAATATGATCTCCTAAAGCAAGGTGGAGGATTAGATAAACTGCAAAAACAAAGGGAAAAAGGTAAGATGACTGCTTGGGAGCGGGTAGAATATCTCTTGGATGAAGAAAAACCTTTTGTAGAAATAGGTTCTTTTGCAGCTGATGGTCTATATGAAGAACATGGCGGTTGTCCAAATGCTGCTGTGATAGTTGTCATGGGTTATGTACAAAATAGATTATGTATCGTCGTATCTAATGATGCTTCTGTTAAAGCCGGTGCTTGGTTCCCGATGACCTGTAAGAAAAACTTAAGAGCACAAGAAATAGCTATAGAAAATCATATTCCCATTATTTATTTAGTAGACTCCGCAGGAGTATTTTTACCTATGCAAGATGAAATATTTCCAGATAAAGAACATTTTGGACGAATATTCAGAAACAATGCACAGATTTCTTCCTTAGGTATCCCACAAATTGCTGCAATTATGGGCTCTTGTGTAGCAGGAGGGGCTTATTTACCTATTATGTCAGATTATGCTCTGATTGTTGAAGGTACAGGATCTGTTTTTTTAGCAGGTTCTTATTTGGTAAAATCATCCATAGGAGAAGTAATCGATAATGAATCCTTAGGTGGAGCAGCCGTCCATAGTGAAATTTCAGGAGTTACCGATAATAAATATCCCAATGATGAATCTTGCTTAGATGCTATAAAACAGATTATTGATAAGTTTGCTGAAAATCCTAAAATAGGATACAGTAAAGTTCCTGCTAAAGAACCAGAATATCCTATTTCACATATTTATAAGTATTTACCTGAAGATCGATTAAAACCATACAATATGCTCGAAATTCTAAAAGCTATTGTCGATATAGAATCCTTAGAAGAATATAAAAAAGATTATGGAAAAACGATTATTTGTGCTTTAGCACGAATAGATGGATGGGCTGTGGGTATTGTAGCCAATCAACGTGAAGTAGTAAAAGCTAAAAAACCAGGAAATACAACAGAAATGCAAATGGGAGGGGTCATCTATTCCGATTCAGCAGATAAAGCAGCAAGATTCATTATGAACTGTAATCAACAAAAAATACCACTTGTATTTTTTCAGGATATCACCGGTTTTATGGTCGGATCAAGAGCTGAACATGCTGGAATTATTAAAGATGGAGCAAAATTAGTCAATGCCATGGCGAATTCTATAGTGCCAAAATTTACTTTTATTATAGGGAATAGCTATGGTGCTGGAAATTATGCCATGTGTGGAAAAGCGTTTGATCCAAGATTTATATATGCTTGGCCCACAGCTCAAATCGCAGTCATGAGTGGAGCTTCAGCAGGTAAAACACTCGTCCAAATTCAAGAAGCAACTTTAAAATCTAAAAACATAGACCTATCTCCTGAAGATAAAAACAAATTATTAAAAGATATTGAGGAAACTTATAAAAAACAATTGAGTCCTTATTATGCAGCTTCTAGACTTTGGGTAGATGGAGTGATAGATCCTGTAGAAACCAGAAAAATAATTTCAATGGGTATTGAGGCGGCTTGTCATCAACAACATTTACCAAAATATAATGTTGGGATTATACAAACCTAAACCTGTTGAAGAAAATTTTATTACTACAAGATGTTTAAGCTTTTGACCACCTTCAACATTTCTATGGTATTCTCACAACCTATTTTTTTTAATAAGTTTTTACGATGAGTTCTTACGGTATGTACAGAAATAAATAATTTTTCAGCTATTTTTTCACTTGTCCAGGCTTTATCCAATAATTTAAGTATATCCTTTTCTCTTTTCGTAAATTGAATATGCTGCAATTCCGAATTAAAGTAGGATACCTGAACCTGATAAACAGAATCAGTACCTACTAAATCTATAAAGTGCAATTCCGATGCCCCAGAAGATTTTATTGTACTAATATCCGTATGTTGAATAATTGTTTTTAAAACACAGCTTTCATTGATTTCATAAGCAGCTGTCTGTTGAAGTATACGGATATAAGAACCGTTTTTTTTCTTCAATCGATAATCATGAACTATCTTAAAATTCTTTTGTTTTTCTAATGGTAGTTTTAAGCAAAAATCCAATGCTGCTTGTTCGTGTCGTATAAACAGATCTTTATCTTCTGGATGTATGCTATTGAAAAATAATTCGATATTAAATTCTTCTGTATTATAGCCTAAAACCAAAGGTAAATCTTCAGATATGCTTAATATTTTATGATCAATGCAATCGAAGATAAAATAATAAGTATCTAATTTTAAATTGAGATTATTATTAAAAGCCTTATTCCCTTGAGAGCTCAAGTCCTTCAATAACAAATCAGCAGAATTTAAAAAATCATTCCAGTCCAAGGGTTAATAACATTATGGTTAAACAAATATAATTAAAAATCTATTCAAAAATATTTGAGTTAATTTTATTAAGCCTTAAAAGCATTCCAACCTTGTGCTTTTATATCATGAACATTACCTGATTTAGATATCAATTGCAATCCTTCATTAGCCTCAGTGATATGACCTATAATACTGAAATCCAATTGATTCTTTACTTTATCGTAGTCTTTTTGGTCTATAGTAAATAATAATTCGTAATCCTCACCACCATTTAATGCACAAACCGTCGGATCTAAACCAAATTCTCTAGCAGTTTCATAAGTCATAGGATCTAAAGGAATTTTTTCTTCATAAATCTTACATCCTACCTGAGAAGCCTTACATATATGTGTTATTTCTGAAGCTAAACCATCAGATACATCAATCATTGCATGCGGTTGAACTTTTAAAAATGACAATAATTCCACAATATCTTTTCTAGACTCAGGTTTTAACTGTCTTTCTACGATGTAATCCTTTCCTTCCAAATCAGGTTGAATATTTGGATTTTCCAGGTATATTTTTTTCTCACGTTCCAACAACTGCAATCCCACATATGCTGCTCCTAAATCTCCGGAAACGCAAATTAAATCCCCTACTTTTGCTCCAGAACGATAGGCTATTTTACTTTCTTCTGCATGACCTATACTGGTAACAGATAAGATTAAACCTTGAGTGGAAGCACTCGTATCACCTCCGACTAAATCAACTTGATATTTTTCACATGCGATTAATGCCCCCGCATATATTTCTTCAATAGCTTCCAATGGAAATTTTGAAGACATTCCAATAGATAAGGTAATTTGAGAAGCAATTCCATTCATGGCATAAATATCACTTAAATTAACCTGAACAGCTTTATAGCCCAGGTGTTTAAGAGGTACATACCTTAAATCAAAATGTACATTTTCTAATAATAAATCGGTAGATACCAATGTTTTAGTTTTTGAAAAATCCAGTACTGCTGCATCATCACCTATCCCTTTTACAGAACTTGAATTTTTCAATTCAATATGTTCAGTCAAATGTTTGATTAAACCAAACTCCCCTAATTCTTGTATATCTGTTTTATCTTTATTATCAAACATATCTATTTTTTATAATCCAAGTTTTGCTGAAATATCAAGCATACGCTCAATAGGTTTTTGTGCTCTTTGAATGATATCTGCAGGTAAATTTATTTCGGGTTGTTCAAAAAGTAAACAATTGTACAATTTTTCCAACGTATTTAACTTCATGTGTGGACAATCATTGCAGGCACAAAGATTATTTGGAGGAGCTGGTATAAAGGTTTTGGATGGACTTGCTTTCTGCATTTGATGTAAAATTCCAGATTCTGTAGCTACGATAAAGGAATTTGCCGCATTTTCAATCGTATATTTTAACATACCAGAAGTTGAACCAATATAATCTGCTTGTGCTAATATATGATCCTCACATTCAGGATGTGCTATAAACTTAGCTTCAGGATGTTCCTTCCGTAGTTGTTCTATTCGCTCTTGAGAAAATATCTCATGAACCATACACGCTCCATTCCATAAGACCAAATCTCTGCCTGTTTTCTTTTGTACGTAAGCACCTAAATTGCGATCTGGACCGAAAATAATCTTTTGATCTAAAGGTAAACTTTCAACAATTTGTACGGCATTACTCGATGTACAGACGATATCCGATAATGCCTTTAACTCTGCCGTACAATTGACATAAGTTATCACCAAATGATCTGGATATTTCTCTTTAAATTTTGCAAATAAATGTGGTGGACAACTATCTGATAATGAACAACCTGCTTTCAAATCAGGTAACAGTACCTTCTTACTGGGCGACAATATCTTCGCTGTTTCAGCCATGAAATGTACGCCAGCAAATACAATCACATCAGCATCTGTTTTTGCTGCTTGTTGTGATAATCCCAAACTATCACCTATATAATCTGCGATATCTTGAATCTCGGATTCTTGATAATAGTGAGCTAATATCACCGCATTCTTTTCTTTTTTCAGCCTTTTTATTTCATCGACCAAATCCAATGTAGGATCCACAGGGATATCGATAAAACCTTTTGCTTCTAAGTCTGTTTCAATAGTTGTATTCATCTGGATTTTCTAAATTGATATCTTCTCTTTGACTGATCGAGATTACAAAAGTAAACAAAGAAAATGAAACGAATTCCACATTCCTTTTTTTCAATAATTAATAATTCTTTTTTTAAAAAGAGATCTTATTGTTTATTAGTGTGTGGATAATGGGGATAATTCAACTGAATTTTATTTTTTTTAATGACTTTTGGTTATTTATTCACAAGTTATCCACAACTAGAAATACCTTACTTATTGATTATCAAGCTTGTTTTTTTTAACCTATTATTTTTTCCATATTTTAATGTGTATGAATTATTGTTGGTGAATTGTTAATATACTAGGCATTTTCTTTGGAGAGATAATAGAAACTTGTGTGGAAATAACCTAAACTGTGGAATAAAAAGAAGTTTTCAATTTTAATTAACGAGTTATTTACAAGTTTTACACATATTTTGTTAATTTGTTGTCTTATTAGTGTTTAATCAAGGTTTACCATAATAGAATTACATGTTGGATAGAAAAGTAGATTTTTTAATTGTTGGATCTGGAATCGCTGGTTTAAGTTTTGCTTTAAAGGCTGCTAAATTAGGTAAGGTCTTAATTGTTACGAAATCCAATGAAGATGAATCAAATACAAAATATGCTCAAGGTGGGGTAGCAGTTGTTACTGACGAGACTGATAGTTTTGATAAACATATTAATGATACTTTAATTGCTGGGGATGGATTGTGTGATACACAAATTGTGGAAAACGTGGTGAAAGAAGGTCCAGCTCGTATTGCTGAGTTGATTGAATATGGAACTTCATTTGATAAAGAGGATTCTGGTGAATATGATTTAGCTAAAGAGGGTGGTCATTCCATGCATCGTATCCTACATTATAAAGATATTACTGGCTATGAAATTGAACGTGCTTTATTAGCTCGTATTCATGCTGAACCTAATATAGAGATTTTAACACATTATTTCGCTGTAGATTTAATAACGCAACATCATTTAGGAATACATGTAGATAAGCGTTCTGAAAATATCAATTGTTATGGGATTTATGCCCTAAATTCTCATACCAAGCAAGTTGAAAAAATTCTTTCTAAGATTACTTTAATGGCTACTGGTGGAGCTGGACATATTTATAGTAGTACCACTAATCCTACTATTGCTACAGGAGATGGTATAGCAATGGTATATAGAGCGAAAGGTAAAGTGCGAAATATGGAATTTATTCAATTTCACCCTACCGGTTTGTATAATCCTCGTGAATATCCTGCTTTTTTAATTTCTGAGGCCGTACGTGGTTTTGGTGGTATTCTTCGTCGGGCGAATGGGGAATCTTTCATGGAAGAGTATGATGAAAGAGGTTCACTGGCTCCTAGAGATATTGTAGCTCGTGCTATTGATGCTGAAATGAAAATTTCAGGATTGGATTATGTTTATTTAGATATTACACATCGTGCAAAAGCCGATTTATTATCCCATTTTCCCAATATTTACGAGAAATGTCTATCTATAGGTTTAGACCTTTGTAAGGGTTATATTCCTGTTTCTCCTACTGCACATTACTTATGTGGAGGTATTTTAGTCGATGAATTTGGAGCTACTACTATAAAGAATTTATATGCTTGTGGCGAATGTTCTTCCACTGGTCTTCATGGTGCTAATCGATTGGCTTCCAATTCCTTATTAGAAGCTGCTGTATATGCTCACCGTATATTTGAACATGCTAAATTACATATTGATGGAATTCAGTTTCAAGAAGATGTTCCGTCCTGGGATGATTCCAATACCCAATTATCCAATGAAGATATCTTGGTAACACATAATCTAAGAGAAACTCAAAAATTAATGAGTGATTATGTAGGTATAGTTAGGTCAGATTTCAGATTAGATCGTGCGATGAGAAGGTTAGGTTTATTACATGAAGAGACAGAAATGTTTTATAAGAATACCAAATTATCTATCAAACTTTGTGAATTAAGGAACGTTATTCAAGTAGCTTATTTGGTGGTAAAATCTGCGATGTTGCGAAAAGAGAGTAGGGGATTGCATTATACAACCGATTATCCTCAACATGCACAAACTCTTCAAGATACTGTTTTGTAATTCATTTTTTTATGGCTTTAATTCGTCCTGTTAAAGGTATTTTCCCACAAATAGAAAACGATTGTTTTATAGCTGAAAATGCTACGATAGTTGGTGATGTCCATATTGCTGATCATTGTTCTGTTTGGTTCAATGCAGTGATACGTGGCGACGTGAATTATATTCGAATTGGCTCCTATAGTAACATTCAAGATAATGTCTGTATACATGGTACCTATTTAAAAAATGGTACCGATATAGGTAATTATGTGAACATAGGTCATAATGCGATTATTCACGGTTGTAAAATAGATGACTATGTGCTGGTAGGAATGGGGGCAAATGTGATGGATAAGGCACATATTCAATCTCAAGTAATTATTGCTGCTGGTGCTGTTGTTTTAGAAAATACAGTTTGTGAAGCCGGATTTTTGTATGCTGGTGTTCCTGCAAAAAAAATTAAGCCACTCACAGATGAGCAGCTTAATTTATTGAAACAATTGCCGCACAATTATGTGCTTTATAGTTCCTGGTTCCAGGAATAAGTTACTTGAATTCGACGGCTATGGTTTCATTTTGTTCCCAGTTCGCTCGAATGGTAAATGTTCTATCTAAATACCATAATCTTTCCGCTTGAAGGCGTTTATATACGTCACCTGAATCCCATTTACCATTGTTATTTATATCTTCTATTATTCTTAAACTGTATTTTGCTCCAGGAAATTGTAAATAACTTATTTTTCGACTAATTGTAATGACCCGTTTATCATATATGGTCTCTTTTTTCTCATCAATGAGTTCAACTAGGTAATTTGTACTGTCATTTAAGCCTGTAAAAGTAAGGTTAATATCGCCATAATTTGGAGCATCGTTTAATGTAAAAGCGGTTTTAAATTCTTTATTTGTTTCATTGTAAGGACCTAATATGGCTTTTTCTTCCAATACTAATTCATAATTAGTTTTGGTTTTCCAATTGTAGCGGATGTGGTATATTTCTTTATTTAAGGTATCTTGTTGTAATTGAAAATTTCTTTTTGACACCGTATCTTCTTTTAAAATAACTTTATTTTTATCCATGGAACTTATTGGATAGGATGAAGTTATTTGTATATGTTTTATTCGATCTACTTTATTACTAATACTTAATTTGGGTACTATCGTTGCTTCAGTTTTTAAATTTCTTGCTTTTTTATACGTGATGGTGTCTAATATTTGATCTATTTCAGTTAACTCTAGTTTTAGAGAATCAAATTCTAAATTTTCAAAATATATTCTTGCAGTGTCTTTATTACTATTAAATCGTATCAATTTTTTAGTCTCGTAGTCAATAGGATCAATTATTTTGATTGTTGGTTCTTCAATAGGTCTGTTAAATACCAATAATAAAGATCCATCTTGATCTATTTTCTTTTCCATATTACGGTACTTGGTATAGCTGCCTTTTGTATACGATAGATTGATATTGCTAATATTTTCTTTTAAGTGTATACTATCGTTTAAAAATCCGATCCACTCTTCTCCTCCATTATATATTTTATCATTGTTAATATCCTTAAGCGCATATATCCTATAGGTATCTTCCCTTAAGTTATTAAATTTAAAATTACCACTTGAATCTATAGCAGAATAGTAGGAAGCTTTCTTTTTTCCAAATGTACTGTCTTTACTTGTCGGAATTAATATGGCGATAACTTCTTTATCTTTTGTTAAGTCAAAATCCTGTGTATATCCATTAATAACTGTTCCACTTATGCTTAGTGAGTCTAGTTCTGCTCCTGTAGAAAATACGTAGGTATAATTTAATAATGGATTACCTTCATTGTAATCAACTAATCCTTTACCTAGATTGATGGTATAGGTTGTATTTTGATCTAATGTATCTGGAAGTGTAATATGTAAGTCTTTCTTTTTTACTTTATAAGTTAAAGGCTCACTTACATCCGGAGATATCGTAAATTCTTTTTGTTGATTACTAATTTTTATGAATTCATCGAATTTTAAGATGATTGTTTTTTCTTTAAAATTAGTTCCCAAATTCATAGGTGTTTCACCTAACAATTTTGGTGGTAATGAATCTTTTGGTCCACCTGTTGGCTTTTGCATATTGGCGCATTGGGTGAAACTTAAAATGATCACGAATATAATAGGTAAAAAAGCTAGTTTTTTATTTAAACTGCTTTTTAAGCGATTTAAGACATTTAAATAGTTTTTGGAAGTTCGTATCATAAAAATAATAATTATTTCTTATATCGCTTTATATTAATCCTGTTATAAAATAGATTAAGTAACTGAAAATCAGATTATTAGCTAATATGTACCATCAAGACACTGATATCTGCTGGTGAAACTCCTGAAATTCTTGATGCTTGACCTAAAGTTCTAGGTTTTACTTTTAATAATTTCTGACGTGCTTCAATTGATAATGAAATTAATGAATTATAATCGAAATCTGGATTAATTTCTTTATCCTCCATTTTTTTCATTTTATTGACGATCTCCATTTCTTTTTCGAAATAGCTATCGTATTTAACTTTTATTTCTGCCTGTTCTATTGTTTCTGCATCAAACTGTGTTAAATAATTTCTAAAGGTTAAATCAGCTTCTTGTAAATCTGTTATACCAATTTGCGGTCTACTTAGTATATTAAATAATCTGGTTTTTTGTGTTATAAGACTCGATCCTTTTTCACTTAATACCGCATTCATTTCATCGGTACCTACTGAGTTATTTTTTAAGTAGTTTACAATCTGATCAGAATTATCAACTTTATCTTGAACTATTTTTAATCGTTCATCCGATACCAATCCTAGTTGATGTGCAATAGGAGTAAGTCGAATATCGGCATTATCTTGTCTTAGTAATAAACGGTGTTCGGCTCTTGATGTGAACATACGATAAGGTTCTTCTGTACCTTTGGTAACTAGGTCGTCAATTAATACACCGATGTAAGATTCCGATCTTTTTAAAATTAATTCATGTAAATCATTAATTCTTTGGTGTGCATTTATTCCGGCTACGAAGCCTTGTGCTGCTGCTTCTTCATAACCAGTCGTACCATTGATTTGACCTGCGAAAAATAAATGTTTTATTCGTAATGTTTCTAAGGTTAAATCCAACTGCATAGGAGGGAAGTAATCGTATTCAATAGCATATCCTGGTCTATACATTTTTGCTTGTTCGAAACCAGGTATTAATTGCAATGCTTTTAATTGAACATCTTCAGGTAAAGAGGTAGAAAACCCATTCACATAAATTTCTACGGTATTAAAACCTTCAGGTTCCACAAAAATTTGATGGCGATCGCGTTCTGCAAAACGGTTTATTTTATCTTCTATAGAAGGACAGTATCTAGGACCTAATCCTTTAATTCTTCCAGTGAACATTGGCGATTTTTCAAAACCTGTTCTAAGAATTTCGTGTACTTTTTCGTTTGTGTAGGTAATCCAACAACAACGTTGTTCTGTCGGCATACTTACATTCGTATACGAAAATTTACCTTTATTCTCATCACCCCATTGCTCTTCCATGAGGTTGTAGTTTAAACTTCTTCCATCTATGCGTGGAGGAGTTCCGGTTTTCATTCGGCCAGATTCAAATCCTAATGACTCCAATTGTTCCGTTAGGCCAGACACTGATTTTTCTCCCGTACGGCCACCACCGAATTTCTTCTCACCTATATGTATTACTCCATTTAAGAATGTACCATTGGTTAAGACCACAGCATCGGCTTCAATCCGTATACCCAATGAAGTGATCACACCCGCAGCTTTCCCGTTTTCAACTATGACTTCCTTCACCGTATCTTGCCACATATCTAAGGTAGGTAGAGATTCCAATTGTAACCTCCATTCTTCTGCAAAGCGCATTCGGTCGTTTTGAGTTCTTGGACTCCACATAGCAGGGCCTTTCGATAAATTTAACATACGAAATTGTATGGTTGATTTATCTGCAATGATACCAGTATATCCACCCATGGCATCGATCTCGCGTACAATTTGTCCTTTGGCTACACCCCCGATAGCAGGGTTACAACTCATTTGAGCGATAACACCCATGTTCATTGTTATTAATAATACCGATGAACCTAAGTTTGTAGCAGCAGCAGCAGCTTCACAGCCCGCATGTCCTGCACCAACGACAATAACATTATATTTCTTAAACATATTCTTTCTTCTGGTTTCACGTGAAACTAAAACATCAAGTTCCACGTGAAACTAACTTATACTAATTCTGCTAAAGTGAGCCAACGCTCTGACTTTGCATCTAATTCATTTTTTAATTGCTCAACTTGCTCTGCGATTTGTTGTAGCTCGACGTGATTGCTTGTTTCTGATAATTTCAGGGTTTGTACTTCAATTTCTTGTTCAAGACCTTCAATTTCTTTCTCCAAGTTTTCAAATTCCTTTTGCTCTTTAAAGCTTAATTTTTGTTTCTTCTCAATTGTCTTTACTTCTTCAATTTTCTTTTCAGGTTTTTTTATTAATGCCTCTTGTTCTAATTTGAAATCAGCATAATTTCCATTATAGATAATGACTTCTGAATTTCCCTTGAAAATAAATAGTTGATCCGTTAACTTATCTAACAAATAGCGATCGTGAGAAACTAAGATGAGAATACCCGGAAAATTTTCTAAGAATTCTTCCAGTACATTTAAGGTGTCTATATCCAAATCATTAGAAGGTTCATCGAGAATTAAAAAGTTAGGATTCGCCATGAGTACGCGCATCAATTGTAATCTTTTTCTTTCACCTCCACTTAGTTTCTGAACTAAGCCAAATTGTTTTTCAGGAGGGAATAAAAATTTAGTTAATAGCTGTGATGCAGTAATGACTTCACCATTTTTCATTTCAATATAATCAGCTATATTCTTGACTACATCTAAAACACGTTCATCATTTTTAACAGATAAACCTTCTTGTTTGTAATATCCGTATTTGGTAGTTTCTCCTACGTCTATAGTTCCAGAAGTGGGAGAGAGGTGACCGGTAATCAAATTTAAAAAGGTGGTTTTTCCACTTCCGTTCTTACCAGCTAAACCAATGCGATCACCCTTTTTAAAGATATAACTAAAATCTTGTATGATCGTTTTACCTTGTAATACCGTAGTCACATGATCCAATTCCAGAATTTTATTTCCTTGACGGGAAACCTTCACACTTAATTCTACTTGATCCTTCTTACGAGGTCCTTTCGATTTTTCTTCCAAGTCATAAAAGGATTCTATTCTAGCCTTAGCTTTAGTTCCTCTGGCTTGTGGTTGTCTCCGCATCCAATCCAATTCTTTTCTCCAAAGATTTCTGGCTTTGTCGGCAGCTAAAATATTGTTGGCTTCACGTTCTGCTTTCTTCTCTAAAAAATAGGCGTAGTTGCCTTTGTATAAATACATCTGACCTTGATCAAGTTCCCTGATTTCAGTACATATATTATCCAAGAAATAACGGTCGTGTGAAACAAGTAATACAGTTTTCTTTCCTGTAGTTAATAACTTTTCAAGCCACTCTATAGTCTCAATGTCTAAATGGTTGGTTGGCTCATCCAATATGTATATATCAGGCTCATCAATTAATAATTTAGCTAAGGCTAAACGCTTTTTTTGACCACCACTTAGGGTAGCGATGGATTGATTAAAGTTGTTGATTTGAAAACGATTCAAAATAGTTTTGATGTTGTTTTCGTATTCCCAAGCGTTTAATGCGGTTAATTTTTCAGTAATATCTAAGAATTTTTTACTAGTAACTTCTTGGTTTTCAATAAGTTGTTCGTATTCTTTTATTAATTGCTGTTGTTCGTTTTCAGCACTAAAGATGAAATCATTAATGGTATTTAAATTAGAAAAATCAGGATCTTGTTGTAGGTAACCTACTTTGAGTCCTTTTTCTTTGACCACCCTTCCCTTGTTGGGGATAATCAATTCAGCTAATATTTTTAATAAGGTCGATTTACCTGTTCCGTTAATACCAACTAAGGCAACCCGGTCACCTTTTTGCAAAGCAAAATGTAAATCTGTAAAAAGCCATTTATCATTAAATGAATGACTAACTTGTTCTGTGCTTAAAATACTCACGTTATCGTTTTGACGTAATAATCCAAGCACAAAATTATTAAATATTTGTTAGGATGTATTCTATTCTGGAAAAAGTATACAGTAAATTGACTAAAATCGAATTAATTATGTCTATAGCTAGCGATTAAATTGAATCTTGGTATATGTACATGAAATATGGATTGATCTAGTTCCCGAATCATTTCGTAATAACCTTCCATAAATCCCATTTCGCTTTTTAGATTACAACCGGACACATATTGATGGGTATCTCCAGGGTTCAATATAGGTTGCTCGCCAACTACTCCGTCACCATCGACTTGACTGTGACTTCCTATAGAATCAAAAATATTCCAATGACGTCTCACCAGTTGAACCGTATGTTCACTCAGGTTTTCTATCGTAATCCGGTAGGCAAACATAAAGTGCCCCTGATCTGGATTGGAATATTCCGATTGGTAGGTCGATTCAACTGAAATCTTTACGCCTGAGGTAATCTGTGTAGTCATAGTCAGCCAAATATATTAATTGTATAATTTTGAGCAAATTTTATAGACTATTCTTTACTCTAATATAATATTTTTCGACATAAATATTACATTAGGTTTAAAATTAATTTTATTTCAATTATTTGAGCAATCTTTCTATTGTTTACTAAAAGATTAAACCAGTTAATTTCACTTCATAGTTTTCAATCACAATTAGAAATAAGTAAAATTTAGCTAGGTTTGTAGTATGGCAAAAGGCTGTTTGTATCTTATTCCTGTTCCACTAGCGGAGCATGCAGAAAAATCTTCTTATACCTTGTTACATCAAGAGATCTTTCAACAGCTCAACGAATATATTGTTGAAAACGAAAAGACCGCAAGAAAATTCTTAAAAGAAGCAGGTTTAAAAATTCCGCAAAGTGAATTAGTTTTTCACGATTATGGAAAACACGCAAGAGAAAAATTAGATTTTAATCTGGTTTTTAAATCCGTACTGGCTGGTTCTGATCTTGGTTTGATGTCGGAGGCGGGTTGCCCAGCTGTGGCAGATCCAGGAGCAGATGTTGTCGCCGAGGCTCATCGTCGAGGTATCCGCGTTATTCCTTTGGTGGGGCCTAGTTCAATTATGTTGGGTTTAATGGCTTCTGGCTTTAATGGACAATCCTTTGCATTTCATGGTTATCTACCTATCGATAAATCTGCTCGAAATAAGAAGATAAAGGATTTGGAGAATCAAAGTTTTAAGGATCAAAGTTCCCATATTTTTATAGAGACTCCTTATCGAAATAATCAGATGCTCACTGATTTGATTAAAGCTTGTAAACCGAATACTCAACTTTGTATTGCCTGTAATTTAACGGGAGAAGAGGAGTATATCTTGACTCAATCCTTAAGTTTGTGGGCAAAAACAACCATAGATTTACATAAAAAACCTTGTATATTTATACTTTCAGCTACTTAAACTCCAATTGCTGCTGCATGAAGATTTTCAAATACGCAATTTTTATCTTTCTAATTTCCACTCAGATGGTTTGGGCAAAACAGCCTACCTATGTTTTGGTACATGGGGCCTGGGGAGGATCTTGGAGTTTTAAACAAACAGCTGCAGAACTTCAGAAAGCCGGTGAAAAGGTTTATCGTGTCAATTTAACAGGATTAGGTGAGCGTGTTCATTTGGCGAATGCAGGGGTTAATTTAACGACGCATGTCAATGATGTGGTAAATACCATTTTATTTGAAGAGCTTGAAAATGTCATTCTGCTTGGTCATAGCTATGGAGGAATGGTAATTACAGCAGTTGCAGATCGTATTCCTGAACGTATACAGCGATTAGTTTACCTGGATGCATTTCTGCCTGAAGATGGAGAAAGCATCGATTTTTTTGTTAGTAATGGGCCAAATGCTGCTTTAATGCAGAGCAAAGACCAGGTTTTTATTGAACCATTTTGGCAAAAGGATACCAGCGTTTATCCAAGAGATGTTCCTCATCCTTTAGCTTGCATGAAAGAAACCCTGAGCTTAAAAAATCCAAAAAGAAAAGAAATTCCCAGTACCTATTTGTTAACCTATGAAAAAGAATTAGAAAAAGATGATTTCTATTTCTTCTACCAAAGGGCAAAATTATATCAATGGAAAACGTTGACCATGTTAGCGGATCATAATCCTCAACGGAGTCAACCTAAAGAATTAGTGAGATTGCTATTAAAAGAAAAATAAATGTCAGAAGAGATGTCCCCAGAGCTCTTGGAAGAGCTGAGTCGTTTAAGTGTGTTTTTATTTGTTATTATTATCGTACTATGGCTATTATTTGCCAACAGTATACGTAAGACCTTATTGCTTATACATCCGGAGAATCAAGTTATATTACCTAATCAAGCTTGGTTTTTAGCCATTCCTTTATTTAATATGTATTGGAATTTTGAAGTGGCAAAGCGATTATCCTATTCCTTAAATAATGAATTCTTTGACCGGAAAATTGCCGTAGAAGAAAACCCTGGTTTTTCTTCAGGAATGTTATATGCCTGGGCATTTTTAGTTAGCTTTTTCCCTTTTCCAGCATTTTTACATCTCTTATGTTTAATCGTTGCAATCATCTATTTTATTCTTTATTGGATTAAAATTAACCAATTTAAAGATTTAATTAATGAGCACAATATCTGGTTGAATAATCAACAAAATAATCAAGTAAATGATGAAAATTAGTGAGTTAACTAATTATTTAGAGCAAATTGCTCCTTTGGCTTATCAGGAGAGTTATGATAATTCCGGTTTATTGGTAGGTCATCCGAATCAAGAGGTTCATCAAGCGTTAATTGCATTGGATTGTACTGAAGCAGTAATTGATGATGCTATTGCGAAAGGCTGTGATATCGTTATTTGCCATCATCCCATTATTTTTTCAGGTTTAAAGCGCTTAAACGGAAATAACTATATTGAACGAACGATTCTAAAAGCAATTAAAAATGATATTGCGATTTATGCAATTCATACCAATCTGGATAATATCTATGGCGGGGTTAGCTCAAAGATAGCCGAACGCCTAGGTTTGGAACAACATGCTGTGTTGAAACCTAAGAAAAATCTGCTTAAGAAGCTGATTGTTTTTGTGCCTAGAACGCATGTGGAAGAAGTTCGTAATGCTCTTTTTGCTGCGGGTGCTGGATCCATTGGTGATTATGATCAATGCTCTTATAATACCGCCGGCTATGGGACTTTTAGACCCTTATCGAACGCCAATCCGACGATAGGAGAAGTTGGTGTTCAGGAAAGGGTAGAAGAGACTAAAATTGAAGTGATTTTCCCTTCCAATATCGAACGTAAACTAATCTTAGCATTATATGCTTCCCATCCTTATGAAGAGGTCGCTTATGACTTGATTAGCCTTGAAAACACACATTCGCAAGTCGGGTCTGGAGCCATAGGTAATTTACCTGCCCCGATGTTGGAAACAGATTTTTTAGCTCATTTGAAAAATAAACTAGCAGTTAAAGTCATTCGCCATACTAAATTGTTGAATAAACCGATTCAACGGGTCGCTGTTTGTGGAGGAGCTGGTGGTTTTTTATTAGCTGATGCTAAACGTTCTGGTGCAGATATATTTATTACGGCTGATTATAAATATCATGAGTTCTTCGACGCGGAGGATGATATTATCATTGCCGATGTAGGACATTATGAAAGTGAACAATTTACACAAGAATTATTGTTAGAGATAATTCAGAAAAAATTTGCTAACTTTGCTGTCTTATTGACAGAAATAGACACAAATCCAATAAAATACTACAGTTAATGGAACAAACCGTAGAACAAAAATTAAAAGCTTTATGGGCATGGCAATCTATCGAAACGAAGATTGACAAATTACGCCAAGTACGTGGAGAACTACCTATTGAGGTAGCAGATTTAGAGGATGAAATCGCTGGTCTTGATACCCGTATCGAAAAAATTCGTAATGAATTAGATGAATTGGAAGATTCTATTGTTAAGCGCAAAAACATGATCAAAGATGCGCAGGCGGCAATTAAAAAATACGAAACACAACTGAATGAAGTTAAAAATAACCGTGAATACGATGCAATTTCTAAAGAAATTGAGATTCAAGGTTTAGAAATTCAAGTATGTGAAAAACGTATTCGTGAAGCTGAATTTGAAATCAAAAATAAAACAGAAGCGTATGATGCGACTGTAAAAAATGTAGATTTTAGCAAAGGCGAATTGTCAGGCAAGCAAAAAGAATTAGAAACCATTACTTCTGAAACACAAATTGAAGAAGATGTTTTGGTGAAACAAGAAGAGGAATCTGAAAAATTAATTGAAGATCGCTTATTGAAAGTCATCAAGAAATTACGTAAATCTTTCCGTAATGGATTGGCTGTGGTTTCTATTGAACGTGATAGCTGTTCTGGTTGTCACAATAAAATACCACCTCAATTGCAATCAGAAATTCGTCAACGTAAGAAAATCATCATTTGCGAACACTGTGGTCGCCTATTAGTTGATGAGGAAATTGCTTCAGAAGAAGCATAAGCTCTTTCTTAAAAAAATTTTAAAAGCCAGTTTTTAACTGGCTTTTTTTGTGCCTTTTGGTTTATCCATTTTCCGACTTTTCTTCTTCAACTAGTTTTGAAACCATAAACTCATTTTTTCTTTATTTATGGATCTCCTGCGGATCTCCTTCGGACATTGTTCGGACATGATGTGAAAAATTCCGAAGGAGATCCGGAATAGTTCCAATGAACTACAAAAGAAATTCAATGCAACAGCCCTATTGTCCAAAATCAGGGTAATATTTCTTGAAAACGTTTAATTTTTAGGCAAAATGGCTTTACACAGTATATTTTTCGTAATATTTGAGTGATTATTGAATATTATTTTTAGCACTAATTAATTTATTTCTATTTTTATTTTAAATACCAATTCAAGTTTATGCTAAAAAATATTATTACCCTACTTGCCTTAGCGGCGACTCAAATGAGTTATGCCCAACAGTCAGGAGAAACCTTATTACTTCGTAACCCTAGTATTAGCGAAAGCCACGTCACATTTGTGTATGCTGGTGATATTTGGGTAGCGGATAAAAATGGTCAAAACCCTAGACGATTAACGGTGAACCCTGCTGTAGAACAAAATCCTATTTTTTCTCCTGACGGCAGACAAATCGCTTTTACAGGAAATTATGATGGAAATACCGATGTTTATGTTATCCCTGTACAGGGTGGAGCTCCAAAACGAGTAACGACGCATCCTTCTGCGGATGTGTTAAGGGGTTGGATTTCTAATGATGAAGTTTATTTTACTACCACTCGGGAATTAACGTACTCCTTAGGTTCTAGATTGTATAAAAGTAAATTAGATCCTTCCTTTAATCAGCCATTGATGATGCCTGAAGCCTATCAAGGATCTCCTTCAGCAGATGGAAGATATTGGGCTTATATAAAAAACACAGATCCTACAGAGCGTGATCGTGTAGCTTTTAAAAGATACCGTGGTGGGGGCATGCCTTCTATTTGGATTTTTGATACGCAAACACAAAATATCGAAATCATTCCAGGTGAAAAATGCAATGATGTAAAACCTGTTTGGTTAGGAGATAAGGTTTATTTCCTTTCGGATAGGGATAAAATTGTGAACATTTTCAGCTACGATACAAAAAGCAAGAAAGTTGATAAGTTGACCAACTTTAGCGACTATGATGTTCGAACCTTACAGGGTAAAGCCGATGAGTTAGTGTACGAGCAAGCAGGAAAAATACATATCCTGAATACGAAATCCAAAGACAAAAAGACGTTAGCGATTCAAATTCAGGCGGATGCCATGTATAAGAGACCACATTACGTGGATATGAATAGTGATATTCGTGGTTTCAATATTTCTGCTACCGGACAACGTGCTTTGTTTGAAAGTAGAGGTGAAATTTTCTCGGTGCCTAAAGAAAAAGGGGATGCCAGAAATATCTCGAATTCTCCTGGAAGTCATGAGCGTTATCCTTCTTGGTCTCCCAATGGCAAATGGATATCTTATCTTTCGGATAAAAACGGAAAGTTTGAATTGGTACTAAGAGATCAAAAAGCGGCTGATGAACCTCAATATTTTAGTCTTGGAAATGACTTTTATTATTTTTCACCATCCTGGTCTCCGGATAGTAAGAAATTGTTTTTCAACGATGCACATTTAAACTTGTTTTACATCAATATTGAGAATAAACAAGTGGTAAAAGTAGATTCAGATCAATTGGGATCCACTACAGGAAGATCGTATAATGCATTCCAGGCAAGTTGGTCCCCGGATTCTAAATGGATTTCTTATATCAGAACTCTTAAAAACGGCGTGAGTGCTGTCTTTATGTATAATTTGGATACGAAACAAAGTCAACAAATTACAGATGGAATGAGTCATGTTGGAAATCCGGAATTCACTAAAGACGGAAAGTACTTAGTTTTTAGTAGCAGTACGGATGTTGGATTGACTAATTCAGGTCTTCACATGACGGCCTATGATCGTAGACCTCAATTTAACACCTATGCCTTTTTGTTGTCTAGTGAAACGCCTTCAGTTTTCAAGAATGAAAGTGATGAGGAAAAGGTAAAGGATGAAGAAACGGCTAAACCGGCTGCTGATAAATCTAAAGACGATAAAAATAAAGATGGCAAAGATGAAAAGGGCAAAGAGGAAAAAGGAAAGGAAGATGCGAATGCTAAGGATAAATCAAAAGATATTAAAGTAGATTTTACGAATATCAATAGCCGTATTCAAGCTTTACCAATACCTACTGGATCTTACGGTTTTGATGGATCGGTAGAAAACCAATTGATCTATATGCGTTCCGGTAATATTTATTCCTTTGATTGGAATAAATTGGAAGAGAAATCTTTGGTGGAAAATGCCAATGGTTATGGCATAAGTGCGGATGGTAAGCAAATGATTTTTGCGAACAGACAAGGATATTTTATTGTTGCAGCAGGACAAAAGGCTTCTGGAGAAATGGGTAAATTGAAATTAGATAATATCAAGGTTTTGGTAGATCCGGCTCAAGAATGGAAGCAAATATTCCATGAAGTTTGGGCTATGCAAAAAGACTTTTTCTATGTAGAGAATATGCACGGTGCGGATTGGAATGCGGTGAAAAAGAAATATGAGAAATTTTTACCTTATGTCAGTCATCGTTCGGATTTAGGATATTTAATGAATGAAATGTTGGGCGAATTGGTTGTTGGACATAGCTATATCTATCCTGGGGACGAACCTTCTGCACCTTCCGTAAGTTCTGGCGTATTAGGAGCAGATTATAGCATTGAAAACAATCGCTATAAAATCAGCAAGATTTACCACCGTATGGATTGGAATCCTTCCTTTAAAGCTCCTTTGGACGAGCCAGGGTTAAATATCGAAGAAGGTATGTATATTCTAGCTGTAAACGGTAAGGAATTGACGGGAGATATGGATATTTATAGTCTATTCGATAATACCGTTGATAAACAAGTCACGTTAAAAATCAACAGTCAGCCAAATTTGAACGGTTCTAAAGATGTCGTTGTTAAACCAATTTCATTTGGAAACGAAGTTTCTTTACGTCGTCAGAATTGGGTAGAAAGTAATCGTAAGAAAGTAGATGCATTAAGTCAAGGTCAAATCGCTTATGTGTATATGCCTAATACCGGTAGAGAAGGTTATACCTCTTTTAATCGGTACTATTTTTCTCAAATGGATAAGAAAGCTTTATTGCTGGATGAGCGTAATAATGGTGGTGGATCGGTAGCAGATTATGTGATCGATTTATTATCTCGCGAATTAATTGCTGGCTGGGGTATTCGTGATGGAAAAAGCTTTACTACTCCAGGTAATGGTATTTTTGGCCCTAAAGCGATGATTATTAATGAGAATGCAGGATCAGGTGGTGATATGATGCCATACATGTTCCGATTCAAAGGATTAGGTAAATTGGTGGGGCGTACTACCATGGGAATCTTGGTCGGAATTTCAGGATATCCTCCATTATTAGACGGTGGTTCTGTTACTTCACCAAACTTTGGGGTATTTGATTTAAAAGGAAACTATATCATCGAAAATGAAGGAGTGGCACCAGATGTGTTTGTCGAGCAAACACCGAAAGAGTTACTTTCTGGAAAAGATCCACAACTGGAAAAAACGGTGCAGCTATTGTTGGAGGAAATGAAAACATATCCTTATCAACAACTGAAAAAACCAGCAGATCCCGTACGTGTTAAATAAAACAATTCGAAGCTCCTACCAAACTAGGAGCTTCGATTCGTTTTAGTGGCATGAAAAGAGTAATTTTGAATATGCAAATTGAAATTTGGTCAGACATCATGTGTCCCTTTTGTTATATCGGGAAGCATCATTTTGAAAAGGCATTAGCACAGTTAAGCTTTCAAAATGAACTAACTATTATTTACCGTAGTTATCAATTAAATCCTGACTATTATCATTTGGAAAATGATACGGTATATTCGATGCTAAGTCGTACAAAGGGCTTACCGATAGAACAGGCGAAAGAGATGACGAAGCAAGTTCAAGCGATGGCAGCTAATGCCGGATTGAAAATAAACTTTGACAGCAATGTGCCTGCTAATACCAAAAAGGCGCATGAATTAATTCATTTTGCCTCCAAATATAACCTTGGCAGTATAGTCAAAGAAAAATTGTTTGAAGCTCATTTTGTAGAGGGATTAAATGTTGAAGACTTGGCAGTTTTACTGCAAATTGCTGAGGCGAGTAATTTGGACGTTTCTTTAGCCGAACAAGCGTTGAAGGAAGGTCGAGAAACCTATGCTGTTAATCAAGATCTTCAAGAGGCCAGAAACATAGGTATCCGTGGAGTACCATTCTTTCTATTTGACAGGAAGTATGCTGTTTCAGGAGCTCAGCCTACTGATGCATTTGTGGAGGTTTTAGAAAAGTCTTTTTCCGAATGGAAACAACATGCAACATCATTTAAGATCATTTCCGACTCGGAAAATAAATTGAGTTGTGATGATGAGGGTTGCAAAATATAGGTTGGCGAAAGAAAACACAAAGTATGCAACATAGATCTTCTCCATCACCCTGGTATTCCCTCATGCTTCTATTGGTACTTACCATGATTTGTACCTTCGTTAGTCAATTGCTATTCATTCTATTTTATTTGCTATTTTCTGGCAATATACAACAGGGCTTATCAGCAATTCAAGATCTTCAACAGGCAAATTCAAAGAGTTTTCTGTATGGTTCCTTGTTAACAGGAAGTATAGGTACATTTTTACTTCCGTCTTTACTATTACAAAAGATGGAACGCAAACAGGTTTCCTATTTTCCTCAGCAAAAACAAGAGTTCGCCTTGTATTTATTGCTGATCTTTCTGTTCATGTTGTTTAGTAGTCCCATCATGGAAGGGATTTCTGTTTGGAATCAGAAGTTAAGCCTACCGGAATCCTTAAAAAGTTTGGAAATCTGGATGTTCGATAAAGAGCAAGCCATGGCGGAGATTTTAGAAAAAATAGTGATGGTGAAGGACATCAATTTGCTATTTATGAATATTATCGTCCTAGCAGTTGTTCCCGCTGTTGTTGAAGAATTTTATTTCCGCGGATCTTTACAAACGATATTTTATAAGATATTCAAAAATCCACATATATCCATTTGGGTAACAGCCATCATTTTTTCAGCAATACATTTGCAGTTTTATGGTTTTTTACCGAGAATGTTGTTGGGTGTTATTTTTGGATATAGCTTATATTGGACAGGTAATATTTGGATAGCTGTATTTGGACACTTCGTGAATAACCTTGCCGTTACGTTAATCGCCTATTATTATGTTTTGGAGGGTAAATCTTTTCAAGAGTTACAAACATCTGAACCTTATCAATTATGGATTTATATACTTAGCGCCATATTGCTGATTGCGATAGGATATTATTGGTATACGAAACGCCAAACAAACAAATTAACTTATGAATAGTAATTGGATAAAAATAGCTTCATTTAAGGATGCGGTTCGAGCAGAAATTATAAAACAAATGCTCGTTGAAAATAACGTACCTGCTGTAATTTTGAATCAGAAGGACTCATCTTATGTATTTATAGGTTATGCGGTATTGTACGTTGAAAAGGAACATGAATTAGAAGCAATTGCATTGATGGATAGTTTTGGAGAGGAAGATTTAGATCATGAAGATTAGAGCTATTACAGGAATTATATTTGTTATCGTATTGGTGGCAGCAACCATGTACAATGCCTATGTTTTTGCTGCATTTTTTAGTTTAGTTGCTGTTTTATCCACTAGAGAATTTTACAGTATTATTAAATCGGAGGAGAATAAACCATTACAAGCAATTGGTTTAATTGGTTCCGGAGTGTTGGCAGTTTTGGCCTCCAGTTATTTTTTGAATTTAATTCCTGCAAAATACCTGTTGCTAACCATTCCCTGCTTTAGTTTGATTTTTTTAAGTGCGCTTTATTTAAAACGTGCCAAACCGTTTCAGGATATTGCCTATACATTTTTAGGTATACTGTATGGAACAGTTCCCTACCTGTTTTTTATTGGATTAGGATTTTTAAAAGGATCTTTTAATCCGTATTTACCGATGGGTTTTTTGATTATGCTTTGGTCTAACGATACAGGAGCTTATCTATCTGGAAGAGCTTTTGGAAGAACGAAGTTGTTTGAACGAATCAGCCCCAATAAAACCTGGGAAGGATTTATTGGTGGACTTGCACTTGCGGTATTAGTGGCTCTAAATTTGCAGCAATATTTTGGAACATTAACAAAAATGGAGTGGGCATCGGTGGCTTTAATCATTGGGGTTTTTGGAACCATGGGCGACTTGGTAGAATCCATGTTAAAACGAAGCTTGGGAATTAAAGACTCCGGACAGATTCTTCCGGGTCATGGTGGTTTTCTAGATCGTTTTGATGGTTTATTAATAGCCTGTCCTTTAGTTTATGTTTTACTAAACATTATTTAAGATATGCAAATCAATAAAGCTACATTCGAATTTTTAGCAGCATTAAAAGACAATAATAATCGGGAATGGTTTCAGGATCATAAATCGGAATATGATGCTTCGTTGAAGAATGTAGTTGAATTTATTGAGAGGTTGATTGTCGGATTATCCAAAGTTGACCCGCATATTACAGAAGAAATTCCCGCAAAGAAATGTTTATTTAGAATTTATCGGGATGTACGATTTTCCAAAAATAAGGACCCTTACAAGAACTGGTTTGCGGCAGGTATTTCTTTAGATGGGCGTAAATTAGCTGGTCCTGAATATTATATTCATATAGAACCTAAGGAAACCTTTATTGCTGTGGGTTATTGGAGGCCTGAGAGGCATCATCTTGATGCAATAAGGCAAGAGATTGATTACAACGCCGAAGGCTTTATAGAGGCTCTAGAAAGGGGTGGGTGGAAAACATCCGATCTTTCTTCAGAAGATAAACTTCAACGCCCTCCCGTGGGTTACGATGCGCAGCATGAGCATATTGAATTGTTGAAAAACAGAAGTTTTATCTTACATCAAACCTTTACACGGCAAGAAATGGAATCTCCAATGGCATTGGAAAATGTATTGGCACAATATGAACGTATGATTCCTTTTAAACAATATATCCACCAAGCCTTGGATCAATAGGGCAGGCATATTTTCCCCATACAAACGGCTGGAGATTCATGGATTTGTTTTACGTTTTCAGGATTACCTACTAAGGTTTCATTGGCAAGAATAGCAAATAAACAAGCTTCTTTGGCATCAGGATTTATTCCTAACACTTCAAAAGATTGAACTTGATTTGGAAAAGCTTTTTCAATTTGCTTCATCAATAATGGATTGTGTAGCCCTCCACCACTGACATAAACACGAAAATTTGTTTGATCTTTAGTTGCTTTTTTGATGCCATTGATGATGGTTTGTGCAGAAAAGGCATTCAATGTGGCCATACAATCCTCATGACTGATTGCTGAAAATTCATACTCGTCCATTGTTTTCAATAAGTATTGGATGTTGAATAATTCTGGCCCTGTAGTTTTCGGAAAATCTAAGGATAAAAATGGTTCTTGAAGTAGTTTTTCTAGTAACTCAACCTGTATGCTCCCTTGAGATGCAATACAGGCATCTTGGTCCATTTCTTTGGCAAAATGCTGATTCATGTATTGATTCATCATGGTGTTTCCGGGACCAAGGTCTGTAGCATAGCACGGTTGTTGGATATTCCCTGCAGGGATATAGGTAAAATTGGAAATACCACCTATATTGAGTAGAATTCTAGTTTCCGTAGGATGACTAAAGAGTAGATAATCTCCATAGGCTGCTAATGGTGCACCTTCTCCACCAGCAGCAATGTGTTTTTGTCTAAAATCAGAAAGGGTAATTATGCCGGTTTTGACGGCAATATGATCTCCGTCTCCAATTTGAAGAGTGCTGTTTGGATAGGTTAAATCATGTGTTAATGATTGTGGGGCATGATAAACTGTTTGCCCATGACTGGCTATACAATCGATGTCTTGAGGTTCATAAGCCCAATCGCTCAGTGCTTCCAAGATTAATTCAGCGTGCACTAATCCTATTTGCGCATTCAGGCCAGAAAGAACCTGTTGATCGACGGTTCTTTTTGCAAAAATCTCGCGGATATGATTTCTAAAGTTTGCTTCAAAAGGTTTAGTGATAAATTGAAGTAGATTCAATTTGCTTTGACGACCATGACCTGAAATGCTGCATAACGCGATATCAAGACCATCTAAAGATGTTCCTGACATTAATCCTATAATTAAACGTTCTTGTTTTTGGGAAATATGTTGGAGTTTGGCGATACCTGGATTCATCATATAAAAATACATTTAAATTTGTAATCTCCTTTCTTAATCCTATTTTTGAGCGTAAATCAAATAAATAAAGATGAATTTTCCTTCTGAATTAAAGTACACCAAAGATCACGAATGGATTCGTGTAGAAGGTGATGAGGCTGTAATCGGTATTACAGATTTTGCTCAACGCGAACTTGGCGATATCGTTTTTGTAGATATTAACAGTATTGGTGAAGAAGTAGTAGCAAATGAAGTATTTGGTACAATCGAAGCTGTAAAAACAGTATCTGATTTGTTTATGCCTGTTACAGGAACAGTTTTGTCTGTAAACGATGCTATTGATGCTTCTCCAGAATTGGTAAACTCTGATCCGTATGGTGACGGTTGGATTATCCGTGTTAAATTAGCAAATGTTGCTGATGTAGATGCTTTATTATCTGCAGATGACTACCAATCAGAAGTTAATGCATAATATTCGATAGAATAGTTATAAATTATAAGAAAAGCCCTTATCGTCTAAACACGATAAGGGCTTTTTATTATTCTCGTTTTAAAGCGTAATGGTATATCTCATTTTACTTTTTACGACTTTACCTTCCACTTCTAATTCAGTAAGTGAATCAAAAAGTATCGGATAGTGAGAAATCGCATCTAAGGTATATTTACCTGTAACAGTTCCAATTGGATTTTGTTGATCATCAACAATTTTTATAGTAGTTTCAATTAGATATCCTTGTTCTGTTTTATTGATATATTGATTGGACATTTCCAGGAATAGATTGTCGCTATTTATTTCGTTTTTCCACACTTCCCCTGGAACTAATTTTTTGGATGGAAAAGTAACGCCGTTAGTTAAGTTCTTTAACATATTTTGTAACTTATCTTGAGATTCATGCATTTTTAAATCTATTAATTCTCCTTTTGATGAGGTTATCGCAGTGGTTTTTGTAGATAAAATGGGTTTCATTTGTTCTTCAAATTGTTTTGAAAAAGGATCATCTTTTGGGTTTTCAGAATCGTATTCAAAAGAGGTTTCTCCTAAATCCATGATTACTTTTATGGCATTTGTGTTGGATTCCAGAGTATATTGGTCGTTTTCGAATTTTATTGCTTGTATATTTCCTTTCATCACCATATCCATGGTAATGGGCTGTTGTTTTATATTGAAATCCATTTGAATATTTGTTTGGATCTTCATGATTTGATTGAGGGGAAGCTTATACTTGAATTCAACTTCTTGGGCAAAAAGAGAAAAACTGCAAAGTAAAAATAAAATTAGTGTTGTAAGATTTTTCATTGTTTTATCAATTGGTTAATTTAATTGTTTTTTGATTACAAATTTAAGCTTTTATTCCATATTAATGGAATAGATAGAAAAGAAAAACCCCTAGCCGTTTATACTGCTAGGGGTTTGAAAATAGGGTATAAGAAGATTACTTTTTGATATAAGCAACTTCTTTAATAGCTTTTACAACTTTTTCTACACTTGGTAAAGAAGCTTCTACTAAAGTAGGCGCATAACCAAGAGGAACATCAGCTGAAGTAACACGTGTAATAGGCGCATCTAAATAATCGAATGCATGCTTTTGAACATGGAAAGTTATTTCAGAAGAGATTGAAGCTAATGGCCAAGCTTCTTCTACGATAACTAAACGATTTGTTTTCTTAACAGATTCAATAATTGCTGGGAAATCAATAGGACGTACTGAACGTAAATCAATCAATTCTACATTTACACCTTGTTTTGTTAATTCTTCAATAGCTGGAAGAACAACACGAGGAATCATTTTACCAAAAGATACGACAGTAACATCTGTACCTTCTTTAACTAAATTTGCTTTACCAATTGGTAAGTAGTATTCTTCTTCAGGAACAGGCCCTTTGTCTCCATACATCACTTCAGATTCCATAAAGATTACTGGATCTGGATCAAGAATCGCAGATTTTAATAAACCTTTAGCATCGTAAGGATTGGAAGGAACCACTACTTTTAAACCAGGGGTATTGGCATACCAGTTTTCAAAGTTTTGGGAGTGTTGAGCAGCTAATTGACCAGCATTACCCGTAGCACCTCTAAATACAATAGGGCAAGAGAATTGGCCACCGCTCATTTGGTGTAATTTAGCAGCAGCATTGATAATTTGGTCGATCGCTACTAATGAAAAGTTAAAAGTCATGAATTCTACGATTGGTCTTAAACCATTCATCGCAGCACCCACACCAATACCAGCAAAACCTAATTCGGCAATAGGAGTATCAATAACGCGTTTAGGGCCAAATTCATCAAGCATACCTTGACTTACTTTGTAAGCACCATTATATTCCGCGACTTCTTCGCCCATTAAAAATATAGTTTCATCTTTGCGCATTTCTTCGTTCATAGCTTCACGAAGCGCTTCTCTGAATTGTATTTCTCTCATCAGTATTTCAGATAATGTCTTTGTTTAGATTAGGCAAAAGTACTATATTTTATCGAAAAAAAGTAGCTTTCAGCTAGGATTTTATACCTAATCGATCGATTGCAATAATTTTTAGAAGGAGGGTTTCGTTTGAGTGGCTAAAATAAAGGATTGGAGCCAGTTGTTTAAATTAATAATAGCCATTGGGATGTTCCAAAGAGACACATTTCTTTCCTCCACATAGTTAGATACAGCACGGACTTGAATAGCAGGTATTTTACGGATATTACTGGCGTAAAAGAATGCTGCTCCTTCCATACTTTCCAGTAAATCATCATTCATGGTTTCCATGATTTTGTGGATACTTTGGGTATTTCCATGTACGGTATTCACGGTAATGGCATTGGAATAAGGCATCTCATAAAAAGAGGCGGGCAAGGTTTGTGTCGGTAATAGTTCATGAAAACGGGCATGTCCAAAACCTAAATCTTCAATGGAAATAAATTCATCTTTATTTTCTGCTCCGAATTGAAAGATTTGATCGGTTTTAATTTTAAAGACATCACCAATTTGATGAGAAATAGAAAAGGATCCTGCAATTCCTACATTGATAAGTAAATCGTAGGATTTTTTGGATAGTTGAGCTCCTAATTCAAATGCCGTAGCGACCATACCAACCCCTGTAATGAGGTAATCTACTTGATGTTCAAGCAGTAATGGGATGGATGGTGTAATTTCTAACTCGGTGGCAGCAACAATAAGCAAGTTCATATTCCTGGGATAAAATACTAATTTACGTTTATTTGGCTTATCTTTGTGGATATGATTTATATAACACGACGAGAACGCTTTAATGCAGCTCATAAACTATACCGTGAAGATTGGTCAGCAGAAGAAAACGAACGCGTTTTTGGTAATTGTTCCAATCCGAATTGGCATGGTCATAATTATGATTTGTTTGTGACCGTTAAAGGTCATGTGAATCCTCAAACAGGTTTTTTGATTGACTTAAAGCGGATGAAAGAGATTATTTTGCAAGAGGTCATCGATAAATTGGATCATAAAAATGTGAATTTGGATGTGGATTTTATGAAAGGAAAAATGGCTTCTACGGAAGTGATCGCCATGGAGATTTTTCATATTTTGAGACCATTTTTTGAACAGGAGAACGTATTGTTACATGCCATTCGATTGCATGAAACAGAAAACAATTATGTCGAATATTTTGGGGAATAAAACCTATTGCAACGTAAAAATATGAGCAAAATACATCAATTCGAAGATGAAGAACAAGAAGGCTATCTGAAGATAGATCAATACAATCAAAAAAATGTTGAACGGATTGCCGCCCATTATAAAGATATTTTATCCGCATTAGGAGAAGACCCTAACCGTGAAGGTTTATTAAAAACTCCAGAACGAGTAGGTAAGGCTTTGCAGTTTTTAACCCATGGATATGATGTGGATCCTTCTGAAGTATTGCGTAGCGCCATGTTTGAAGAGGAATATAGTCAGATGGTGGTGGTAAAAGATATTGAGGTTTATTCCATGTGTGAGCATCATATGTTGCCTTTTTTTGGAAAAGCACATATCGCTTATATTCCAAATGGACATATCGTTGGTTTGAGTAAAATTCCTCGTGTCGTGGATGTTTTTGCCCGTAGATTACAGGTGCAGGAACGTTTAACAAACGAAATTAGAGATTGTATTCAAGATACGTTGAAGCCAGCAGGTGTTGCGGTTGTTATAGAATGTAAACACATGTGTATGGCAATGCGTGGGGTACAAAAACAAAATTCTGTGACTACGACTTCCGCATTTACGGGGGCTTTCCAGAATGATGTGACACGATCGGAGTTTTTACGATTGATTACAGCATCACTAGATTAAAAGAACTTATTCATGGAAAACCCACAATTTTGTGGGTTTTTCTATTTTTAAAGATTTGTAATTTTGAATAAATACAGCTCTTTTATACTGTTTTTACCTTAATTACGATGGGTTTGTTACCTATTAACAGGTTGTAAATCAGTGTTATGATATAAAATCATTGTGTTCTTAGCATTGTAATTATTATCTTTGCGCACTATGTTTGAGGAATCGGATAGCTTGAATGCTTACCTAGAGGGAAGCACTGATGCAGAAAGTAGCTTGTTAAAAAAAATAAATAGGGAGACTTATTTGAAAGAAACAATGCCTCATATGTTATCAGGACACTACCAAGGAAGAGTGTTATCGATGTTGAGCAAATTGGTACAGCCAAAATTGGCATTGGAGATAGGTACATTTACGGGTTATGCCAGTATATGTTTAGCGGAAGGGTTACAGGCTGGAGGAATCTTACATAGTATTGATATCAATGAGGAGTTGGCGGATCGTGTACAAGGTTATTTTGACGAATCTGAATATGCAGATCAGATAAAATACCATATTGGAGATGCGGCGGTATTAATTCCTGATTTACCTGGAATATTTGATTTAGTATTCATAGATGCAGATAAAAAGAGAAATCTATTTTATTTTAATCTATTAATTGATCGAGTTAGGCCAGGTGGATTACTATTAATTGACAATGTTTTATGGAAAGGCAAGGTTTTTGATAGTAACCCAGATAATCAAACAAAACAAGTAATAGAGTTAAATCAAACCTTGGCAAAGGATGATCGGGTAGAGAAGTTGATTTTGCCAATACGAGATGGGCTTTTTGTGCTACGCAAAAAGTAGTGTTAAACTAAACTGAAGTTTATGCTAAAAAACTGTAGAAAGATTTTTGTGGTATGTATACTTACTACATTAGGAACCTTGAGCGCGTTTGCCCAAGACTACACAACAAAAACGTATATTGAAAAGCACAGTTCTGCTGCGCAATCATTAATGCGAGAAACAGGAATTCCTGCCTCTGTGATATTGGCAGTTGCGATTCATGAGAGTGCTTATGGCAATAGCCGAATTGCACGTTACCTGAATAATCATTTTGGGATAAAAGGTAAAAATAGCAGTAAGAAAATCCGTTCTGCTTATAAAGGTTATGGTTCTGTGATGGATTCCTATCGGGATTTTGTAGGTCTTTTGCAAAGAAAGAAATCTACGAAGCCTCTTTTTGATAAGTACGATTCGCAGGATTACCTGAATTGGATAAATGGAATTGCTAAATCTGGCTATTCAGAGACGGGTGATTGGTCTAGAAAGGTCATCTCTACGATAGATAGGTATGATTTAGAAAAATTTGACGAGAAAACGAATCTAAATTAATTTCATAATTGGAATAATGAAGAAGATCTTTTTGGCCAGTAGTTTAATATTGGCCATATTTTTTGTTTCCTGTGGAACAAAACAACAAAGGGTGTTACGACATCCAGGCTCCTCTCATGGAAATACTAACGTAAACAACTCAGGAAAAACCAATTCTACTTCAACAAATAAGGGGGGGACTTCAGTTTCTGGTATCGCATATATCGATCGATATAAATCCATTGCAATCGATGAAATGAATCGCTTTGGCATCCCAGCGAGTATAAAATTGGCTCAAGCTTTATTGGAATCTGGGAATGGGAACAGTTATTTGGCCACAAACGCCAATAATCATTTCGGAATTAAATGCGGGGGAACTTGGAACGGGAAATCTGTGACCAGGCCTGATGATAATTTGAACGATTGTTTTCGAGTGTATGAAAATCCAGAACAGTCGTTTAAGGATCATTCTCAATTTTTACTTCGTAAGCGCTATGAGAAATTGTTTCAACTAAGCAAAGACGACTATAAAGGCTGGGCAAAAGGTTTAAAGGAGGCAGGTTATGCAACGAATCCTAGGTACCCGGAGCTGTTGATCGATTTAATTGAGCGGTATAATCTTCAACAATATGATCGTGCAGAACGTGCTGTAGAAGTTATTGCTCGTGCAGAAAAGGTAGATCAAATTATAGAACAAAAAGCAGAGGTAGAACCTGTAGTGGCGGTGGAACAAATTAAGAAACCTGTTTCCATGCAAATCTATGAGGTTAAATCAACAGATACCTTAACTGCAATTGCCAGTAAATATAAGATTGCTGTAGAGACTTTAAAAGATTTGAATGGGCTTACCTCGGAAACGATTTATGCTGGTCAACTTTTGGTCGTATCAAAATAGTTACAACAGGCATTAAAAGATGTTAAATATTAGCAATCTATTCAACTAAGATGTAGTTTTATAGTATTGAAAAATTTAGCCTTAATATGGATAGTTCTGTGGCTTTTTAGTCCACAAAGGGCGCATGCACAACGTGACCTGGAAGGGCTTGTATACGATGTTGTAACGAAACAAAGGTTGGGAGAAGTACAAGTGAAAAATTTGCGTTCACAGGAGTCTATTTACAATAACTCTAGGGGTGAATTTAAAATTAAAGTATTGCCAGGGGATCGATTGCAAATTAAAAAGCTTGGTTACAACGCGGATACTGTGGAAATCAATAGCCAAGCGGCCTTAATTATCAACCTGAAAGAAACGATCAAACAAATAGAGACGGTACACATTTATGGACGGAGAAATCCGAATGATGTGCTCAATGAATGGAAAAGAGATTATAAAAAAGCTTACGATATAGCTGCTCCTAAAGAATTATTGTCTATTGGTATGGGAGGTGCGGGTTTAAGTATCGATGCTTTGTATAATATGATTAGTCCGGAAGCTAAAAATGCGAGAAGGTTTACACAGTTTTTGGATAAATTACACCGTGAAAATATTGTAGATTATTATTTTACTCCAGAATTAGTACGGAATTTGATAGGCTTAGAAGGAGAGGAGTTGCAAGTATATATGCGTCTATTTAGGCCAACGTATGATTTTATCGCAACCAATGATCATTATCAATTGGTAAAATATATAAAAAGTAAGTACGAAATATTTAAACTACATCCAAATTTACGACCTTTGCGAGAATTACCTGATATTAAACTAGATGTCAATAAAGAAAAATAGTATGAATATAAAATTTTACCTATTACCTATTTTTGTTTTTGTGTTATCCTTTTTGGGTGCGCATGCCCAAGATTTACGAGAGTTTCGCGTAAAGCCTGATAGCACGATCAGTAAAGAGGCGAATGAAAAGGCTCTTGCTGTAAAGAAAATAAATGTGCCTATTCCTAAATTGGAATTGAAAGTAAATTATTGGAAACATTGGACTAGTTTTGGTATCAACTTTAATCAAGCACAATTCAGTGATAACTGGAAACAAGGGGGGGTAAATTCCTGGGCTGTTATGGGATTATTGAATCAGAAATCAGAATTCAATAGGAATAATTTTAATTTTACTACAGTTGCTGATTTAAAGTATGGTAAGTTAAAAAGTGAAAGCCAACTCGCTAAACCAAATGTCGATCGTATATTTTGGGATAATAAATTATCATATAAAATTTCGAAAAGTTGGGCAATCTATACCTCGGTCACTTTTGAAACTCAATTTGATAATCGTTTTACTTACGGCAAAGATCAGGATGGAAGAGACTCTGTAACGGGTGTTATTTCATCGTTTATGGCCCCAGGGTATTTTACGGAATCTTTCGGTTTGGAGTTTAAACCTGATCCTACATTTTCTTTACGTTTAGGTACTGGTACTGCCCGTCAAACATTAGTTTTAGATAATCGTTTGAAACCGTATACAGGTGCTCAATATTACGCCCGATATGGCAAATATTTGGATCCTAATAATCCAGATAAAGGTACAGGAGCTAAGTTTGGGGTAGAAGAAGGAAAAGTTGTAAAAAATGACCTGGCATTTCAGATTACTGCTGATTTAAATAGAAATTTAGCTAAGAACTTAAACTTAAAAGCTAGGTATAATCTATTTGCCGACTATAGGGATATAGATGATCCAAGTCATCGTTTGGATGCAACTTTTAGTTCAAAAGTAACCTCATTGATAAATGTTTCTTTAGGTGGTACAGTTTTGTATGATAATAACCTGGATGGAAAAGTTCAGTGGAGTGAAGCTTTAGCTGTAGGTGTTCTATTTAATTTCCCTAAATAAGGAACATGTTGAGGAGTTTGTTGTGCTGGGTAGTTGTGTGTGGGATGTTGCTGTTTGTTGGCTGTAGCACGCCTAAGAAGACTGCTGTATTGCAAAATCCTCAATCTATTGTTATTAGACCTGTTGAAAGTATCGAACAGGCAAAAACAGTAACAGATACGTTAAGTTCTAAAAATTCGGCGAAAGAACAGGCTCAGGTTTCTCAACCTCTGCAGGTGGTTTTAAGCCCTGAACAGTTAGCTTGGAATATGTTGCAGGATGGAAATCGCAAAGAATATGATTTTGCGAGCGCCATGCATTACGATATTCGTAAGCCTCAATTCGTCATGATACACCATACTTCGCAAGCCAGTTTGGCTCAGACTATCCGAACGTTTCAATTGCCTCATACAAAAGTAAGCAGTCATTATGTGATTGGTCGTGATGGTCGTGTGGTTCAAATGTTGAATGATTATCTTAGAGGATGGCATGCCGGCCGAGGAAAATGGGGAAATATTACCGATATGAACTCTGTTTCTATAGGCATCGAATTGGATAACTCCGGAAATGAACCATTTCCTGATGCTCAAATTAATTCATTGCTCGTCTTATTAGATACTTTAAAAACTAAATACACCATTCCTCAGAAGAATTTTATAGGTCATAGTGATTTCGCTCCTGGAAGGAAAGATGATCCAAGTATGTTTTTCCCCTGGGAGAAATTGGCTGAACGTGGTTTTGGAATTTGGTTTAATGCCGACCATTTAGTGCCGCCACCAGCGAATTTTAACCCAATGGATGCCTTGAAACTAATGGGCTATGACATGAATAATCCGGATGCTGTGATTCGGGTGTTTAAAAAGAAGTTTTTGAAAAGGGATTTGCCGGCGCAATTGTCAGAACAAGAGAAAGCTGTCTTGTATGATTTATATAGAAAATTCTATTAAGCTTCTACAGACTTTCTAGAATTTAAGATCTCTTGAATGATATAACCGATGATCATCACGAGGACACAACCTATCAAATTGAGCCATAGGAATGCGACAATATCGAGTTTCCAGATGATAATAATAATACATTCGGAAATAAGTGCAGCGATAAATACGGCTTTTCCTTGAATTCGCTTGATATAAAAAGCGACTAAGAATATTCCTAAAATAGTTCCATAAAATAAGGATCCTAAAATATTTACAGCTTCTAATAAATTGCCAAGTTTGTTGGCATATAGGGCTATGATTACGGTGAAAACACCCCAGAAAAAGGTACAGTAGCGAGATGCTTTCAGATAGAAGGCATCGGAGGCATCCTTCTTAATAAAACGCTTATAAATGTCTATGATACTTGTAGAAGACAAGGAGTTTATGGCGCTTGCTGTTGCTCCCATGGAAGCTAAAAAAATAATAGCGATAAGAAGGCCAATAAGTCCTTTCGGAAATGTATCTTTAACAAACTTTAGGAAGATATAATTATTATCGTTCGTATCCGCATCAGCATCGTTTTTCTTTATTAATTGAATGAGGTCATCTCGTAATAAGCGATCTTGTTGATCAAATGTGGATAGTTGTTGTTTAATGCCCTCAATAGCTTTTTCATCCTTCTCATTTAATGCTTCGGTGAGTTCATTAATTACTTGAACTTTATCCTGACTGAGCTGCTCGTGTTTGGAGATGATTTGTTTGTAATCATCTTTATAAATACTGTTTTCAAGTTTAATGGTCTCCTTTTCGTTAAAGAACAATGGAGGAGTATGGTACTGGTAATAGGCAAAGACCAATATTCCTATCAAAAGAATACAGAATTGCATAGGAACTTTCAATAAACCATTCATCAATAATCCTAATCGGCTTTCTTTGATGGAAGCCCCGGTAAGGTATCGGCCCACTTGGCTTTGATCAGTTCCGAAGTAAGATAGTTGCAGGAAAAATCCACCTATTAGGCCCGTCCAAACGGTGTATTGGTTATTTAAATCAAACTTAAAATCAATGGCATTGGCTTTCCCCGATTTACCAGCGATATGTAATGCTTCTTTAAACCCGATATGCTCCGGCAATAAATGGATAACCAAGATGCCGGCCAACAATAGGCCTGCAAATATGATAGACATTTGTAAAAGTTGCGTGTACGAAACCGCTTTAGTGCCTCCGTATACGGTATAACCAATAACTAATGCACCAATACCAAGGGTAGTAATGGTTAAATTTATTTGTAGGATGGAGGATAATATGATGGCAGGGGCAAATATGGTAATGCCAGTGGATATTCCTCGTTGAATTAAAAATAGAATAGCGGTGAGGATTCGGGTTTTTACATCAAATCGATGTTCCAAAAATTCGTATGCTGTATATACTTTAAGTCGATGAAATATGGGAATAAAAGTGACGCAGAGAACAATCATGGCTAAGGGTAGTCCAAAATAAAATTGAACAAAGCTCATTCCTGATGTGTATGCTAAGCCTGGCGCAGATAAGAAGGTAATGGCACTTGCTTGGGTGGCCATAACGGAAAGTCCTACGGTATACCAAGGTAAAGACCGGTCACTAAGGATATATCCGTCAATGGAGTTGACGTTTCTGCTTTTATAGATGCCATATACAACTATGACAAGCAGGGTAAGGATGAGTACTATCCAATCGATATTACTCATCCAAAATATTTAGTAAAAAGATACATTAAGATAACACATACGATAAGCCAGAGCACAATTAGTATATAAAATTGTCTCCAACTTCGTACAAATGGAGGAAGTCCATTATCTGTCATGAGGTTTATTAGGTAATAAGGCGGTAATGAAAATGATAGCAAATACTAATCCTCCAACAACACCTCCGATAAGTCCTAAAAAGGTTCCTTTAGCAACCCAGGCGGTTAAACCACCAAGAATGGTTCCTGCTAATAAAATAATTCCTTTTACGTTGATTTCGTTTTCTTTTTCGATATGATTTTCCATGATATGATTTAGTTATTAACTTCTTTAGCTAACAAATTTACAAATAATCTGTAAGCTCCTGGTACTGCAGCAGGTAATTGTCTGAAAAAGGATAAGGAGGTATAAACAAACTTTCCTTCTCCATACTTTGCAATGAGTAAAGAACCATCGTGAAGACCCTCGTTTTTATCTGCAAAGGATAATGGTTTTCTATAATTTGCGTCTGCATGGTCAGCAAAGTATAACCCGCGTTCCTGAACCCAGTTGTCAAAATCTTTAGCTGATATTTTGTTTGGATACAGTAAGGAAGGATCATTAGGGAGATTAAAAACAACCTTAGCATCTTCTTCAGTGACCCTATTGCGACTTAATTCAAAAGGATATGGTCCTAAAAGATCTGTAGGGATTCTTGAATTTACATTGTATTGTATCAATACGGTACCCCCCTGTTTTGCGTATTCAAACAATTGCGGCAACCAGGTTTTTAAGTTTTTACTTACATTATAAGCTCTGACTCCTACGACAACTGCATCATAGGTTTTCAAATTATTGGCGGTGATTTGATTTTCTTTAAATTGATCCACTTGGATACCAATATTTTCTAAGGATTGAGGGATGAGATCCCCAGCTCCCGGAATATAGGCAACACGTTTGATTGGGTTATTCAGTTGAATGTTTTTCACTTGAATTTCTAACGTCGGAAACCAAGTTATTTTTGGAATATGTGGATAGGATAATTCTCTAATACTTGTTAATTTTTGATTATTGATATGGATTTGAATACTAGAGAGCTCTATGTCATTCAACTTTTCTATAGATAATGTTTTAGAAATTTCTCCAAATGCAGGGATTGCTAAAGTTAGATCATCAGTTTGAACTTTTACATCCTTATTGGTAATTATACTCAGGGTAGCTGTTTGATCTTTGTTGCTATGGTTTTTAATTCGGAGTGTAAGGTCTTTTTTTCCTTTAGCAGCTAATAACACATAATTACTTTCTACTTCTGCTGTAAATACAGGAGTAACACTAATCGGTTGTAATATTTCCCCATCCACAGGATCTACATAACGGTATTGAACGTTTTTCCTTATGCTGATAGTTAATCCATTTACTGATAATTTGAGGTCTACAGATGGGTTATTTGTATTTTCTGGATTTCCGAAGTCTTTCTCTTGAACTTCAAATTTCCCTAGGCTATTAGGCTTTTCAAGCCAATAAGGTTGAGTCCATTTTGGAGATTCTATTAAACTATTGAATTTACTCGTAGAATTGAAAGGAATAGGTTCATTTATGGTTTTATTATCTATTGCCAATAGAATGACCTTGGTATCTGGGTTACGAACGATAATTTCATTCACGAGCTCAATAGATTCATTTGTTTGAAAACTTGGTTTAGGAGAAATGGATTCAATTAAAATTCCTGCACATTGAAGGATAATGTTTTCTACTTCATGCAATTTTCTTTCTTTCCAAACCGAAGGTTTTAAGGAGCTGATTAAGCCATGTAACTCTTTTAATTTTGTAATTGATTGTTCAGGATGTTCAACATTAAATCCTTCTTGAATGCTGTTTATTTTTTGTTTGATGTGACTCGTTATATTGGGTTCATTAAGGCGATCCCAAGTACTATTAACCCCATCAAATAGACTTTCTGAAGCTTTATCTCCAGTGACATGTTCGAAATATTCTGTAGACTTACCTCTGTTTGAAGCTGCACCAAAACCTTGGCTTTTATGTTGAGATCTGCTTTTTGCAGCAATTTCACCATAAGAATACCCTAATAGCGGGTTATAATCTCCAATTTCTATTTTCAATTGATTGTCGTTGGTATTGTTCATACCTCCGAAGTTTGCTGTATTCCATATCAAGCGCTTAGCTTTCCATGGTTTTAAGATTTTTAGTTGTTCCGGGAATTTGTTTGGATCTGCAGCAGCATCAAAAGCTTCATGGGCAAGAATTGCCGACGCTTGGTGATGTCCATGTCCTCCACGAGTATCTGGAGGAAATCGGGTAATAATAACATCAGGTTGTAATTTTCGAATAAGATAGACAGCTTCTTTTAGGGTTTCTTCCTTTTTCCAAAAGTTAAAGGTTTCCTCATGAGTTTTGGAAAATCCAAAGTCATAAGCTGAAGTGAAATATTGTTCTCCTTGATCAATGTTTCTTGCCGCCAACAGTTCTTGAGTTCTAATTAAGCCTAACTCTATACCTTGCTCCGTACCTAATAAATTTTGACCGCCATCGCCACGAGTTAACGATAAATATGCAGTTTTATACAGTCTTTCATTCGCCAGCCAGGCGATTAACCTGGTGTTTTCATCATCTGGATGAGCAGCAAAGTACAATACCGTACCTAGAGAGTTCAGTTTATTGATAGCAAGTTTAATACTTGCCGAGTTGTTATTTTGGGCAATGGAAAAATAAGGAATGAGTAGGTAGATAAAGGTGATTATCCTAAACAAGTTATGCATCATACATAAATGTAACGAAGTTTGCTGAAATAATAAAAGGAATCAAAATAATTTGATTCCTTTTACCAACAATTAAAAATCTTTGACTTAAAACCTTTGTGCTTTTTCACTGGTTCGTGTTGCAGGGTATTCTGCGTTTTTGGTCTAACCTTCAATAAATATAAAAGTACTATAAATAGATTTATATAATGGGACTTGAAATAAAAAACTTTTCCACAAAAACACAGTTATAAACAGGTTTTCGTGGAAATAGCATTTTTATTGTTTGCAAGATGGGTATTCAATGTTAGATTATTTATCGATAGAGCCCATTACGCGCTTCATAAAGCCGTTGAGAGCATCTTTCTGACTTGCGCCTTCTTGAATAAGTTTATTTACTTCAATAGCGCCATACATATTGGATATTAACTCACCAATTACATCTAATTCCTCATCTTTTAATTGAGAAACTTCAGTTAATGATTCTAATGTCTCGATGGTTTCAAGAACAAAATCAGCATCATTCTGAGCGATGAATTCCGTGAGGTGTTTAATTATTGGTAACTTCATTTAATAAATCTGTTAATCCTTCAATTTTATTTGTTTGTACTTGATTAACTAAACTACCTTTTTTGAAAGCGGCAAAAGTAGGTAGATTATTCACATTAGCTAATTTTCTAGATTCAGGAAACTTCTCAGCATCCACAATAATAAAGACTACATCTTCATTTTCACCAGCTAATTTTTTGAATTTAGGCTTCATTATACGGCAATTTCCGCACCATGAAGCGGCATATTGAACCATCACCTTTTCATTTGAATTGATGATTTGTTGAAGATTGTCTTCGCTAAGCTCTTGTAACATAGTTTTTTGAGTTTTGATAAAGAGGAGGTTTTATCCTCCTCTTTTTGGATGGTTATTAGTTTTGTGCTAAATATGAAGCTACTCCTTCGCGAGTTGCATTCATGGCATCTTTACCTTCTTCCCAGTTTGCTGGACATACTTCACCATGTTTTTGAACATGAGTATATGCATCAACTAAACGGATATATTCTTTTACGTTACGACCTAAAGGCATATCGTTTACTGACTCATGGAAAACTTTTCCAGTTTCATCAATTAAATAAGTAGCACGGTAAGATACAGCAGATCCCTCAACTAAGGTACCGTATTCTGGATGTTCTACTTCATTCATTTCAAGAATTCCTAACACACTAGAAAGGTTGCGGTTCGTGTCAGCAATTAATGGATATTCAACACCTTCGATTCCACCGTTATCTTTAGCCGTATTTAACCACGCAAAGTGAACTTCTGCCGAGTCACAAGATGCACCCACTAAAATGGTGTTTCTTTTTTCAAACTCTGCTGCAGCTTCTTGGAATGCATGTAATTCGGTAGGACAAACAAAAGTAAAGTCTTTAGGATACCAGAATAACAAGATTTTTTTGTTTTCTTGTTGCGCTTTTTCAAATAAATTTAGAGTGAAGTTGTCACCTAAATAGTCAATTGCATCTACTGTAATGTTCGGAAAATTTTTACCTGTAAAACTCATAATGTGATTATTCTTTTTGTACCGCAAAAGTAAGGTTTTTAAAGGGCAATAACTATCGATAAATTTTATTCCTTATTGGTTTTATCTATAGCTGAAGGGAGGAAATTAAGGAGAATTTAGCTTTGGATATTTGTTATTGATAGGGGATGAAATTAAAGGTTTAGAAAATCTTAAAATCCCAATTTAAAATAAAGTTTGTACAAATAACGTAAAATAGTAGTTTTGCAGGACGGCCCCGTAGTTCAACGGATAGAATAGATGTTTCCTAAACATTTGATAGCAGTTCGATTCTGCTCGGGGCTACTGAAAAATGCTCAGCGAAAGCTGAGCATTTTTAGTATTAAGTAGTGAGTATTTAGTA
>DAIQBS010000011.1:0-83204 GCA_036781025.1 Sphingobacterium sp. | reverse complement strand
CTGCACAATTAAATAGAAGCAATATTCAGGCTAATCATTTAAATCATTTCCTCTTGGTTCAAAATGTTAGCTCTGTTTTTGAACCACTGAGAACCTGATTTTACTGAATTTAATGAGTTGAAATACTGTACATTTAAATAGAAGCAATATTCAGGGTAATCATTAAAATCATTTCCTCAGTGGTTCAAATATTAGCTCTCAAATCTCCTTTAAAGTGGTCTAATCCAAATATTTCTAAAAGAAACTAAATCCCCGTGATCTTGTAAGGCTATAGGGCCGGGACCGTGAGGTATCATTTTAGGAAGACCGATATATTCTGTAGTACCTTCGATTTGGGTATTGTTTTGAACCAATACACCATTGTGAAGCACGGTGACAGTACCTTTTTTGATGAGGTGACCATCTTTATTAAAACGAGGTGCGGTATAGATGATGTCGTAAGTATGCCATTCACCGGCTGCTTTTCTAGCTTCTACTAAAGGAGGAGTTTGTTTATAGATACTACCAGCTTGTCCGTTGGTATAGGTTTTATTATTGTTATTGTCTAAGATTTGCAGTTCATATTTTCCTTGAAGGAATAATCCGGAATTACCTCTACCTTGGCCTTCACCTTTGATGACTTCAGGGCTTTTCCATTCAATGTGCAATTGAAAATCTTCAAATGTTTGTTTCGTTTGAATTCCACCAGTTCCCGGCTTTACGGTGAAGGTGTTATTGGCAATAGTCCATTGTGGGCTAGAGCTAGCATCTTTATCACTTACCCAAGCGTTTAAGTTTGTTCCGTCAAATAATACGATGGCATCACTTGGTGCGGCATTGGCTTTAGTCGATACTACGCGAGGTACAGGCTCGTAAAATTCAGTGTCTTGAGGTTGAAATTTTGTTTGAGCACTTGCCATTCCTGCAACACCCAATAATGCAAGCAAAATAAATTGTCTTTTCATTGGTTTAAGTTTAATTGTGTTAATATAAGAATATTCCTTATTTTTAATATAATAAATTCTGAATACTTTAATATCAATGGCAGAAATAACCCAAAAAATAGCGCTAGATCAAGTCCGATTTTTCTCACCCATTGGATTTTATGATGAAGAACAAATCTTGGGTAATGAATTTTTTGTTTCTATCTGTGTTAGTTTTCCTTTTAAAAATCCAGATTCGGAAGACTTAAATAATACCATCAATTATGAGGAATTATATAGAATCTTATTGGAGGTGATGAGTCCTAAACGAAAATTATTAGAATCTGCTGCAGAAGATATTTTAAATCGTGTGTTGGAAGAATATGCTTTCGTAGATTTAATAGACGTCACTATTCGAAAAGTAAATCCCCCTTTTGGTGGTGATTTGGCAAATTCTATTGTATCTCTTCATTTCCAAAGAAATTAAAAACTCTTTTCCCTCTCTTTTGTTGTTTTGTAAATGACATATAATCAGTAAGCTAAAGATTTATTGAGACAATTTGTCTGGTTTAATCTTGCTTTAAATGACAATATGTCTTATGTTTTAGCGTTTAAGGATTTGGTACATAGATTGAACAATGTCTCGTAACAAAAGAAAAATTAGTTTAAAAAAATTATAGGAGATTAGAAACATGGCATTATTAAAATTACCTGGAAAATCATACAATACGGATGCGGTAAATCCATTTGTAAACAATGTATTTGATAATTTATTTAACGATTCATTTATTACAGATCGTTTAGTAACACGAGTTCCAGCGGTAAATATTACAGAATCTGCTGAAGGCTTCAGCATTGAATTAGCAGCTCCAGGATTGAAAAAGTCGGACTTTAAAATAAACGTAGACAAAAATATCATGTCTATATCAGTAGAAAAGAAAGAGGAGCATGTAGAAGAAGGTAAAGTATATAGTAAAAAAGAATTTAGCTATACTTCATTTTCAAGGTCATTTACGCTTCCTGAAGTTGTAGATTATTCAAATATTGATGCTACGTATGAGGATGGAGTATTAGCAATAAAAATTGGTAAGAAAGAAGAAGCTATTGTAGCTAAAAGATTAATAGAGGTTAAGTAAGATTAGATTGTGGTTAGTTGAGTGGGCAGTGTTTATGCACTGCCCATTTTTTTTGCTTGTGTTTAATTGTCATTTTAATGTCTAAAAGATTTTTTTATTTTAAACTACTTAACACTGTTAAGTAGTTTTGTTATGTCATGAAGATAAAGACTAAAAAAGAACAACATAAAGATGATCTTCGTCAGTTGATTATTGAGGCGGCTAAAAAGTTGTTCTCTGAGGAGGGGTATCAGGCCACTAGCATTCGGAAAATAGCGAAGGTAATCGGTTATAGTCCTACGACCATATATCTTTATTTTAAAGATAAAAATGATATTTTATATGCTTTACATCAAGCGGGCTTTATGATGTTAAGGGATCGGTTTCTTCCATTAGCGGTAGTTGAGGATCCATTTGAAAGATTGAAGGCATTGGGTAAAAATTATATCGACTTTGCCTTACAAAACCCAGAGTATTATGCAGCTATGTTTCTGATGATGGAACCTATGGAGTTTCTAGAAGATCATTGTGTAGCGAATGAATGGCCTGAGGGTGAGCGAGTATTTGAGTTTCTTGAACAAACCATTCTAGAATGTCAAACTAAAGGATATTTTGTAAACCAAGAGTATTCCTTGGTGGCTTTACAAGCTTGGAGTTCGGTGCATGGCTTGGTGACATTAGCCATTACGAAGCATCTTTTGAAAATCTTAGATATGAAAGGCATTCCTGGAGATATTAATAAATTGCTTGATTCCATTTTTGATGTATATGTTGCTTTTTTAAATGGTAATAAATAATTTTTTTGCTATGAACTTAACACTGTTAATAAAACTTAATCAATTCAAATTTTCAGTTCTTTTCCTTGTTTTCTTATCTAACCCTATGCTAATTCGAGCTCAAGAAAGTATTTTGAATCAATATATCAAACAAGGGCTTGATAGTAATTTAGTGATAGTCGAGAAAAACATTTCGATGGAAAAAGCGATGAATGGTCTCGAGGTGGCTAGATCATTTTACTTACCGAGAGTAAATGTAGAAATCATGTATACGCATGCGGATGGTGGACGCTCCATTGACTTACCGATTGGAGATATGCTAAATCCAGTGTATACCACATTAAATCAGCTTACCAATAGTCAGTCATTTCCGCAGATTGGAAATGAACAGATTAATTTTTTGCCGCAGCATTATTATGATGCGAAAGTTAGAACTAGTTTGCCAATCATCAATACCGATATTAAACATCAGAAACGTATTAAAGAAGGAATGTTGGTATTATCACAACAAGAAGTAGCTCGTTATAAAAGAGAACTAGTGAAGGATATAAAGATTGCTTATTACAATTATTTAAGTGCCCTTGAACTGCAAGAGATTTATAATAATGCATTACAATTAGCTAAGGAGGGGAAGCGAGTGAATGAGAAACTATTGGAAGCAGGAAAGGGATTACCAGCTTATGTCATTCGTGCAAATTCTGAAATTGCTCAACAGGAATCGAAGATTACAGAAGTGCAACAGCAAGTAAATAATGCGAAATATTATTTCAATATGCTCCTAAATAGAAATAGAGATGCTGAAATTCTGATTAAAAAATCAGATCAAGATCCTGGTTCTTCAACTACATTGTTGGGAGCATCGGATGTTTCAAGAAGAGAGGAAATCCAATCCTTGGAGAAGGCTATTGAAATTCAAGAGAATTTAGTTGAAATGAGTAAGCAAGTTTACGTACCCAAGTTAAATGCTTTTTTAGATTTAGGTTCCCAATCAGAGGGGATGCGAGTGAACAGTAAAACACCCTATTATATGATAGGTGCACAATTGAGTTTTCCAATTTTTGAAGGGAATAGGAATAAGCTTAAGATACAAGAGAATCAGTTAGCGGTTGCAGAAGCTAATAACAAATTAAAGCAAGCTCAGCAACAATTAGAATTATCGGCTAGAATGGCAAATAATGAAGTTATAGCGATGCTTAAAAATTACGAGACTAGTAAAATTCAAGTGGAGGCGGCCTCTACTTACCATCGATTGATTCAACGTGGATTTAATGAAGGTGTGAATACGTATATAGAAACAATTGATGCACGAACACAATTGACCAATGCACAAATGGCTTTGAATATCGCAGCGTTTAAATTACTTGCTGCACAGGCCAAATTAGAACGTGAAAATGCTACTTACCCAATACAATAACTTATGAAAAATACACATGTAACCTTTTACTTCCTACTTGCTGCAGTTGTAGTTAGTTCATGTCAATCGAAAGAGAGAAAATCGGGTTTGGAAATTCAGGATACGATTCCTGTTAAAGTTATGAAGATTGAGCAATCCGGTTCAACGGAGAATATCCTAGCTACAGGAGTGTTTAGTACCGATGATGAAACCCTCTTAGGATTTAAAAATGGGGGAGTTATTTCCAGTATCCAAGTTAAGGAAGGAGATGCCATACGAAAAGGGCAACTTTTAGCTTCCGTTCATAGTTCGGAAATTGATGCCAAAGCCGGACAAGTAAATTTAGCCGTAGAAAAAGCACGTAGAGACTTTGAACGGGCTCAAAAACTATATGCGGATAGTGTGGCTACGTTGGAGCAATTGGAAAATGCTAAAACTGCTTATGAAGTGGCTCAACAGGATATAAAATCTGTGAACTTTAATCAACAATATTCCAATATCTATGCACCTTCCTCAGGTTATGTTTTAGCGAAATTAGCGAATGTAGGGCAGGTAGTAGGTCCTGGAACACCCGTATTACAAGTTAATGGTGCTGCCAAAGGAATTTGGTATTTGAAGGTTGGAGTTAGTGATGAACAATGGGCGCGTATACAGGTGGGTAATTCAGCAAAAATAACCACAGATGCATATCCACAGGATAGCCTTATAGCACAGGTTTCTAAAAAGTCAGAAGCTATAGATCCTCAATCGGGTACCTTCACTATCTATTTAGGAATAGTCAATGCAGGTAACTACAAATTAGCTTCAGGTGTTTTTGGTAGGGCAGAGATACAATCGACTTCAAAGAATGAAAGCTCTTTATGGGCTATACCTTATGCAGCATTAATGAATGCGGATGGCAATACAGGTTATGTGTTTATTACAGATGATCAAAAATCAGTGAAGAAAAAAAAGGTACAGATAGCTAAAATTACCGATCAAGAGGTGCTGATCAAAGCTGGCTTGGAAGGTGTCCATTCGTTGGTTAGCTCTGGTAGTCCTTATTTGAAGGACGGTTCTTTTATAAAGATTATTAAATAGTCTGTTTACTATGAGTTTGATAAAATACCCTATTAAAAACTATCAATTTACCATGATTATGGTCATATTGATTGTTGCTATTGCCGTATCTTCTTTATTGACGATGCCAAGGGCGGAAGATCCGGACATGAATGCGGTTATCTTTCCAGTTCTGGTGATCCATCCAGGGACTAACCCGAAAGATATGGAACAATTGGTGGTTAAGCCGTTGGAATCCAGGTTTTATGCATTGGACGATATTAAAACCATCAAAACGACCATTCATAACAGCGTAGCTACCTTTGCGGTTGAATTTGATTATGGCATAGATTATAATGAGAAATATCAGGAAATTGTTCGCGAGTTGAATGCGGCAGCACCTGAACTGCCTGATAACTTGTATAAAGCAGAAGTGCTGAAAATCGATCCAACCAATGTTAGTGTATTGCAAGTTGCTTTAATCTCGGAGAATGCCTCCAATGCGACTATGAAAAAACTAGCTGATGAATTAAAACAAAAGCTAGAAAATATAAAAGCTTTAAAGGAAATAAAAATTTCTGGTTTGCCCGATCAGCAAATTCGCGTCGACTTAAATCAATCCAAGCTTGCGGAACTTCGAATTCCGATGAATCGAGTAATTCAAGCTATACAAAGTGAAAATCAGAATATCCCTGCTGGAAGTGTTTTGGCAGGTACGCAAACGTACAGTGTGACCAGTTCTGGGAATTACCAATCTGTTGAAGAAATCGAGCAGACCATCATTTCCAGTGCCAAAGGGAAAAATATCCTCTTAAAGGATGTGGCAAATGTATATACCAATTTTGCGAATCAAACCCACATTACCCGATTAAACGGATACCAAAGTGTGTTGATAAATGCTGCCCAAAAAAGGGGGATGAATATTTCGGATACGCAACAGGAATATAAACAAGTACTTGAACAATTTGAGAAAACATTGCCGGACAATGTGGATTTGAAGTTAAGTTTTGATCAGGCAGAAAATGTAAATAAGCGGTTGAGTGGCCTAGGCTTAGATTTTGGGATAGCCATCTTTCTGGTGTTAATAACCTTATTACCTTTAGGAACACGAGCTTCTTTGGTGGTGATGTTTGCGATCCCACTATCCTTAGGAATTGGTGTAATCGCCATGAATGCGTTTGGTTATTCCTTAAATCAATTGAGTATAGTTGGTTTTGTGGTAGCCTTGGGTTTAGTGGTGGATGATAGTATAGTCGTTGTAGAGAATATAGAACGATGGTTGCGGGAGGGATATTCTAAAGTAGATGCTGCAATAAAAGGAACAGAGCAAATCGGTATGGCTGTATTAGGTTGTACGGTAACCTTAGTCATCGCCTTCATGCCTTTGGTATTCATGCCGGAAATGGCAGGTGATTTTATTAGAAGTCTTCCTATTGCAGTGATATCATCGGTGATTGGCTCGATGTTTATTGCCTTGCTTGTGGTTCCATTTTTATCCAGTAAGATTTTAAAACCTCATCAGCACGAAGGTGGAAATGCTATATTGCGTGGGATGCAATCCATTATTCATAAGAGTTATGGTGTTTTCCTAGATAAAGCCCTAAAGTACCCAGCAAGAACGACTTTAATTGCTTTAGCCATATTTTTAGGTTCTTTAGCCTTGATTCCATTAGTCGGATTTAGTTTATTTCCTCCCTCGGAGAAACCTCAGTTTATGATTCATATTCAATCGGCTTTGCAATCCAATATTCATACTACAGATGCCATAACGAAAGATGTAGAAAAAGAACTGAAAGAGATGGATGATGTGAAGTATTTCACGAGTAATGTTGGGAAGGGAAATCCAAGGATTTATTACAATATGCAACAGACTAATGAAGACCCCGCAATAGCGGAAATATTTGTCCAGTTGCATGATGATGTCAGCTATAAAGAAAAGGTTAAAATTATAGAAAGGTTGAGGATTAAGTGGGCTTCTTATTTGGGAGCTAAGGTAGAGGTGAGGGATTTTGAACAAGGGGTTCCGGTGATTTCGCCTGTAGAGGTGAGAATAATTGGGGAGAATTTAGATTCCTTGCAGAAGCTTTCGTTAAAAGTGGAGGAACTTCTGATTAAGACCCCTGGTACTGCGTATGTGAATAACCCCATCAAGAGTAATAAAACGGATATCAAAGTTTCTATTCAGAAAGATAAAGCAATGGCATTAGGTATTCCTGCGGTATCCATTGATCAGACGGTACGTGTTGCTTTGGCAGGATATTCCGTTGGTACCTTTGCTGATCCTTTATCGGATAATAACGATTTCGATATTCTTGTCACAGTTCCTAGAGGTAAAGAGGCAAGTATAAGTACACTGGAAGGTATTATGGTGGACAATGTGCTAGGAACAGCGATACCATTAAATCAGGTGGCTAGTTTAACCTTCGAAGAATCGCCTGCGAATATATACCATAAAAATAAGGTAAGGGTAGTTTCCGTAAATTCCTTTGTAGAAAAAGGATTTGGTAATGATGAAGTAATTCAGGATGTCATTAAACAGATGGATGCTTTTGCTTTTCCGGAAGGTTATCGGTATGAGATGGGAGGGGAAGTAGAAAGTCGAGAGGCTGCCTTCGGTGGTTTTGGAACAATCATTTTAATTACTGTTTTTATGTTTATTGCTGTGTTGGTGTTGGAGTTTAAGACGTTTAAAAGCACTTTGATTGTGTTGTCCGTAATTCCACTGGGGATAGTTGGGGCGGTTTTAGCCTTGTTGGTTACTGGAAATACCTTATCCTTTGTAGCGACTATTGGTATAGTAGCCTTGGCAGGAATAGAAGTGAAGAATACGATTCTACTAGTTGATTTTACCAATCAGTTAAGAAGAGAAGGCATGGAATTGAATACTGCGATTGAAAAAGCTGGCGAATTGCGTTTTCTACCTATCATTTTGACTTCACTGACTGCAATTGGTGGTTTATTGCCCATTGCGATGTCTTCCAATCCTTTGATTTCTCCATTAGCGATTGTGATGATTGGCGGATTGATTAGTTCAACTTTATTAAGCAGAATTGTGACTCCTGTTGTTTATAAGTTGATTCCTCCACGGATTGAAGGAGTATAAGGTTTTAATTTTATAATAGGGATGGGATAAATTGATGCTCTTATCAGTTTATCCCATTTTTATTTTTATAGGACTTGGTTAAAAATAACTAGTATCTTTAAAGTAAGAAGCTGAACTATTAACCAAAAAACCTTTTTAGCTAATCTCTTTCTATGAAAATAAGTGTAATATCTTCCTGTCTAGTTTTTCTTTTATCCTTTGCATTACAGGCAAGTGCTCAGAAAACGTTTGAAGCTGATGTCATTATCTATGGGGGTACCTCTGCTGCGATAACTGCTGCGGTACAAATTAAGAAGTTAAATAAATCTGTCATCATAGTTTCCCCTGACCTGCATTTGGGAGGTTTATCATCGGGTGGCTTAGGATTTAGTGATACAGGAGATAAATCTGTAATAGGTGGATTGGCTCGCGATTTTTACCATAGACTGTATTTACATTATCAAGAGAATTCGGCTTGGAAATGGCAGGAGAAAGCATCTTATGGCAATAAGGGTCAAGGTACTGCTGCTTTGGATGGGGAAGCAAGAACGATGTGGATATTTGAACCTCATGTAGCTGAACAGGTGTTTGAAGATTATGTGAAAGAATATAAATTGACAGTTTTTAGAGATGAATGGTTGGATAGGCAGCATGGGCTATTGAAAAAGAATAATAAAATTGTTTCTGTACGTACATTGAGTGGGAAGGTATTTAAAGGGAAACAATTTATTGATGCAACTTACGAAGGAGATTTATTAGCGGCAGCAGGTGTACAATACCATGTTGGAAGAGAAGCGAATAGTCAGTATGGTGAAATGTGGAATGGGGTGCAAACGGGGGTGTTGCACCATGACCATTATTTTAAATCCGATATTAGTCCCTATGTAGTTCCTGGAGACCCTCAGAGTGGATTGCTCTATGGGGTTTCCAATGAAGACCCAGGGAATTATGGAGAAGCGGATCATCGTTTGCAGGCTTATTGTTTTCGCCTCTGTTTGAGTAATCACCCCGATAATAGAATCCCTTTTCCGAAACCAGCCAATTACCTAGCTTCAAATTACGAACTATTAGCAAGAGTTTTTGCTAGCGGATGGAGAGAAACGTTTAATAAATTTGACCCAATACCTAATAGGAAAACAGACACCAATAATCATGGGCCTTTTAGTACCGATTTTATTGGTATGAATTACGATTATCCGGAAGCTTCTTATGCTCGCCGTCAAGAGATTATTAAAGCACATGAAGACTATCAAAAGGGCTTATTGTATTTCTTAGCTAATGACCCGAAAGTTCCCAAAGAGGTTCAAGATGAAATAAATACATGGGGATTAGCAAAGGATGAATTTAAAGATAATGGCAATTGGCCCCATCAATTATACATAAGGGAAGCTCGCAGAATGGTTGGAGCTTATGTAATGACGGAACATGATACCTTTGGAGAGCGCATCATTGAAGATCCAGTAGGCATGGGTTCCTATGCCTTAGATTCTCATAATACGCAGCGCTATATAAAAGCGGATGGATTTGTACAGAATGAAGGTGATATCGGTGTAAAGCCAAAGAATGGGCCTTATCAAATCAGTTACCGCTCCTTGACTCCTAAAAAAGAAGATTGTACTAACTTACTAGTGCCTGTGTGTTTATCCAGTTCACATATTGCTTTTGGGAGTATCCGTATGGAACCTGTGTTTATGATATTGGGTCAAAGTGCAGCGGCGGCGGCGGTTATCGCTATAAACAAGAAAGTCTCCGTACAAGAAGTTCCTTATAAAGACTTAGAAAAAATTATGCTGGCTGAGCATCAAGTTCTGATGAAAAAGTAATAATTTGCATCGATGAACGAATTGATAGCCTTATCTACCAGAAGATTGACTTTAAAACGGAATGAGTTTCTAAAGGTTGATGGAGCTATCGATACCAATATATACCATATTGTCTCCGGTAGTTTAAGAGTATATATTCAGCATGAAAATCAGGAACAAATAATTCGATTGGGTTATGCGGGTAATATCATATCATCAATAGATTCCTTTATTTCAGAAAAACCTTCTCCTCTAATCATTCAAGCTATTAAAAAGTTGGAGATTGATGTTATTCCTAAGGCTGTCGTTACTGAGTTTTTAAAAAAGGATAATAACAAATTACTATGGATTCAATTGTTGGAAAGCTTAGTTATTCAGCAGTTTGAACGAGAGATTGATATTCTAACCTATTCTCCCAAAGAACGATACCTACATGTTTTAAAAAGAAGTCCTCAATTATTTCAGGAGGTGCCACATAAACACATCGCCAATTATTTAAGAATGACTCCCGAAACCTTGTCGAGATTAAAAAAGTCTTGATTTCAATCAAGTTTTTTGAATGTAAAAGCTAGCACCTTTGTGTTAATGGAAATAGGGTTTTTCTATATTTCAATTTATAGTTAATACTTGTATAGATGAATACATCAGACTTTACTAATAAAATTATTCAGGAAGTTGAGGGCTTAATAGAACAAGCTGAAGAAATAAAAGTGATGAGTTTAGAAGAGGTTTCTTGGAGAGCATCGGAGTCTTCTTGGAATATATTGGAATGTTTAAGCCATTTGAACTTATACGGAGATTTTTATTTACCGCTTATACATGATAAGATCGTTAAGTCAGCTACCAAATCTGAACAAGAATTTCATAGTGGTTTGTTAGGAGCGTACTTTGCAAAGAGTATGCTGCCTAAAGAAAAGTTGAATAAGATGAAAACATTCAAAAGCAAGAATCCTATTCATACCGATTTGAATAAGGAGGTGATTGAGGTATTCATTACTCAACAGAAGAAATTAATTGAACTAATTCATTTATCGAGAAAAGTAAGTCTTTCAAAAATCAGAATCCCAACGTCCATATCATCTCTTATACAAATGAAATTAGGTGATACCTTTCAGTTTCTAATCAATCATGAGATTAGGCATTTTCATCAAATCGAGGGAGTTAAAAGGGGGCTGAAGAACTATCAGGAGGAGATCGTTTGATAGTTCATTTCAATTAAAAAAGCCTTTAATTCTATAAGAATTAAAGGCTTTTTTAATTATTCTAATTAGCTTTTTATTTCAAACTAGCTAAGCTATCTGCTAAGATTTTAATTTTTGTTTCTGCATCCGCTTTTTTATTCAATTCATTTTGAACAATCTCGGGTTTAGCATTTTGAACAAATCGTTCATTGGAAAGCTTCTTATCTACCGAATTCAAGAAACCTTTTAAATATTCGATTTCTTTACTGATACGTTCAATCTCAGCCTCCACATCAATGTTGTTTTCTAAGGCTACATAGCATTCATCTTTGCCCGCTAAGAAGCTTAAAGCTCCAGAAACCTTATCTTCTACAAAAGAAAGTTCTTCAATATTAGCTAATTTAACGATGCTGTCTTGATATTTGCTATAATCCATATCACGAGCATTAATAGCCAATGGAAGCGCTACTTTCGGAGAGATTCCTTTGGAGTTACGGATGTTACGAACCTCAGAAATGATTTGTTGAATATTCGCAAATTCTTTAATTAACTGCTCATTATAAGATTCAGATTGAGGATAAGCAGCAACTATGATACAGTCTTTTTCATCGCGATTACCAAAAAGCTCATCATGCCATAATTCCTCCGTTAAGAACGGCATGAAAGGATGTGCAAGAGTTAATACTTTTTGGAAGAGGCGTTTTACAGTCTCTAATGTTTCTGATTCTATAGGAGTTTGATAGGCTGGTTTTACCAATTCTAAGTACCAGGCGCAGAAGTCATCCCAAATTAGTTTGTATGTTGCCATTAAGGCATCGGATAAGCGATAATTTGCGAAATGTTCTTCAATTTCTGAAAGTGATTGATTAAAACGACTTTCAAACCATTCAGTAGAGGTAATTTGAGATGCAGTGGAAGGAGCTTCGAAAGTTTCCCAACCTTTTACTAATCGGAAAGCATTCCATATTTTATTGGCAAAATTACGTCCTTGCTCACAATAAGATACATCAAACATCAAGTCATTACCAGCAGGAGAGGAGAGAAGCATCCCTACACGAACCCCATCAGTACCGTATTGTTCCATCAATTCGATAGGGTCAGGTGAATTGCCTAATGATTTAGACATCTTTCTACCTAATTTATCGCGTACAATACCTGTTAAATATACATTGCGGAATGGTGGCTTTTGCGTATAATCATGCCCCATAATAATCATTCTTGCTACCCAGAAAAATAGAATTTCAGGGGCAGTTACTAGATCATTCGTCGGGTAATAATACTTAAATTCGGCATTTTCAGGATTTCTAACTCCATCAAATACGGATAAAGGCCATAAACCTGAAGAAAACCAAGTATCTAATACATCGTCTTCCTGACGGATACCATTCGTAGATTTACCTTGTTCTGTGAAAGTGGCAATTGCTTCTTCTTCTGATTTAGCAACAACCCATTCGTTCTTTTCGTTGTACCAAGCAGGAATACGTTGTCCCCACCACAGTTGACGAGAAATACACCAATCCTTTACATTCTCCATCCAATGTTTATAAGAAGCAAAGAATTTTTCAGGTATTAATTTGATGGTGCCATCTTCTACATATTGCAAAGCTGGTTTGGAAAGTTCTTCCATCTTCAAGAACCATTGCATAGAAAGCTTCGGTTCTATCGCAGCATCGGTACGTTCAGAAAAACCTACTTGAGATTTATAATCTTCAATTTTTTCTATCTGTCCTGCTTCTTCCAATAAAACAGCAATCTTCTTACGCGCTGCAAAGCGATCTTCACCTATTAAAATCGTTGCTTTTTCATTCAAAGAACCGTCATCATTCAAGATATCAATGACCTCAAGATTATGTTTTTGACCTAATTCATAGTCATTCAAATCATGAGCAGGAGTCACTTTCAAACAGCCTGTACCGAATTCCATTTCTACATATTCATCTTGAATAATTGGAATTTCTCTATTGATCAAAGGAATTAAAACTGTTTTTCCTTGAAGGTGTTTGTATCGTTCATCCAATGGATTGATACAGATTGCACTATCGGCCATGATGGTTTCTGGACGAGTGGTAGCAATGATTAAATACTCCTTACTATCTTTAATCTGATAGCGGATATAATAGAGTTTTTGATTAACCTCTTTACGAATTACCTCTTCATCCGATAATGCTGTTTTCCCTTGAGGGTCCCAGTTCACCATACGAATTCCACGGTATATGTATCCCTCATTATAGAATTTAATGAAGGTATCGATTACGGCTTCAGAAAGATCAGGATCCATGGTGAATTTGGTTCTATCCCAGTCACAAGAAGCACCTAATTTCTCTAATTGTTTTAAGATAATACCACCGTATTTTTCTTTCCATTCCCAAGCATAGGTTAAGAATTCCTCGCGGGAGATGGATTTCTTGTCGATTCCTTTTTCTTTAAGCATAGCGACCACTTTAGCTTCGGTAGCAATCGATGCGTGGTCCGTTCCTGGTACCCAGCATGCGTTTTTACCTTGCATTCTTGCTCTGCGAATCAGAACATCCTGAATGGTGTTGTTCAACATATGACCCATATGAAGCACACCAGTGACATTTGGTGGAGGCATGACAATCGTATAAGGTTCACGATCGTCAGGAGTAGAACGGAAAAATCCGTTATTCATCCAATAGGAATACCATTTGTCTTCTGCTTCTTTCGGGCTGTACGTTTTTGCTATACTCATTGTAAAATCAATTATCTAAAAGGAGTACAAAATTACGCATTTAACCGATTAATTCCCATGGATGATTCATCTATTTATAGGCTTGTGTAAATAGAATGCAAATTTATCATTAATTAACTGTTACGTAATATGAATTAAATGTAAATTTGGCGGTTTAATTGTTAGCTCAAATGAGAGAGATTTTTACAGATCTAAAAGGCTTCTTCCGATATTTTGTTTTTTGGTTGTTGATGTGCTTTATAGATCGTTTCATTTTCATCCTTAGTTTTTATGAGAAAATCAATTGGTCCAAACCAATGGATTTTTTGAGAATATATTTTCACGGATTATCCTTAGACTTCTCCTTAATAGCTTATATCTGTGCAATTCCATTTCTAGCATACTGCATAGTTGCAATTTTTCCTACTATTAAAGGAAAGCAAAAAGCATTAGACTATTACACCCTGTTCCTATTAATCCTGTTTTCAGTAACCATGTTTACCAACGTGAATATCTATAGAGAATGGGGAGATAAAATATCTAAACGAGCCATAGATGCCTTGTTTGAAGATGCAGGAGGAGCAGTTGCATCAGCCGAATCAAGCCCTATCTTTATCCCTATCCTAGGTATGATCATAGTGATTGTTGCAGGATATTGGCTTTATAGAAAGTTAATTGTATCGGTCAGGTTTCAAGCAAAAAGATCTTTATGGACCGTAGCAGTTCAATTTTGTCTGATTGGCTTGTTGATATTTACCTTTATTCGAGGAGGGTACGGTAAAGCTCCATTAAATCCCAGCAGAAGTTATTTCTCCGCAATTCCTTTTTACAACCATGCGGCCGTCAATACACAGTATGCCTTGATGCGCGAATACTTCACGCGAAACCAACGACAACGATCTCCTTACAAATATTTTCATGAAGAAAATAAAATTAAGGACTTATTGAAACCTGCATTTCTTGCAAACCCTGATTCTTCCCTAAACATATTGACAACAGATAAACCCAATGTCGTCCTGGTGGTTCTTGAAAGTTTTGTTGCCGATCTGGTGGAATCATTAGGGGGTGAACCGGGAATAACACCGCATTTTGATGAATTGATTAAAGATGGAGTATCCTTCAACCAGATTTATGCAGCATCCGATCGTTCAGACAAAGGACTTGTTGCGGTATTTGGTGGATTTCCAGCTCAGGGACCTGAGAGTATTATTAAATATATCGATAAGCATGAAAACATGCCTGCTATCGGACAGGAATTGCAAGCGGCGGGTTACAAAACATCCTTCTTTCATGGAGGTCAAAGTGAATTTTACAATATGAAATCCTATATGCTTAGCCATGGTATTGAAGAGATTATTGATAATATTCATTTTTCACCTTTAGATCCTAGAACTTCTTGGGGTGTGTACGATCATGTGGTCTTTGAAAAAATGTTTGAAACCCTTAATGAAGAAAAGCAACCATTTTTTAGCAGCATATTTACTTTGGTTAATCATGAACCATTTACCCTGAATGCTGCTTATAAGTTTGGTCAGGATACCAATGCCAATAAATTCAAAAGTACAGCCTACTATACCGATCAGTGCATTTTTGAATTTCTTGAAAAGTCAAAAAAAGAAGATTGGTATAAAAACACCTTATTTGTTTTTGTTGCAGATCATGGTCATCGATTACCAACAGAAAAGTACGATATAACCCATCCAAAGCGTTTTCATATCCCTTTAGTATTCTATGGCGATGTCATTAAAAAAGAATACCGAGGCATGAAGATTGATAAAATTGGGAATCAAACCGATCTTGCGAGCACCTTATTACATCAATTGAATTTACCAACCGAAAAGTATACCTGGTCCAGGGATTTGTTTAATAGTAGCAGACCTGCAATCGCGTTTTACAATTCAAAAGATGCTTTTGGGGTCATTACAAAAGATCAGGTAGTATCCTATGATCGTGTGGGTAATGTTGTAAATTATCAAGAACATTCCGATTATCCTTCAGCCAAAACGGATAGCCTGCTAAATATTGGCAAAGCATATTACCAGCAGGTTTATGAAGATTTTATGAAATATTAGTATTAGAAAGATGTTGAGATTAAAAGGTTGGTTTGCTCCATATTCAGCTTTAGCCATTCGTTTTATTGGTTTATTAGGACTTTATTCCATTTTACGATTAGGCTTTTATTTTTATAATAAAGCCCAATTCCCTCAAGTAGCAACTGCTGATTTAATCTTAATGATGGGCGGCGGAGTTCGTTTTGATATTGTTGCCTTATTTTACATCAATATACTCTACATTCTATTTGTAGCTATACCTTTTCCTTTCAAATACCAAAAAGCTTATCAAAAAATCGCCAAATGGATATTTATCGTTTGCAATTCCATAGGCGTTGCAGTCAACTTGATAGACTTTCCTTATTATCCATTTACGTTAAAAAGAACCACAGGGACTGTTTTTGACCAATTTGCCAATGAAGAGAATCTATCTTCCTTATTCTTTGATTTCCTGTTGGATTATTGGTATTTCTTATTCTTGTTTATTTTCCTGGTTTGGTTCTTAATTAAATCTTACGATTGGATTCAAGTAGTTCGACCTACTCACATTAATTGGAAATTTTATACTGCTCAAACGCTCTCACTCGTATTGGTTGCTTACCTGTTTGTAGGAGGTGTCCGAGGAGGTTGGGCTCATAGTACCAGGCCCATCACACTTAGTAATGCGGGGGATTATGTAAAAACTCCTGAGGAAATGAATATTGTCTTAAATACGCCTTTCTCCATTCTCAAAACCCTGAAGGCAGTAAAACTTAAAGAGCAGCATTTCTATACTGATGAGGAATTAAACAGCATTTATCCTGTGGTTCATCAACCAAAGGATTCTGCCGAGTTTAAAAAGCTAAATGTGGTATTTCTCATTTTGGAAAGCTTTGGTAAGGAGCATATCGGCTTTTTCAATAAAGATTTAGAACATGGCACCTATAAAGGGTATACTCCATTTTTAGATTCCTTATTAACTGAATCCTATACGTTCAAACGTTCCTATGCGAACGGAAGAAAATCCATTGATGCTTTGCCCTCTGTAATCACCGGGATTCCATCTATCGGTGAGCCATTTGTATTATCCATTTATTCCGGCAATAAGACTACCAGCTTAGCCAAATTATTAGGTGATGAAGGCTATGAAACGGCTTTTTTTCATGGTGCTCCAAATGGTAGTATGGGCTTTTCGGCCTATATGCAATTGGCTGGAGTGAAGCATTATTTCGGCAAAAATGAATATAACAACGATGCAGATTTCGACGGGATATGGGGAATTTGGGATGAGCCATTTATGCAGTTTATGGCTAAGAAATTAGATCGATTAAAAGAACCGTTTTTCAGTAGTTTCTTTTCCTTATCCTCACACCATCCGTTCAAAGTTCCTGAACAGTACGAGGGCAAGTTTCCAAAAGGAACACTTCCTTTACATGAACCTTTAGGATATGCCGATTATGCGCTGAAAAAATTCTTTGAAACTGCAGCAAAAAGCCCATGGTATGCAAATACCCTATTTGTCATTTGTGCTGACCATGCCTCCATGAGTCATTATCCGGAGTACAATACCATGTCCAATTCTTTTGCTATACCTATCGTGTTTTATTATCCAGCAGGGAATCTAAAGGGATTATCCGATAAGTTGGTGCAACAAATCGATATTATGCCTACGGTATTGAATTATCTAAATTATGATAAACCTTACTTTTCTTTTGGTTTTGATGCTTTTGATGAATCTAAAGACAATTTCTTAGTCAGCAATATTGGCAATAGTTATAACTTCTTTATGGATGATTATTTTATGACCTACAGCGATAAGGAAGTGAAATCAGTGTACAACCTTAAAAAGGATCCTTTAATGAAAAATGATATCATTGGAAAGGATCAAGCAGCTCAAGACAACATGCTTAAAAAATTGCAAGCATTTATGCAGCAATACAATAACCGAATGATCCATAACAAGCTCGTTGCCGATTAATTCAAGAGTTTCTTTCCAAAGGAATAGCGAATGATAAAGGATTGTTGATTATCGATGAATCCAGGTGAAAAATGAAATGTTGCAATTAATCTACCTTCCAAGCGTTTTGTTTTTAATGGTACCCATCCCAAATCCAGTCGGTTGTAACGTGATCGATGATAGAAGGAGTCCCCAATAGGTAGATTCATAGCTTTTCCTAAATATATACTGTTGTTTATAAAGAAGTTTCGATAACCTAAATGTAGGTTAGCAATAAAACCAGGTGATTTTCGCATCTCATAAACCGATCGTAAACGATCAAAACCCATAGAAGCACCTGCTTCCAGATTTACAGAATCTAAAAATCCCAGATGACTTAAATCAACGCCAAGTTTACCCAATACTACAGCATTATCTTGGATGTGTTCATCGATGCTGTCATTGCTGGTTAAGGCATTGTGATATAACATTCCCTCATGGGCAAAATACATTCTTCCAAACTTAATTTTACCCTTTAAGCCAGCAACAAATTGTTCACGATTTTGATTTCCTTGTTTATTTAGCCAATCGATGAATACCGTTTGTTCAAATCGATCGTTTTTATAATCGAAATACATACCTTCCACATTAGGACGATCGTAACGGAACGTGTCTGCTAATACCATCCTGGAAATATCATTTAATCGACCTTGCCTAGGCATAAAACCCAATGCAAATTGAAGGTTTTTAGTCGTATAAGCATAATAGGCGATTGGTCTTACCAAGCTTTTATTTTCACGGTTAATCCCAAATTCTTGGTTAAAATGCATACCCCCGAATAATTTATGATTTTCATCCAAATGAAACCCAAATTGAGGAGAAATAGTAGTTCCAAAAAAGGTCTTAGGAATGGTGTAGGGGGCAGAAAACTCCCGATTATCTACATATCCTAAAAAATCAACCGTAAGATCAATTTTCTGTGAAAATGTATATGATATCGAAAATAGAAATGAACAAATTAAGAGGAAAGAATAATGAATCTTCTTAGTTAATATCATAGATGAAGGTAAAATTTCTAGTACGTTCAAATGTACTTAAAATTCTATGGAAATCTAGATTAATATTAGCGCAATGGATGGCATTCAATTTTTTCTGAAATTAGCATTGGTATAAAATAAATAAGGTCGAATGTTTTACGTCCGACCTTATTTTTATATTTCCAGAAGATTTTATACTTCTAATAATAATCTAGCTGGATCTTCTAATAGTTGTTTTACACGAACTAAGAAGCTTACTGATTCACGACCGTCAATGATACGGTGATCATAAGATAATGCGATATACATCATCGGACGAATAACCACTTGACCATTCTCTGCGATTGGGCGTTGAATGATGTTGTGCATACCTAAAATTGCCGATTGAGGCGCATTGATGATAGGCGTAGACATCATAGAACCAAATACACCACCATTCGTAATGGTAAATGTACCACCAGTCATTTCGTCGATGGTTAATTTGTTATCACGAGCTTTTACTGCCAATTCAGCAATTGATTTCTCAATTTGATGAAGAGACATAGCATCTGCATTTCTGATAATTGGTACAACCAATCCTTTAGGAGCAGAAACTGCAATGGAAATATCTGCAAAATCAGAATAAACGATTTCATTATCTTCAATACGAGCATTTACTGCAGGCCATTCTTTCAAAGCTGTAGTTACTGCTTTGGTAAAGAAAGACATAAAGCCTAAACCAATTCCATGTTTTTCTTTGAACGTATCTTTATATTTTGCTCTTAGATCCATGATTGGTTGCATGTTAACTTCATTGAAAGTTGTTAACATCGCAGTTTCGTTTTTCACAGCAACCAAACGTTTAGCAATTGTTTTACGTAGGGAGCTCATTTTTTCACGACGCTCGTTACGAGAACCTGCTACAGATACTGAAGAAGGAGCCGTAGCAGCCGCTGCTGGCGCTGGTTTTGATTCAGCTTTTGGAGCCGAAACCTGAGCTTTCTCAGCGTCTTCTTTGGTTATTCTACCTTCTTTACCTGTACCTTTTATTGTTGAAGGATCAATTCCTTTTTCTCTTAAAATTTTTGCAGCAGCAGGGGATGCTGTTCCAGCAGCATAAGTCTCTGGTTTTTCATCCGCTTCTACTGGAGCACTGCTTGTTGCTTCTTGTGCAGGAGCAGCTTCTTCTTTTTTCTCAGCAGGAGCAGCTGCAGCAGCGCCACCTTCCTCAATGGTACAAACCACTGCACCAATTTCTAAGGTATCACCTTCTTGAGCGATGATGCGCAGAATTCCAGCTTTCTCTGCTGGTAGTTCAAAAGTTGCTTTGTCAGATTCCAGTTCGGCGATATTTTCGTCCATTTCAACGTAATCACCATCTTGTTTTAGCCATTGGGCCAAGGTTACCTCCGTAATAGATTCTCCAACCGAAGGGACTTTGATTTCTAAGCTCATATAGTTTTTATTTTAAACCAGGTCGTCATATACCTTAAATATACAACGACTGGTTAAATATTTTGTTTATTCAAATGATTTATTTATTATCTCCTCTTGTTGAGCAACATGTTTTTTCATGTATCCTGTTGCCGGGCTACCACTTGCAGCACGAGCGATATAATCGGTAAATTCTACTTCTGTTCTACGTAAAGTACGGCAGTAGAATGGCCATGCTCCCATGTTTTCGTTCTCTTCTTGAACCCAGATAAATTCCGTTGCTTTTTTGTATTTAGCACGTATAGCTTTCATTTGCTCGATTGGTGCCGGGTATAACTGTTCTAAACGAACAATCGCAACATCGGTACGTTTATCTGCTTGTTGTTTTTCCAGCAAGTCATAATAAACTTTACCTGAACAGAATAGAACACGTTTTACACTCGCTGCTTTTGCGTAGCTATCATCAATAATTTCTTGAAAATCAGTTTTCGTAAAGTCTGCTAATTTAGAAACCACTTTAGGATGACGTAATAAACTTTTCGGAGTAAATACTACCAATGGTTTGCGGAATGAACGTACCAATTGACGACGTAATAAATGGAAGTAATTTCCTGGTGTAGTACAATTCGCGATAATCATATTATCGTTTGCACATAATTCTAAAAATCTTTCAATACGACCAGATGAATGCTCCGGACCTTGACCTTCATTACCATGAGGCAACATCATCACCAAACCGTTGGAGCGTTTCCATTTTGTTTCGGCACTGGATAAGTATTGATCGACGATAATTTGTGCACCATTATAGAAGTCACCAAATTGTGCTTCCCAAATGGTTAAGGATTGTGGGTTTGCTAATGCATAGCCATATTCAAAACCCAATACGCCATATTCAGATAAAAGAGAGTTGTAGATGTTGAATCGATCACCTCCATTCACATTGGCTAATGGAATATATTTTTCTTCTGAATCTTCTAATGTTAAAACTGCATGACGGTGAGAGAATGTACCACGTTGAACATCTTGTCCGGAAATACGTACTCTTTTCCCTTCATTCAATAGGGTAGCATAAGCCATCAATTCTCCCATTGCCCAGTCGTAACTGTCATTTTTAACCATCGAAGCACGATCTTCGAATAATTTGGAAATCTTACGGAAGAATTTTTTGTCTTTAGGTAAGCTGGTGATTTCTGTAGCAAGTTTTAAAAACTCTTTTTCTTCTACACGAGTTTTGGTTGTAGCTAGAATTTCCGCTTTTTTAGCAGCATGTAAACCTTTCCATGCACCACCAAACATTGGAACTTCATCTTCTAAAGTTTCTACTTTTTTCGCAGCTTCTAATTGAACTTGTAAATGATCTTTGAATTCTTTCTCTGTATCTTTTACATAAGCAGTATCCACGGTTTTTTCATCCACTAATTTCTTAGCATAAACATCTTTTGGATTTGGATGTTTTTCAATGGTTTTATAAAGCAAAGGTTGTGTGAACTTAGGTTCATCAGCCTCGTTATGACCATAACGACGGTAACATAGTAAATCTATGAAAACATCTGTTTTATATTTCTGACGATATTCTACCGCTAAGTTGATGGCATAAACTACCGCTTCAGCATCATCGCCATTCACATGGAATACAGGGGAGGAAGTGATTTTAGCAACATCAGTACAATACGTTCCTGATCTTGCGTCTTTGTAGTTTGTGGTAAATCCAACTTGGTTATTGATGACGATATGGATGGTACCTCCTGTACGGTAACCTTCCAATTTAGACATTTGCGTAACCTCGTAAACGACCCCTTGTCCTGCAATAGCAGCATCACCATGAATTAGGATAGGTGCAATTTTAGAAGCATCTCCATCATATTTCATGTCGATTTTAGAACGTGTAATACCTTCTACAATAGGGTCTACAGTTTCTAAGTGTGAAGGGTTTGGTGCTAAGGATAAATGAATATGTTTTCCATCTTCCGTGGTAATATCTGATGAATATCCTAAGTGATATTTTACATCTCCACCAAATTGTAATTCTGGATCTTCATCCACATACATTTTACCTTCAAATTCAGAAAATATGGTTTTATATGGTTTGCCCATGATGTTCGCTAACACATTCAAACGACCACGGTGAGCCATACCAATCATAAATTCTTGGATACCTAGGCTCGCACCTTTTTCGATAACCGAATCTAAAGCAGGAATTAAACTTTCAGCTCCTTCTAATGAGAAACGCTTTTGACCTAAAAACTTAGTGCCTAAGAAAGTCTCAAAAACGACAGCTCTATTTAATTTTTTAAAAATCTTTTTCTTTTGCTCAACACTGTATTTAGGTTGATTTCTACTCGCTTCCATATGGTCTTGCAACCATTTGATTTTTTCAGGATTACGAATATATTTGAATTCAGCACCGATAGATTGGCAATACGTATCTTCAATTAATTGGCGAATATCTCTCAATTTGGCAGGACCTAAACCAATTTCAATACCTGCGTTGAAAACCGTATCCATATCCGCTTCGGATAAGCCAAAGGTTTCTAATTCTTTGCCTGGATAATATTTCCGGCGTTCACGCACTGGATTGGTATGGGTAAATAGGTGGCCTCGGTCGCGATAACCGTGAATCATATTCAATACGTTAATTTCTTTTAACGCATGGTCCGAAACATGTTCTGCATCAATGTTTCCGCCTTCTGATCCTTGTCCAAATTCAAATCCTTCAAAAAACTTTTGCCATCCAAAATCTACTGCGTTTGGATCCGCTTTGTATGCTTGATATAATCCGTCGATATAACTCGAATCTGCATTACTCAAATATGTCAATTTGTCCATGTGGATACGTAAGATAAAATTTTGCCAAATTTAGCAATTTATAAATTAGTTTTTGGCATTTTATGGTTATAAAAATCAACTATAATTCCCAGTTTTTGAGCTATTACATGCTAAAAAATAAATATTAGTCTTGTTTTAATAACATAAGATGCTTGTTATGGTTTATTTCGCTTGTTGTTTAATTTGTTTCTTTGAAATTAACCTTTTTGTTCGGTCAATTTCTTTGCATACTCTTGCCAGCTATATGTGTTGTTATCTTTAGTACTTGTGCCTACACCAGCCATATGAGACCAAAACCCATAGGTTGTAGCAGGAGCAAAATCCAAAAGGTTTTCTTCAAAGAAAGAAGCACCTGCCAACCAATTGGAGGAAACTTCCTGTATGAAATACGTAGCTAATAACCTGCGCTCGGCATACGTTAATCTTCCTTTTCGTTTTAAATTCAATATCATCCCATCAATTTGGAAATCACCCGTTTGGCCTTCTTTCCAAAGTTGTAGTAACTCTTCTTTCAACAACTCATTCTTATCATCTGAGCCATTAACCCCATTTAATTTAAAAAATACATTGGGATATTTTTTTAACATGAAACGGAAGTAATCTCTCCATAGTAAAGAACTTAATAAACGATCAAATCGTTTTTTGTTTTGAGCTAAATTCGAGCCATACATCCGATGGTAAATATAAATAGGAGAAAGTGCGCCACTAGCTATATACGGTGATATTAGGGAGTAATTTTCGAATTGTGGATAATTCGGATCCAATAGTTTCTCCAAATTTTCTATACCATAATCTTCTCCTCCAGGTAATTCATCTTTTTGCAAATATTGTATTAACTCTTCCTCATAACCTAATTCTTCCAAACTAGGAATTGACGTGCTTTCTAAATGTTGAGGACTGTTAATTTGCGTAGGGCTTTCAAAAGGTTTTCTGACAGAACTTTCACGTTCTATCTTTTTACGGAAAATATTGAATTTATCCGGAATGTCTTTTATAGGGAAAGGTAAATCTTCTTTATGATATAATGTATGACCGATGAAGTGCTTTAAATTAATCTTAGAATCCCACAAAGCTGCCTCCACACGTTCTGAAATCTGCGTTTCTCGGATGGCTACTTCCCGATGATGGTATACCTCATCAACCTCATATTTAGCACATAGTTTCGGTAATATAACTTCGGGTAAACCTGTAAAAGTCATCAAATCACTGCCTAAAGCTTGCAGTTTTTGCTTCAAATGAGCTACTGTTTCCATTAGGAAGGAAGCTCTTGAAATCCCCGTATTATAATTGTCAAATTTGTTTTTCGAAAAATAACGAGGATCAAAGCAATATATAGGAATGACTAAATCAGCCTTTTGTGTTGCTTCCAATAATACTTCATTATCGTGTAATCTTAAGTCATTACGAAACCAAACAAGAACTACTTTTTTACCCATATTGTTATTTCCCCAAATTAGCTGCTATGGCATTGGAAACAAATATACTTTATTGAGGGGTTAAAATTTACAGAAAACTTATTTTTTACATGCATGAGACAATGTTTATGCGCAAAAGAATATGTTTATTTGTAAAATTTAAAAAAGTACACTAAACTTTCAATGCATATTACTGTTTGAATTAAGTAATAGATAGATATAATTTAAAGTGAACCAATGGAAGTGCTGCTGTCTGGACTTAATTCTTATTTAGGGAATCGGGCCATGAGTCATTTGAATCGGAAAGGGTTTCATGTACATGGAATCGCGAGGGATCTTGATTTATTAAAATCGAGGTTGTTGGAACCAGCTACTGGTAGCTTAAGTATTGTCGATTTATTGCGCAAAGGTAAATCTTATGATTCCTTTGAAGTCAAAGGAGGGATTGATTTGGCTATTTATATCACACATGTCCCTACTTTGGCGGAAAAAATAAACCTAAATTTAGAATTGATTACACTCAAAAACTTTATTCAACTCGCCATAAAAAATCATTGTCAACGAATCATTTACATTGCCAGACTTATGGATAAACCTTTCGTTTCTTACATTCAAAAAGTACTGGAGGATTCTAAATTAGTGTTTACCATTGTGCTTAAGAATTTGGCGATAGGTAAAGGAAGTGTTTTGGATAAATACATGCGACAAATGTTTCATGGCAAATATCTAGCCTATGATGGGGATATCGCTAATGTAAAATTCAGTCCTATTTATGCACTGGATTTATTGCGCTGGATTTGCAATGTGGACTGGCATTCGAATTTTAAAAATCAAATTATAGAAATTGGTGGCGCTCATGTATTGACAATTCAAGAAATGTATCGTCTCTACAAGAAACAACTTTATCCAGATACCAAGGTTAAAAGCTTTAGAATGCCCTCCTTTTTAATGCGGTTATTTTATAAAAAAATGTACCACATTAACCAAGAAGATGTAATAGAATTCAACCGATTGATGAAAATGGAGTATCCTATTGATAATTCGAGTTGGAAAAATATTGTTTTGTTTTCTTTTACCCCTTTAGATCAAGTCATCAAATCCGATCAATAAGCATTATTCTTTAATTTATCCCCTGTTTAGACTACATTTGCAAGTATAGATATTTGCGATATGGGTTATAAAAGTTTACGAGACTGTGTAAATGATTTAGAGAAACATGGACATCTTATTCGAATAAAAGAAGAAGTAGATCCTTATTTAGAAATGGCAGCTATTCATATGCGTGTTTATGATGCACAAGGGCCTGCCTTATATTTTGAACGAATTAAAGGATCGAAATTTCCTGCCGTTTCGAATTTATTCGGAACGCTAGATCGCTCTAAGTTTATGTTTCGAGATACTTTAGATCACGTAAAGAAACTTGTAGATATCAAAATGAATCCCATGTCTGTACTGAAAAATCCTTTTCAGTATGTAGGTTCTTCCATGGTGGCTCTCGGCGCATTACCTTGGAAGAAACAAGCTGGAGCGCCCATTCAATACGGATTGACTAAAATTAGTGAGTTACCACAAATTGTAAATTGGCCTATGGATGGTGGCGCATTTGTAACAATGCCTCAGGTATATTCTGAAGATATTCAAAAACCTGGGATTATGAATGCTAATTTGGGAATGTATCGAATTCAACTCTCTGGGAATGATTATATTCAAGATCAGGAAGTAGGTTTGCATTACCAACTGCATCGAGGTATTGGTGTACATCAGACCAAAGCAAATCAATTAGGCAAACCTTTGAAGGTGAGTATTTTTGTTGGTGGTCCTCCATCTCATCCCTTATCTGCGGTTATGCCTTTGCCAGAAGGCCTTTCCGAAATGATTTTTGCTGGTACCTTGGCGAATCGTCGATTTAGATACTTTTATGATGAAGAAGGTTTTTGTATATCTGCTGATGCAGACTTTGTCATTACAGGTACGGTCTACCCTAATGAGAATAAACCGGAAGGTCCATTTGGTGATCATATAGGTTATTACTCTTTGGTACATCCTTTTCCTTTAATGAAAGTACATAAGGTTTATCATCGTAAAGACCCAATTTGGTCTTTTACGGTGGTGGGACGTCCTCCTCAAGAAGATACTAGTTTCGGTGCCTTGATTCATGAAATAACAGGAAACGCTATTCCTCAACAAATTGCCGGATTGCATGCCGTTCATGCTGTTGACCCTGCAGGAGTACATCCTTTATTATTTGCTATAGGAAGTGAGCGATATACTCCGTACCAAGAGGTGGAAAGACCTCAAGAATTATTAACGATCGCAAACCAAATTTTGGGAACCAATCAATTAAGCTTAGCGAAGTATCTATTTATATCCAATTACCAGGACAATCCTCAACTGGACATTCACGATATTGTTGGATTTTTAACACATATATTGGAGCGCATTGATTTTACAAGAGATGTGCATTTTATCACCAATACATCCATTGATACCTTAGATTATACCGGAGATGGTTTAAATACAGGTTCTAAAGTTACGCTAGCTGCGGTAGGAAAACCTAAAAAAGTATTGTGTACTGAAATTCCAAATTCATTAGAATTGCCTAGACCTTTTAATAAGGCTAAGCTGGCATTACCTGGCGTCATAGTCCTTGAAGGAACTCCATTTAGCAATTATACCGAAGAAGTTCAAATTTTGGAACAATGGACAGAGTCGGCCAAAGATGCAGATTGGTCTGGTATTCAATTAATCGTGTTGGCAGATGATGCGGGATTTGTTGCTGAAAATGTTAATAACTTTGTTTGGACAACCTTTACAAGGAGTAATCCATCACACGATATTTACGGAATCCGTAGTTTTACAACTTTTAAACACTGGGGATGCCATGGGCCACTAATTATTGATGCCCGTGCAAAACCACATCATGCACCAGATTTAATCAAAGATGTTCAAGTTGAGAAAAGAGTGGATCAATTAGCTTCTAAAGGTGGATCTTTGCATGGTATAATATAATATGTCTATGCAAATGAATTAAATCTTGATACATTAATTCATTTTTTTAAAAATATATAAACCTTACTAGTTCTTGTAGTAAGGTTTTTTTTATGTTCTCATCTAGTTCAATATTTTAAGAATAAATCATAAAAATAGGAGATAGGACTATGAAATCATGCTTTACAGCCTTTTTTTTAGATCAAGCAACTTATTGAAATGGAAAGGTTTTTTATTTGTGTTGAATTTTTATTTTCAATGAATAGCTTATATTGATGTTAATTATTTAATATATATCATAAAAAAATATTAATATTTCAATAAAATTGAAAAAACATTATGAATTTAATTATTTTATTCTTTCCTTTGTTGAGTTGATAAACAAAAACAAGTTTTAAAAGATAAAATTGAAATAATATGTGTGGAATTGTTGGTGCATTTGATATTAAGCAACCCGTTCAAGAATTAAGACCGCAAGTCTTAGAAATGTCGAAACGTATTAGACATAGAGGACCAGATTGGTCTGGAATTTACAGCTCTGATCGTGCTATTTTAGCGCACGAGCGATTAGCTATTGTTGATCCAAAATCAGGAAGTCAACCCTTATATAGCCCTGATGGCCAAGTGGTATTGGCTGTTAATGGCGAAATCTATAATCATCAAGAATTAAGAAATTCATTACCTAATTATCAATTTTCTACTTTATCCGATTCCGAGGTTATTTTAGCGTTGTATTTGGAGAAAGGTGTATCTTTTGTTGAAGATTTAAACGGTATTTTTGGATTCGCATTATACGATGGAAGAGATGATTCGTTTTTTGTGGCAAGAGACCACATGGGAATTATTCCATTATATAAAGGAACCGATGCTGCTGGTCAATTATTTATTGCATCTGAATTAAAGTCTTTAGAGGGTTACTGTGATCATATTGAGCAATTCCCTCCAGGACATTACTTATATAGTAAGGAAAGTTTAGAACCAAAGAAATGGTATGTGCGCGATTGGGAATCGTATGATTCTGTAAAAGATAATGTAACAGATATTGCCAAATTAAGAAAAGGATTAGAAGATGCGGTATATCATCAATTGATGTCGGATGTACCTTACGGCGTATTATTATCCGGCGGTTTAGATTCTTCTGTTATTGCTGCCATTACCAAGAAATTTGCATCTAAACGTATTGAATCTCAAAGTGAGGAGGAAGCTTGGTATCCGCAATTACATTCTTTTGCGGTTGGGTTACAGGGGTCACCAGATTTAATTGCTGCTCAAAAAGCAGCTGATCATATCGGAACTATTCACCATGAAGTAAACTTCACCATTCAAGAAGGTTTAGATGCTATCCGTGACGTTATTTACCATTTGGAAACCTATGATGTGACGACCATTAGGGCTTCAACTCCGATGTACCTATTGGCCCGAGTGATCAAATCTATGGGTATTAAAATGGTATTGTCTGGGGAAGGTTCTGACGAATTGTTTGGAGGTTATCTTTATTTCCACAAAGCTCCCAATGCTCAGGAATTTCATGAAGAAACAGTTCGTAAACTAAAGAAACTATATTTATACGATTGTCTACGTGCTAATAAATCATTAGCAGCATGGGGTGTTGAAGGCCGTGTTCCATTTTTAGATAAAGAATTTATGGATATTGCCATGACGATCAATCCAGCAGATAAAATGATTAAAGATGGTAAAATGGAAAAATGGGTCGTGCGTAAGGCTTTTGAAGATTATTTACCTGAAAGTATTGCTTGGAGACAAAAAGAACAATTTTCAGATGGTGTAGGATATTCTTGGATTGATACGTTAAAAGCGCAAGCAGAAGAGAAAGTAAGCGATGCTGAATTTGCTGCAGCTGCTGAACGTTATCCAATCAATACCCCTAAAAATAAAGAAGAATTTTTATATAGAAGTATTTTTGAAACTCATTTTCCTTCAGATACTGCTGCTTTAACGGTGCCATCTGTTAAATCGGTAGCGTGTAGTACACCTGAAGCACTGGCTTGGGATGCTTCTTTCCAAAACTTAAACGATCCTTCAGGACGTGCTGTCGCAGCCGTGCATAACGAAAGTTATGAAAAATCTAAAACTGAAGTAGTGATTTAGAAAATTTCAATTATCTCATATCAACTTGTATTAGGAAGATTGGGCCAACTGGTTCAATCTTCTTTTTTTTGTGTTTTGATTAATCAAAAGTCGAATCATTATTGCATGGTCAATTAAATTTTAATTGAATATTTTTTTAGTTTATCTGCACTCTTCGCTATGGACAAATCTTGTGGTTATAAGGATCTTCTTCGGATCTCCTTCGAACCTCCTATGGAAATGGCTTGAAAAAGTGCGGTGGAGATCCCTTTCAGATCCGATTAAAATACATCGTAGACAGAAGTAGAATTCCTAGAACTGTGAAAATTCAAATGAAGGAAGATTACAATTTTCTAAGGAATAATTTGGTGTCCTTGAAAGTTATTATGCAAAAAGTAGATGAAGCGGATTGACGCGATGAAGAAGTAGACATTAAACTAAACCTAAAAAAGAATAATGTCTTATTTAGAAGGAGGAACACTTGTTGTCTTGAATAGGGCAGTGGAAAAGATGAAATATTGAGCGAGCATGTAGGTGCTCATGATGACTAATCCTGATGAAGGAATATAAGCAACGAATTTGTTCAATGCTAAAACACTGTCTGAAATTATAAATAGCAGGGAGCCCAGAAAGCCCAATAGAAAATTTATGGTTGAACGCTTTACACTTCTTTGAAAAGCGAAATAGCACATGCTTGAAATACCTATAATATAAATGATAACAGGAATCTTTAAACTACCCAGACTAGGAGATAATACGGTATAAAAATAATAGGAATAGGTGAGGAGCAGTACAAGTAAAATTATAGAAGGAATGTCTTTAAGTATACTATTCTTGCTTTTTTGAATCAAAAAGGCAAGAATATAACAAACATGTCCCAGTAGAAAGGCTATTAATCCTAGGATGAATAGGTCTTTAAACATTAGAAATACATCGCCTAATAATCCGAAAAATAAACCTATAGCAATGAGTTTCTGGTAATTGGTATTTAAATTTTTAGAAGTTGCTAGAGAAATTAATAAGCTCAGGCATATTAAAGGTTTAGTTAACATTTGAATGCTAGCCCAATCCTTATAAATACTTGCTAAATGAAGAAAGAATAAACAAAGGAAAAAGAAGTGAATAATTAGATTATTGTTGCTTTTGATTTGTTTATTCTTCATCATCGATTATTAGTTAAGTTTATTTTTAGCTTTATTTCTCTTTACTAATAAATAGCTTATCCATAATAATAGTAGCCATGCCGGTATGAGTTCCACTGAAATTTTTAATCCTGTAAACCACATCATCACCAATACCGCCGTTAAAAAGAGTAGGCTAAAGTAATTGCTGATTGGGTAAAAAATGGTTGGGAACTTTGTTTTTATTTTTTCTTTATCCTTTTGTTTCCTAAAGAACATGTGGGTTAAGGTGATCATAATCCAGTTTATGATGAGTGCCGAAACCACCAAAGACATGAGAATTCCGAGTGCTTCTTTTGGAATCAATTTATTAATGATAACTGTAATAGCTACTATTGCCGCAGATACTAAAATGGCCGCAACTGGAGAATGATTTTTATTTAATTTTTTTAGGAATCTAGGTGCATTTCCTTGTTCTGCTAATCCGTATAACATTCTTGAATTACTGTATACACAACTGTTGTAAACGGAAAGAGCTGCGGTGAGCACGATAATGTTCAATACATTAGCAATGATACTGGTGAAATAAAAGGTTTTTCCGAAAAGTTCAAATTCAAAACCCTTTAATGTGGCAAATACTTCAACAAAAGGGCTTGTATCGGCTGTAATGGAACGCCAAGGCATTAAAGCAAAAAGAATAAATAAGGCTCCAACATAAAACACCAAAATACGCCATAACACTTGGTTGGTGGCTTTCGGGATGTTTTTTTCGGGATTTTCAGCTTCAGCAGCAGTAATACCCACAAGTTCCAATCCACCAAAGGAAAACATGATAATGACCAGTGCTGCGAGCAAACCGGAGTATCCGATGTCTGCATTTCCACTTAACCAACCATGGGGTAGAAACCCGCCATCATTATATAGATTGGATACGGAAGCACGCTCTCCACCATTTCCGGATAAAAGTAAATAGGTGCCAAAAATGATCATGGCAATAATAGCCACTACTTTGATAATGGAAAACCAGAATTCTGTTTCTCCGTATACTTTTACAGACGCTAAATTGATCACATTGATGACTGCAAAGAAGAATAGGGTAGATACCCATAAAGGTATTTCAGGCCACCAAAATTGCACGTATTTACCTATAGCAGTAAGTTCTGCCATACTAACCAGAATATATAATATCCAATAATTCCAACCGGAAGAGTATCCAGCAAAAGGACCCCAGTATTTATTAGCAAAGGAGGAGAAGCTGCCTGAAATAGGTTCTTCCACCACCATCTCACCTAATTGCCTCATAATAAAAAAGGCAACTAATCCTGCAATAGCATAGCCTAAAATAACGGATGGACCAGCTAAAATGGCTGCTTGACCAACCCCTAGAAATAAACCTGTACCTATAGCTCCACCTAAAGCAATGAGTTGAATATGACGATTGCTAAGGCCTCTCTTTAATTCTTTTTCTTTATTTTCTTGCACAATAAAAAAGGTTAAATGCTTTCGGAAACAATAGGATATTTTTTGAAAGCAGTTTGGATATTTATTTAATTTCCACGTTCACTAAAAGTCGAAAATAAGAAAACTTAAGTTAGAATTTATTGAATTATTGATTTTATTGAAAAGGATGTGGAGAAAAAGCTTTTGAAATGGAGGATTTAATTCAATCTTGCATATTTAAAAGTTAAATAGGTTGCCTGATCATCCGGACTTGGAAATTCGGGTGCTCCTAAGTATATGCTAATCATTTTTAATTTATAGACGATTCCTTGTTTATTTTTAATGAAAATGGTTCTGCCTTTCACGGGTTCCACAATATGTCGGTTCATATCATAGCTGTACCAACCATTTTCATTGTTTGCAAAATTTCCAGTTTGATTGCTATTGAAGGCTAGAGTAGGTTTGCTTGTTACTTTTTCATATTCTAAATTTTTAACATCTAACCAAACGTCATTTTTACTGTTGGATGTGATTTGTGTATTGGAAGGGCCTGCAAATACGATATCCCAATCCTCTTGAATAGTAACTTTCTTTTGTTGAGATAAACTGAAGTAAATAGAAATAGCGTTGCTGTTTGGTTGACCAATAATGAATGTTCCGTTGTTAAGATCTTTGACCAATAGGTCGCTTTATCCTTTCCGAAGTAATTGTTTTGATGCAACACACGAGCTTGGTATTGATTTAATAACCTTAAGGTATTTCCATATTGACGCTCATTTACCAATAGACTTTCTAATTGCTGGCTATTTCCGAAGGGCTTTATTGCATTTGTGTTGTCGGAAATGGAGAAAATAGGTTCTTCAAATGCTATATGGACACCTAATTTTTTGGTTTTAATAACAAAATTTAATTGTTCGATAGCTTTGTACTCTTGAAATCCTTCGGGTAGTTGAATAACTGCATAATTTAACCATTTGGAGGTTTGTAGAATTTTTCCCTTGGTTGAATTGACTAGTTGACTCAAGTAATTGGAAGAAACAGGTAAATCCGTAGAGTCTATGTTGATTTGTTGGTTTTTTCTCCTTGCCAGGGCACGTTGACTTAAATATTGCTTGGGTTTGTCAAGTTGATATTCATTGGTTTTCTTGTCTTTAAAATACACGATAAGTGTTTCGTCGTAATGGGAATTGACTTTTTGCTGGTTTTTATATTTTCCAAAAGGAGATTCTTCTTTCCTGCAGTTAGAAAATAGAAGCAAAAGCAATCCCATGAGGATAAAATATCCTTTAAAACTAATGTTGTACATGATATGAATTAATTAAGAATGGTTAATGAAAGCGTTCTCCTTTTTGAATGTATTGGTAACGAAAGATATAATAGGCTGCAACGCTTGCTAATGTTTCATAGTTTTCGCCTTTGATGTTAGGCATGTCCCTATAAAAGCTTAAAATTTGGAGTTTTATAAACGCTTTTTGATCGGCAGTTTCCATGAAGATGGTTTTTTCGGGATAGGGGAGGTAATTCATATTCTCATCGGTATAGTACCATGATTTTCCACCACTACGGTAGCCTAAAGCAAAATCTGTTTTTCCATTGTCTTGTAGCAAACCACTTAAATTCGGAACTTCTTTAATACTTTGGTATGGGCTGTGGACAATAATACCTTTGGCTTGCCCATAGCGAATAGGATTACCCATATTTCCACCGTTGATTTTTAATTGAGCATGCTCAAAGCAAATATCCCAATTGTCATCTTTGGGATTGGTCACAACCTCTCCTGTGCTAAATTTGAAATATGGCTTACTGGAATAATCAGCTTTTAAGTTTTTGATGACGATTTCATTTTTAAGATTGTCAACTGGGGGACTGCTGACTTTTTCCTTTTTACAAGATGATATCAGGATGAAACTGAGTGTAAAACAGCATACTAATTTCGGGTTAATAAATAATTTCATTGCTCTTATTTGTAATAATTCTAAATAATAGTAAACTTAATTCTATTAGGAAAAAATCCTACTATGAATAACGTCAATAATACTATGAATTGTGATAATTCATGTTTTAAATTTTTAAAAAAATATTAAGGAAATGTAAAATTTCTTTCTTGTTTTTTTATAAAACAAAAAAAATAGGCTTTGAATAAAGCCTATTTTTAACAAAATATTATTTTGTTTATTTTTTATCTGCGGGATCAATAGCACAGCCACAGCCTTTTCCACAACCCGCTTGATCCTTTTTTCTTTTAAAAAATGGTTTAAACACGACATAACATGCCCAAATAAATAGTGCAAATATGATGATGTATTGTATGATTAAACTCATTTGTATACTTATTTAAGTAATTGATAAGCTATTAATGCAGCAATATAAGCTAAACCAGTCATAAATGCTGTTTGAATAGCGGTCCATTTCCAAGAATCAGTTTCTTTTTTGACCACAGCAATGGTTGCCATACATTGCATTGCGAAGGCATAAAACAATAATAACGAAATACCTGAGGCAAAATTATAAGCCGGCTTACCTGTATTTGCATTTATTTCAGACTTCATCTTAGAAAGTAGGGTGTTCTTTTGACCATCATCGTCTAAATCAACTTCATCTCCTAAACTATAGACCACAGCCATGGTACCAACAAATACTTCACGCGCTGCAAAGGAAGAAATTAATCCTATACCCATTTTCCAATCGTATCCAAGAGGTTTAACAAAAGGTTCTATACCCATTCCGATATAACCAAGAAAAGAATGTTCAAGCTGGTAGGAAGCAACTTCCTGTGCTAAATCATCTTCCGTTAAATTAGGATTTTGCTGTTCTACGATTTCTTGAGCATCGTAGAATTTATTATTTGGGCCGAAGTTTCCTAAAACCCAAAGAATAATGGAAATCATCAAAATGATTTTACCGGCATCAATTAAAAATCCTGATGCTTTATCCCATACATTGGTGATTACATTTTTCCAATCAGGAGATTTATAGGTAGGAAGTTCAAAAATTAAAAACGAGGATCGAACACTTTTGATGACTTTGTTTAAAATTAGGGAGGATAATAAGGCCCCCACAATTCCTAATATGTACATGACAAATAAGGCAATTCCTTGCATGTTAAATCCAAGGATTTTGTCTTCAGGAATAATAAGTGCGATAATCACGATGTAAATAGGTAATCGGGCAGAACAAGTCATAAATGGCGTTACCAACATGGTCAGCAAACGTTCTTTAGGATTTTCAATATTTCTTGCCGCCATGACTGCCGGAATAGCGCAAGCTGCTCCAGACATTAAAGGAATGACGGATTTTCCATTTAAGCCGAAAGGTTTTAACCAACGATCCATTAAGAAAACTACGCGGCTCATATAGCCAGTTTCTTCCATAATGGATAGGAATAAAAATAGAATGACGATTTGTGGAATAAAGATCACAATACCACCAATACCAGCCACGATTCCATAAATAAATAAGGAAGAAAGTGGGCCATCGGGGAGTGCGGAATCTAAATACGCAGTAATATCTGCAAACAACCCATCTATGTAGTCCATCAAAGGTCCAGACCATGAGAATATGGCTTGGAAAATTAGAAATAACAAACCAAAGAAGATGACATAACCAATTATTGGATGTAAAAGAATCTTATCAATGGAATTGGTATTGTTAGAATTTTTGTTTGTTTTTTTCTGAATGATTTGATTTAATGCAGCGGAAACGGATTCATTGCGAATCAATGATTCCTCTTTCTGCATTTCATAGCTGTGTATTTTGTATTTATTTCGGATTTCAACTAAGGCTTGTTGTTTGTCTTTTGGAAGAATTTGAACATTTTCCTGTGCCAAGTATTGCCAAGTCAAGTATTCCGTTTCTAAAGGGAATAATTTTTTCGCTTCCTCTAAAGGTTCTTGGTAGTTGGAAGGAATAGTCAGGCTGTTAAAATAACCGGGAGGTTTTTCATCCAAGGCTGCTATTAATTCTTTAAGGCCTTTACCTGTACGAGCGTTTGTTTTATAAATTTTAGTTTTTAGAAAACTGGATAATTGATTTTCATCGATTTCAATTCCTTTGCTATCAATCTCATCCATCATGTTAATAACGAAGATGGCTGGTAATCCCAATTCTCTAGCTTGTTGATAAAGTATAATAGATCGTTTAATACTCGCTGGTTCAGCGACAACGATGGTTAAATCAGGATATAGTTCGTTGGATTTATCACTTAAAATATTAAATACAATTTCTTCATCTAACGAGTTTGGAAATAAAGTATATGTGCCGGGTAAATCGACGATGTGATAAGATTTTTGATTGGCAGTTAACGTTCCTTCACGTTTTTCCACTGTAATACCAGGGTAGTTACCTACTTTTTGGTTCAGTTTAGTTAATCTGTTGAATAAGGAAGTCTTGCCTACATTAGGATTCCCTAGAAGGATAATAGTTGGTTTTTTCATTTGATGTATTCAGCCTTTATAAGCTTAGCCTCTGATTTACGAATTGCAATTAACGAGTTACTTTCAAGAATATTTAAACAGATCGGACCATTGAATGGAGCCTTATGTTTTACTTCTACAATAGATCCAGGATAAAATCCAAGTTCAAAAAATTTGGCTGGGATTTCTTCGGATAGAATCTCATTAATTTTAACAATTTCACCGATTTTAAGTTGGTCGAGATTAATACTATACTGCATTTGGCTACAAATATTTTTCTATTTCAAAAAAAAAGATTAATCGCAAAGATATATAATTAAAATCTTTTAAATTGCAAATTAAGTCACACTAATGTATTATTAAGATTATGCCAAAGATTGAAGAACTGGTTAAAGTGAAGCAATTCGCTAACCCTTGGCATCGCGTCACAATTAATGTTATTTATACGAGTAATTGGTTGAATGTAATGCTTGAAAAGCGCGCTGGAGCAAAGCAACTGACGTTGCAACAATTTAATGTATTAAGGATACTTAGAGGTCAATTTCCAAGTCCAGTCACGAACAATCTGTTAAAAGAGCGTTTGTTGACAAAAACCCCTGATATTAGTCGATTGGTGGACCGGATAGTCAGTAAAGGTTTAGCTTCAAGAGAGAAAAATCATGAAGATAAGCGTGCAGTTGATCTATTAATCACCGAAAAGGGTCTACAGCTTTTAAGTGAAATTGAACAGGATATGATGTTAGAAGATGTATTACAGTCTAGCATCAGTTCGGAAGATTGTTTGCATTTAAGTGAACTCCTAGATAAGTTTCGAGGAACCATGGAAGATTAACTTGTTAGCTAATAAACATCATCATAAATACCATCATGATGATGTTTATTAGTTTCATGTTGCTATTTTTGGGTAAGGGATTCAGGTTTTTTTGAGATGCTGGTCACTAAGGAAGTAACCGTCGAATGAAAAATTAAGCAATGAGCATAAAGCAGCATAGCATGCCGCAAGCAACCCTTTTTTGCGAAAAGTAGGATGGTTCGATCAAGCAGATTAGAATTCATTACGTGCTTAGAAGCTGGGAAATAAACCAACTACAAGGATTACTAGACGTTAGAGGATGTATTATCTTCTCGTGTTAGTTTGGATGATGGTTAACCTGAATGTGAACACCTGAATCAAATTCGAACAATCAAAGAAAATTTGCTAACCGAATTTAATGAACATGATTATGGTCATGATCGTGATTATGTTCGCTATGATCATGTTGATGTTCTTGGGTTTTAGGCTCGGGGCTTTGCGGGTGATGATGACTATGGTCATGACCGTCAAACAAGAAGTTAGCCAATGAAACTAATACACCACATAATACGGCAAGCATCTTTTTCTTATTAAAAGTATGATGATCAGCTGATCCAGATTCAAATAAAATGGTGGTGGAAATGTGTAAGAATATACCGATTACAACGGCCATTATTTTATCAAAGTATTGAGCAACATTACCAATTTCACCAGCACTTATTCCTTTACTCGTTAAGAATCCTAGCGGAGTCATAGCTGCAAATACAGCAATGAAAAGACTTATTGATTTTTTTGTTAATTTGGTGTTTATCAGTAAACTTCCCAATGCGAATGAGGCAGGGATATGGTGAATAGCAATACCAAAAACCAGCTCGTTACGATGTCCGGAAGCTAATGGAAAACCTTCTAAAAATGCATGTAAACACAAACTGATTAGAATCGCAATAGGGAAGGCATGTTTATGACCTTCATGACCATCCTGATGGATATGACCATGTTCAATACCTTGAGAAAAATGTTCCAAAACTAATTGAAATAAAAATCCCCCCAGAATATAAAGACCAATAACTTGACCAGAGGTAGCTTGACTATGATAAACTTCAGGTATTAAGTGCAATACAGTGATTGCAAATAAATAGGCGCCACTAAAGGACAGAATTAATTTTAATAATTGCGTATTGTCTCTTTTGACAAAGAAAACAGCGATACCACTTAATAAAGCGGAAAAGAATAAAATGGAGACAATTAATGTGCTGCTCATGAAACTGTTGAAGGATTAATTAGTTTTGGTTTGAAAAACTTAGGATAGAATCGCTGAAAAAGATATCCTGTTCCTAAGCCAATGAGTGCTCCCAGTATCGCACCAGAGAGTATATCGAAAGGATAATGAACACCCACATAGATTTGAGAAAAGGATATAGAAAAAGCCCATAGTAAGCATAGCCATGTAGTATGCTTCCATTTGCGACGGAATAATACAATCCAGAAAAGTGCCATGGCAAAGTGGTTGGTGGCATGGGAAGAGGTAAAACTATATCCTGATCCACAACGTGCTCTTAATGTAATCTGTTCTTTAAAGACGACATCATTGCATGGCCTAACTCGTTTAATGGATTTCTTGATGACATGGGAAGAGGTCGCGTCGGATATACCAAAGGTAGCTAAGGTACAAGCGACAATAAGTACTCCTGTTTTTCCATAATGCTTGATGAAAAAAATGATTAAGAATAAATATAATGGAGACCAGGTGTAAGGATTTCTTAGGATAGGAAGTAACCAATCAAAAATAGGATTGCTTAAGCCTTGGTTGATGGCGAGAAAAAAATCTTGATCGAATTGGATAATTTTATCTAACATATTAAAATTCTAAATAGATAGGTTCAAACTTAAAACCAAATCTATAAAAAAAATGCAATACCTATCTTATAATTACAAACGAAACTTTGTTGCAACAAAAGTAGATAAATAATTTAAAAAAAGAATAAAAATGTTTAATAATTATAGAATTCCTTTAAATTTACCGCCGATAAACTTTTTACTATGGCATTAATCAAATCTATTTCAGGAATTAGAGGAACTATTGGCGGAAAGCCAGGGGATAATTTGACTCCTGTAGACATTGTTAAATTTACAGCAGCTTACGGGAAAATAATTTCCAAGGATTCAGAAAACAAGAAAATTGTACTAGGACGCGATGCAAGGGTTTCGGGAGAGATGGTTTCCAATTTAGTTATTGGAACTTTGCAAAGCATCGGATTAGATGTCATTGATTTAGGTCTTTCTACGACACCAACGGTCGAAATTGCTGTTCCAAAAATTGGTGCTGCAGGGGGGATTATATTAACTGCCTCTCATAATCCAGGACAATGGAATGCCTTAAAATTATTGAACTCGAAGGGAGAATTTATAGACGATGAAAAAGGTAAAGAGGTTCTTGAATTAGGAGAACGTTTGGATTTTGACTTTGCTTCGGTTGAGGAATTAGGAACTGTAACTACGGATAGTAGTTTTATTGATAAACATATCGAGGACGTTCTAGCCTTGGAATTTGTGGATGTAGATGCTATAAGGAAAGCAAATTTTAAAATTGCAGTAGATGCGGTTAATAGTACAGGTGGTACGTTTATTCCAGCATTATTGAAGGCTTTGGGAGTTGAAACGATATATAAGATTCACTGCGAACCTAATGGATTGTTCCCACATAATCCTGAACCTTTAAAAGAGCATTTAACTGACTTGTCGAAAGCTGTTTTGGATCATCAGGCTGATTTGGGTATTGCGGTAGATCCTGATGTCGATCGTTTAGTATTTATGATGGAAGACGGCGAGTTGTTTGGAGAAGAATATACCTTAGTGGCAGTATCGGATTTTATCTTAGGTCATAAAAAAGGAAATACAGTTTCTAACCTTTCTTCTACACGTGCTTTGAGGGATGTAACTGAAAAACATGGAGGACAATATTTTGCAGCAGCAGTAGGAGAGGTGAATGTGGTGACAAAAATGAAAGAGGTTGATGCGGTAATAGGTGGAGAAGGTAATGGTGGGGTGATTTATCCTGCTTCGCATTATGGAAGAGATGCTTTAGTTGGTGTAGCTTTGTTTTTGACTCATTTAGCTCAGTTGGGTAAATCGGCATCTGCCTATCGTGCTGAGCTTCCGCAGTATTTTATGTCAAAAAATAAAATTACGTTAACTCCAGAACTTGATATAGATGATTTATTGCAAAAAATGCAAGAAAAATATGCCCATGAAAATCACAGTACCATCGATGGATTAAAAATTGATTTTGAACATGAATGGGTACATTTGAGGAAGTCTAATACAGAGCCAATTATTCGTATTTATTCGGAAGGTCATAGCCCTGAAGCGGCAGAGGCTATTGCACAGAAAATAATGAGTGAAATTCAAGAAATCGTTGGATAAAGTGATCCAATTATATAATGCAAAAACTCCCATTCCTAGCGAATGGGAGTTTTTGCATTATATAAGATAGACCTTTAATTGCTATGCTACTTTTGATAAATTGATCGAAAAATGGAATAGGGGTGCTAAAATGAGGTTTGAGGGACTGTAATTAAAAGTAAAAAATAATTGTAGAAGTGAAAATTTACTTTTATCTTTGCAACTCATAAAATATTAACAAATTTATTTATAACAATGTACGCAATAGTAAATATAGCAGGACAGCAATTTAAGGTTGCAAAAGACCAATATCTTTTTGTACACCGTTTACAAGGAGACGAAGGCGCTAGTATTGAATTTGACAATGTATTGTTAGCAGAAGACGGTGGTAAGTTTACTGTAGGTACTCCAAGTATCTCAGGTGCTAAAGTTTCAGCTACTATTTTGTCACATTTGAAAGGTGAAAAAGTTATCGTTTTCAAGAAAAAACGTCGTAAAGGCTACAAAAAGAAAAACGGTCACCGTCAACAATTCACTAAAATCCAGATCACTGGTATCAGTTTATAATCGAATTTTTAATCTGACGCAAGTCATAAATTAGAATAAAGAAATGGCACACAAAAAAGGTGCGGGTAGTTCCAAGAACGGCCGTGAGTCACATAGTAAGAGATTAGGTATTAAGATTTTTGGTGGTCAACAAGCGATTGCTGGTAACATCATCGTTCGCCAACGCGGTACTCAACATAACCCAGAGGCTAATGTTGGAATCGGTAAAGATCATACCTTATATGCTTTAGTTGATGGAACAGTAGTTTTCCGTAAAAAAGCAAACAACAAATCTTATGTTTCAGTATTACCTGCTGAGCAAAACTAAGGTTTAAAAAATATTATAAAAATAACGCCTTCCAATTTGGGAGGCGTTTTTTTTTTATATAGAAGTTTTTAGATTTTGATCTAAGATATATAAGTGATCCAAGGATAGGGTGAAGGAAATTAAATTTGAGATTACAAAAAAAGAGTCAAGTAATAGGTTGTATCCTAACTTGACTCTTATAGTTGTGGAGAATACCAGATTCGAACTGGTGGCCTCTTGCCTGCCAGGCAAGCGCTCTAGCCAACTGAGCTAATCCCCCGTTTGCTGGAGCCAAATATAGCAATTAGTTTTGTTTATTATTTACTAAAGGTAAATTATATCTGGTGCCATCCATAAATGAAGTTTCCGACATCAAATGACTGAATTTTTCATAATCTTCTGCCGGGTATTTTCCTTCTTTAATTTGAAGTTTACGATAACAAATCATCTTATTGTCTTCGATCTTAATAGTAAAGTCTATAGATCCCATAGGTGCCTCCAGTTTTTTATGCATCGGCTTGATTAAGGGAATAAGATTTTTTGGTAGAGAGATGGCTATTTCATCAATATCTGTATAGCCTCTATAGATTTCGATTGGATTCTGCCTATTATTAATTGCAGGAATCGATCGAGCCTTATTAAAAACATTTGCTATGATAGTCATGTTTTGATCATTTAAAATGCCATATCCTTCTGCATCAATTTCAATGGTTTCAGTTAAGATGGGTTCGGTTTCATTATCCAAGGTATAACTGATTTCATTAAAATTTATTCGATTGATATTGTACCATTTTTTTAGGTTTTTTATTTGTTGATCTTTATTCTTATTAAAGTTTTGAAAATGATTTTCGAATTGGGTACCGGAGAATTTGGTTGTCAGGTTACCAGATAGTTTACCTTTCTCGTCAAGAGCTAAGTTGGCTTGCCTATGTTGTAAGTTTTTGTCAAAGGAGTATATGCTAGTTCGCAATATTTTACCACCTTCTTCTGTGCAGGCTAATACTAGGCGATCATCTGTGAAATCACCAAGGTAGCCGAATGGCATTTGTTGACTTGTACATTCCAACCAGGTAGTGTCCTTTTCAAAAGGTAAACAAAGAATAATATGATTACCATCGACAATATTAGCAAAATTAGGGTCTACATCAATTTTACTAGGTCCGGCTTCTACTACGCAATAAAAGGAGGGGATATTCACCACATCTAATAATGCTTGCATATAATTGACCAATGCTTTACAATCCCCATAACCTAAACGATCAACATCAGCTGCTGGGAATGGCTCAAAGCCTCCAATACCTATTTGTATACTGATGTACCTCGTTTTACTTTGCAAGTACTCGTATATTTTTTTAGCTTTTTCTCGATCTGTAGCTAAATCTTTCGTCATTTCTTTCACTAAAGCCACTGTAGATTCAGGTAATTTTCGCTTATCCTTTAATAAGTTTTCATTCATCCATAAGCCGAAAGATTTCCAGTCGTTGAATTGTCCCTTATTTTTGTAATATTGAAATGTGTTAGGCACAGCTTCCACCGAGACACATAAGTTATCTCGACTAGGGCTAAAGGCCTCTAACCTGTTTGCAGAGATATTTTCTACCTTCCATTCCAGCGTTTTCTGTTTATCATCGCTATTTGTTAACTGTTCTGTAGTTAAATTTTTTGTATTGATGCGTAATTCTTCATTAGGGGCAGTGATGATTTTATAGGTGCTTTTTTCTATGGATACATCGTGGTAAAAATTGGGTCTCCATATTGGTATTACTAAATTCTGATGATGTTTAATTTCATACTGATAACTTACTGTATAAGGATAATTTGTGCTGTTATATTGATATATCTTAACGCGATAGTCATCAAAGAGACTGGATTCTGAGCTGGCACTTTGATCTTGAAAATCTTTCATGCTGAGCTTTTTAATCGAATTGCCATCAGCGTCAAAGATTTCCCCCTTTATGGTTTTGATTTGTTTTGCCTTATTATAATAGAATTCAATGGCACCATGATTATCTCCAGATTTATTATGAATGGTTATAACACGATTTCCTGTCTCTATCATTTCCGTAGGAGATTTCATCCTAATGGATCTATTCTCATCTCTGACAGTTGCGGATGCACGACTTATTAAATTTTTTGGTATGGATTTGCTATCCAATTGGCCATGGCTCTTTGGAATAAGCAGGAAGAAACTAAATATTAGGAATAAAGACTTATTAATCATTGTTTTTTAAGAATTGGTAGTCAGTATTTTGTTGTTGAATAATTCTGGAGAAAAGCTCTTTTAAATGAAAATATTCATCCGGAGAGTAAAATGCTTTATTGAAATTTGTTTCTAGTTTAATCATCAACTGATTGTTCTCCATTAGATTTCTATAGGTAAATTTAGCTGCGGATTCTGGTAAAGTTAAAGACATGTTTTTAGGTCCTGATCCTAAATGATAGTTTGCTGGAATAGTAATATTGATATTATATGTTTCAAAATTTGCAGCTCCTAAATCCACATGAAATTTACGTTCTTCCAGATTAAATGGATTTTGAGTGGTTCTACGAAATATGATGGGATTCAATAAAATTCTTGACGCATTAAAGTTATCTCTTAAATTTAAATCGAATTCTAAGGTTTCAACGAAGTCTTTATCCAGCTGATCAAAATTTTCATTTTTATAGGATTTTATTTTAATATGTGTCGTTTTCTCAATGAGGTTTTCCTCATACTCTTCAATTGAGGGATAGCCTTCAATTTCAGATCTTTTTTGATACGCATCCAATCCGCTTAATTGAATGCGGATTGATCCACTAAGTATTCCTTGATCATCAATTTTTCCTAAGATATTGAAAATAGATTTTGTAGGTACTGTATTGATTAAATCGATCCAATCAGACTTGCTTTTAGAATATACAATACGGCCACGGTCATTAATTGACGATATGGAAAGTTCACCAAATGGTAATAGCGATTTGGAAGCATCTAATAAATAATCCTTACCATCTATTTTTGCTAAACACAACACCGCATTAAAATCAGACAAGACTGGATAGATGTAGCTTGGTATTCCGTTATTTCTTGTAGAGATTAAAATAGGATAGGCTTCTATTTCTGCCGCGCTAAGAGCAGCAATTAATCCGAAATTGATATCTGCTATATTACCTTTTTTTTGCTCAAGGGCTTTTTTTATTCCAAACTGAGAATATTTACCTAAGTATTCATTCCAAGCAATATTCTTCTGAATATAATAATATATAGCTTTAGCTTGATCTAACTTACTTGTTGAAGATTTAATAAGTTCTGGCACGATCGTCTTGAATGCTGACTTATTTTTTATTTGACCTCCAAAGTCTTTGTCAGACATTAATTCCAAATCGATGTCCGACCATTTTTTGGTGAAATTTTTAAAGCCACCATTTACATCGTAATACGTGCGCATTTCAAAATTAATCGAAGAGATATAATTGACAGGAGCAAGCATATATGCCTCTTCCTTAAATGCAGGTATATCCTTCATGATGTAAGTCATTTTTGAACAATCTTGGCGCTGTCCATTCCATACAAAGTTTTTGGAAAGGACTTCTGACTTTTGGTCGCTTAAAGGATAATGTCCTTTTAAATTGACATTATATTCAAAAACAGAAGGGATCACAGAGATATACTCGCTATATACTTTGGGAATATCCGATTGAAAGTTCCATTTCTTGAAGTTATGCACATTGGGCGTATAGAATCGATAACTAAATTCTATGATGGAATTGTTTTTAATGTTGGGAAGGGTGAATTTGGTGAGATTTACATTTTCTGATGTTTTCTCATTAAATATGGCGCTTTTTTCGAGATCAGTGGTGATGATCTTTCCATTTTCCAGGTTATGGGTCTTTCCTTTTAAATCTCTCAAGTATTCAAAGGTATTACCATATTTATATAAAGGAATCACTATATTGGCATCATCTGCCTCATCTTTATTGAATATTTTAATACGAACATGCTTTAAATGGGATACCATTAACTGCCTTTCACTTTCGACGTATTCTAATTCTGATCGACCAAATTCAAATAGGACGATGGCATTCGCAGAAGTGTCTACTAAACTATGATCAGTGTTAAACATGTTGATGTCAATCTTCGGCATTGTTGACTCTTGAGCATAGCCAAAAGAGCTCCAAAATAAAGTTAATAATAGGGGGATAAAAAATTTCATATGGTTATTGGAATAATTAATCCTAAAATAGTAATATTATTTATCTATTAATTGAATTATTTAAAAAATTACCACCGAAGTAAATTAAACTTCTTAATTAAGTTCAATAGGAGTAAAAATTTTAATTGGAATTATTGATAAAGTTATAAAATATAGGCTTATTCTGTGAAAAGTTGCACCTAATGAAATAGATTATCAAGAAATATGTTAAGATTGAAAAATATACTTATAGACAAGAAAATAGCATACCTGTATTTGTTTCTTTTCAGAAATATGGAATGTTTTATACCTAATCAAGACTTTCTAAGCCTCAAGCAATTGCTTTTCATATAATGACATATATTCCTTACCGTAGGCCAATAATTGTTCGTGAGTACCTGATTCGATAATTTTTCCTTCGTCCAATACCAAAATATGGTCTGCATTCTTGATTGTTGAAATTCGGTGAGCTATTATTATTGATGTTTTTCCGCGCATAATACGTCCTAGGTTGTGGAGAATTTCTTCTTCTGTTTTCGTGTCAACGGCAGAAAGACAATCGTCAAAAATTAGAATATTAGGATCTTTTACAAGGGCACGAGCAATAGAAACCCGTTGTTTTTGACCACCAGAAAGGGTGATACCTCGTTCGCCAATATGCGTTTCAAAGCCATGCTCAAAACCTTTGATATTCTCATAGACAGCTGCATCTTTTGCGGCTTGTTCAACCTCCTCCATATTTACTTGATCTAATCCAAAGGCAATATTTCTTGCAATGGTATCCGAAAAAAGAAACACTTGTTGGGGAACAAAGCCGATTTGAGACCTTAAGCTTTCTAATTTAATCTGTTTAATATTCTGGCCATCTATGCTGATAATTCCTTGATCAACATCGTACATTCGCAAAAGAAGATTAGCTAAGGTTGATTTACCTGATCCTGTTTTTCCAATAATAGCTAAGGTTTTTCCAACAGGAATGGTAAAACTAATGTTATCAATGGCTTTGATGCCCGTATCAGGATAAGTAAAGGAAATGTTTTTAACTTCAATGTCCCCTTCCAAGGTAGGTGATTGAGATCCATCAACGATATCCGATTTTGTTTGAAGGAATTCATTTATTCTTTTTTGGGATGCTGCTGCCCGCTGTATTAAAGAAGTAACCCAGGCTAAAGACATTGCAGGGAATGTTAATTGATTGACATAAATGATGAACTCTGCAATATTTCCAGCTGTAATATTACCCTTGTTGACCTCTAAACCTCCAATATACACCGTGATAATCGTACTAAAACCGACTAGAAAGATGATTAATGGAAAGAATATGGCTTGAACTTTCACTAAGTTCAGATTGATGGACTTATAATGATCGCTTTCTGTTTTGAAATTGTGAATTTTATCTTCCTCTCTGCTATACGATTTGATGACACGTATTCCTGAAAAAGTTTCTTGCACAAAGGATGATAATTGGGATAATTGCCGTTGAATTCTTTCACTTCTACGGTTAATAACTTTATTTACAAATAATATAATGATGGAAATGATGGGAATTGGCAATAAGGCATAGGTAGCTAATTTCACATTTACACTGTACATCGCGTAAATAATCATGATGGATAATACCACTGTATTAATTGCATACATGATGGCAGGGCCTAAATAATTTCGAACTTGATTAACATCTTCGGTTGCTCGATTCATTAAATCTCCCGTGTTATTTCTTCGATAGAATGCGAAATCTAATTGCTGGTAATGATTGTAGATTTCATTTTTTAGATCGTATTCAATATGTCTAGAGGTTAAAATTAACGTTTGTCTCATCATAAAGAGGAAGATACCTCGTAGCAATGCTAAAACTAATACCACCGCACCGAAGAACAACAAACTATAACCAAACAGGCTATAGATAATTTCTTGACGCTCAAATCCATCGTATAAACGATATAAATCGATGTTTTCTTTCACCAAATCAAAAGCTTCGCGAATAACTTGTGCTGGTAAGATCCCGAAATAATTGGATATGATGACAAATAATACTCCAGGAATAAGTTTCCAACGATATTTATAGAAGAATTTATTGAGATAGGCCAGTTCTTTCATCAAAACAAAAGTAAGGTATAATTTTAAATATTTGGACAGACAAGCCTTTTAGGATTGTAATAGTTTAGCAATTATTAATATTTTTTGTCAACTACGAATAGAACTAAATAATTTCTTAATTTTGTAGCTGTAAATTTTGTATTTTTTATGTTTAATGATTCTTCCTCTCTCTTTGATTTGATGCGCATTTCAGACCATCAAAATATTTTTGTATGCAATGATAAAGAAGTAGGACTTAAAGCCATCGTAGCTATACATGATACGACGTTAGGCCCTGCCATTGGAGGTGTTCGCATGTTACCTTACAATTCCGAAGTTGAAGCTATAGAAGATGCTTTGAGATTGTCTAAAGCGATTACCTACAAAGCTTCTCTTGCTGGATTAAATTTAGGAGGAGGTTCTGCTATTATAATTGGAAATAATAGAACAGAAAAATCGGAAGTGTTAATGCGTCGATTTGGAAGGTTTATTGAAGGCTTGAATGGTAATTTTATTGCTTCCATCGATGTGGGTACTACACAAAAAGATTTAGAGCATATACATGCAGAAACTAATTATGTAGCCGGTTTACCTACTTCCTTAAATGGATCAGGAGATACCACCGTCTTTGCAGCTAAGGGTGTTTTTTACGGTATTAAGGCTGCTATTAAAGAGCTATATGGTGATGAAAATTTAGCTGGTAGAAAAATCGCTGTGCAAGGTGTTGGAAGTGTAGGGGAGCATTTGGTTTCTTTATTAAGAGCTGAAAATGCACGTGTGTATGTATCGGATATGACAGAAGAGCGTAAAATGAAAATTGCAGCTAAGTATAAGGCAGAACCAATTACATACTCTACGAGTTTTGAATTGGATGCTGATGTGTATGCACCATGTGCTCTTGGAGGTACTGTAAACCCTGATACAGTTGCCCGCATGAGATGTAAAATTATCGCAGGTTCTGCAAACAATCAATTGCTCGAAGAAGAGCGTACTACCGCACTTTTAAAAGAAAATAATATTTTATATACACCAGATTTTTTAATCAATTCAGGAGCCTTAATAAGTTGCTATTCTGAACTAGAAGGTTATGGAGCAGAGCGTACTGACCATTTGGTTAGACATATTTATACTGCGACCAGACACGTGATTCAAAAAGCTAAAGAAGAAAATATATCCACGCATCAGGCAGCCAAAGAGATTGCAGAGAAGCGGATTCTAGACATGAAAAAATTAAAATAAGTAGTATAATATCGTTCTTTATTCATACTCGTTCTTACCAATAAATTATGCTAAACAGAAGACACCTACGGGTAAAAGTCATGCAAGTATTGTATGCGTACAATTTGTCAGACGACAAAGTCATTGTAAATTTTGAAAAAGGTTTACTGAAAAATGTGGAAGAGGTAGATGAAATGTATATTTGGGCACTTAACCTATTGGATGAAGTTGCAGAATATGTATTAATCGATGTGGAGGGCATCTCAAACAAATGGATACCTACTGAAAAGGATAAATCCTATACCTCCACCAAACTGAATACCAATACATTTATTGAATCTTTACGTCAAAACAGAGCCTACCTTGAAAAAGTAAAGAAATACAATGTAGATTGGAGCTACGATCCTGAAATCGTCAGATCTATATTCGCTCAATTGAAAGATTCCGAAGCTTATTTGGAGTACTTAAAATTGGAAGACCGTTCTATTTCAGCCGAAAAAGACATCATTAAACATATCTTCAAGAAAATTATTTTAAAATCTCCTGATGTTGAACAAGCATTGGAGGAGCGTTTTATTAATTGGCAAGTAGATAAGGAAGTCTTACAGGCTATGATTGCCAAGACATTCAAAAACTTTTCTAGTGAAGTTCCTTCAAAAAATAATTTAGCTGAATTAACACCAAGTTGGATTGAGGATAAGGATTTTATTCTTGATTTATTGAAAGGTAGTATAAAACACGCTAAGGAATTTCAAGAACTAATCTCCGCGAAAACTAAAAACTGGGAATCTGATCGTATTGCTTTATTGGATAATATTTTGATGCGTATGGCAATCACGGAATTGATTCACTTCCCTACAATTCCTGTAAAAGTTACAATAAATGAATATATTGAACTTTCGAAATCGTTCAGTACGCTAAAAAGTAGTACCTTTATTAACGGAATTTTAGATAAAATATTAGCAGACCTAATCGCTCAAAAAAGAATTAAAAAAGAGGGTAGGGGTTTAATAGCATAATCTTAAGCATATGAAAAAATTATTTTTAGGTCTTTTGACATTGTCATTCGTTTATACATCCTGTAATCAATCTACTGATGCTTCTAAAGCATCGCAAGAAACTGAAAATGTAGCATCTTCTAAGTCTTCTGATGGTATAGGTATTATGACTTTTAAAGAGTCTGAATATGATTTTGGAAAAGTTAAAGAAGGCGAAGTAATCAAACATGTATTTACATTCGAGAATACAGGCAACAGTCCGATTATTATCTCCCAAGTTTCGGCAAGTTGTGGATGTACCACACCTTCTTACAGTACTACTCCGGTATTACCAGGAAAAACTGGTGAGATTGCTGTAGAATTTAATACCTCTGGACAAAAAGGTGATCAACAAAAAATAATCACCATTGCTTCAAACGCGGAATCTAATATTGTCAGTGTACAATTGAAAGGTGAAGTAGAAGTAATCTAATAACATTAAACTATTAAAATTACATAAAAATGATTTCAACTATTTTATTGCAAGCTCAAGGAAGTGGCTTGATGCAATTTTTACCTATGATTCTTATTGTGGTCGTATTTTACTTCTTCATGATAAGACCTCAAATGAAAAAACAAAAAGATCACAAAAAATATATCGAAGAAATTGATGTGAACACCCGTGTTGTAACTACTGCTGGTATTCACGGTCGTATTGTAGAAGTAGGTGAAAAAACGTTCTTAGTAGATGTTGGTAACGGAGTTAAAATCCGTTTTGATAAATCTGCTATTTCTTTAGAAGCTTCAAAGGCATTAAACGCTGAAAAAACAGCTTAATCTTATTTATTCTCAAATTGAATGATTAAACCGTATGAGTTTCATACGGTTTTTTTTTATGATCTATTTGTAGGTAGGCTATTCTTTCATTACAAGGTTTAACAAAATTTGTTGCTAGGAATAGGGAGGAGGACATCCTTTAGGGCACTTGAATCATCACCATCATTAACTTAAAAAGGGCTGCAAATACTTGCAGCCGCTAACAGTCACCGAATGAATTATCATCGGTTTTAGGCAGTCATCTCAACTGGCTAATTATTTCAATTCGGTATTGCCTTAAAATAATTCCTTGTCATTCTTTAGGCGTATTGTAAGATTACTTCGGTATTTGGAATAATCTGACTTCTGACATTTGAAAATTTGTTCCTGAGCGTAATTCCGTCATGGAGAATCGATAATGCTTATATGGCGTATTATTTTCAAAAATAAATGTACGGGATTGTCTTCTCTCTGTCCATTCTTCATTACTTCTTTGATCCACGATTGTCCAGGTTGTACCATCATCAGATCCTTCTATTTTCCATGTTTTAGGATCTCTTTCTGGGGCATCATTTCCTGAGGTCATTTTATACCCATTGATAATTTGAGGAACAAAATATTCAAATTTCCACCATAAATTGTTTCCAACACCTCCTAAGAATACTTTAGTCGTGTTATTATTATCGATTAATTTTTTAGATCCTTCACCACCATCAGGTCCACCTCCGTTTTCATGAGAAATCGTGAAGGTATTATCTACATTGGTTAAATCTTTAATAATACCTAATTCTGCTACTAATAGATTTAAATAAGCAGTTGATCCCTTAGGAGTTTTAATATTCAATTTAATCTCTTTGAATGCTCCGGGAGTAAAGGTCAATTCGGTATTATCTTCTGTTGAAATGACAGGTGCAGAGTTTGCATAACCATCTTGCCAAGAAGTGCTACCTACAGTCATATTGGTTTCGTAACTAATTTTTAATTTACCTGCTCCAGTTGCTGAAGTTATCACATTAATCAAATTAGATGGATTTATACGTATGGTCTCTTCTCGTTGAGCCCAATATCCATCTCCATTTAATACTACCATTTTCACATTGAAGGTACCTGTGTTCAGAAATGTATGTACAGGAGAAACTTCTGATGATGTACTATCATCCGCAAAGTTCCATCTAACATCTTTAAAGTTGGTAGATTTGTTCGTGAATTTATAAGTAAATGGATCATTCGGATCTACCAATTCAAATTCAAAACCAGCAGAAGGCTTTGGTTCTTCCTCTACAATCACTGGCACTTCTTCCTTATCACTACAAGAATATAACCCTATAGTACTTAGAAAAACCCAAAATAATATTTTATAAATTTTCATAATAACAATTTTTTAACGTTATGGGAATCTAACTAAACGCCACTCGGTCAATTGGAATAAACTTCCGTTTGTAATGGCCAAGAAACTTATTCTATATTTTTTATATGCTTGTGGAGCGTCAATATCAAAACGTTTGGTCATTAAACGTGTTGGAAAATCATGAGCCCTGACTTCATGGATCGTTGTCCAAGAATTGCCATCATTGGAAGCCTCCAATCTCCATTCTATCGGATCTCTATCTTTAGCATCATTCCCGGAAGTTAGGGTATAGGCTCCAATTTTTTGCGCATTTTCAAATTCCAACGTACATTGCAAGTCACCTGTAAAACTTTGTTGTAAGAATTTTGAATTAAAATTGTTGTCCACTAATTTTAAAGAACCTTCTCCAGCATTAGGGCCACCATTATTATCTCGATTGACAAAGAATCCAGAGCGTTCATTAGTCACATCAACTTCTACTACATTTTTCGAATCTATTAATAAGATAGCATAACTTTTCTCCTGATTGATAACATGTAAAGTGGATGAAGCCAATTTAACCATTATGGCTAACTGATTATCCAAATTATTATTAATAACAGACCATGGGATATCCAACGCTAAATTGGCACTTTTAGCATTGCTTGCCACTTGTACACGGCTTGGAATACTAAATTCTCCAGAACTTAATGCGACTGTATTTTCAGGTAAAATACCTTGATTAATCAAACTGGCAATCGTATCCGCAGAGGTTTCCACATCAACATAAAAGGTGGATCCAGGGAAGCTCGCTAAGCTGATACCTAATGGTATAGATAGACCAGAGGATGATCCCTCATAATTAATTTGATTTTTTGCTTCTAAAATTTGACCGGCTCCATTTATTAAGGAAATGTAATGGATGTCGTCTGAAGTGATTAAATCTGAAACCTTCAAAACAATTACTCCAGTTGCATTAGCTGGATCTATGCTATTCCCTTTTCCAGCATTGGTAATTCGATAACCAATAACAATCGTTTTATCAAAATATTTTTCTACCTCTGTCCTGGTAATTTTTATATCAAATTGGGTAGAATTAGATCCAAAATTTACTTTAGTTGAGTTGGGTAGAAATAGTGAACCTGAACTAGCTACCACATGCGTAGTACCTAGATTCTCACTCTCTATATAGTTTTCTGCAGCTTCCTGATCCACTTCAAAGGTAACTTCAAATGCCTTAGATGCTGGATTGCTTAACGTTATTCCTACTGGTATAGTTAGTTCAGTATTGGTTTTTGTAATATCACCAACTACAGATCCTGAACTCACCGAAGTTGGTGAGCCAGGTTGAATGTTAAATTCCTGTAAGGTGTCTTCGCTACAACTTGCCAATAATAGGGCAGAAGCTAAGCAAAGCGTTTTTATATGATTTAACTGTTTTTTCATAATCCTATTCTATTTATCGATCCAAACTCTACCATCCAATTGCCAGCTAGTTTGTCTAGGGACTTTTAACCAACTGATAATTTGTGTTGCTATATCTAAGTTCCTTGGCACCAAGGCAGATAAACTGCTGGATGAAGGAGCACAGAGATAATCATTCAAACGTGTAATAGGGTAGTTGTCACTTCCTGTGGTTAAGTGATTGCCATAAGGACCATCATCAAATAATTGATTTTGATCTGTACCTGTCAATGGCCAATTGGCAGCCAAGTAACTGTAATATGGATGATTTGGTGATACACCGATTTCACAACTATATTGTTTGACAACATCTGGCGAAAGCGCAGCTTTCCAAACCTTCACATCAGCAATATAGGCGTCTGATGCCCAACCATTTTTGTTTGGAAGATATCCTACTCTTAAATTAGCAGCGGAATTGATATTCCCCCATCCTGTAATATCTCCTTCTTTTGATAGTTCACCATTCGTATATAACCTCACTTTTCTTACACCGTCTTGTGTGCTTCCAGTGACAATAATCGAGTTCCAAGTACCTCTATTCAAATTTTTATCCGCTTTAACTTCACCAGTACCTTTATCACCTCGAGCATTAAAAATCCAAGATTCTCCAGCTAAGTGAATAACCCAACCGATACCCTCAGTTTCTCTATCCCAATCAGATTGCCAATGCAAACGTTTACCGATGACGGATGGGTAGCTAAAACTGTAATTATTATTGGAACCTCGATTCTTTTTAATTTTCAATTCTATAGTGAAATCACTCATACCTAAATTGAAAATATCATTGTCACCTTCATTTAATTGTGCATAATTCTGTCCTTTGAATAACATGAAGTCACCGATGAATTTATTTCCAATAAATGGTTTACCAATATATTTTGAAATAAACTTAGGACTGTACATAATGGTGAACGTGTTCAACTCTGGATTACTGAATATAGTGTTGTCGTTTTGACCGTCTGGAACAGGAGCAAATCCTCCTTGGCTGGAAGTTATTACGACTAACCAATTTTCTGTTGCGTAATTCGTTCTTCCGCGTACTGCAGCTAACAATTCTCCAACTTGACTATCAAAATTTTCAATACTCGCTTTATATTCGGGTTTAGAATTATCAAATCCAACATCTTGCCCTACCTCATTGATTTCCGTAAAATGTGCTGTGACAAAGTCAGTATCTTCTGTTTTTAATAGATCAATAGCTTTAGAAGTAACTTCATCATCATTAGATGCATTCACCCCAGTAATTCCATCTGCATATTCTTCAATAAATTGAGTCGATGGACTGACCATACTTATTTTCGCAGCTTCATTTTCTTGTAGAATACGTTTAAAAACCAATGGGTATGCATCTAACTTATTCAAAGAATAGTCATTATCACGAACACCATGTTTCAGATAATTCACTCCCGTGAATATGTTTGTCCAATTCGATTGTATGGCATGGGCATTCTCTTCACTCAATGAAACCCAAGAATAAATCGAATTCGGCAATAGGGAATTTAAATTACTGATATTGGCAGTACGTACTGATTCACCTCTTGCACCATCGGCTATAATCAATAGCACTTTAGGCTTCCCATATAGTACATCTACTTGTTCATCTTCCGATTCCGGAAGAATCTTGCTAAATTCTTCATTACACGATTTAAGCGTTAAACCTACCGCGACTAGTAAAAAACTTAGAAAAGTCTTGTTTAAAATCTTTTTCATAATGTTCTTTTATTCGATTATTATTCGGATCATATTTTCCGGGTTGTATTCATCAAATTTTCTGAAATTCCCAAGTAATAATAGAGCTCTTCTTCCATCATCAGAAAATGTGTCCACAACTTTAAAAATATTACCTTCGACTAAACCTGTCGTATTTAATCCAGGTGCTAAATCTCCAGCACTATTTAAAATCATAAAGCGTTTTCTTACGATACCATTGTAATCATTGAAAGGCCCACTAACTACAATAAGTCCGTCATCCAATTGCTGCGCAAAGCTAGGTCCACCAATTTCAAATGCCTTAACTTTAAAGGTGTTATCGATTGTACCATCTGAATTTAGCATAACCATTTTCGGGGATGCTACACCATTATAAGTTCTAAATTCTCCTACAGCTAAATACTTGCCAGTAACCTCGTTATAGGTTACATTGCTAACGCGGAAACTTGCTCCTGTTCCTCCAGGATTAAAACTCTGATCAAGGGTACCATCCGCATTAAGCCTCGCTATATAACCTACAGCAGTATTATCAAATCGGGTAAATGATCCATAAACCAATAGTTTTCCTTTTAGGCTTCCAGTTTCATGGAAATACGAGTTCACATTTCCATTAGAACCTGGTAACGCTACACCGCCATTAAAACGATATGTCTTATCTAAAGTTCCATCTAAATTTAATCTGGCAACGTTCCTGATTTCAGTACTATCCAAGATGACAGAATCCCTGGTTTCCATAAAGTTTGGTTTGCCATAAATCCGATTAATATGGTAACGGAAGTTTCCTGTCGCTAATATTTTGCCATCATGGTTATAAATATTATTGACATAACTTTCAAATCCACCGTTAAATGTTGGGTAATATTTAATGGTATCCGTTTGGTCAGGTCTCCTGAAAGGAATGACAGGCATGGTATCTATTTGACCCGTTACATGAATTCGGGTTAGGTTTGAAATATTATCGCGGCGTTGATCATAACCAGAAAAACCACCTGATATATAATAATGACTACCAATTTGTACAATGGATGAAAGTCCACCGTTTGCACCTGTACCCGTTCTCCAACTCACATCATAATTACCATTTTTAAAGGTTCTTACCAGACGATTAATAGGCTTAACCAACCCTCTGTTTTCATAGTTGGTGAATGATCCCACAAGAATGAATTTTTCATCTGGAGTCTCCAAATAGCTATTCACAGAACCATTATTATTTGTGCCTATTAATGCTTGCCAACTTGGATCCAATTGGATTTTTCCAACTACATCGAATTGAGGGCCATATATTACCACATCGTCTACGTTAATATACGTGATTCCTGAACTTGCAAAATCCGGAACTTTTACGGTAATATCTTGATCAGTTACGTTAACAATCTCCGCTATTTGACCATTAAAGTAAAACTTTAATTTTTCCCGATAGGCCTGTAATCCTGTAGCCTTAATTTTTACTTCTATACCTGGCGTACCCAAGGATGGGCTAGGGACTTGACCTCTATCCAAAACAATAGCTAATTGTTCTTTCCCCTCCTCATATGGATCGCTATGAAACTCGACTTCCTTTGTACAGGATGCGAAAGCCAAAATAACAGCTAAACTTAATAATTTGAATATATTTTTCTTCATAGCCTACCTCTTACTTTCTATTATATCATTAAAAATTGAACCTGAGCCTCTTCCATTATCCAATCCAAAAGAGGACCTTAAATAATTAAGCACATGGATAACTCCATTGGTTGGTTGAATATCCGATGTAGAAACAGGGACTATCCATAGATTATCCGGATTCGATTCATCTGGTAAATAATTTAAATGTAGTTGTCTATATCCCATGTATTTCAGGGTACTTCCATTTTGACTTACATCTTTATATTCTACACCTATATTGGTAATTCGGCCTGCGTAAGAAATATAGTTCTGTCCGGGAAAAGTATTTCTTAGAGAAAAATCTATTTGAGGATAATCTTTCAATAAGTTTTTTCCGCGAAACATGTATTTTAACAAATGATTTCTCCAAATAACAGAATCTACATCTGCTAATGTTTTAATGGTATCCAAATTGTTTCTAAACAATTCTTGATTTAAACCTCCTTTTTCCAAGGATCCTATCAAATCCTTAATATCTGGATCTGCTGGTGCAAAAAAGGTAAACTCTTCATTATGGAATGTTTCTTCCAGACCTGCTAACCGAATTATTTGAGCAATCGTATCAAACAAAACCGGTTTTGAATCTAAATAATCCAAAATACTTCCGTCAAATTTTGCCTGTGCTAATCCTCCATCTGTATAATAGTCGTCTTTGCTACAAGAATTGAAAACGATACTTGTACAGATCAATAGGAAAAGTGCTTTTAATGTGTGTTTAATATTCATAACCTATCTTCCTAAAGTTGTCCAATATTCATTTAATTTCATGTCGGGATTATAATTCAATGCACTCCGATTAATAGGCCATGTCCAACCACCACGGTTATATTGATCCAAACTTAAAGGAGACATAGTCCATTCAGGGCTCATGATTCGTCTAGTTCTGACCAGGTCAAAGTAACGATGTCCTTCTCCTATTAACTCACGACATCTTTCCATGAAAATAAAATCCTTTAAACCAGCATCACCTCCAGAATAGGGAGTTGCTTCTGCGCGATTCCTGACCATATTTAAGGCACCAATGGCAGCTTCTGTTCTTCCTAGCTCAGCACAAGCTTCCGCATACAATAAAATGGCATCCGAATAACGGAAAATAGAGAAGGTATTGTCCGGGTTCTTGTCTTCATTTCCAGAAGCGTACACGTTTGTCCCAAATTTCCTTAACACAAACTGCCCATCATCGGAAGTGATATCTTCAAACCACATCTCTCTCCTTTTATCTGCTACATCTTCTGGAAAAATTTGATTCATATACGTAGAGATAAAGTAACAATGGCTTACTTGGTTAGTATACCTTGGAAATTTGTATGGCCAACGTAAGAAATGATCCCAAAAAGGTGCTAAAGCAGCTACATCATCGCCATAATTGATACTTCTATAAAATTCAAATAATGATTCTTCACTTCTTCCTTTGGTCACTACAGCCCAGTTTTGATCGGTAAAAGGCTGTACTAATTTATGCTCTCTGCTATCGATTAGTTCTTTACCCAATTCTGCAGCCGCTGAATAATAAGTCGTTTTGTTGTTCTGATCAAAACTAGCATTCCACATATTCATGTGCATAAGTAATGCAACTATAGCGCCTCTTCCAGGTCTCGCCCCTCGCATGGAAGCATCATTATACACCCATGGTAAGTTATTTTTCTCCGGAAGTAATTCGGCAATACAATTGTTCAATACCGTTACCATGTTTTCACGACCTTGTGATTTTGCATGGTATGCATCGGTGTAATAAACTACATCACCATAGAGCCTTACCATCCAAAAATACGTGAAGGAACGGATGAATTTTGCTTCGGCAATGTACCTCGTTGTTTCTGCAGAACTCAATGCTGGTATACCTTCCTCTAATTTGTCAAGAAGAATATTGACACTCTGTATTACCTGGTAATATTTGGTCCAATCAGTAATGGCATTGATGTTATACCAAGAATAGGTGCCATTGTTGATGGCTTCCATGATGTCATTTTTACCCAAGACCTCAATGACTCTTCTGGCAGCAAGGTTATTAGCTGTTGGAGCAACAAAAATCTCCCCAGATCGAGCTTCTCCGATTGCACCCATCACCCAGGTTTCGTTTATTTTCTCGAAGAATTTACTGTAGGTGAATGCCAAATTACTTTCCACATCTTCTACAGTTTTATAGTAGTTATTTCCAGTTAATCGATCTATAGGTTCTACCGTTAAGTAATTTTTGCAGCTAATACCTGCAGAGGATATTAATAATCCTAAGCAAATGGTCTGAAATTTATATTTAAAAAATCGTTTCATAATGTTAAAAGCTAAGGTTTAATCCTACGTTATACGTACGAGGTACAGGATATCCATCAGTCATATCTCTACCTAGGCTGGATACGTTTTCTGGGTTTGGACCTGAATATTTAGAAAAAGTCACCACATTATCAAGGGATCCAAATACCCTCATACGCTGTAATCCAAAACGACTTAAGAATTCCCGATTAAACGTGTAGGCAAGGATGATGTTGTTGATTTTGAAATAAGCACCATTTTCTAACCATAAGGATTGATCGTCTCTCAACGGATTGATACTGTTTAACCTGGAATAGTCATATGCATAAGGATACTTGGCAACATCCCCTTCTTTACGCCACATATCGATAGCATCCAAAGGTACCACGGCTTGATTGCCAAATGGATAACCCATTAAACGCATTCTACTTGCCAAAGCTGTATTGATAATGGTTCTTCCTGCGGTATAGGATGCATAAAAGGATAATTGGAAATTTTTATACTCGAAAGTATTCTGAAGTCCTCCTGTCCAATTGGGTTGGGCGGAGCCAATTCGAGCATAATCCCTGTTATCTAAGATATAGTCTCCGTTTAAATCTTCCCAAATAGGGTCACCCGCTTGAAAATACATACCATCCGCAGTTCTATAACGCAATCCTGTTACTGGATCTACTGGTACATCTTCATCTCTGCTATAAACTCCTTTATTTATCAGCATATAATTTGAAAATGTGGAAGTACCTACACGGTTTACGGTATGCATTCTATCTGCTGAATTATCCCATTTGATGTATTGACCACCATAACTTGCGGGTAATTTTAAAAGTAAATCTTTGTTATAAGCACCATTTACTGATAAAATCCAATTAAAAGGACTGGAATTAGGCATTGGCCGAATATTAATAGCAAACTCATGTCCATAATTCACAATACCTGCATCGTTAGAATATAATCTGGAAAATCCACTGGTATTATTTAAGAATGATTCAAATAATACATTATCCACTTTTTTATAATAGGTATCATAAACAAAAGTGATTTTATTATTGAATAAGTTCAAGTCTAAACCAACATTATACTGCATGGATGTTACAGGTTTCAATGAAGGGTTCGGTATAAAATTATAATCGATACCTATACCTCGTTCTTGATTATATAAACCAGAAATATTATAGCGACCATATACACGTTCTAACGTACTTGAAGGCATGACATTCACTCCCCAAGTTGTCCTTAATGAGGCTTGATTTATCCATGGTAAAGACTTAATCCATTCTTCATTGTGTGCATTCCATTTTAAACCAACGGATGGATTTTTTGTATATAAATTTTCAAATCCATTGATGGAAGATCCATCCATACGATAAGTTAAATCCAATACATAACGCTTTTTAAACATGTAATTCGCAGCAAAAGCGAAAGATGCAGCACGCTCATCAGTGAAATCATTCAGTACACCACCACCTCTGGAAAAATATCCATCGTATCCCAGAGGACCTTCAAACTGGTCGTTAGGAGTTCTTCTTTGTCGAGTAGCCGTGTTTAATTGTTGAACATGTCTTACCTCATTGAATAAGTTGAAGAAAATATCATGAGTTTCGGCAAAGCTTTTTGCATAGGTCATGGAACTACGACTATACAATTGAGAGCGACGACCTGCATAGGAATAAACCTCAGAAAATGAACCTGAAGATGCCGCTGGTGAAAATTTATCTTCATTATTTGAATTAAATTCATAACTCAAGGCAGAGTTAATTCTCCAACCAGGCATGATCTCAAAACCAGCCTCCATATATGGACGAATGGATTTGGCGCTGTTGTCATTTTTTGTCCGTATGGCGCCAATATAATCCGCAGAGGCATTATAAAATCCTGGAGGAGGAAGTAAGGTCGAGGACATACCTCCGGAAGCAACTCCCGTTTGTAAAATACCTGTACCGTCTCCTTTACTTTGTTTTCCTAAATTGGCAAAAACCTGTCCGGTAAAATTAAAACGTGCAGATGGTTTATAATCCATTCTTAAATTAGCAGAATAGCGTTTGAAACCTGTATTCCGAATTATACCAGTCTCGGTATAATAACCCAAATTACTTTTATAGGAAAGCATTTGATTTCCACCATCTAAGGTTAAGTTATGACTTTGGTTAAACGTGTTCTGATAATACAAATCCTGCCAGTTGGTGGAATTATTAAAATAGGAGTTCAAACTGTCGGCTAACATCGGATTATTCATAATCTCATCTATCTCCGATTGAAAACGAGCATTATCAATAATTTGTAAGATTTTTAATCGACGTTCAAGGTTTCCTCCTAAAGTTTCCCTTAGCTTTGGTGGAGTTTTCATGAACGTATTGTTGACATATGAAATTCTTGGTACTTCCGAATTACCTCTTTTCGTGTTGATGATAATTACCCCATAGGCACCTTGAGAACCGTATAGAGAAGTCGCTTGAGCATCTTTCAAAATTTCAATACTCTCCACATCTTCTGGCGGAATCATGGATAATGGACTAATACCAGGGCCTTGTTGTTGCAAACCGAATTCAGAAGCTCGATCGGCATCCATAGGTACCCCATCAATAACATACAGAGGGGAAGTTGGCATCAATACCGATTGACTTCCTTCGCCAGATGTCCCTAATGTCGATAATCCACGGATTTGGGTAGATCCCCTAAAGCCTGGTGCTCCGGTATTTACCTGAACATTTAACCCCGGTACTTTACCTTGCATCAATTGCTCTAAATTGGCTGCTGGAACATCTCGGATATCATTTTGACCTAAAGTTGTCGATGCTCCGGTGGAGGATTCTTTGGAACGAGTTACATATCCCCGAACTACGACTTCCTCTACAGTATTATCTGTAGCACCTAACTGTACCGTTAAGCTCGTTTGGTTAGGTTTAATGGTCACTCTCTTTTCAGCAAAACCTACAGCCTTAAATAAAATGACTGAATTGGGATTTACCGAAATTGTAAAATTTCCGTCTGGGTCAGAAGCTGTCAATGCCCTCCCTGTGGTGACGTTGATAATGGAAGCACTACTGATTCCATTATTGGATTCATCAACAATTTTACCCTTCACTTGCAAAGCCTGTCCAAAGACTGCCTGACTAGTAAGGAGTATAAATATTGTGAATGCTATTATATTGCTAAATAATTTCATAGAAGGTCTCATTTAATCATCCTCAAATTTTGGATTGTCATTACGGAAATGGAATATAATTTCCCAATCACCTTGTTTAAATATTCTAAAATCTAAACCGAAATTAGCGCGGATTCTATCTCCACCTCGCTGGATACGAGAAAATGCAAATTCAACCCTTGCATGATCACCGTTGACATAATCCGTTCTATAATTGGTTAAAGGAATAGGGTAGGCCACATCGTATTGAACATACTCTGTACTAATGGTTTTATTAAACCCATGTACTAATTCATCCCATTTCGTTTCATTAAATTTTACAGGGTTTATAAATGTGCCATCCTTAGCCATGAATTTAAAACGTAGGTTATTTCCACTTCCACCTTCAAATTTTCGAATATAAACTACGATATCTTCGCGGTCAGCATTATTTTCTAACCTTCTTTCCGTTTGTTCACCAATCAAATTGGAGCTTATCCATGCAGGTAGAATGTAGTCCTGTTTGGTAGGATCCTTTGGACTTTTAGGATCTGGTGCCACACCTCCAGTATATGGATTGATATCCGTTGATGGAGAGTAATCGCGTTGTCTCCAAGGGATCAATTGAAAATCCTTCAATATTCTTGATCCTCCGGTGTTTGTAATTTTAATATCGAAAAAGCGTATGTCTTGGGTTTTCAATACCGTATCAGCAGGTCGTGGATCAATTAATTCATTGGAAGATGAACCCCATAGGATGATTCTTCCTAACGAATCTATTTCCAATAAGGATTTATTAACTAATCTTCTCTTTGCTTCAATTTCAGCTAAAGACTTTTCCAACCCATCGTATTCAGTAATCCATTCGTAGGTAGGTACTTTTTGGAAAATATCCGTCACCGGTCTTCCATCTCCATATCGCGCATTTACAATTTCGAACTTTAATGGTAATGTCGAATTGTTGGGATTTAAAGTACTAAATAAGTTGGTCCGTCCTAAAATAGGTTCTAAGACATTATTCTCGTATTTTATTTCCTCACTTATGAAATCCCGATCTTCTGGAAGGTCATATATATCAGTACAGGATCCGAATAAGGCATAACTCGCAAGTAGAATCCCCATGAATCGTATGCTATTTTTTATTTTCATAATTTTTCTTCTCCTTTAGATTAGTCATTTCCTTGATAGTTCATACTCCAATCCGCTAACTGGAATAAATCACCATTTCTTAATCTCAATACCGTTAAGCGATAATGTTTATAAGGTAGGGTGTTATTTATCCAAAATACGCGTTGTTGGAATCTACCCGTAAATTGCTCTCCAGCTCTGGAATCTATTGTTGTCCAGTTGCTTCCGTCATTCGAGCCTTGAATCATCCAGTCTGCTGGATCTCGTTCTGGGGCATCGTTGGCAGAAGTTAAGGTATACGCATTAGCAACAGATGGTTCATTTAATTCGGCATTCATCCATGCTGTACTGAAACTACCAAGTAAGAATTTGGTTTCTGGATTTCCATCAAAAACATATTTTGAAGCTTCTACAGCATTTGGACCATTGGAATGTTCCCTCGACGTCGTGAATATACCGCCTACAACTTTGAATAGATTCGGTGGAGGAGGAATAAAGGTTAATCGAGTTACAAAATCATTAAAGCCAAAAACATGACTGGTGTTTAATACATGGATAACACCATTGTTAGTTTCAATATTAATGGAGGATGTCGTGGCAGTAACCCAATTTCTGTTAAACTGGCTGTTTTTAGTATCTGCAAACTCAATCACTTTGGGGCCACCTTCCAGATATCCTGCTGAATTCGCATTCACCAGCTTCGCATTCATTCTTCTTCCATATTTGAAATCTGCTAATCGAAGACCATCCTTAAATTGCATGGAATCACTCAAAAAAGCACCTCGGATAATGTAATGAGCGACCATCGTATCCAGTTGATTACTATCTATATTAGACAAATACTCCAAAGGTTTATCTGCTTCTCTTCTGGTATTGTTCAAATTTTCAATAGCGATTTGGAAATTTTGATTAGTAGGAGCAAAGAACGTGATGTTGGTGCTATCTTTTAGGATAACATCATTCCCTGTACGTTCCAAAACTTTTATCAAAGAGTCAAAAACGCCTGGCTTGCTTGCCAAATATTGAGCAATCGTACCATTGAATTTTATTTTTTTAACATCTTCATTATAATAGCCCTTATCTTTTGCACAGGAGGCAATAAGCACTATAAAGAGGAAATAAAAATATGATTTGTTTAATTTCATGACTTTAAAAGTTTATTTCCAATAATCGTTTTGAGTTAATTGTTTATTCTCCGTGAGCACATTACTAGCGAGAGGCCAATATATACCGTTCTGTTCGATCAAATCTTTTAATGCTGATTGTTCAGATTTTAATTTTGCTTGGCGAATGAGATCATACCAGCGATGGCCTTCACCCATTAATTCTCGATTCCTTTCTTTAAAGATTGCGTCCAATAATTCTCCATGTTGTTGTGAGGAATAGTTGGTTAAACCACGTCTCTCTCTCAACATATTCAAAATGTTGATCGCTTCGTTTTGTTCACCCAGAGCAACTAAGGATTCTGCACGCAATAGATACATGTCTTCCAATCTAGTAAAGACCGTAGCACTGGAATAGATGCGGAAAGAAGGATCAGTAGAACCACCCATAATCACCTTAATTTTACTGAAGATTGGATATTGCCCATTAAAATTTCGGAAGTAATTTTCAGTTGTAGGATTTCCTAAGGTATCTATACTGAAACGTTGATCTGTAGGCTCATCAAAAAATGATAGAATTTTATCTTTTGGTAAATACATATCCGGTGTGCTTTTATTCACCACCGGTGATGCTAAAGTTAGTTCTTCAATATGACCTGTAAAGGAGGCTTCCACATGGTTCCATATATGACCAAAAGCTAATAAGTGATTGTTGTTTTTATCATAGAAAAACCCTCCTGGACGTTGCAATTCGTCTGTCGACAATAATCCCATGGAACCTCTTCCTTGATTGTCGATAACAAATTTACTATAAGCTGCCGCATCAGGATAATTGGCTTGCCAGGCACTCACATGTGCTAAAATAGCATAAGCAGTCAATTTTCTGGCTAATGCTCCATCCCAGCGAGAGGATGCCTCGTTATAATAATTACCTTGTTGTTGTTCATCATTTGAACTATACTTATAGGGTAATAAAGCGGCTGAGGCTTTTAACTCCTCCTCAACCCAAGCTAATACCTTAGCTTGATCGTCACGATCTTTACTTTCAAAAGTTCCTTCTTTCGAAGAAGTAATTAATGGAACATCACCCCAAATACGTACCATATAGAAATATGCAAAAGCACGTAGAAACCTTGCTTGCGCAATGTCTACCACCATATTGTTAGTGGTATAACGAGGATCATTATCCTTTACTTCTTGTATACGTTCTAAAAAAATATTAGCGGCATTGATGACTGCATACCAGCGTCTCCAGTTTTTTAAATCGTTCATTACTCCGAATGAAGCATTTAAATCATTGTTAGCTACGGCTTTTAAATCTTGACGCAAAGGGATAGAAAAATCTCCTGATCGTACCTCTCCATAAATCCAATGAGCATTATGATCGTTCATAGCTGCCTTGGTAAGTCCATAAACTCCCATTAATGCAGCCCTTGAATCCTCCATATTCAACCACATATTCTCTTCAGATACCAATCGCGTAGAATTGATATCCAACATTTTCTTACATGAGCCAAATAAAAGGATACTGATAAATAATATGATATAATTAATTTTCATGATCTCCTTACAATTTAAGTTTGAATCCTAATGAAAAGGTTCTTGGTAATGGCATACTGTAACCATTATCGTATCCTAAATAGTTAACTAATTCTGGATCTCTTCCGGAATAGGAACTAACCGTGAACAAATTTTGCGCATTGAGGTATATATACAAATCACTGTTTTTACCTAATTTATCTTGTAGGATGTCTTTCATACTATAACCAAGACTTACCGTTCTGAGCTTCAAAAACGATCCGTTTTCTAGGAATATGGATTGGTTTTCTTGGTAAGGACTAACAGAACTCCAAGGGTTGTATAATGGATATTGGGAATAATCACCTCTTTTTTCCCAATAGGTTATCTCCTTAATCGAGTTGATATTGCTTGAGTTTTCATTTTCAATGAAATTAAAGCGGTTTGCCATTTCTTGGTTTATAATCTTACGACCTAAATTGAAGTAGAAATTTAAGTTAAGATCAAAATTTTGATAAGCAATTCGGTTATTCCATGTTCCTGAAAGTTTAGGTAATATATTGCCTTGTAATACTTTATCTTCTTTGGTGATTTGGTTATCCTTATTGGTATCTGACCAGATTGGGTCTCCACCTTTTAATGTGATTCCATTATAGGTCATTTTACGTCCGGCAGTTTCTGGAACTTCTGCATCGGTTTTATAGATACCTTGATTTTCATAAATCCAAAAAGCATCGATTCTTTCTCCTACTTTTAGCAAACGATTGCCAATTTCGACTTGATCTAAGCCGTTAGGAAGTGCTAATAATTTATTATTATTTACACCTAGTACAAGACCAGAATTCCATTGGAAATTATTATTGGAAACAACATCTCCGCTAACACTAAGATCTATACCCATGTTACGAACATTCATTCCACTAGCATATTGGTATTGGTAGCCAAATTCTTTTTGCCCTGGAAGGATAACTAATTGTTCTTTATTGTCGCGAATATAAGCGTCTAATCCCAATTGAATATTACGGTTCGTAAACCCTAAATCTAGCCCCAAGTTTGCCTGATCTAAGTAAGACCAAGGTATATCATAACCAACCCAACCTATATCATAAGGACGAACCAAAACAGCAAATCCATTATACCCTGGTAAGGTGGCATTCCCCGTATAGCCAATAGCAGCAGTATAACTAGGGCCTTGAGAATAATTGTCAAAAACATTATAAACGCCTAAGCGACCAGCACTAGCGCGAATACCAAAATTTGATATATGTTCTTGATCTTCAAATACAGCTTTCTTTCCATTCCATCCTAAGGATAGACTAGGTGAAAGAAACCAGCGAGATGTTGGTTGCGCATTCGATGAACCATCGTAGCGTAAGGTAACATCTGCTGTGTAAATCCCATCGTAGGTATACGAAGCTTTCCCATGGAAATTAACCATGTTATGTTTGGTTCTGTCCAAGAACTTGTATATCAATTGTTTAGGAAAGGATGAAGGATTTAAATGGTCTGAATTATTTGGGTCTGATTGTAGTAAGTTGATTTTTATAAAATCATTTACTCCTTTGAAGGCATACGCATAATTATATTTGTAATTATCCCAAATCAAGCTATTGCCCAATTCAAAGAAGAAATAGTTTGCTCCACTTTCAATGTCATAATTCAGTTTATTGTTCACAAACAAACGTTGGTTATAACCGTAATAATTGGAGGCAAAATTGTTATTTTCTAAGATGGTACTTGGGTAAAAAATATCTCGATAACCTTCATTATAATCTACCCCAAATTGTCCGGAATAGCTGATTCTATTATGTTTTAACCCTAATTTGAAAAATCCTTCCAATACGTTATTGAAATTATTGTCGAAACTTTTATCAAATTCGTTTAAATATTTTCCATAAACGTCTTTATTAGGTGAAAGAGGTGCACTTAAATCGGGTAAATAGCCCATCATTGCAAACCTGTTTCTTAAATTTCTGTTGCGATCACGGTTTATTTTAGAAGCATTGAACATGGTCTCAAAATTCAACCATTTGAAAGGAGCTAAAGTCAAATAGAACCTCGCATTATACTTATCCATTTTCGCAGCATCCGCTACCGCACTGGATCGAACATTTCCTAACGAAAACTGAAAATTAGCTTTTTCCCCACCTCCTAAAATATTGGCATTGATACCATGATTAGCTGCTGAACCATAATAATGATCTGTCCAATTGGATGGTCCGTAATAATCATTATTTAAAGAATCGCTCAAGTAAATTGGGTATACATCATCATCATTGTATCGACCATTGCTGGTGTATAAATCATAAAATTGATTTCGGAACGCATTTTCGTAAGCACCATTGATAGTAGTCACGGATGGTCTTGCAGACATTCCTAAATAACTATTGATGGTAATTACTTTTTGTTCTTTTCTAGGTTTTCTTTTTGAAGTAATCTCAATGACACCATTGGCAGCTAATGGTCCATAAATAGACATGGTAGATGCATCTTTTAAAACCCGAATACTTTCAATATTATCAATCTCAAAATTGGCTAATAAATTTGACTCAGGTCCAATACGTTCGATGTCATAATTTTGAATGTCAAAAGCAAATGGGTGATCCCCAATTAAGGGTACACCATCAATGACAACTAGCGGTTGAGTTCCGTAAACATCTCTCGTGCTTAACAATGGTTTACTCAAGCCTCTAATAAACATAGGCATGTTGCTTCCTGATTCTCCTGTAGGTTCACTCACATGAACTCCCGGTAATTCTCCTTTAATAAACTGCTGTAGACCATTGCCTGTAACTAAACTCGTGTTTTTCATGGATTTTATTCCATTGAATTTAGGCAAGTTGAACTCATAAACAGCTTTCACTCCAAAGGTAGAATCAGTTTTGGACGTATCCTGATAGGCTACGTTGTGGTAGCTGAGCTTGATAGCATAGGTGTTTCCTGAAGCTAGCAGCATCAACATCATGAACGTTTTAAACTTCCATATTACACTCATAGTAATACTGATTTGATTTTGGTTAGTAATAATTTATGTTTAGTGATCATAAAGCATTGCAGCTTTATAAATTGATTTGCTGGTGTTTAGCATTTGAATAAGTAAAAATTGTTTACATAGAATTAATTTTTAGGTATATAAATCACTAGTTCACCAACGAAAAGCAACTGCTTTGTTGGTAAAAACGTTTTAGCAAAATTTAAGTAATGATTACAACCTAATCCAATGAGGTTGTAATTGGGTAGTCTACTCCGAAACTAGCTGGCCGGAATATTAAAGGTTAAGTAATTTCTTTTCATAGGGTGAACTGTTTATTTATGATGAATAATGGTTTAATTTCAATAGCTTTTCTGCTATTGCACAAAGTTTATAATTTCAATGATATCCAATGTCGTATCACTACGGGAATGGATCCTTAATAATCTGGTTAAAATTATTTAAGTCATTATTTAATCCCAATTGAATCTTATGTTTCAATTGATTTTAATTGATTTTCACAAATTAATCTTGGTAAATAGATTATTCGATACGAATTTCTATGCTAAGTGATTTTTCAAATTGGTTCATAATCTTTTCTGTTTTAGTGTTTGTTTTTTTAAAGGTTAAAACTAATTTAGAAATTAAAAACGTTTTAGCAAATTTTTTTTAAAAAAAAATCTATTATCAATAATTTTTAACAAACTAGTGTATAGATAATAGATTTTTTGTAACAAGTGTCCTGTAAAAAGGTTGGAGTATTAGACCTTATTCAACTCCCAGGAAAGGATGCGATTTATCTTATTTCCCTGATGCATTTGGGTGACGGTAATACCCTTAATTTTATGATACTCCAACACTGCCTTTAATGGTTTTAAATTTTCTTTATTGGAGACTAAACAGCTGCAAATGCCTATTTGATCTTTAAATTGAATACTCTCTGTAATCAATTGGGTAATAAATTTCTTTTCGCCTCCAGTACACCAAAGCTCATTAGATAAACCTTTAAAATTGGTGTGAAAGTTTTCTTCGACTTGGTGAAGTTTTCTATTTTTTTTGCCTACTGTAGCTAAATAATCTTCCTTGGATTTATAAAAGGGTGGATTACACATAACGGCATCCAGGTATTCTCCAGCTCGGATTACCCCAGCTAAAATCTGATTGGGGTTTTCTTGAAAACGCAATTGAATATTTTTATCCAGTCCAGGATTTCTACTCAAAATTTTCTCAGCATGATTTAAAGAAGCTTGATGGATTTCTGTCGCTACAAAAGACCAGCCATAGGTACGGCTTCCTAAAATAGGGTAGACTAAACTACTACCGGTACCAATATCCAATATTTTAACTTTTTTATTCGCTTTATTTCCGATTAAATCAGCTAAATAATGAATATAGTTCAATCTTCCCGGAATTGACGGGCATAAACTTTGCTCTAGTATATCCCAGCCTTTAATATCAAAACCATATTCTATTAATGCTTTGTTTAAATAAAACACCGCATCAGGATTTGAGAAATCAATGGATACTCGTTTATCCGGAGTTTGTTGAAGAAAATGTTTAAGATCAGGAACTTTTTTAACTAACCTGGTAAAATCATATTCTTGGTTGAATTTATTTTTCGGGTGAAGATTTTTTAATTTTTTTTCCATTATTTTAAATAATCACAAAGATATCTAATAATAACGATATGATTGAATCAAATATACTCATGGTGTTGCTTTTATTCTTCTTTATGGCGATGCTGTATGTGTTGAGTAAACGTTTTGAAATTTCCTATCCTATATTTTTAGTGATTGGAGGATTACTGATTTCCCTAATTCCAGGACTGCCTGAGTTTAGTATCAATCCGGATGTGGTGTTTCTCTTGTTTTTACCTCCTTTATTATTTGAAGCAGCTTGGTATACCTCCTGGAGCAGTTTTTGGAATAACCGAAAATCCATTTTAATTATGGGTTTCGGTTTGGTCTTTGTCACTTCAGTTGCAGTTGCTTTTCTATCCATACAACTTATACCTGGATTTACCTTAGCCTTAGGTTTTCTGTTGGGTGGAATCATTTCTCCTCCCGATGCAGTCGCTGCGACTTCAGTCTTAGAGGATGTGAATATCCCAAAAAAGGGAATTTCTCTGCTGGAAGGTGAAAGTTTGGTGAATGATGCAGCTTCACTGACCGTATTTCGAATGGCCTTGGCTGTAATTCTTACAGGTACATTTGCTTGGCAGGATGCGGTGGTCGGTTTTTTTACGTTAGCTTTTATGGGAGTATTTGTAGGCTTGGTTATCGCGCATATCCTGTACCTCATCTTACGTTATATTGCGAAGTCTTCGAATATTACGACGCCCATTACCCTCATTGCACCATATATTATGTATATCGTTGCTGAGCATTTTGAATGGTCTGGAGTATTAGCAGTCGTTGCAGGAGGTTTATTTTTATCCTTTAGATCGAAAGAATTTTTGGATTACCGTACTCGAATACAAACTAGGGAAGTTTGGGATACCGTAGGTTTTCTTTTAAATGGTTTTGTATTTATTTTGATTGGATTAGAACTTCCGATTATAATCGATGGTATTGAAACCGTTTCTAAGGAATGGGCAATTAAAGTCGCATTAATTATTACTGGGGCAATAATATTGATAAGAATAGCATTTATATACGCATCCTTTTATATTCCGGGAATAATATTTTCAAAAATTAAAAAACGGGAGGGAAGTCCAGGATGGAAAATGCCTTTAATTATCGGATGGGCAGGCATGCGAGGTGTGGTGTCGCTAGCTTCCGCATTAGCTATTCCTTTAGTACTTGGAAATGGATTAGCTTTTCCTCATCGGAATTTAATCTTGTTTATTACGTTTGTTGTGATTTTAATTACCCTAGTTTTACAAGGACTGACCTTACCTGTACTTATTAGAATGCTGAAACTAGAAGATAATTTTTCTGAATTACCTGAAGATGTACAGTATGAAGCGATCCGCTATCGGTTGGTGAAAGAAGAATTAGAACTTATAAAAACAAAATATGCCCACGAGTTAGAAGAAAGCAATACGGTAAAAGTGATCAACCTGCAGCTTAAAAGAAGCTTGGAAGCAAGTGCAACAACTTTAAGTAGTGAGGGTAAAATTAAAGTAGCCAATGAAAAGGAATTGTATAAAAGAATTATGCAAGATTTGATTAATGTAAGAAGAAAAGTGCTGTATGAATTGATGGATCAACGAGCTTATGATGAGGAGGTTCTACGAGCTTTAGAGCATAATTTGGATTTAGAAGAATCCAGGCTAAATCGTTCCTGATTTTAAAAATAAACTAATTATGTTTGCTGTCTTTGTTATGTTTTTTAAATTTTTTAACAATCAAGACGTCTGCGGAGAGGCAAAAGTGATTTCCTGAATATTCCATTTTTTCTGAGTATTTGTTTCAGCTAATTTGTGATTTACACGCAGAAGGCTAAAGCCTTAATTTTTCTCTTCGCAGCATCTCCTTCGGATCTTCTTCGGACCTTCGTAGGATATTGAATGAAATTATTCGAAGGAGATCCGAAAAAAATGCAAGGAAAAATCATAGAAGAAGAAGAAGATTCTCCAAAAAAAAAAATAAAAATCCTTTTGAAATTTTGAAATAAATAGGATGTGGATGATATCAAAAAAAGGTCTTTAGCTATTCGACTAAAGACCTTTTTAGAGTTTATTTTGTAATTATTTTTGATGCTTGTCAATCCATTGACGAGCATTGACAAACGCTTCTAACCATGGAGTAACTTCATCTTGACGACCCTCAGGGTAATTCGCCCAGTTCCATTGGAAAGTTGATCGCTCAATATGTGGCATAGTCACCAAATGACGTCCTGTTTTATCGCACATCATCGCGGTATTGTAATCTGATCCATTCGGGTTATGTGGATACTGATCGTAAGCATATTTGGCGACGATTTGATATTGATTCTCCGATTGAGGTAAATGGAATTTACCTTCTCCATGAGAAATCCAAACCCCTAAAGTACTTCCTGCCAAGCTGGACAGCATGATGGAATTATTCTCTTGAATTTTTACGGAAACAAAATTAGATTCATGTTTATGCGAATTGTTATGTAGCATTTTTCCATGAACTTCATGATCAGGATTGACTAATTCCAATTCCATAAATAATTGACAACCGTTACAAATACCAACTGACAAAGTATCCGGACGAGCGAAAAAGTTGTCTAATGCTGTTTTGGCCTTTTCATTGTACAAGAAAGCTCCAGCCCAACCTTTAGCAGAACCTAGCACATCGGAATTTGAAAATCCACCTACCGCACCAATAAATTGAATGTCTTCCAAAGTTTCGCGTCCTGAAATTAAATCCGTCATGTGGACATCTTTCACATCAAAACCTGCCAAGTACATGGCATTGGCCATTTCACGCTCAGAGTTGGATCCTTTTTCGCGAAGTATCGCTGCTTTTGGACGTGCTAATCCGGATGCTATAACAGGCTTCTTACCTGTAAACTGACTAGGGAATGTATAAGTTAAAGGTTGGTTTTTATAATTTTTAAAACGTTCCTCTGCAGTACTATTTTTGGATTGTTTCTGATCTAATAAGTAGGACGTTTTAAACCAGGTGTCTCTAGTTTCTTCTACCATAAATTGGAACGTATCTTCGTGATTCTTAATCGAAATCTGATTTCCTTCGATTACTTCTCCGATTTTTAGAATTTCAATGCCTGCTTCTGTTAAACTTCTTTCAAATTCTTCATCATTTACAGCTTGAAGTATCACCGCAATATTTTCATTGAATAAAGCTTTTACGGTATCGATTTCTTTTAAAGCAGTAAGATCGTAGTTCGCAGCAAGGTTAACATCTGCAAAACACATTTCTAATAAGCTGGTTATTAAACCACCAGATCCTACATCATGACCTGCGGCTATTTGATTGGTTTCAACCCATTGTTGGATGCTATTGAAAGCCTTTTTAAAGAATGCAGCATCTTGGATCGTAGGGGCATCGTTTCCAATTTTATTTCTAATTTGAGCAAAGGATGATCCGCCTAATTTAAATTGATCTTGAGATAAGTTGATATAGTATATAGAACCTGCGTTTTTCTTCAATACCGGCTCCACAACTTTGTTGATATTAGTACAATTTCCTGCAGCAGAAATAATTACTGTACCAGGAGCAATCACATGATTTCCATCCGGATATTTCTGCTTCATAGAAAGGGAGTCCTTTCCAGTCGGAATATTGATACCTAATTCAATTGCGAAATCGGAACACGCTTTTACGGCATCGTATAATCTGGCGTCTTCGCCTTCGTTATTACATGCCCACATCCAGTTTGCCGAAAGGGAAATTCCTTTTAAACCGTCGATAATTGGTGCAAATACAATGTTAGATAAGGATTCTGCAATGGCATTTCGTGAACCTTTTGCTGGGTCGATTAGGGCAGTTAGTGGGGAATGACCCACCGTGGTTGCTATACCTTCGGTCGAGTTATAATCTAAAGCCATTACTCCCACATTATTTAAAGGCAATTGCAATGGACCTACACATTGTTGTTTGGCTACACGGCCACCTACACAGCGGTCAACTTTATTCGTTAACCAATCTTTAGAAGCAACTGCTTCTAATTGCAATACTTGATTTAAATACGATGGAATTTCTTCTATTTGGTAAGGAATATCCGCATATTCACGAGCCACACGCTGATCTTTCATGATCGTCTTTGGAGATGATCCAAAGAAATCAGCCAAGTCATAATCCATAGGTTTCGCTCCTGTTTTTTTGGAAGCAAAAGTGAATCGATGATCATTGGTAACGTCTCCAACCGTATACATTGGAGCACGCTCGCGTTCAGATACAATTTTTAATTTTTCGATATCTTGTTCAGCTATCACAAGTCCCATACGTTCTTGAGACTCATTGCCGATGATTTCCTTTGCGGATAGGGTAGGGTCGCCTACCGGTAATTGATCTAAGTCGATTAAACCTCCGGTGTTTTCCACCAGTTCGGATAAACAATTTAAGTGTCCTCCAGCACCATGGTCATGGATAGATACAATCGGGTTTTCATCGGATTCTACAAAAGCACGAATAGCATTCGCTGCACGCTTCTGCATTTCTGGATTTGAACGTTGAATAGCATTCAACTCAATACCTGAACCGAAAGCACCCGTATCTGCTGAAGATACCGCAGCACCTCCCATTCCAATTCGGTAATTTTCACCACCTAGGATGACGATTTTATCACCAGCTTGAGGTTCATGTTTTTTGGCTTGGTTTAATTTTCCATAACCAATACCTCCAGCCTGCATGATAACCTTATCATAACCTAGTTTACAGCCAGCTTCCTCATGTTCAAAAGTAAGAACAGAACCAGTAATAAGAGGTTGTCCGAATTTATTTCCAAAGTCTGAAGCTCCATTAGAAGCTTTAATCAAGATGTCCATAGGAGTTTGGTACAACCATTTACGTTCCTGCATGGCATGTTCCCAAGGCCTATCTTGCAATAGTCTGGAATATGCAGTCATATAAATGGCTGTTCCTGCAAGTGGTAAAGCACCTTGACCACCCGCCAAGCGGTCGCGAATTTCTCCCCCTGATCCTGTAGCTGCACCTGCAAAAGGTTCTACAGTAGTAGGGAAATTATGCGTTTCTGCTTTAACAGAAATAACCGAGTCAAAAGGTTTTTCCTCATAGAAATCAGGTTTATCTGCTGATTTTGGAGCAAACTGAGTAACACGTGGACCTTTTATAAATGCCACGTTGTCTTTATAGGCAGAAACAATTGCATTTGGATTTGTTTCTGATGTTTTTTTAATTAATTTAAAAAGAGAGCTTGGTTGTTCTTCACCATCGATGATAAAGGTGCCATTGAAAATTTTATGGCGACAATGTTCCGAATTCGCTTGAGAAAAGGCAAACACTTCAGAATCGGTTAATTTACGACCAATTTTTTTGGATAAGTTAGCTAAATAATCCACTTCTTCTGGACTCAATGCAAGGCCTTCGGATTGGTTGTAAGCTTGTATATCGTCAATTTCAAGGATAGGCTCTGGAGAAATGTTTATGGTAAACATATCTTGGGTAAGCGCAGAAAACTTTTGAGAGATCATAGGATCGAAATCATGGAAATCGGCATCTACCGCTTGGAATTCTTCGATGCGAATAATGCCAGAAATACCCATGTTTTGAGTGATCTCAACCGCGTTCGTACTCCATGGAGTAATCATCGCAGCACGAGGGCCTATATAGTAGTTAGCAATACTTTGCTCTTGCAGATGATTTGCGTTGCCAAAAAGCCAGTTTAGTTTGGAGATATCGTCGGTTGATAAATCTTGTAGAGTTTGAACAGCATAACATGTGTTCGATTGGTTCACAAAGAAATGAATCATTATTAAAGTGAATTTTGAACGTCCTTCAATTAAAGCACAAAGTTAATTAATATTTTCACAATATGATTGATTGCTGATTTAAGTTTTTAGGGTTTTATCTCCAAAAAGTAAAGCTTTTTAAGCTGCTAGATCAAAATGTAAAAATTTAATACAAATTGGTACATTTGTAACATGGCAGTTAGAAGGATAAATAAAGTACAACGTAGGAAATTATCCATATTTTTTCGCTGTATAATCATATCATTCTTAGCGTGGACTCTGTTCGCTGTTTCTAGTGAATATACCTTTACTAAAAAGGCGAGTATGACCTATGTCAATCTTCCGGAAAATAAAGCGTTTCATCCCTTGCAATCTGATACAGTTTCCTTAAAGATCAAAATGACGGGTTGGAAAGTGTTGCTGTCAAGGTTGAAACCAGATACAGCGAAAATTCAAGTTGATATCAGCGGATTAAAAACAAGAAACTTTATTGTTTTTGGAAATCAAATCGGTTTCATCAATCGGCAGTTTCCTTCCGATAATCAGGTAATTGGAGTATCTCCAGATACTTTATATTTTGATTTTTCGAAACAAACTCAACGAAAAATTCCAGTTAAAGTGGTGCATCATTTGAACTTTAAAAAACAATATGGAATTATTGGGGCGACGAAAACGAATCCGGAGTATGTGACCATTACTGGTCCATTGGAAGATGTGGCTAATATCGAGTACCTGGAAACGGATACCATCAAAGGATTAGAAGTGAATACAGATGTTCGTACAGTCGCCTATTTAAATAAACAACAGCGTACCAACATTACCATTTATCCGACCTTTGCGGAGGTCGTAATTCCTGTTGGGGAACTGACCGAAAAAATAATTGAACTACCGATCAAGGTAGAAAATGCCAAAGGATATACTTCTGTTCGAATATTGCCAAGTAAGGTAAAAGTAAATATTCTTCTGGGAGTCAAGGATTACAATAAATGGACTTCGAGGGATTTTGAAGCTGTGGTGGATTTAGATGCTTGGAAAGAACATCAGGTTAAAAGTTTACCTGTCATCATCACAAAAGCTCCAGAGTTTTGTCAAATCATCAACGTAGAGCCTCAAAATATTGATTTTTTTGTAAGGAAATAATATGGGACTAAAAATAGGTATCACTGGAGGAATAGGCACCGGAAAGAGTATGATTGCTCGTGTTTTTAAGTTGCTGGGTGTTCCTACCTATGATGCGGATACAGAAGCGAAGCTCATCATGATCAAAAATGAAGAGGTAAAGAAGCAGTTGATAAAGACATTTGCTGAGCAGGTTTATTTTGAAGATGGTTCATTAAATAGAGCCTGGTTAGCAGAACGGGTGTTTTCTGACGAAGAACAATTGAAGAAACTGAATGCCATAGTCCATCCGGCTGTTATTCAAGCAGCAGAAGATTGGGCAAATGCACAAACGACTTTATACAGTTTAAAAGAAGCTGCTTTATTGTTTGAAAGTGGTTCATATCGGTCTTTAGACTATACCATTCTTGTCGTCTCACCAGAAAATTTACGAGTAGAAAGGGTGATGGATCGAGACCATATTTCAGAAACTGAAGTTCGAGCACGTATGGCTAAACAAATGCCTGAAAATGAAAAAATGAAACTGGCAGATTATATGATATATAATGATTCCGATCACAGTATAATCGAACAGGTCATGCATTTACATGAACAATTTTCAAAAGGGCAAATAAAAAAATGATGGATATATTACATGATTTTTTAATCAAGAAAGATAAAGGATATTATTGTCCTTATGGAGATTTCTACATAGATCCTTTATATCCTGTGCGCGATGCCTTAGTTTCGCATGCACATGCCGATCATGCCAGCCCCGGACATCAGCATATTTATTGTACCGAAAGTACAGCTGCATTTATGGGGGTGAGGTATCCTAAACAAGCTAAGTCATCCTATTTAATTAAGAATTTTGATCAAGAGTTTGAAATAAATTCCGTTAAAATTACGTTGTTTCCAGCTGGTCACATATTAGGGAGTGCACAAATTTTGATGGTTTACAGAGGGGTTCGGTATTTATATACGGGGGATTATAAATTGCAATTTGACCCAACTTGCGAACCTATTCAAATTGTTGAAGCCGATGTGCTCATCACAGAAACTACCTTTGCAAATCCGGATACACAACATCCAGATCCTATTGCAGAAATAAAAAAACTGAATGTAGGTAGTAATATTTTATTAGGATGTTATTCGCTGGGTAAATCCCAACGCATCACCGCATTGATAAATGAATATTGCCCTGAAAAAGAAGTGTTGATTCATTATCAAATGCTTCCTTTGCATAAAATTTATGATGCATTAGGTCCTAAAACATTAACTTATCAGTTATATAATCGTAAGCTGATGAAGGAAGGTAATGCAAATAAAATTTATCTGGTTCCTCCATTAACGTTTAATAGCTATCGAAGAGCAACCAATGTATTGAAAGCCTTTGCCTCGGGATGGGATCGTTTGCAAGTGCAGAATGAAATCAGTTTATACATTTCAGATCATGTGGACTGGCAGGATATTTTACAGTTTATCAAGCAGGTAAAACCAAAGGTGATTTGGACCCTTCATGGAGATGGTCGTAAATTACATGCTTATTTTTCCGAGGAGTTAGAAATTCGAGATATTGAATCTCAAACATTTTTACCGAGTTATTGTTAGTAATTTATAAACTTAAATAACAAGGATTACTATGAACAAATTTTTTAAAGTGTTAATAGCAGGTTGGGGTGCTAAGAAAATGGGACTGGGTTGTTTTGGTACCATTATCGTATTTATAATTATATACTACCTGTTAGGTTATTTATAAGATCATACACACTGCTGTGTGGAATGAAAGGAATTGAATTTTATTCAAAAGGTTGATTATTAACTAAATAGTCAACCTTTTTTTATATCAATTTATTGACCTGAAACCTCAGGATGGTTATTTGTAGTAAAGGGCTTAATTTAGATAATGTCTTTTGGTTGATGAACCTTAAGGTAACCAATAATAAATTTGCCTATTCCTATTATAAACAGATTTATGAGTCGTATTATTTCCTTTTACTTATTGGTAATCTTACTTCATGCTTGTGGTACTAAATCTGTTCCTGAGCTGGAAGAATTCCGTTTGATTTCGAATGCTGAGATGCCTATACTGGCTTGGTATAGTGTACAAAAAGAAGATATAAGTTTACTTCGGTTTAAAGAGTTAAAAGAAGCCGGATTCACCCACAGTTTTTCGGATGGATATGGAAGTAATGTGACGATGTTAAATGCGCTCAATCTTGCAGAAGAAGTAGGCTTGAAGTTAATAATTGCAACACCAGAACTACATAATGTACCTACCGAAACGGCAAAAAGATTCAAGGATCACCCTGCGAATGGCGGGTATTTTTTAAGAGATGAACCTTCTGCCTGGGAATTTGAAGATCTTGCTGCTTGGGCTAGGAAAATTGAATCGGTTGATAAAATACATCCTTGTTATTTAAATCTTTTTCCAAATTATGCATCATTAGAAATGTTGCAAACATCGAGTTATGAGGAATATGTAGATCGTTTCGATAAAGTTGTTGATCTTCCTTATTTATCGTTTGATCATTATCCTATTCTAGAAGTTGGAAAAGGAAATTATACAATTCGACCTAACTTTTATGAGAACCTAGAAATCATTTCTAAAAAAGCTAAAGAGGTCAATAAACCTTTTTGGGCATTTGCTATGGTGACTTCCCATCCTCCATATCCAATTCCGACCATGGCGCATATCAGATTTCAAATGTATTCCAACCTGCTATATGGGGCACAAGGTTTACAATATTTCACCTACTGGACGCCTAAGGATGTAACTCAACATGAATTTTACTATGGACCCATCTCTCAAGATGGTAAGAAAACGGAAATATATGATTTGGTGAAGAAAATGAACAAGGAAATTCAGGGTTTAACTCCGGTATTTTTAGGAGCTAATGTGCTTTCAGTTGAGCATTTGGGCGATCAAATTCCACAAGGGACTAAAGCATTCACTAAATTGCCAGCAGGGATAAAACGTCTTGAAGTTTCTGGTTCAAATGGAGCTATCGTATCCTTATTGCAAAATAATGGTAAGTATTTTTTTGTGATTTTAAATCGAGATATACAACAAAAAATGTTGGTGGATATTGATCTTGCTAATGGCGTAAAACGTGTGACGAAAGATGCCAGGTTGATCGCTACTACCGATGTTGTGAATAAAATTAAAGTCGAGCCAGCGGATATTTTAATTTATGCTTGGCCCCAATAAATATTAAATAATTACAATTTAAACCATTTATAATGAAAAAGAGCCTACTATTATTATGCTTATTACTGCCTTTACTTCCATTGAATGCGCAAGTAAAAAAAGCAACAACAAAACAGCTGGTTAAGCAGCTGCCAAAAAAAGGAGAAATGACCATTTTGGCCTGGTATAGCATACAACCTGAGGGATTAAATTTGCAACGATTCCAGGAACTGAAAGATGCGGGTTTTACACACAGCTTTTCAGAATCCTTTCATTCCTTGGATATGATGCAAAAGGCACTCGATTTGGCACAACAAGTGGATGTCAAATTGATCGTTTCAACACCGGAATTATCGAAAAATCCGGAAGCTACCGTAAAGCGTTTTATGAAACATCCTGCTGCGGCTGGATATTTTTTAAGAGATGAGCCTTCCGCTGCAGAATTTGCTGATTTAGGTGCTTGGGCTCGCAAAATTCAAGCGGTGGATAAGGAGAAGTATTGTTATTTGAATTTATTTCCTGATTATGCTCCCTTGGAAGTGCTAAAAACAAACAGCTATTATGAATATGTGAAACGTTTTGATGAGGAAGTCAATTTGCCTTTTTTGTCGTTTGATTATTATCCTATCGTGGAAGATCAAGGGAAAACCATCGTAAGGGGTACATTCTTTAATACCTTAGAAACCTTTATGAAAGTAGGGCAAGAAGTTAACAAACCATTTTGGGCATTTGCTTTAACTACCGCCCATACCCCTTATCCGATTCCAAATGAAGCTCATCTGAGATTTCAGATGTACAGCAACCTGGCTTATGGAGCTCAGGGATTGCAATACTTTACGTTCTGGACTCCAAAAAATACGAAAATATGGAATTTCCATCATGGACCTATTAATGAGTTTGATCAACGTACAGAAATCTACGATTATGTCAAATCCTTGAATAAGGATATCCAAGGGTTAAGCCCTGTGTTTTTAGGGGCAAAGGTTATTTCGGTTCAACATACTGGAGATGAAATTCCGATGTCTACCAGAAGATTAAGTCAATTGCCATCGGCTGTAAAATCCTTAGAAACAAAGGGTTCAGAAGGTGCCATTGTATCTCATTTACAAAATGGAAATCGTGAATTTTTAGTTGTGGTAAATCGTGATATCCATCAGAAAATGTCGGTAAATATAGAAGTGCAACAAGGAGTGGAGCGGGTTATGAAAGATGGTTCTTTGGTTGATGCATCGACGTATGCTAATAATTTAGGGGTAGCACCAGGCGATTTATTGGTGTATTCTTGGGTTAAGAAGTAATCTAGCTTATATAAATAACCAAAACATAACATCGTCATAATTTTAATTAAAAATAACTTGTGTTAAAATATTTTAATTTTACAGAAAATATATTGTAATTTTGAAATATAGGGAGCTTAGTCATGAAGAGCTTAGTGCATTTCTGAAAACTTTTGATTTCGAATATGAAACAGTTCATCGAAGACTTTGCTTTGCTATAATTAAGCGAATTTATAGAAGAACTTTAATGGGCTATGATTTTGGAGAAATTGTTATTTGTCCAATAAAAGAGATAGTCATTGAAGGTAATCATCGCTATATTGCTTATCAATTAGCTGAGAAAAAAATCAAATTTAGGATAGGTACTAGTTCTTTTTGTGATAGTGGAATAGACTTTAATCGGGTTGACCTGGATGTTCTAGATGATTGGGATACGCATCAAGAGCATACTAGAATCTATCTTAATGATGATTTTTTAAAAGATATGTTATAAATGGTTTACTTTTTAGACATTGATGGTGTCATGGTTCATGCCAATCCTCATCGAAAAGTTGAATTGGAGGAAGATGGTTTTTATAAATTTAGTGAGTTGGCTATTGCAGCCATTCAAGCTGTCTTTAATCCCAGTTGTGATGAAATTATTCTTTCATCAAGCCATCGTTATAAATACAGTTTAAAACAGTGGAAAAGGATATTTGAACGTAGAGGGATTGAATTAAATAAGTTCAATATTATAGACAATAAACAAGCTTTTCAAAAAAAGCTTGTTTCCCGAAGAGCAGAGTTAGAACAATGGATTGAAAATCAGAATTTGGAGGTTGAAGAGCTGGTTATTATTGATGATGATAAAAGCTTAAATGATTTACCAAAAGATTTGAAAAGCAGGTTGGTCTTAACTAAATCATATGTAGGGTTATTAAGTATTGAAGAAATTAAGAAAGTTTTGAATTTTTAAAAAGTATAATTTAGGATAAAAAGAAAAATCCCTGAAGATTCTCTCTTCAGGGACTTTTTTTGTGGTGCCAGCTGGATTCGAACCAGCGACACAAGGATTTTCAGTCCTTTGCTCT
>DAIQBS010000010.1:41862-87091 GCA_036781025.1 Sphingobacterium sp. | reverse complement strand
ATTCTTTCCATTCATTAAAATCAGTAAAATCATTTCCTCTTGGTTCAAACCTCAGCCAAGCTCAACCTCTAAATACTAAATACTATCTACTAAATACTATTCTAACTCCGCTCATAGCCGCGGATGGCCTAGTTCCTTTTGAGAGAGCAAAAGGAACCAAAACTCTTTGGCCCATTTAAGGCGGCTTTTCGCACAAGGCATGTGCACACAACCAAAACATCTTTGATGGCTGGAATTCGCTACGCTCTTCCTAGGCCATTCCTTGCGCTCAATGGCCACGATGTTTTTGCTGTCTTTCCGCCGCTGGAAATGGGCCGGATGTGCATCTGCTCCGCAGGTGAAATCAAGCTTCGCTTGCCATGAGCCGCCATCCATGCTTTGTCGTTTTGAACCAAGAGGAAATGATTATCCTGAAAGAAACTGAATATGGTTTCTTAGTTACCTAACTATTCTTTCTATTCATTAAAATCAGTTTTTTCAGGTACTCTTGGATAAAAAGCCAGAAATTAGGTCTCACGTCTCAAATCTAATGTCTCAAATCTATTTCTTAAGTATTCTTTCCATTCATTAAATTCAGTAAAATCATTTCCTCTTGGTTCAAAACAAAGGCAAGTTAACCTACTCTCACATCTCTTGTCTCAGCAAAGTTCAACCTCTAACTACTAAGTACTCCATACTAAATACTATTTTTTCACTATCTTCAGTGGATTAACTCTAAACCTAAAACTTAAATCATGATTATCTCAATTAGTAAATCAAAGCTTATACTACTTGTTTTTATTGCTTTTATGGGAGCAGAAACTGTGCAGGCAGGAATGTTTAGTAAAACAAGTTCCGGAAGGAGTGTTCGCGAATTTGATGTTTCTCCAAAACATGACGGTAAAACGAATGCTCGGAATTTGCAGAAGGCCATCGATTGGGCTTCGCAATATGGCGCTGAATTATATTTAGAACCCAGCGATGAACCTTATGAGATGGCAAGCGGTATTATCCTGAAGAGAAATGTTTCTATTGTAGGGGCAAATGGAGCAACAGCCCGTGGTACAAAACATCAGACCAAGAAATCTCCTGTTGGATCGGTTTTTAAAATTGTAGATGCTGATCATCCTTTTATTACGGTGGAATCTGCGACTAAACTTTCTGGTATTCAATTTTGGTATGCCCATCAAGAGTTGAAAGATTCTTCCAAAGTAATTGCCTATCCTGCGACTATCCAGGTCAGTAAAACAAGCAACACGGAGGGTGTTACCTTGTCGTATTTAACCTTTTACGGAGAGTATTTGGCGATGGATTTTAATGCTTCAGCTCAGCGACCATGTGAATCTATGATCATTCAACATTGTTATGGTTACCCTTTAGGAGGAGAATTCATCCGAATTGATTATTGTTATGATATTCCAAGAATATTGCATTGCCATGTGAACCCTGCAAATATGAGACAGATTGGTTTATCCTTTTCCAAAGAGGTAATCGATGCCACAGTGAATAAAAGGACCTTTACCTTTGCTATTGATCATACCGATAATGCTCAGTTAATAGACTTATTCACCTTTGCAGCACATGGAGGCATTTTACTTGGTGCTGAAAGTTATGGTCAATTGACCAATTTTAACTTAGACTGTGTTCGTGTTGGTGTACATAAATTAGGGAACAATACGTTTAACCGGAATTGGCAAATTGCTCAAGGGTCGATTATAGCTAATGCAGGAACCAATAAAAACGAGTTGCATCCCTTTGTTATCGAAGGTCAAGGGCATACAGCAATAAGTAATGTGGAGGCATTTTCTGGACCTAATACTGCATTAACCAATGTTGCGACTTCAACAGATTTTATGTTAGTCAAAGGTTCCAAAAGATTGACTATATCATTAGTAGGATGTCGAATGAGAAATTATTTATCGGAAAAACCGTTGACCATTGAAAATCCTAAGGCGCTGATACAAGTTGTCGCATGTGTTGACAAAAATGAAGCGTTATACAATGAAATTGTAAATCCTTAATTCAACGAAAGAATATAGCAAAGAAGGTTAACTGTATAGGTTAACCTTCTTTGCTATGCTTAAACATGAAATCATAAATTTTTTCGCCATGGAATAGATTTTCTACACTTCCATGTGTTCCTCCTGGAATAATGGTTAAGGTAGCATCTGCATCTTTATTGCATCTTTTAATGGCATTGTATATTTTTTTGGATTCTGACGCAGGAACGGCGCGATCAGCACTGCCGTGTTGTATCCATAAAGGGACTTGTGTCAAATTGCAGGCATAGCTTTCCGTACCCCCTCCGCAAATAGCGACTGCTGCGGCAAAGCGATCTGGATATTTTCCTGCCACATCCATGGTGCCATAACCTCCCATGCTCATTCCACAAATGTAAACCCTGTTTTTATCTACCGGATAATCTTTCAAAACGCTATCAAGGATAGCTACAACTTTGTCAGGATCCCATCCATTGGAAGTTTGGGGAGCTACCACAATCGCATTTAATTCTTTACCGCGTTCGATGGCTCTCAATACTCCATAGCGTTTTACTCGATTTAAGTCGTGACCAGATAAGCTTTTTCCATGTAGAAATACAATAACAGGTAATTTCTCTGATTCGTTGATTCCCTCAGGAACCCGAATAAAATAGGAATATCCTGTACTTGGTTTTACGGCAAGGAGTTGAGCATTTGCATTGGATATTAATAGAAAGAAGCAGGTGCAGACTAAATAAATATTTTTCATCATGGTCAATGGTTCAATTATATGTTAGAAAATAATTGAAAGATTTAATAAGTTAATTAATCAAAGGTTTTGAAGATAGAAACTTGGAACAATTAAACCAAATGAAAAAGTATAACTAGTTGAATGTTAGTCTTTTGTTGTTTTTTATGACATTCATATTACAATTGTGTTTTTTCTTTGTAAATTGCATAGAGCTAAAATTAAAAGAAATGAAAAGAAAATTAATGTCCATATTCACATTATGCGCCATCGTGGTAGGATTAAGTGCATTTCAACCAGGTGCCCAGCAAGAGAAGCCTAAGAATTTAAAAGTATTACCTAAAAATATTTCTCATGAAGATTTAGATAAGACCATGAAAGCTTTTAATGTTGCTTTAGGTGTTAAATGTGGACATTGTCATGCGCCAAAGGCTAATGGAGAACGAGGTCTGGATTTTGCATCCGATTCGAATCCTATGAAAAATGTGGCTAGAGAAATGATGAAGATGACCGATAAGATTAACAAAAAGCATTTTAAAAGGGAACATGAAGGTCTTATAAAGAATATAAGCTGTAATACCTGTCATAATGGTAAAGCCGAGCCATTTACTGTGGCGAAAAATTAGTATCTTTTTCGTATGAATTATACCATTCGAATTGAATATTGTCCAAAATGTGGTTGGCTTCTTCGTGCAGCATACATGGCTCAGGAATTGCTAACCACATTTTCAGAAGATATATATGGCGTAACCTTACAACCAAGCCAAGTAAGTGGCCGTTACACGATATATATAAATGATGAAATCATTTTTGATCGTAAACGCATGGAGCGATTTCCGGAAATAAAAGAGCTTAAACAATTGGTACGTAATGTGGTAAGTCCAGAAAAGAACCTGGGTCACTCTGATGCCAAATAGCATCTTTCATTCCATTTGATCTGCACTCTTTCACATATATTAACCTAATTGCTGATTAAAAATCATTATTTTTAACCTTCATCAAAAGGGTTAATAATAGATGCGTATATTACATACTGCGGATTGGCATCTGGGAAAAAAACTAGATTACTTTTCGAGATTAGAAGAACAAAAGGCTGTTTTAGAAGAAATTTGTGAGCTTGCAGATAAAGAACAAGTAGATCTTGTGATTGTTGCGGGTGACTTATTTGACACATTCAATCCTTCGGTAGAAGCGACGGAATTACTGTATAAAACGTTAAAAAAACTTGCTAATCATGCCAAACGACCTGTCATAGCCATCGCTGGGAACCACGATTCCCCAGATCGAATAGATTCAGCAGATCCCTTGGCAAGGGAGTGCGGTATACTTTTCTTTGGATATCCAAATTTAGAAATTAAACCATTTGCGTTAGAAGGTTCATTTGAAGTAAGTCAAGTAGATCAAGGCTTTTTGGAACTCGTATTGCCCCAGTATAATTATCCTATTCGAATTTTATGTACTCCCTTTGCAAATGAAATACGATTAAAACAGTTTTTAGGTTTTGAAGATAAAGCGGCAGAATTGCATGGGGTGTTAGCAAATAGCTGGAAAAATTTGGCAGATGCTTATTGTAATGGGGATGGAGTCAATGTGTTGACGAGCCATTTATACATGGTGAAGCGGGGAGGAGAATTATTAGAAGAGCCAGAAGGAGAGAAACCAATTCGTGTGGGTTATGCAGATTTGGTGTATTCGGATAGTATTCCTGCAGCTATACAATATACCGCCTTAGGACATTTACACCGATTTCATAATATTTCTACCGATCGAGCTCCAGTTGTTTATCCGAGCAGTCCTTTGTGTTACTCCTTTTCGGAGGCAGGTCAAGAAAAGCAGGTAGTTATAGTGGATTTAACACCTGGGGAGCCGGCCGTTTATCGTACTATTCCATTAAAGTCTGGCCGTCCATTAGTCAGAAAGCGTTTTCATGAAATAGATGATGCAGTACAATGGTTACAAGATAACCCTTATACCTTGGTGGAACTGACCGTGGAGTCGGATACCTTTTTAACTGCTGTGGATATGAAAAGACTTCATGAAGCTCATGATGGTTTGATTTATGTTATTCCAATTATTAAGAATCAGGCTCAAGTTTTGAAGAAACAACAGGTTGTAAATTTGGAACAGGATATGAAGGGTTTATTTGTAGACTTTTTCAAATCCAGGTATGGACAAGAGCCTAATGAAGAATTACTGGACTTATTCAATGAAGTATCAACCCATCAATTAGAAAACGAGGAATAGTTATGTTGCCATTATTACTAAGTGTAGAAGGACTTTATTCTTATCAGGAAAGGCAAGTCATAGATTTTACTCAATTAACTGAAGCAGGATTATTTGGCATATTTGGATCAGTAGGATCTGGGAAGTCATCGATTTTAGAAGCGATAAGCTTTGCGCTATACGGAGATACGGAGCGTTTAAATAAAACAGATAGGCGTGCCTATAATATGATGAATTTAAAATCCAATCAAACGCTGATTGTATTTGAATTTTTAAATTTTGAACAACGTAAGTTTAGGTTTGTAGCCCAGTGGAAGCGGAGGAAGAATTTTGAAGATACGACTCAAATTGAACGTACTGCCTATGAATGGAAAGAGGAACAATGGATTCCTATGGATTCAGCGGATGGAGCTAAAGTGACGAATTTATCTTATCCTAATTTTAGAAGAACTATCATTATACCTCAAGGTCAGTTTAAGGAATTTCTGGAGTTGAAAGGCAAGGACCGATCAGAAATGATGAAGGAAATTTTTTACCTCAACAAATTTGACTTAGGGCCTAAGGTATCGACTTTGCAGTTTTCGAATAATAGAAAATTAGAAAATTTGAAAGGGGCATTGTCGGGGTTTGAAATGATTTCGGCCGAAGCTTTGGAATTGAAACATAAAGAAGTCGAGGAAACTAAAGCAAGTTTAGCACAAACAAAAGGGGCTTATCAAGATTTGCTGCAACAGGTTCAGGTATTGCAAGAATATCATGATAAACATGTGGAATTGCAAGGGAAAAATTTGCAATATCAAGAGCTTTTATTAAAAGTTCCGAAAATCAAACAGCAAGAAAATGAGTTAAATAAATTTGAACAGACTTCCTTAGCATTTAAAGAACCTTTGATAGCTCTACAGGAATTGAATGTACAAAAGGAATCTTTGATTCACCGCATAGAAAACCTACAAATTAATAAGGAAAATAAATCCAAGGAGATAGATCATTTGGAATTAGAAATTCAGCAGGTACAGGATAAGTACATGAATCTCCCGGTTTTTAGGGCAGAAGCTGAAGATCTAAAATTGATAATACAAATAAAAGAAAACAACCAAAAGGAAAACGATCTTGAAAAGCGAGCTCAAAAAGGAGCTCCTTACGTAGAAGCTGTGAAGAAGGCCATTTTAGAGGTTGAAAATAAGATCGTCGATTCAGATAGTCAATTGGACGCCTTGAAAGCGGAAAAAATGGATACCAATCAATTGATCGATATGGAGAAATGGTATCAGCGTAAGGAAACTTTATTGGGTCAGGAGCAATCGGTTCAAGAGGTTTTGCTGCAGTTAGATGCTTTTGTGAACGAGCAAAATCAAGTGTTTGAATCGGAGGGATATACCATAGAAAATTGGGAAGATTTGATTTCTAGGGAACATGTTCAATTAGAAAAAGAAATTAAGGAACTTCGAAATCAGGAAACACATATTCAGGTACAAGGTAAATTGAGTCATTTTGCCAGTTCTTTAGAGTCAGGGAAACCTTGCCCATTATGTGGAGCATTAGATCATCCTTCCCCCATGGTTTCTCAACATGTGCAAGAGGAGTTGAAGAAAAATTTAACAGCTAAGCAACGTGTAGAGCAGCAGATGGCGCAGATTCAGAATCGAAAGGATCGATTGACGAAGGTAGCTATGGGCATAGCCAATAAATTAGAACAAAAACAAAAACTGGAATCGGATTTAAAAGCTATTCAGCTTTCCATTGCAAATCATTTTAATGATTTTGTTTGGAACGCCTATTCTCCTGAAAATACAGATGCTTTTGAAGCTCAGAAGCAGAAGGTTCAAGCGAATGAAAAACGGATAGCTGAGCTGGAGTTAAATCAGAAAAACTGGAGATTGGATGTACAAAGGCAAGAAGAAAACTTACAGAAATATGAAAGGGAATTAGAACTTATTCGTTCAGAAATTTCAGGCTTAAAAGCAGTTAATCTTCGTAATACTCAGGAGCTGAAACAGTTTAATCTAGCAGATTATGAGGTTAAAGTATTGGAAGAAGTAAAGAAGAGTAAAATTCTTTTGGATCAGCAGATTATAGATGTAGAAGCTACTTACCTTACCTTAACACAGAAGATTAATACCTATAAAACACAACTGGCTGAGGTTGTTGGTCAATATCATGCCGCTAAAGAGCAATTGAGTACTTATAATGCGCAATTAAAGTCCAAACAGGAACATCTGGCTAAGTTATTAAGGGAATTTAAATTCAACGACATTACCGAAGTTCAATTGATCATTCAACGGCAACTTCCAGTAGAGCAATTAAGGCAGGAAATACAACAATTTTTTATTCGTTTAGAAGTTTTGGAATCACAGATTGGTTCTTTGGAAACTTTCCTGGCAGATAAAACCTTTACAGTAGATCAACTGGAAAATACTAAAACTCTTTTTCAATTAAAGAAGGAAGAATTAGAACTTCAGTTCGCGTTGTTTGGCGGTTTGGAGAAAGAGTTGGCGCATTTGACGTTGGAATTTGGTAAAAAAGAGAAACTCTTGGAGGAATTTGATTTAGTGAGCAACAGAGCTAGCAACCTGAAAGTTTTGGAAAATCTATTCAAAGGAAATGGTTTTGTAAACTATATCTCAAGTATTCACTTGAATCAAATGTGTGAAATGGCGAACCAAAGATTTCATCGTTTAACCAGGAATAAATTAAGTTTGGCATTAAATGAGAATAATGAGTTTGAAGTTATCGATTATTTGAATAACGGCTATCGAAGGTCGGTAAAGACTTTATCTGGTGGACAATCTTTTCAAGCATCGCTATGTTTAGCATTAGCCTTGGCAGAAAACATTCAATCTTTAAATAAATCCGATAAGAACTTTTTCTTTATCGATGAAGGGTTTGGTACTCAGGATGCTGAGAGTATTAATACAGTTTTTGATACCTTACAATATTTACATCAGGAAAATAGGGTGGTGGGTATTATTTCACATGTGGAGGAGTTGAAAGAAAGAATTCCAAGGTCTGTTACTGTCGTTAATGATCTTGAATCAGGTTCAAAAATTACCGTAAATTAATTGGATGGGTTTATACCTTCTAAATAACATCAAGTTTTGAAAAAAGAAAAAGGTCGTGCATCGCTGCAGGACCTTTTCAATTAAACATATAACCACTAACTAAAATTTTATAACCATTAACTGTTTGAACTATTTACTTCAACGTCTTTATTTTCTTTAATCATAGGTTTTGTATGATCCGGACGTCGACGACGCATGTCTTGAAATTTACCATCTCGGCCACCTCTATGAAATTTATGCTTCCTGTTTTCCGCTAACTTATTTTTATACATTTCCTGTTGTTCAGGAGTCAATAAGTTTTTGAAAGTTTCATGCTCAGCTTTAAATTCTTTCATTCTAGCTTGTCTTTCAGCTTTCATAGCCTCACGCTTTGCATGCATTTTCTTAGATTTCTCTAATTCAAAAGCATATACCTGCTTTTTCTGACTTTCAGAAAACTTCAATTGCTTATCTAAACGTTCTGTTCTGAACTTCGCCATTTCTTCTGGGCTTTTTAGTTCTGCACGTTTAAAGGCTTTACGTTCCGTTCTATTTTGCTTTCTATTCTTAACTTCTTTTGTAGGTTCATTTGTAACCTCTTGAGCAAAGGCAGAAAAACTTAAACCTGCTAATACTGCTATAATTGATAATGCTTTTTTCATATTCTTATATTTTTAACGTTCACGATATATGGATTAGAGCGATAAAATGTTTAAATGTTTAATCGGAGAAGTGTTAATGGAGGTTAACTTTTGTTAATATTTCCTTAAAACTTCATTAATAACAAGAAACATTGTCTTTTTGATGGAATAGGTGCGGAATGGTTTAATGGTTGAGTTTGGATAATTGTTGATAGCTAATTTGAACTAGTTTCCCATGTCAATTGGTTGGTTTTAATGTACCTTTAAAAAATAAATGACTTCAAAATCAATTAGTTTATAGTACTTATGAATTTTATTTTTGGAAAATTGGGGATTACAGCTATATTTGCATCATTCCAAATGGAATATGCCCAGCTGGCGGAATCGGTAGACGCGTTGGTCTCAAACACCAATATCTTCGGATGTGCCGGTTCGACTCCGGCGCTGGGTACTGGAAAAAAAGCGGATATTAGGCATATCCGCTTTTTTGCTTAAAAACGCCTTTTTTGGGCTGTAAACCAACCTTTGACACGGGTGATTTATTAACGAATTCCAGAGTTTTTGCTAACATTCTGTTAACATAAATTTTTGGATATGGTATTTAATGATTTTAACCCCAGTTCCATGTTCAAGTTTTCAACAAAATTGCACATCTACAAACATCGTTTGAAGAAAAGTGGTAATGCTTCTATTTACATTCAGGTAAATATTTCTATTCCTGGAAACTTAGATAGAGATTATTTTCCATTAAACTTAGAGTGGCCAGTTGAGCTAATTGATTTTGACCAAGGTATTCTCAAGCCTAGATTTAAAAGTGATCCTGATGCTAATGACTATAATATAATCATTATGTCTGAGCGATCTAAACTTAATGAAATAGCTAAAATTTATAGACTTTCTAGTAGGCATTTAAGTACGGATCTTCTAAAAAGAGAACTTTTTTATTTTGATACGTCTAAATCTGTCTTAGGTTATTTTATAAAAAGAAGAAAAGAGCTGTTCCGTTTAAAAATAATATCTGAACAAACTTGGAAAAATTTTGGTTCCACCATTAACTCCTTAGAAGAATTCAATCCTAAATTGAGATGGGAGAATGTCAATATAAAATTTATGTATGAATTCAAGGCATGGCTTAAAAAGAAAAGGAAAGCTAATGGAGAAACAATCGGTCATAATACGGTTTGGACTAAAATAAAGGATTTAAAATCGTTTTTCAGAGTAGCTAAAGATGAAATACAGGTTTATGTTCCTCAGGAGGTCATTGATTTTCCAAATCCTTTTATAGAAAGTGAATCGACTTATTTGAATAAAGAGGAGATTATACGCTTAATTCAGCAAATGGATGTAGATGTATTAAATCCTACTCAATTCAATGTTTTAAAGGCTTTTCTATTTTGCTGTTTTTCAGGAATTAGAATTTCGGATTTGTATAATTCAAAATATTCCTGGTTATATTCTGAAAATTTTATGAAGTTCACCATGCAGAAAAATTCTGATCGTAAACCTAAGACTATTACTATTCCTTTGATTCCTATTGCAAAGGTGTTTATCTATGGTACGCAAGGTAATCTGTTTGAATTACCGAGTAGACAGGAATACAACCGGAGTTTAAAGGATCTTGCCAAGTTTGCTAATATTGATAAGGTGATCACTTCGCATGTTGCTAGACATACCTTTGGTTATTTGATCATGAAGTATGTAGGTGATATTTATTTATTGAAGAAGTTATTAGGTCATTCAAAAATTAGTACTACTGAAAATTATGCTCATGTGGATGATGAGGTAAACTATGAAAAAACCCTTCAAATACAGGGTGATTTTGAAGAGTTGTGGAAGATTAGGAAATTATAAATATAATTAATATAATTAATACACTACCGTTTTACTTCCATTAGGTCTATTGGTATAATTTACAGTTGAAATCTGCGAACCACCTTGTACCATAATATTTAAATTGTATGGTACAGATGAATTGGCAGCGGATAAGCTTATAATTTTGTTGTTTGGAGTAACCACTCCATCTAGTACAATATTATCCACTTGACCGCTTCCTAATTCCTCAGCCTGAACCGCCATACAGCCACCAATCATTTTTCCTCCTTTGAGTATGTAATCAGCTCCTTCTGATTGACTCGCTGTGTTATGTATATACAATATTGCCTGATTTGTTAAATTCTCATATACACAGTTTTCTTTGAGTAAATATTGTCCTGCCCAAAGCCCAACTCCTAAAACATTTTGACAATCGTCAGCAACAAAGCGTACATTCTTAAAATATAGTTTATGGTATATACTAGAATCCTCATGGGAAACATATTTACATCCTATTGCTAAAAGCGTTAAATTCTCAATATGTGAATCACGATATCCAAAAAACAAATGCTTATAAATTTTGTTGATTGAAGACACCTGTTTCCCTGCCTCATCAGGCCAGACATAATTTGAAGGAGTTACATGATCAGGATTTGTAGAATTACCATCACTAGTTATTACAACACCCTCTCTACTTTCACCTATGAGCTTTACATATTTTCCCCATCCCATGAAATCAGTTTCATTATACTCTCCATTTGGTACATAAACTATAAACCTATTTTTATAATCCGCAAGTAGATATGCAGATTCACAAGCACTACGAATTGACAACCAATTTTCAGAGTTCATGGTTACTGTAATTTTTGTGAGATTGTATACATCAGGATATACAATTTTAGATAAAATGTTTGTTGTATATTGGGTTTGTAAGCCTGCGAAACGCATTGATTTTGCGTTTATAGGAGGTCTAAAAGTGTCTTTTCTATTATTGGAGAAAGAACCATAACTAATTGCTGAAATAAATGCACCTGCTTTATCATAAAAAGCTATTTTAAAGTTATTTAGCCTTTTATAATAGTAATCTTTAGTTGGATCAACAGGAAAATATTGAGTTGTATACCTCCCTGAACTCGTAACGGTAAGGCCAGTTGTAACATCTAAATCTGAATCAGAGCTACCTCCAGTAGTACTAAGTATATTTCCTTCCTCGACTTCCTCGATGGTTAATGATGCTATAGCTGCAGTTGTATCACTAATTGCTAATGAATAGAATTCATCAGGAGTAACTAGGATGGTTCTAATACCTGTGAAGGTGCTAATTATTTCATAATTAAACCCGTAGAATACCGCTTGAGCAACTGATGTTAATCCAGCAATTTTATATATTGTATTTTTCTTTAAAATAATACCCCACAATATATCTCTCCCTGAAACAGCTTCAATCCTACCAACAGGTAAACTATTATAATACGCTCCTGTTACTTTCTTTGTTCCATTAAGCAACTTTGCGCCTGTGGTAAGATTTATCATATCCTTTAGAAATAATCCTGATACTTTATTCTTATCCACAAAACCTTCCAATCCTACTTCATTGGCTTCCTTAGTAAACCTATTAGTTCCATCATACTCTTGGAACATAAAAAACCTTTTATTATTTGTTGAAGTAGCTGTTCTGCATTCTACTGCACCAGCTGGAGATGTAAACCCTGTTGCGGAATTTGGACTTGAAACATGACTAATTTTAGTGCCACTCTCATTAAACCATACTAATGCTTGAGCATAATTCATGGTGTATAAAACCCCTGGTTTTACAGGAATCTTTATTGCTGAATACAATGAATCAACCACAAGATTACCATTAGTATCATAGTAAAACCCATCTTGAAATTTTGAGATATCTACTAAGTTGACAATCCCTTTATTTGTTCTTCTATCAAGTATAGTGTCGTTTTTAACGGCTCCTGAATGAGTAATTGAAAAAGAACCGAAACCATCATTTAGAGGTACTTGAGGCAAATCTCCCAACTCATGCAAACTCCAACTACTCATATCCCAATAGAAATACCATCTTTTATCACTTGTTACTTCCTCGAACCCTTGATAAAATCCTGGTTCAGGTTCGAACTTACCTTTTCGATCTTCAGGTCCAGGAGGAATAACAGCTGGACCACCTATTGTTCCTGGTGGTGTAGGGTCTATTAGTTCTGCACCTTGAATGTCTAATTTAGCTTGTAACCAATGAAAAACTGCTGGAAAGTTTGCACTTCTATAACCACTTTCATGGGGCATTTGAGCTAAGATTAATGCTTTTTCAAAGTCTTCAATATTTGATAATTGATTTAAATTAGGTTCCATAAGATAGTAGTATTAGGAAATTAGGATATTATAAGGTGTTTGGCCAATTTCAGGATATACATGAACGGTATTTTCTAACCGAAAATTGAATTTATAGCTAGTAAGTAAACCTTTGATTGATTCAGTTTTATTCTCTGAAGTGACAATTTGGGTTAAGTTACCTTCATGTAAGAAGTACTTTTGCTCGGAATATAAAAAGTCAATGTATTGTCTGTATTGCTCAAGATCATATATAAAGCCTGTGTTTTTTTCAAACTCTAAAGTATTTGAATGATGGTAAGCAAATTCAATATCTTGAACGATAGCCGTGTAGGGTGCGTTATTATGTTTTAAGGTTTTTTCACCATTTAAAACCAAAGTATCCCAACCTCCAAGTCTATTACGGTATAAGAATACATCTGATAAGTATTTATAATTTTTAACAAAATAAAATCTCTTATACCCTAGTGTTAATTCATTATCAATATTTTCTGCATAGACATCAAAATATTCATAAGGACCTTCAAGTAATTGAATTAATCTTCCTGGGTTGATGTTTACTGATTGTACTTCGTAAGGTTGCATACTTCCTAAGTCTATGATCTTTTCAGTCAGATCAAGCATTTTTGCTTTCACTTTGATATTTAAAGTTTCCTTAGGAAATGCAGTTAGGTATAATGGTTGATGAAAATATACTTCTGAATTAGATGCTGATAAGTTCATCCAATAGTTACTTAAAAAAAAGTCAATTTGATTGGTTTGATTAGTTAAATAACCATTAATTACCCAAAATGATAATTCTATTGCACTATTATCATCAATTAATTTTAATGTAAATGATTTTGATGCATCATTATGGATATGAATATCGTTTGTATAATCAGGTCGATCATTTAATAGGAAATGTTCAAATAAACCCTTCAATTTAATTCTTAGAGGAATATTAGCTGGAGGAATATCATATTTTTCACTTATAATCAACTCAAGGTCATAAATTTCCATGGTAACTGAGTCTTTATCCGAGGTAAGTAGAAGATCAGGTATACTCTTTGAAAAATTGATTGCTTGAGGTTCTTGAACGATGCTAATCATTAGAATTGAATAATATCATAGGATAAACCAACACTCGCTCCCCAGGATATCCCTTGAGGAATAAATACAGGACCAAATGTTACACCTAATCCCCATCTAGGAGATTTAGGTACTTTAGTCACATTATAAACTTCTGAAATTTTTATTCTGGGATCATTAGCCATTATAGCTGTACGATATTCATATCTAGAAAATATATTTTTTCTGAAAGGTGCATTAGCTTGTGATAATTTGATTTTTGCTGATGGAAAAATAGAATCGTTTTTCAAATTGACTTTAACTTCAAAAACAGGATCCTTTTGCATAACTAGCCATTCTGTTTTACTGGTAGTATCTACTATACGATCACCTTTACCTTTTGCACTAGCTGTAACTTGCATAGAAGTCAATCGATCAATTTCTTTAGTTGCAACTTTTAAGGCTATTGCTAAGGTGTCTGCTAAACCTTTACTGACATATCCTTCAATTGGTTCTGTGGTCTTAATCGTATTATAAACCGTAATGATACCGGAACTAACCTTAGGAATTAAAGTATCAATAGCAGATAAAGGAACAGCATTATTTGAAGCGATTGCTTTCTCATGTTGGTTTTTCAAAAGATTATGCTCTTGATTTAATTCACGATATTTTCTAAATAATAAAACAGAAAAAATCATTGTTATAATAAGACCTATACCGAGTAAAAATGTAGCTTTATTCATGGCATTATTTTATTAATTTCTTTATTTGTTGCTTTTCTGATCATTGAGTCATTTGATTGAGTTTCCTTATCTCTCATTACATAGTCAAATAATCTGTTTCTCACATCATCCAATTGTTTGTCTTTCATGGTTATTATGGAATCTTTTCTAATTTCTTCCTCTCGACAATTTAATTCAGACTTTCTTAATCGATGTTCTCCTAAACCTCCCCAGGTAATTAAAGCTGCCAATAAGATGGCCAATAATGTTAACTTGACATTCTTGTTGAGCGCATTAAAGATTGGTTCGAACAATTTTAAAAACATGGTTAAAATTCGTTTATAAGCGTAAATGAATAAAGGACATGGTTAGACCTCAATAAAGTCTACCAAAGCAGGTTCAATTTGATTTAGTTTTAAGGTGATCTGTATTTTTTCTATGTAAAAGTTTCTCCCATTTACATGAACTTTATCTGTGATATCAAGTTTTTGAATGTCAATTGGATTTAGAAGTATTGTAGCACTAATTTTAAGTTTATCTTTTTCAACCCAATTTTTAAATTCTAAATGAAAGTTTTCTAGTAAGCCATGTTCACCTTCCCAATCCAAAGAAAAAGTATCTGACTTATTGGTAACCGATGGATAAGTAGGAACAGAACCTGAAATTTCTTGATCAATAGGTTTATTACCTTCATAATAAAGTAAGGAGACTTCCTGAGGCCTAATTTTTCGATGACCTTCGATTAATGGTGTTTTATAAAAATAAGTATCAGGATATCCAGGAGAGATCCGATCCAACGTGATGAAGTGTGGAGTAGAAATCAGATTTAGTTTTACTATTGAAACCTCTGCATTGTAACTTTCCTTTTCAGTCGGTTCAATTAATGGTGGTTTCTCTCCTAAATTTTCAATAGTTAACAAAATTTCATCTTCTGATGCTGGGTTAGTACCTCCAGAACGACCTAGTTTAGATAGAATTCCAGTGATTTGGTAATAGCAATTTGATTCTTTTACGAAATAAATACGAACATCATCTTCTTCTTCAGTTGGATCTAGTTCAATAGAAGATAAATCATATAAGGTATTTAATTCACTAATATTGTTTGCGTTTTGGATGGATGCATATTGTTTATTCGCATATCCATGTTTGTAAGCTTTTCCTGGTACCGTAGTGATTTCTGGATTTCCTATGATTTTTGAAGTCCAATTATATTTTACCAAGCTGCTAATTATATTTTTACTTGACTTAATTCCAAATTTGCCTTTGGTTAAGGTTAGGTGGAAAGAAAAAGTATTTAGAATTTGTTTCAAAAATTCATTAACTGGAACATCTGGTAAAAAATCAGCATAATTAATAAAGGGTTGTTCATCATATTTAGCGTATACATTTGGCCAGTTTTCTTGTTGAGGAGGTATTTCATCACCTTCACTGTCTTTCCACTTTAAATTTGATGTTAATGGAGGGGTTGCCTGGGTCGGACTGTATGGAATTAATCGATAGCTTCTTCTTACCCATTTTGGAAAATAAAATGTTGGTAATACTAGATTAATCAAATTTCCCTCTGAAAACGGATTGCTAAGCAACCCATTGGTAAAGAATCTTTCTATCAGCCATCCAATTCTAAATTGAGGAAATATATTTGCATGTGATAAGGTCACATTTTCAGATGATGATCCAGAGGTAATAAAATTTTGGTTAACAGGATTAAAAACATTGATTCCTAAATAGTCTTGATGAATATGCGGAGTAATATATCCTCCATGTAAGTATGTATTTCTTTGATAAAACACACTTGAATAATGAAAGGGATAAGTGCCGGAATTATAATCATCTGTAGTTTTCATGGAAATTAGATTTCCGGATTGTTTAAATGCTAAGGGAGCAGCTACTAACTTATCATCAAGTCCTTGTGCTGCATTGGTAGCCCAATTTTTGTATTGATAAGCAAAGTTGGAAGAATCATTGAAATCATAGGTGTTAAAATTTCCAGAAAAAGTTTCTGTGCCGATTTCATATTCATACATTTTCTTTTTCAATTCTTCATCCACATCAAATCCAAGAAACTGTGCATTCATATTTTCAGAAACAGAGGTTATTTTTATTTGACCATGTGCAAGGTTTAGACTATTGAATCTTATGGTACATGAATATAATTTGTTGGAATTGATCTCTTTATAAGAAGCTATACGATTAGGGAATTCAAATAATACTAAATTTTTTGAAGTCAAAGGGATTTCGAAACCGAAGGAATAGGGTAGAGGTATACGATCCTCCAGCATAAATGGATTTTCAATGGTTAAATGGATTTGAATATCCGGCTTGATATCAATGAGGTTATGATTTACAATAATTTCCAACATAGCTAAATAGATCCATTATTTTTTAAGTTTTCGAATTCCTTCATTTTTTCTACAAATCCATTTTTTCCAAGTAGAACTACCTTAGCTTCCATATTTTCAATTTTAGAACTCAACTTATCCATCGTTTCCATAGATTTTTTGAGATATAACTCAAGGGATGAAGTACCATTATTATCCGATTCAATCGTAGAGGAATTGTTAAAAGTACCTCCGGATTGTCGTCCTTGTATATTATTAGGCAGAGTTTTAGCGATGATGTCCGATAATGTAATGGTATTAATAGTTCCATTCCTTTGGGCAGTATCTAAGACATCAAATAAAGGCTTGATATTTGGATTACCTACAGCCTGGTTATTTGCTACCCATTCTTTACCATTTTCACCTACTAAAACCGTTGGTTTTTCTATATAACCTCGTTTATTATATTTTGAATTTGCTCTAAACTTCTTACCATCCTGCTCACGAATAACATCCATAAAGGATCCTCCAGATTCAGCTCCTGGAATTTCAGGAAGAGGAGTTCTCATGATCGTTCCAACTTGAAGTGCTCCCATTGCTCCAACAATAGCTGCAAGAATAAAATTTGGCAATACAGAAGTTACAGCTTTGGCTGTATTTACTATGGCAGACATCAATGCAACATTTCGTTCACGCTTTGCTTGATTCCTGGCTACAACAGCTTTTTTCTTTTCCAAATCCTTATCAAGCAAATCCACTTGTTTGTTGTAAGATTCTTGAGATAATAATCCATCATCTAACCTTTTCTTTAAACGATCTTTTTTGATGTTATTAGCAGATTCATCCTTTTGCAGCTGCGCATTCTCTTTGGCAGCAACCATCGCATTATACTGACCCCACAATTGGGTAGCAGCATTCATTACACCCAATACCCCAATCATCTTTTCCCTAGCTGTACCGATGTTATTAAATAAGTTTTCCCAGTCCTCAACTGACATTCCTAAAACATCTACCTTTTTCCGATTATCTGCATCTTTATTAAGTTCATCGGACTTATCTAGGCCAGTTAGATTTCCTAATTGCTCTTTAAGTTCTCTTATACGGTCAATAATTACTTTTTTCTCTTCTTCTGATAGAATTTTATCAGACATGACTAAACCTTCAAAATTTCCTGATGATTCAGCTTGTTGCAGAATGCTTATTAAATCAGCTAGTTGCTGTTTTAATAAGGTTTGTTCGTCTAGCATTTGCTTATTTTGAATAAGCTTTCTTGCTTGCCCCAATGTTTTAACTTGAGATAGCTCTTTTTCCGTAAGCGTTTGAGCGAGTAAATCCTTTGCTTGATTTAAGGAATGTATTTCAGAAAGTTCCTCCTGGTGTTTAATTCTAAGATCAGTAAGCACATCTTTATTCATGGCCAATCTAGCGTCAATTTCTTTTGCTATGGCATCAGCATCAATCTTTGCGAGGTTACTTTTGTGTTCTTTTTCAAGAATTTCCAATGCTTTTAATTGATTTTCAGTAAGACTTTCACGGTTGAGTCCAAATAATCCAGCTTTCAATAAACGCTCTTTAAATGCATTTTCTTCAGCTTCAGCTTCGGTTTGTTTTTTGATTAGTATGGATTTGACGTAATTATCCTCTGCATCTATTCTCTTTTTTAATTCTTGATTTGCAGCATTCGTTCGAGTTTTTAAACTTTCTCCATATTTGGCATTAATAGCGTCTAATTTAGTTTGGTAATCATCCTCAAGTTTCGCTAGGTCTGTCAACTGTTCTTTACTTAATTCGGATAAATCTTCTCTAAATAAGGCTTTTTGCTTAAGTGTATCTTGATGATGTTTTTCAGCATCATCCAATTCTTTTTGATAAGCTTTTTTACGATCGGAATCCGATGTTTTATCATTATCCAAAGGAGCTCCAGTAGGATTCTCAGTTTTTAATTCTGTTCCTAGTTCTTGAATTTCAGTTAGTTTTTTTCTTAAATTCTTAGTATATAGCTCAATAGCACCATTAGTTTCTTGATCAACACGTTTTACATCGTTGAGAAACATTTCCATTGGCCTGCCTAAACCGACCAATCCTTTTAAATAGTATTTCCCTTTCTCAAGGGTTGATAGACCTTCAAAACCAGCAATAATCTTTTGATCATTTTTTTCTTTATTTCTGAATTCCTCCATGAGGAATTCTTCTTGAATTCTGGCTTCCGCTCTTTTAACAATTGCTTCAGCTTGAGCTTTTATAGCTTTTGTTGCTTCACCAGCTAATATTTGTTCATCAGAATAATCCTTTAGGACATTTGGCATAATCTCCCTAAGCTTCTTAATCGCTGTAGTTTTATCAGAAATTGCTGATTTAGAATTTTGTATTACTTTAAGGTTGTCGTTTATGGCCATTGTTTCCATTTTGGTCTCTGCAATGGCTTTTCCTTGTACACTATTTAACTTGCTCTGTGCTTCAGCATATTTATCAGTTTTATTTGTTCCAATTATTAAATAGGTAACCAATCCTGCTAAAGCAGCTGCTACTAATCCATAAGGATTGGCAAGCATTCTAAGATTTAATAGTTGTTGTGCAGCAGCTGTTCTCGTTATCTGTCCTGTTAATAATTGGTGAGCGATGATAGATCCTTTTAGAACGATTTCCTTAGCAGCTATTAAAGTAGTGTTAATCGCTGTCCATTTTGCCGCAAGCTGCATAGCTGTATAGTAGGCAACAATGGCAATAGTTAACGAGGAAATAAGTCTAAAATTATTGGAGATAAAGGATATGAAAACCTTTAAAACATTAATAAATAGTCCAAAGATGTTTAATCCACTAGTCATCACCGGCCAAAGCTTTTCACCAAGTTCAATCCAAAGTTCTTTGACCTTTTTTTGAGCTTTCTCTAATTGAGCTCCAGCGGATTGATTTTTTAATTCATATTCTTGCGTAATGGAAGTTCCGTCTTCCATTGCAGAATTTGCTAAATTCATAGAAGATGTAAGCACATCAACATTATTGGCCAATGAACCTAAAACACCAATTACACGACCACCATCTTCACCAAGATCACCTAATGTAGATGCAAGTTCATTGATGCCATTTGCATTGTTTCTAACCCCTTGAAGAACTTTGGTGAATGCTCCCATGAAATCTTTTTCCAATAGATTCTTGAAATCGATTAGGCTCATTCCTGCATATTTGCTGTAGGTCTCCGCTTCAGAAGCTAGTTTTAGGAATAATTTGGAAAGAGCAGTAGAGGAAACTTCTTCCGTTTGTCCTAGTTGATCGAGTGCTGCACCTAAACCTAATATCTGATCGATGGATACTTTTGCTAATGGAGCGACACCAGCCAATCTCCTTGCAAACTCAACCATGTACTCTTCATTGGCTGTAGATGCCATACCAAGCTCATTCAATGCTGAACCTACCTTTAGGAAAGCTTCTTCTGTACTGTATAATTCTTTGAGTTTAAAGATGTCGACCAACTTTCCTATTTTGCTGACCGTCTCTTCTACATTTCCACCTAAGTCTTCATTAAGGGAGACAATGATTTGATTATTAGCCCGGACAAATTCTGCTATCTCCGTAATTTCATCATAGCCTAATTTTCCTGCGATTCTAGATAAGCCTAATAGATCTTCCTGAGATGTTCTGGTATCAATTTCCAGTAGTTCTTCATTTAATTCTTTAACAGCATCTTTGCTTAAATTGGTGGTTTTCATAACGTCCACCAGCAAATCATCAAATGAAGCATACTCATTGATTGCTTTTCTAATACCCATGGTTACAGCAGCGAAAGAAGCAGCTGTAGCAGTAGCTGTAGCAACCCAATTTTTAAATCGACCAGATAAATTTTCCATGGATTTACCGGTCAATTCTGTACCCAGTTGTAACTCGTTTAATCGATTGGAAACAAGTTCTATTTTTTGAGAATATTGAAGGTATTGCTCGGATCCTGGAATACTATTGTTTCTCAATTTACGTAAATCAGTTAATTGACGCTGTAATTGACTGATTGTTTTCTGCTCTAAAGACAGATTAGTGATTAACTTATCTTGTTCTGATTTAAGATCCTTTACCTTATCTCTGTTTAGTTTGATTTCTTTAGTTAAGTCTTTATATGCTTTGGAATCTTTTTCACCTTCTTTAGCCAATAAAGCTTGTTGTTGTTGAAGTTCTTTTATTCGAAAGGTTGTATCCGTAATTTCTCGACCGAGGTTATTGATGTTCTTTTGTGCTTCATTAGCGTTGACTATGACATCTAAGGCAAGGGTTTCTGATTTTAACTTAGCTGCCATGAGTAGCTCCTTTCCATTTAGATCGAATCAAGTCAATGGTTTGTTGCGTGTATTCAGTGGATAATCTCTCAGCAATTCCATAATAATGACCCATTACGAAACGATTATAAATCCTTAAGCCCTTACCAGATGATCTTTTACTTTGACCTCTTCTACTTTTTTTGTTTTTATTTCGGATATCTAAAAACCTAGCATAGGAGGGAAGATCGATATGAAGTTTAATGTCAGCTCCGGTACCGCTTATGATAGCTTTACGGTTTTGGATAAGATTACCTGATCTAGATTTAGTTGATTCAGAGATGGCTACTCCCTGGTTCTTTATGAATCGAGCTCCTTCTTGTTTCAGGATATTTCTTACAAATGTACTTCTGATCGCATCCATGGTAATTAGTTGATGCAGCTAAAGTAGTAGTACCTATAAGGCAAATAAAGGACATGGGTTCAGTAGAAAATGCTTGGAATTTAGTAGTATTTCAAAGCAATTGTACTTTAACCTTTTGATTGAAATGCTAAATAGTGAAAAACCGCCTTAAATGATGTTTAAAGGCGGTTTTATGTGGGTTTAATCATATTTCTGGTGGCTTTCAAAAAAGTGTAATTGCATTTTTGAAACAGGGCGGGCCGGTGAGAACTTACATAGTAATGAATGGACTAATATTAAAATGTTTATAAAATATTGAAAATGAATAATTTAATTATTTTTTTACAAATAAAAATAGGTAATGTTGGAATTTATATGGTCTCTTTCAATACTTTAAGGTAATTATCTAAATACTTTAAATTAAGTTTTAATTCATTATTATTAGTCTTAATATTATTAGAAAACTTATTAAATACATCTAATATTATAAAAGATTTAAAAACTATAATCTTTGAGTAATTATATAATGGAGTTGAAATTAAATGATTGTTACATTCTATATCTAGAATTCTTATTATTCTTTCTGCTAAGTGAAAATTACTTTCAAAATTAGTTTTAGAATCTTTAGAAAATTCATTCTTTTTATTATTTAATTCGTTACTATATATCCTTATATAATATTCTGATAAAACTTGCTGTAATTTATTACTCATCTCTAACTGTAAGTTATTCTCTGGATTAAATACAGCGGCATGAAGATTAATTACATCATTATCCAATTCAATAAATAGAGGTCTAATACTATTATCGAACTTTTCTTGTTCCATAGAAAAATGGTTATATAAATTTTTAACTGAAATTAAAGTTGTGTAAAATTTCACTGAGTTTAATTCAGGTGGTTTGTTTTTTAAATCATCAAATGATTTATTTATTGAAATAATGTCAATATTTAAAATTGAATCTAAAAATGTAGCATCAAATATCAATTTAAATGCTCCAATTATATTATTTGGTGTAATATTTTCTAAATCATCTAAAAGTTTTATAGAATCTTTCAAATTTTTAACTTCAAGATTTAATGAATTTATGATTATTTCAACTATCTGCTTATTTAACTTTTCTTGATTTTCATTTTCTTTCTTCTGCTCTTGTTTAAATATACATCTTGCTATTATTACTGAAGCAATAATTCCAATAATTGTGGTAATTCCAGGCCATAAAATTTGGGTGAAATTTTCTCTATCAATAATCCATTCATATAATCGACATATGCATAAAAAAATCATAATTTAATAGTTTGGTTTTGACCAATATAATAAAAAAGCCGAGCATTAACTCGGCTATAATTTTTAATAGTGTTTAACTATTTTATCTGCAAGGATAGTAGCTAGTAGCTTACTTTCATCAGGATCTCTAATTTGGAGAACTTCACCTTCATTTAAGAGTCCAGTAGTTCTTGCATAGATATATAAGTTTTTTAAAAAATTGTCTGGTTCCTTATTGATTTTTAATACTTCGAGGTAAGTATAAAAAATTCCAAGATTAGTTGTTTCCAGCAGCTTTTTTTTCTTTAGTTCATCAATCAATAGAAATCGATTCGTTATTGAACAAGCTGTCACTTTTTTAACCGGTTTTTTGATTTTCTTCAATAATCTCATAATCAAATTTATAAATTATACTTCTAATGATAAAGACCATCCTAGAAAACCTCCGAAGATGTTATATTCAGGAATTATGTTGACAGAATTGATTTTCAGGTTTGGAAATAATTTGCAAAAATTATTTCCAGTTTCATTTTCAGCAAATAAGTATTCTTTCAACTTTATTATTGCATTCTGAGTGTCTTCATACTGTGTCATCTCTTTTTCATTGGAAACTCCTTCGTTTTGTTTTTGCACCATGTAAAATAAGAGCTCATGATTATCGACATAAATATCTTCTTCTCCGGAGAAAGAATAGATAGGGTAAACAGCTACCATCAGAATTCCAGCTTTATCTTTTAATTTTTTAGTTCCCTGTTCATCTGTGCTACATATAACATATCCTTTAATATTGATATCTAGAACAATATTTTGGCATAATTCGTCAAATTTTTTAACTCGTATCATTTTTGCTTAGCTTGATCTTGATGATTTTTTAATAAATAAAGTAGGATATCATACAACAATGTTTTTCCAGTCTGCTCAGAATTTCCAAATACTCCTGACTCTGCAATTTCTAACATGACTCCAGTCCAGCCAAAATTTATTTTTCTATTGTTTATTTTTTCTGATGGTTCAGGGAATAATGAAGATAAATTTATTTCTAATCCATCTATGATTAAATCCTCTTCTTTAAGGCATTTGACGCAATAGGAAAACCAAATGGCAATAACTTGTTTAATCCATAGCGGTGTGCTTTTAAAATGCTCCGGTTCTAATATGTAACCATGAAACGAAACCTTTTGCTCTATATGGTTTTTAGGCCTATATATTGTTGCCATGAAATAATTGAGGTATGTTTCAGCATCTTCTTCATTTTCCTTAAAATCAAAATATTGATTCAAAAAATTTAATGCCGTTTTAAATTCCGATAAGGTAAGATCAGCTAATAAGTCCTCTGGTCCATAATATTCACCGATTGTTTTGAAATAATTGATAATTGTTTCATAATTCAATTCGTAATTGTCTTCATCTTTTTTTACAAAAATCCAATCGCATAATTCTTGGGAACAATGGAAAATGGTTTCATTGATTTTTTGATTTAAACCTAGTTTTTGCCTAATCAAGTAGCGCAATCCTAATTTTAAACCTGTAAAATATTTGAAAACCTTAATTCTAAATTGAGCCATGGAAATAATACCTTCCATCACCTCAAAAGCGGCTTTTAAAATAAAATGGACTTGTTCATCTGAACATTCATCCCAATCGGAGGGAATGGAATAGATCAATTGTTTTTGAGGAAATTCGAGCGTATGCATAGTTTAAGTGCTTGCGAATTTATCTTTCGGATCATTGTTAGGCAAAAGCTTGTATTCTAAAAATTCAGGTGTATTTTCAAATCGCTTTCTTTTGATTTCATCAATGGCCTCAAAAGCATCTAATTCAATTCTTTTGCTGAAATAGGAGATTTCATCGATAGCAGCTGGTCGATTTGCATTGGATGTCTGACTTTGAGACTTCAATGTTTTAATTATCCCATCTGGAAGCACTTTAATATTTAATCTTCGAACTGCTAATGCAATTGTGGCTAATACTAAAGCCCTTCTGGATAAATCCAATAGTTCCATCTGTAAATCATTCAATTCTCCTCCATTTTGGAAAGCTTCTAATAGAATTTTATAATCCGATCCAAGTGCTTTACGGATTTTGTCTGATTGGACTTCTCTTAGTAATGGAATTGCCAAATAGTAGAATCTGGCAGAATTATCAATTGGATAATATTCTCCGAAAACTTCTGTATTATTAACAAATAGTTTCCTTGCCGATTTTTTCTGATCGGAACTATTCCAGTTTGAATTATTTGTTTTTTCTAAATAAGCGATTAGTCTGTCAATTCCTCGCTGAGCTTTAGCAAGGTGAGCAGCATCATCACGATCCAACATCCATTCCCATGGAATTTTTTCATTAGCATCGTCAATTTTAACTTTTCGGCTTAACTGATCATGAGAAACAATATTTGATTGGTAATAACGATAGGTAGCCATTAAAGCAATGGGCAGTTGAACCCTTTTTAATAAATTGAGTTCATCTTCAGTTGGATTATCCTTATTTGCAATAAGTTCCGCTTCTTCAATAATATCATCACCAATTATTTTTGCAAGTTCTTCCACCTCAAGTTCTATGTCCTGTTTGATTACGTCAAAATCATTCGATTCAAACCAGGAACTTGTCAGTTCTCTTAATGTTGTGCTATCTTTTATAATCATATCCTTATACATTATTTACAACACGATTTCCAGGAGATACTTCATCTTCTTTCATTATGACTTTTCTATAGAAACCCATTTTTAATTCGGATCCAGGCCAATTTATTTCGATGGCCTGATTAACAGCTTCAAAAATGATACGCTCAGGAATATTAACATCCGTTAAGACGTGAAACTTTGCTGCATATAATTGTTGTGAACCGCCTGAAAATGAATTGTTAGTGATGATGTTGGCTAATGCAGGATTTAATCCCATTCCAGATGTAGCTGCTGAATCAGCTTTTTCCGAAACTTTAACTTGAGCTTCGATGAAATCTTTAATTTTTTGATCAATAGGTTCGATTTTCCATTCATGTAAATTTCCTTCCAGATCATAGAAATCCACTGTTTCAATAAATTTGCCTACATTTTGTTTTCCAGCTAATGCTGAAGCAATAGACCTAAAAAGTTGTTCTTTGATGTCTCTTAGTCTTTTATCAATCTGAGCATCAGTTTCACCTTCGTATCTCTCCTCCAATTTAAGACGCTTTTCATCCCAATATTTTTGTGGTGAATGAATATGAAAAGCTGCTGATATTCCATTGTCGGTAAGATATTTAATAATATCGGGAATTTCAGATGCTGTAGCTAACCATTTTAGAGTACCATAATAGGATGGAACCGGGTAAAAGGAACGTGAAAAACTATATAAATTGTGATAAGACATGGAAACCCCATTTACAAAAGGATTTGTTTTGTCAAAAGTTGGGTACTGTGAAATTCCAGAATGCAAGCAGTTATTTTCAAAATCCCCAACCAAAATAGTTTTCACATGCTCCAATCGCTTTTCCGGATGTTCTGGCCAAGCTAATCTTGCCCAGGTGTTCAACACTGGTTCTAGCTTAACTATTCTTGCTTTTCCACCAATTCTAGGGGCTTTATTTCTATACCATCTGGTGTAAAAACCTTTGGTATACATATATTCAGTTGTGATAATTTCAATATATCGATCAAAATCCCATGATTTAAGCCAATCTTCAATTTCCTTATGCTTGAATGGCTTTCTTAACTTCTGATCAGCGTCGATAACTTCCTTATAAATAAATGGTCCTTCTCCATACTGCAATCCGATCTTTCTTTCTAAAATACCTGGACCAATATTGGAATTGTCCATAATTCTTCGAATAACTGATGGCAAATCATTATTATGACCGTAGGGAACTATTTTTTTACCCATTACCAATGCTGGATCAGATTCCCAGGAATTGTTTGTTTGGAAAAGTTGACTAGACCAAGCGTCATCCCTTTGATGTGACATAGAGATGGTATATACTGATCCATCAGATAGATGAATCGCTTTAGAATTTTCTGTTATTTGATCTACTTTCATTCAGTCGCAAATTTTAATGAAACGCCATTTAGTGATAACAAGCAGCAATGCCAAAAACGCCTAGGTTCACCCGTATTAGTGTTTATATATTCTTCTTGTAATTCCGCAAATTGATTATAATCGGTTTTATTTCTAGGTCTTAATCTAGCTTTATGGACTTCAATAATCCCTTCAGAAGTGCCACGTGAATAGGAGTAAGACATAAAAGTAAAATTGAAAGTTTTTCCAAGTTTTGTTAATCTTCTCATTTCAGCAATTGCTTCGTAAATGGTCATGTGGATAGTAATTAGTAATGAGTACTTAATAATTAGATTCGAGAGCAACAACAATTTTCCACTGGTTTATTACAACCAGAGCAATGAGGTTCTTCTCTCCTGGATCTAGTTGCAGTTAAAACAATACGCCATTTATTACAAGTTGTACAATAACCTAAATTTCTATCCTTCCTTTTTGAAAGCTCTTTTTCTAGATCTGTGGTTGAAAAGTTCTCCAGTATTCCCATAAATGTCCATAATAACTTATATCAAAATTGTTCTAAATACTTTATTATGGAAAGGACAAAATTTAAAAAATATACTATATTTAATATACCAAGCAATTATTAACAATGAAGTTATGAGTTAGCTTGCGTATGATTTAGTGATGGTTGAAATTTTATTTTTTGTGGTTAGGGCTATCTTAACATGGATGATTGGTAAACTTTTGAGTCATTTGTATGAAAAGTTTACAAGAGAGGTTTAATAAAATATCACCTCATTAATTAGCAGGCGGTCAAATATATTGACCGCTTTGTTTTTAACCAACAACAGAAGAATCAGAGATATTAAGTGTTGATTTTTGCCGTACAAAATTTCTCCATTCTTTGCGCATCATTAAATATTTAAAGCTATCTGATGGATTAGTTGATTCCATAGGTAATCGATGAATGGCTAATTGTTCAGAAGTTTTATTTTTTGTAGTTACTGATGATTTATTTTTGTTCAGAACAATTTTGGTTCTTGCACCTTCCAAAGAGGCTTTTAAAGGTTTGCATTCAAAAAAGTCAATTTCCAATTTAGGCAATTTAGGGTTAGACCCTGAAAATAAGTCCTGCATAAAGATATATTCTTCAGCTTGACCAATGTTTCCTTGATTTCTAGACATTAATTGAACTTTCCAACCAGTACGTGTTTTCCCATCTTCTTTAAATTCAATAGCATTTTTTATTGCTAAAGCTAAGTCAACTTTTGCCTCCTGATAATTGTTTGCGGCGCGATCATAGTAAGCATGAATTACTTTATGTTCCTGTTTATTGAAATATTCCAAAAAGTTGGAAGCTAATTTGGGAATCCAATCTGGAGACAAAGTATACATGAATTTCAAAATTTTATAAGTATTATTCGGTTTAGGTTGCCCAATAGTTAGTGAAATCATATTCCCGAAGTCTAATCCTATTTCGATTATTTTCTTTCTATCCAGGTATTTTAGAATTCTACAATCTTCATTATCATCTATTCCAAACTTTTCAGACCATCGATCGTCTTTTCCATCTTTAAAGAAATGCCTTTCAGAAATATTTGCGTAAAATCGTTCTCCCGATTCCAAGGTTGCTTTTAAAGATAATACAGCGGTGTCAACATCGCCCAGGTCGGATTTTATGGCATCAGAAAACCATTCTGGAGTTAGAATATCAATATTTACTAATGAGGAAGCTATAAAAAAGAGTGTATGACCGTCTTTATGCATTCTAGTTTTAATCCATCTTTCACGCCATCTTTCTTCCGTTCTTTGTTTTTTTATCGTTTCTTCCAGGTCATTTTTTTGCTGATAATAAATTCTTTCCTGGATACATTCATTTAGTATAAAAGCAGCTTTTAAAATCCGGATAATTCCAGATTTTTTCATTTTATTGACCTGCTTTAAAATCCAATCGTATTCGCCTATATTTTTAGTATTAGGCATATCCGTGGTGAAGGTATGTCCTCTATAAAATGGTGATTTGCTGTATTTTACTGCATAACCACGAACAGATTTTAGTAAGTTGGCAATCTTATGTTCAGGAAAATATTTTACTTCATCACCTATAGCATGTACATAGGATCTACCAGCTAAGGATGCAGGCCTATCTAATGATCCGAACGTAATATTTAATCCTGAAAAAAAGATCATGGTATGTTTATAGGAAACTAATCGATTATAGGGTTTCCAAAAATGCTCCCTAATGTTTTCAGGAAGGTCTTCCTTTTCCGCTTCGGAAAATTCAGGAGGTTGCTTTCCTAAGACAAAATGAATTCCTTCTTTAAATCCTTTTCTTTCCAATCCTTCCAAGACAGAAGGAAGTACGTTTTTTTGCAAATTGGAATAGGTATCCGAGACCCAAACGATGGGTGCTCCAGGAATATCATATACCATTTCAGTAAGCCGCTCTACAATTATTTCTGTGGTTTTGGCTGATCCTCGACCTAAAACCATATATAAAAACCGAGTCAGCACCATAGCAGCGAACTGAGCTACCCAATTTGTAAATGCAACCGCTATATCTTTTGTAAGCTTAATTTTAGGTCTCCAAGCCATTGATTTTAGGTTTACTTTTTGAAATCCTCTTCTATTTTATCCAGTCGGGCAGAGATATTTACTTTATTAATCAATGCATCTTGTTTTAATATTTCTTTGACAGATTCAGGTTGATCTAATGCGTCAATTTCAGCTGCCAATTCATTTCTGTCGATTTTTGGTAATTCGACCATTTCTGCATCCAGGGTGTACAATTTTGCAGTTGGCATGTACATTTCTTTAGGTAGTTTCTCTACATCTGGTTTGTCTAATTCCAACATGGAGGAAGCTTGCTTGATCAAGTTTCCATAAACTTCCCAATCTCTTGAAGTTTCTGCATTATTGGCAACGATATTTGCAGCTTGTTCTAACTTGTCAGCGAATTTGCTTCGAAGAGATTTTTTATTGATCGTACGGTTGCCAAAAAAAAGATTGATCGATTCATCAAACATTTCCGAGGCACGCTGATGCTTTAATCCAAAATTTTTGACAAAGAAATCAACTGTTGCTCTTCTTCCATATATGGAATCCATATCCCGAATAAATATTAAAATATCGATATATAGTTGTTCTTCAACTGATATATTGGTTATGGAGGACCCTGATTGTATGTAATTGTTTAAGGATTCTAGAATCTTTTTACTTTCAAAAGTTCCAAATATATCCATTTTAGAGATTTTGAAAGCTTTTGTCCGTTTTATTTCATGAATTTGTTTTTGAGCCGGTACATCACCTTTGATAGCCAATTGATGGAGAGCAAATCTTTCATCCATATCCTGTTTGATTTTGCCAGCTTCTAAACGCTCTGTTAAATAGGATTGTGAATCTTCTGTAATTTGCCTGAAAATTGTTTTATTGATTCCAAAATAAGTTGCTATTTTATCATCAGAATATCCTAATCCGGAAAGAATTTCTAGTTTATCCCATTCCTCATCAGAAAGGTTAAGATTTGGGTGTTTTATGGGTTTGGTTCGCTCCATAAAACAAAAATACCACTGTTAAAGTGGCATTGAAAGGACTGATTTTTATTGTAGAAAATAAATTTTATTTCGAATTTATTATTTGCATAAATACTGAGTTATAGAAATCATTGATTTTAGGACTCTCCATATATCGATAATCCAAATTCTTAGGTAAATTTATGGTCCTATTTAAAAACTGAATTGCGGACTCAATAGATTGATGTAAATCCTCAAGGTCATTAATACAGATATCAAATTTATATGAGTAATAGTTTTTATCTAGGTGGGCAAATATTTGATTTCTTAATTCAATGACTTTTTTAATTGATTTTGATCTTTGATTAATACCTTTTTTTAATTCTCTAGATTCTTTCAAAAAATCTTTACTATCACTAATTCCATTTAAAGCTGAATTTATATTGAAATGATTCTTACCGCTTGATATTAATTTAGATAATTCTATTATATAAACTTGGTAATGATTTTTTAATAACATCAATATATTAAGTGGTAGTTGTTTTTCTATTTCAATATAGTCATTATATAAAATTGAATTATAAGCATAGAAATTTTGGAAAACTTCATGTGCAATCCTATTAATTCCAATAATTAAATTTATATATTCTTTTAAGATCATAATACAATGTTAAATTATGATTTTATTCCAATAATCTCAACACCTCAGCTAGTTGCATCTTTAATTCTTTTACTTTTTTTAATCTGGAATTCAATAAATCATCTCTTTTATCTTTCTTAATTTTTGATTCATTTCTCCATATAGCATGTTCAAGGTTTTTCTTTTTATCGAAAAGTGATAATGTATTGAGTTTTCTTAAATCTTTTATTTTCTGGTATTGGTCAAAGATTTGATGCTTTCCTAATACTTTCTTTGATACGGAATAATGCTTTAATTCCTGATATATTCCATGATTTTCGATAAAGTTTGATACCAAGAGATGAACTGATTTTAATTGTTCTTCAACATTTGAAGCATTAATCATGTTTTCATATTCTTTTACACATATAGTATAAGCAGATATTTTATCGGAGATCAATAATTTTAATTCTGGAGGGCATTCAGGATCAGAAAGAAATGGCCATTGGTTTCTTAATTTGAGAGAGGTAGTTTTTGGACTATCTACGGTATTATCGTTCCTAGATGAGTTATACCTTGAAATTAATTCAAAATTTAATCCTGAAGCTTTTAAGAGGCTTATTTTTATAGTTTGTATGTGGATAGATGGATTCTTAGAAATTAATCTCGCTATACAATTGGAGGGATTCGTATAATCCATAAATAAGCGAAGGCCGACCTCTGGGTCGGCTCCGCCTAATAACCAATTATGAACTAAATCTTTTAATTGCATGAATTATCCATTCCATGTTCTTGTTCTACCTGTATCGATATGAACAAAGGTTTTGTAGTAACCAATTCCTCCAGTGGTTTTGAATTGTTTTACAGTTGATTTCCATCCCTTAATATTCCCATTTATTGGATAGGTATCTAAGGCATTTCCAAGTAGGTGTTCGCTTGATGTAGCACCATTAACAGATCTATTATAAGATGGTGATCGATAGCTTGATGAAACTCCAATCGCTGAACCAAAAATTGATCTTAAGACCTGAAGTTCAGCAATAATATTAGCATTGATTCTAGTGAAGGTCTCTTTGCTATTCTTAGTCAGAAATTCGTGAAGTTTAAAGTTTTCTGTTAACTGGAAATTGGGAGACTTAATATTAAATTCTAAATAGTCTCCATCAGTCTTTATGCCATGTAAAGCAGCTGCTGCTAAGATGGCTAATACTAAACCATTTTTAGAGCTCATATTTTGATGAATTTGGAAATAAGACTTCTAAATGTGGTTTGACTGATAACCATCCTTTGGCATCACAGTTTAGAAATTTTCTAGTTTGAATTAAATTTTTCATCAGATTGCTATCCACATTTGATCTATAAACTGATGATAATATTTGATCATTAATAGTACCATCCACTTGGATTGGCCTTGCATCGGGAAACAGTTCATTGAAATATAAGGATGTCAGCAAGAAACCTTTTTCTAAGGCATTGTATTTTTCAATAATCTCAATGATTCGATCAGCATTCAGTTTTACTGGAGTATGCGTTCCATACCGGTTGATTGGAAGTTTATTTTTTTCTAATGCTAATGCTGTTCTTTTACTGTTTTGATTGTATAAACCACCCGTTTTACCAGCTTTATCTAGCGTTCCGAATGCTTTTAATACTTCTATTTCTGCCATATATGTGGCTGCTAGAATAAAAATATCATCATTGGTTAAGATGAAATCGCCTTTGATTTCTCCTGAAGCTATAGCGGTGAAGATTTTGTGTGTTACATCCGCTTGAGGATTTCTTAATAAAGTAGGTGCAGGGCAGTTACAATCTTCTTTGATCAAATGCGGTTCATGAGGAATGAATGTAATTTCTGGAGAAAACCAATCTTCTTGGTCACCGATAATTACAATTCTGAATTGTTCTTTGAGATTTGCTTCTAAAGCTCTTAAAACATATTTTAATTCTTCGCCTGCGGCTTCTGATTTTAAATATGGTATTAATACAGCAATTGTATTGTCAGTCGGATCTTGATCAACAGTGTTTTCATTTACCCCATCGCTGTGTGTTTTTTTATTTTCTACATCGTTCAAAGAATAGTCTCCTGATTCTTCTTTACTGATCAACTCCTTCTTTAATAATGAAGTAATTGTTCCGGTTACTTGACTTTTGGAAAGTCCTGTTTCATTTACGATATCTTTAATTGAATTTTTTCCTGATTTAATTGAATCAATTACTTTCAATTGATTCTCTGTTAATTCTGTCATAATTTGGGTATTATTTAAGAAATAAATGAAAGGCACAACGTTCGCTGTGCCTTTAAGATTTTATACTCCTCCATTAGAAGATCCTGTAGCCTCTGGAGCTAAGGCAGGAATTGTTCCTTGGTAGAAACCAGCTACAAAAATACCTCTTCTTCGCTGCGCAAAGTTGAAGGTAGATTTGTTTGCTTCTGCATTCCGTTGATTCTCCAATGTGAAGAATATCGGGTTACATTTCCAACCGTGAACTAAAGTTCCTTTACCATCCCCACATTCATCAGTAATGGCAATAAATGGTTTTCCAAGCCATTTTTGCTTAAACTCTTCAATTTCTAAGTAATTGCCAGGGTGAGAAAATGATAATGTTTGAATGTATCCTTCTTCATCTTCTTCACCCTCTTGATTATCAGGTCTAGAAATGGAGGAAGATGTAGCATACATCGAAATTGCTAATGCTGCTGCTTTTAAGGTGATGTTACCAGAAACTAATACATCCTCCTCACCACGAGTAGGAAAGGTTTCAATATCATCATAAGGAATTAAAATAATTCTTGAATTGACTGGTCCAGGAGCTCCGCTTTTTTTCTTTAATGAAACTTTTTGATAAGCCATCTTATTTAAATTTAAAAATAATTACTCTGTTAATAAGGGCAGCCTAAAGCTGCCCAAGATTATGGTTGATTAAATAGGGTTAAACTCCACCAGTACCTGATCCAGATCCTGCACTAGAACCATCAACAGGAGATGTGCCATCTGGAAATTCTGTCGAAGGTCTTAATCCCTGTTGAGCGTCTGTATAGGTTGCAGGAACATAAGCAAAAACGAATTCAGCAATTTCAAATCCTACACCTAACCAATATTCACCATACAGCCTTACTTCGTAATCATGTTTTTGCACATCATTGATCACACTAGGAGGTGTGTTTTTGTTGCGGAGTTTAACTAAATTTCCTGGAGTGGTAGCAAATATGATTGGCGAATTAGACATGCCATCTATAGCCGTAATTTCCATTTCTACATAATCCACCTCAGCTGTTTTATTCATGCCTCCAACTACCTTGGTACCTTTACCATAGTAATTTTCATATGCACGTTGATAGCGTTTTTTTACAAATTTCGAAGCGTAAATCTTTTTGATTTTTAGTTTGTCATCAACGAAATCAGCAAACTTTTCAACGAATTTTACCACTTCTTCATCCGAAGCCGTAACCCAATTAATTGTTTCCGTGAAGAAATTCATTTTTGAAGCTGAACCCAAAGCCTTTTCAGAAATCAATTGCGTTTCAATTCCATTCATGGATTCTTCTGGAGAACTAGGAGCATTAGGATCTGCTTTCTCCACATATTTACCCTTAAATACCATTCTAAGTTCAATATCATCCATTAATTTAGGATAAACTAGTTCATTGATGATGTACTTCGTGATTGGCATCTGATCCGGTGATAAACCTTCATCATATAACTTCAATAAATATGAATCCAACACATCAGCAGGAATAATAGGATAGTTTATTTTATGACGGTAGTTTTTAATCGTCAATGGCGTAAACTTTGCATTTCCTGCTGGAGTCCATTTGGCATTAAATTGTTGCGATACAGAATTAATCTGAGCTTGAAGCGCACGATATTCTGTAACAGCTGCTACCGTTCTGAAATGTTCAGCAGATGTGAATCCATTGAATATATTACGATGGATGGTAAGGTTGTTTTGATTTTGACTTAAATAAGTTCCAAATTCTTGCCTTAATTCCTGTACGTCAATTGTAGCAGCATCTGCATCTACCATTGCTCCGGTATTCATTGCGCTGAATACTAAAGCGTAATGAGCCGCTTTACGCATGACCGTCATAACTTTAGATACACCAGCTTTTCCTTGGAACTCATTCACTTCAGCAATTGGATTGTCCTCTGGTGATTCCATTAAAGCTGCAATAAGGCGATCTTTTTTCGCATTATCTTCTAAGGCAACTCTCAATTTGTTAGCGACATCTGTCGAAGCCTGTTCCGCTTCAGGTGCAAAGAATGCTCTCATTGCATCAAAAACAATTCTAGCATGTTCTTCTGGTTTTTCTGAAGCTAAACCTGCTTTAAATTTTTCTAAAACATGCTCTCCATAAGCTTGTTTCAAAACTTCTTCTTGTTCAGCTGTTAACTTATTTTCAGCAATTGAAGTGATTCCAAGTACACTTAATACGAGGGTTTTGATTTTATTCCAATTCATTTTAAAATAGGATTAAGTTGATATTTATTAATTTTTCTTGCCCCAAGCTTGAATTGAAGCATAATCTATTGCATCTTTTAATGTTCCGATTTTATCTACAAGCCCAATTTCAAGGGATTTAGGTCCAGGGAATGTTGCCCCAGATAAAATCCCTTTGGTTTCCATTTTCAATAATGTACCTCTACTGGATTTTACGGCTTCCTGAAACTTAATAGCCATGGGATCAAGCATTTCTTTTTTTATCAAATCATAATCACCTTTTAAAAGATTTTGAAATGCTAGGTTTTTATCTGCTGAGTGAGTAGAATACACTTCATGAAATTTTGCGCCTTCTTTTTCATAGTATGGTACTAAATCCAAGAAGGAAAGCATCACACCTATTGATCCAAAAACGGAAGAAACATCATTGTTAGAAAAGATCGAATCGCAAGCAGAGGCTGTCCAGTATGCTGCAGAACAGGCAGCATCGCAATGAGCGACTATTGGTTTATTCAATGATTTTACGAATTGGATGGCTTCCAATACTGGAGGAACAGCATTTACAGCTCCACCACCTGAGTCAATATCCAATACAATAGCAGATACATTTTCTTTGGATGCAAAGTGTTTAATGTAGAAAGCTATTTCATTCATACCATAGGTGCATAAGGTTCCATATTTTAACATGGTACCTTTTATAGGAAGAACGATTACTTTGTCACCTTCATCGGCAATTTCTTCCGCATCTTGTTCCTGGTCATCATCGTAGGCCACGATGGAAATACTTTCTAATTTTTGAAAATTGTTTTCAAATATTTGCGTTGATTTCAATAAGCCTTCGACTTGCTGACTTAATCCCATTGCAAATTCAGGACTGATCATGAATTGACCTCTCAATATTGCTGATATTAAATGTTGTTGCCAATTAGCTTCTATTCTTCTTTGCATGGTTTGTTAGTTTATGCAAAGGTTGTCTATAGTAATAGGGTAGGAAAGGACGTTTTTGAAGATTTAACAAAACAAAAACGACCATCTGATGATAGTCGTTTAAAAAAAATATATAAATAATTTATGAGATTAAGGTGGATGGTCCTGATGGAGATGAATAATTTATCTCGAATTTTGAATTATTCAAATTATTGGAAAATAATGGTTTTACAGGAATATATGGACTGCCAAAAATCAATTCCTCTCCAGAGCAAAGTTTGATTTTAAAAATAGATTCGTCTATTGAGTCGATTTTACTTTTCAAATTTCCTGACATTCTAATAGCATAATACAAATTAGAATCCGTTTCCATCGTAGCAACATGTAATTCAGCAGAAGCTGCTGTAATGGGCAAAACTTGCCAATCTACTACCATAACATTCACCTTATTTCCAGGAAATCTAGTATACTTAATGATTTTATGAATAGGTGTGTAGCAAATAGATTCTATCAATTGAATAGCCATATTACATGTATTGATTAATTTCCTTAATAGATTTTTGGATAATAGAATTTTGAATTTGAACTCTTCTTGCTAATCTATTGACCATCGTTTTTAATTGTTTTTCTTCCGCTCGATAAGTTCTTTTCTTCAATTGTTCTACATCTCCAATTTTTGAAATCAGTTTTCGTGATAAAATATAATTTGTAATGACATCCTTTTGCATCATTCCCATATTTTTCCCTACAAAGTAATATTGAATATAATCGTGATTAAAGGTCGCTATTATGAAATCATTGATCTTCCTTTGATCATCTGGATGTATATAGCTGAATCGGGTGAATAAAGTTGGAATAGCCGAAGTTCTAGGCAATCTAAAATAAACCGCTTTATCGGAATTAATTTTTTGCTCTACAGGGAAATCAGACTGCCTGACCATGGAACAAATAAATCTTCCTATTTCGGTATCCCGAAAAATTGAAAATGCACCATCTTCCATAGCGAAGTAAAAGTTTAAAAATTCACGGTGCATTTGATCTTGGATATGACAAACGACATTCATAGTCAATCTCGTATTGGTATATCCAAATTTACATATTATTCGTTCTAAAAACGAAATTAATATATTGAAAACTAGGGTATTTATAAAGATTATTTAAACATATTATTCGTATAAAAACGAATTGTATGAATAATTGGAACAATAGGCTTAAATAATTTTTAAATGTACGTTTTAAAATGTGCTATCCGAAAAACAGTGTATTTTTTTGTAATTCTGTAATTGCGTAATATGTATTGATTATCAACTAGTTATGACTAAGTTTTTAAAATTCATTCAATTACATTTTGTAATTGAATTTGTAATAAAGGTTAATCCATTTATTAAATTACATTTTTTTGTAATTAACTATTTTTCATTACAAAAAAATGTAATCATTTAAATTGCTGAATATCATCTAATTATATTATTGTTTTTTAGTTATTACAAAATTACAGGATTTTTAAAGTTAAAGAATATAAGAGGTTAAAGGAGAAAACGCGAAGCTTATATAAAAAGTATAAGCTATGTTCGGCCTTTGGCATCCAAACATAGCTTTCCGCTGCTTCGCGAGCGTTTATAAATTCAAAAAAGAAAAGGCGTCAATGACATGATAAGCTTTGAGTCATGCACTTAGAGATGTGTAAAATTTAACTACAGTGTTGATGGATATGAACTTTATAGATACCCTATTTAATGTTCCAAAATAAAAGGTGAATTTATATAGATCTTCAAATTTATATAGTAAGTTTTGAGACTTCTATAAATATAACGTTATGATTAAGCTCAGACTTGAAGTAATCACAACGCTATAGAATAAATAGTTTTCTCCTAGGTAGTTTAGTAGGTAGATGAGAGTTAGACTTTATTATATTATGTGATTTTAAGGCCCGAAGTCGTATTTGTAGAGCTAATGCTATTTAGTTGTCTAACTATTTTCGTATATAAATCATTTTGATTAAAAGGTTTACCAATAAACTCATCTATTTGCATATCGGATAATTCTTTTCTAATCTCTTCTGTTACCGAAGCTGTTAAGATAATGATTTTAATTTGGGATTTAATAGGATCTGTTAAGTTTCTTATTTTTTTAGTAGCCTCAATTCCATTCATGACAGGCATATGGATATCCATTAAAATTAAATCATAATGTCCGTTGATTAATAAATCGACGGCATCTTGTCCATTTTTAGCTACAGTTAAATTCATTTCCCAGTCAGCAATTATTTGTCTCAAAATCAAAGCATTAATTTCATTGTCTTCTGCAAGAAGAATTTTCCAATCTCGAGATTCATGTTTTGCTATTTTATCAAAAGAGTAGTTAAATCCATGAAATTCATCGTTTGTAATAGGAAATGATAAATTAAAATTAAAGGAAGTACCTTTATTTAATTCACTTTTTAACTTGATTTCACCTCCAGATAATTCAATTAGATGCTTAGCAATTGCTAAACCTAATCCAGTTCCCCCAAATTTTCTTGAAATATTTTGAGCAGCTTGTTTGAATGGTTCGAAAATTATTTGTTGTTTTTCTTGACTGATTCCTATACCTGTGTCTGTAATTGAAAAAGCGACGGTTAGGGTTTTATTGTCTAAACTTATTGTTTTGGCTTTAAGTTGTACAGATCCTGTTTTCGTGAACTTGATGGCGTTATCTAAAAAATTCAATATTATTTGCCCCAACCTAGTTGGATCACCCAGAACATTTTGTTCCACAATGCTTTTATCAATTTCTAAATTAAAATTTAGATGTTTTTCTTTAGCTTTTATATCTAAAATACTTTTAATAGATTCAAAAAGTTGATGAATATTAAATGGGATTGTTTCTAGTTTAATATTATTAGAATCTATTTTGTTAAAATCTAAAATATTGTTGATTAAATTTAAAAGACTTTCTGCAGAAAATTTAAGTATTTCTAGGTTTTTAAGTTCCTTCTGGTTTTCTGATTTACGGATCAAAATGTTAGTCATTCCTATAACAGAATTCAAAGGGGTCCTAAGTTCGTGGGACATAGTCGATAAAAAATTTGTTTTATCCTTCGCTGTTTTAGCTAAATCCTCACTTAATTTATTTTTTTCTTTTATAGTTCCATATAAAGCTCCATAAAAATAATAATGCGATATAGCGATAACTGCGAAATTAATACTTCCTATGATTGTATATATGAAATGACTTAAGTGGTTGCTGTATTGAAGATCATTACTATCGTTGATCAATAAATGAATTATAATAATAATGATATTAATTGCTGAATAAATTAAACCCCATCTTTTTCCTAACCCATAAAAGCTATAAATAATCAGCATATAGCTATACTGTGTAATGAGTAAGTCTAATTTTTTTTCATCAATAACAATTGAGTAAAATAGATAAATGGCAGTTGTTATTTGAGCTACATGAATTAAATCTTTTAACCTATTTGGTCTCGATAATAGGATTTTTAAAATAAATGTTGTTAATAACACACTGAAAAAATTCCATTTAATATCATGCAAACGATTGTAAGACAAGTTATCCCAAATTATTAAAAATTCTTTTAGATAGTTAACAACTAATAAAGAATATGCAATTTTTATTTTTGCTTTTTCTAACTCATTTGAAACAAAATCTAGTGTTTTAGATATTGAAAAGTTGAAAATTGATAAGTTTTTCATACGGGACAATATTTTGAAATTAAAACTTTCAAGAATTAATTTCAGCAAGAAGTAATTGATGGCTTTCGGTCAAAAATATTCGGGGCAAATGTATGATATTTTTTTAGAATATTTGTTTTTGGACATAAATTTTAGAATAATAATTAACTTGTTGAATTACAATTGAATTAAGTTAGATGTTTAAAATTGGTTTTTATTGCTTATCAATAATTGTAATTTGATTTTTTATTAGCAATTTATAAAAACTTATTTATGGTCATTCTTTTCTTTTTTAAAGTTTTTCCAGGAAATAATAAAATTATTTTTGTTTTATAACCGATTTTCGAGTTTGTTTTATTGAATTAAGGTTAAGTAACCAAATAGCATACTTTGCGCTCCATCAAATATAAATTTTTACTTTCATTGTTTATTCTTTAATTAGTTTTTGATTAATTTCTTTGAGCAAATGTCCCCGAAATGCCAACTCCTGTGTTGTCCAATTATGTTCTTATTCATTCCAATAAAGTGTTTGTATTTTAACATCACTTTATTTGCATCAATGATATACAATATCTTAAAATTTTTTGGTTTTTGGTGTCCAATTTTTATACACTACTTTCACAAATGTTTTTAAATAGTGTACTTGAATATTCATTTTAATTTTCTTAAGGGAATTGTAAACTTCTACAAGTTTAGATTGTTAAATCATATCCTAATATTTTTAAATGTCCATTTTTAACAAATTGATCTAAATCCGTAATTAATTCTGTAATAACTTTTTCTCTATACCTGGTTTCCACAAACCCTGCTTGAGTTTGTGGATGTTCACCAGATTGAGCAATTACTTTCCATCCATTATTCATTTCAACTTCATAGGATACATGAAGATCAGGATTGCCCATAATGACTAATACCACTTCAAACTCTCTTCTTTTTGAATCGATGAACTTTAGGCCTAGTGGCCAGGTAGGACGGATGATTTGGCTCATGAAATTTCCTTTATCGCTATTGATTTTAATCGAACGTCCACATCAATGATTTCAATTGGCCATTGATTCGTTTTTATTGCTTTATTAATTTCTTCCTTGGCTGAATCCAAGTTTATTCCTCTTAGCTCAGTTCCTCCTTTATAAGGTCTTGTAGTTCTTGGGTTTACTAGCTCGATAACTTTGTTGATGTATTCCATTTTTAGTGTTTTTTGATTAGTTAAAAATTCGGTGCAATAGTTCCAGGTTCGGGTTTAGGGAGATCATCCTCTGTAATAACTGATTCTGTAGGATCATAAATTCTATCAGAAATTTCGGTTTCATTGGATTGCAGGTAAAACATGGATTGGGTTTTCTTCTTATCCGTTTTTATCCACTCTTTGGCTCTAGCATCATACTTGATATCATTCCATGTTTTTAAAACTCTACCATCATTATTCTGAACAGATTTCGGATTCAAGGTGTATTTTTTGAGCTGAGCAAACAGTTTTAATTTTTGATTGAATCCGTTTGAAGTGATATTTTTTATGGAAGCTTCCGATTTATAATCTTCTAAAGCATAATGGAGAGGAATAAAGCAATCCAGTTTATTGGTTTGAGAAGAAAAGAAAACCTCTGCCCAAGTAAGGAATTGGAAACCCATATTATTGGATAAAGAGCGATCCATAATGTTTTCCATTGGAGCTTCAATCCAGGTTGGCCATGAAAGATATAATCTGCAACATTGAGCCATGAAATTTAAATCATTATTCCATTCGTCATCTGTGTATTCTGCTGACCAGAATTCCTTTCCAAATTCATCAATAGGTTGACGATTCTCCTTAAACATGCCAGATTTATCGACGTGATAATAATTGCTTGCTCCAAAAAACAAGATTCTACGCATCGTCGAGGATCCTAAATCATCCGGAGAAAAATTAGTAGTGATTCCTAATTTTGGTGATTCTTCAAAGGGAATAGATATTCTTGTCTTACCTTTTGGATTTACAGTAATATCACCAGTAGTCATTGAAAATGTTCTCTCCATAGGGAAATCTCTAGAAGCATCATCAATATAAACTACATCAGTATTGGTGTTTACTTGTTCAAAAACGTGATTGTCTTCAAATAATTTGGTGTTTTTACCATCAAATAATAATAGGTTTTTAATGACTCGAATGCCTTTGAAAAAAATAGATTTACCAGTTCCTCCGAAAGACCCTTGATCTTTTTGTGGAGTATCATCCATTCCGAATACTACCCAGGGTCTAGAATTAGCTTTGTGTCTATGCATTAGGTAGCCAAAAGCATACATTTTATTAATCAAATGAACCATCTGATCATACTTTTCTTCTTTGCTCAAATTCTCTCCAAAAACAGTGAACTTGTTATTTTCTTTGTACTTGGAAACCTGTTCTGAATTACAATCCAACAAATTATCTTCCAGCTCTTTTCTCCAATGAATTCTAGATGTTTGCATAAGAAATCGAAAAAACATCGATTCTGAGTTGTGAATTATTAATTGATATTCTTTTGACTCATTTTGCGTTACTTCAAACATGGGATCTAATTTTCTAACCTTATGATTTAAAATTTTAGATTCCCATACCATTTTTTCAATGCTGGTGTTCTTTACTTCTTCAATGCCTGTTGCCGTGATTTTCCAAGTAATATTTGAAAAAAACATATACTGTGACCATGGATCATAATCTCTAAAATCTGGATTAAGAACAGGTAGAGAATCGAACGATGTGCTTGAAAGTGAATTTGATTTATGGATTAGATTCAATAAATCTTCTGTCATAAATCTTGATCTTAGAAAATTGAGTAGAAAAGACTTTATGTCTTCTGATTTTACTTGTCGTACTAGATTTCCATCAATTTGAATGAACTCCATGGTTTCTTCATTCACTTTTCTTCTTCCGAAGCCAACTTTTTCTAAGAAATTTAGAACACGCTCCATAGACAGTTTATATTCAAATTGAGGTCGATCGTATTTTATTTTTACTTTTCCATTGCGATCATAAGCTAATGATTCGTCCCAAAACCGATACATCTTAGCGACTTTGATCAAATTGGATAAATCTGCAGCTGTATAATATTTTAAAAAGTCCCTTACATCTTTGCATGGCCTGCCATATTGATCCCTTTTTGATTTTAAATCTTCAGGTAGTTCAATAGTCTTTATATCTAGAAAAATATTGGATTGAGAATTCATACATAATCTATGATTCTGCATCTGACCAGTAACATCTAGATCTGGGCAGGTCATCACAGATTTAGATTTTTGAAATAACTTATAAACTTGATCCTTGCTAAGTTTAAAATGTTCAGATGGAGGGTAAATAACATGATATCCCAAAGCTCTAAAGTTTAAAGCGTCTGAACCACCAGTGCAATAGATTACTTCATCAAGCTTTGGCGTTTCTTTTTTCTCAGAATTATCATTGTCATCATCCTCACTACTTTTTAATAGTTCTTCATAGGCTCTGTTAACCTGAGCAAGTCCATGAAGGAATTGAGGGTCAAATTTTCCATAATAATAAAATCGATTGGATTTTTCTTTGCTCTTTGGCTGATAGACTTTTGAAAAACGCTTACCATCTTTACCTTCCTCTTCAATTCTAAAAATTGGATAAAACTCAGTTGCTTTGAAAGTAACCGCTTTTCTTTTTTTAATTATGGTATAACTATCTAAGACATGCCAATGTTGTTCCTTTAATATCGCTTTAAAATGATCAATTACAGCTTTCTCACGCTCTTCAGGAATTCTGGTTTTATGTTGAAATTCAATATAATTCCAAGTTTTTTGAGAAAATAAAATTCGTAAATGGTTTTCTGTAATATCTTCCGCATGGTTGAAAATCCACTCTCCATCGATTTGATCAGGGTTAGCATCATGAGTGGAAACATCAGGTTCATACATTGATTTTATTTGCTCAGATGTGCCTATTCCATGTCGTTCAGAAAGTATGCGGATAGATTCTCCGTATTCACAGTTTTCTCTGAACTGAGTATATGTAATCCCATTTAACCATTTTGCATTGACAGAGCCGAAATCTTTAATCACATAATTTCCATCGTTCATTTGTTTTATGGAAGATGAAGGTGTTTTTTCATCTCTGCTTGGCTCTATAAAGTGTTTTTTGGTTCTGACATATTCATCTATATCACTGATATAGTACCTAAATATATCTAGTCCTCCAGAAGTTTCCTTGAGGATGTCTTCATTGGTTATTTTATACTCTTTCATCATCCTTTCTTGATTTTGAAAGCTTGAAATAGGCCATTAGAAGCAATAAATTTCCTAGGAATGATAAAAGGAATAGAATCAAAAATATGATTAGGAACATTTCTCTTCGAGCAAGTTCATATTCTAGTTGTTGAAAGAATGGATGGATTTCTAAATGCATCATGTGATTTTTTTTGTGGTTTAATTAACCCCGCCCTTAGGAGCGGGGTTGAAGGCAAAACATTGTTTTACCAACCTTGACACAGGTTAGTTCTTTAAACTCTTTTCGTATATATCGGAGCAATACTTTAGAATTGGGATGATGTGATTGTCAAAATGAGTTTTGGAGGATGAAGCTTTGATCGGCATTAATTCTGAAAAGCTAATTCTAGCATTGGCGATATGTTTTGCAAAGCGTAATAAACTACCTTCTGAATATGAATCGACAATGAATCTCAAGTGATTTAAAGCTTTTTGCCTAGCTATAGTCATTTTGTTACCAGTAGCATAAGTATAAATACGCATGTTAATAAAAGCCCTTATTTCATTGGACAAAAACTTTAATGTTCGAATTCTGACCAATGCTGAGGCTTGATCGTAACCGTTTACAGGAATAATTTCTGTTCTAATTTTTGAAAATTTAGGGTATTCAAGTTCCAACGTGCTATTTTCTAAGTTTATTCTAGAAGTGATCATAGGAAAGGAGTTTAAGATTCAACGATATTTCTTTTTATTGCCCATGGAATAATGCCTAGTTTGGAAGACACACCAAGTTTTCGCTGTATATTTCTATTGTGTGTAGAAACGGTTTCTTCAGCAATATTTAATTCATCAGCTATTTCTTTGTTCTGTTTTCCGGAGGCAATTTTCTTGATGATGTTTATTTCTTGTTTGGTGAGGTGTTCATCTCCCACTTTTATAGAGGAACATAGCTTTCCTTCAAAAGAGCAATTACCACGTCTACCACAATCAAAATATTCCACATGTACAATTTGACCCTCATTAGTGATGTCTGCATTGCCATCAAAGCCACCAAATCTGCAAATAATGTACTGTCTCATCATTTCTTCAGCATCTGTAATGTCCCAAGTAATTAAGGCTTTTATTGCTTCCGGATTGTCGATCATGTCCTCTT
>DAIQBS010000010.1:0-41791 GCA_036781025.1 Sphingobacterium sp. | reverse complement strand
AGGTGTTCCTTTATGCAGGCATTTTATTTCATTGTCATTGACATAGAATTCTGCGCCATTGTCTTCCAGTCCTGGGGGTAATGTTTGTTTGATTTTGTTAAGGTTTATCATGGTAAAAAATGGCACTTATATGGGATATACTAATTGAAATATTTGCTTTTACTTTGCTTAAGTGGAATGAACAATGTAATTATGCCTCCTTAAATTCAACTTTAGATAGGATTTTTAGTAATTCTCTAGCTTTACTGATTATCCTTCCATCATAACCATCTTTGATGGTGTGGAGCTCTTTATGTACTGTGGATCTGTCAGTCGGAAAACCTTCTTTTGTGAGAGCTTCTGCGACAGTTCTTACGAATGCAGTAGGTGCGTGCTTTCTAATAAATTGGAGCTCGTTTCCACTTACTTCGATCATTACAGGAGTGTTTGTTGTATTCATTTGTTGCACTTTTTTGTTATTATTGTTTGTTACAGTGATATGTTGGAACAAATATATACACAAAACAGGAATATTTGCAAGTAATTAATCTCAAAATGAGAATATTTAATAATAAATCATTGATTCTTAACAAGATAAAATTACACTATGGATTTAAAAGTGATGCTCAATTTGCTAGATTTTTGGGTATTAAACCCAATTCATTAGCTAATTGGTATTCAAGAAATTCAATTGATTACGAATTAGTGAAGATATTGATGGAAATTGGTTGTTTACAGGTGATGGAGAAATGTTAAAAAACTCATCTCATTTGGCAAAGCCAAATATTCAAAATGATGATTCAAATAATAAATTGAGTTTTGAAGAATTGAAAGATAGATATATCCAATTATTGGAGGATTACAATCAGCTTTTGAAATCAAAGCTTTAATATAAAATTACCATTTAGTGGTAAATAAATAAATCAACATTTGCATTTTCTTTATTATTAACACAATATTTTATAGCGATTGTAATAATCTATAAATAACAATAAACACCAAATTATGAAAAAAATATTAGTACTATTTGCATCAATTTTTATTGCATTTACAACTTATGCACAAAAAAATCTGACAGAGTTATCCAAGGATAAGGCTAAAGAAGAATATTGTATGATCTTAGCTACTGAAAAATTTTTAAGTACAAAAGTTACAGTTGAAGTAGACTTTGGTCAAGAATGGTCTTTTTGGAAAGATAAGAGAGGTCTTCGGGATGAAAATGGAAAAAAAATTGTTTTTAATAGTGTAATTGATGCTTTAAATTATATGGCATCAGAAGGATGGGAATTCGTAAATGCATATGTTTTAACAGTTAGTGGACAGAATGTATATCATTATGTGATGAGAAGAAAATTAACTGAAGATGATAAACTCAATGATAATCCCATAAGCTAATTGATATGACTAAATTTAAAAATAAGAATTTCGTTAAGCATAGATGGTTTGGCAAAGACATCATGATGCAGATTATAAATATCAGTTTTTATCCAGGTAGGGAAGATTCCCCAATATACACCTGTAGGTATTTTTCTAATGGCAAATTTCAATCAGAAGATTTTTATGAACATGAACTTAATATTGTTGAGGACTAAAATTAATAACATCACTGTTGACAATTTTAATAAAGAGTTGATTATGAGAAAATTAGGAATATCGGCGCTGGGTACTTGAAATAGAGCGGATATTAGGCATATCCGCTTTTTTTATCTAAAAAGGGCTTTTCTTGGGTTTAAATCAACTATTGACACAGGTGATTTTTTAACTATTTCCGATAATTATGTAGACATTTATGTAGACATGAATTTTGGGTTATAGGTTTTAATGATTATGCCCCCCAATTTTAAAATCAAATATATAGTTGTGGAGTGTGGAAAATAAGGCTCTGAATTCTTTTGGGGGAATTTAGGGGTTTTGTTTTGTTATAATAAAATTTAAACTCTATTAACAATTTTATCTGTACTTAAATTAACATAAAATTCATTCAATAATTTTGTTGTAGTTTGAAAAGTTCAAAGAATATAAATTGTAATACTACATTAAATATTTAAATTTCTTTTCTTTACTAAAATTGTTGAAATATGACAAAAGAAAATTTTTTGTATAATAATTGTTTTTATTATTGTGTAATATATCTTTAGGAATATTATGTATGTCTGTATTAAATAATATAAAGGAAAGTATAATTTTCATATTTCGCTCATTTTTCATTCCAGATACGGATGTGATTAGTGTCGATACAAAGAGAATTTTGTCTAATCCTGAAGACAAAAAACTTTATATTAAAACTGTAAATGAATTGAAAAATGAATTACAGAAGGGCGGAAAAGAAAAAAGTAGAACTATCACCCTATCCGATAATACTAGAATAACGCTCTCTATATAATTTAATCCATTATGAGTTTTGGATTAACCATTCTATCTCTTACTTATATTATTTTTTTAATAGTTCCAGGAATTGTATTTAAGCGTTTTTTTTATCAAAACAATCCTCAAAAATTACCAGGAGTTGGCAATTTTGCTGATAGAATAATTACCAGTTTGTTTTTTGGATTTATTATACAAATCATAACTGTATTAATATTGTTATTTTCCATTAATAACATAAGAAATGCAGAATTTATAGCCTATTATTCAAAGATTATCCATGTTCATGATTGCATTGTTAATAATTCTTTGCCAATAGTTTCAACAAATGAGATTTTTTATCTTTTAGTGGAATTGATTTTGTCATTATTTGTAGCATCCTTATTAGGTTTAATAGGATTTAACTTAATTAGAAAATTTAAATTAGATGTAATTATTCCAGTCCTTAGATTTGATTCTGAATGGAAATATCTATTTAGAGATGATAAAAGAATTTTTGATGATGAGACTGTATCTAGTTACCGAACATTCGACGCAGCTCAACTTGATCTAATTGTCAAAGAATCTTCTGGGGGATCTTATCTGTATTCTGGAATACTATTTAACTACAAAATTAATAAAGAAGGGTCTTTAGAATATATTTCATTGTTAGAAACTAGCAGATATACCAAATCTATTGATTCTAATGAAGTTAAAATAAAGTCAATTCCGGGACATGTTGTTGTAATTCCTTATTCTAACATTTTAAACATAAATGTTACCTATTTTTATAGAAATAAAACATCGAATAATAGGTTTATAGAATCTATGCTTATTGTTTTTATTACTATTAGTTTAGTGCCAATAATAATATTACCTTGGCTCTCTCCGGTAGAATGGTATTGGTGTTTACTCTCAATTTTACTGTTGTTAGTTTCTTGGTCAAGTATGGTGGGAATTCTTTCTCCGTTTTTAGGAAACGTTAAAAACAAACTCGAATTAGGACCAATTATGATTTTAATTGTAACTTTTATTTTAAGTTTCTATAGTGCTTTATCTGTCCTAAATATCAATTTAATTGATTTGTTTTATAGTATATTTATTTAAATGGCAAGAAGTTTTATCTCAAATAAAAAACGTTTTTAATCTCTGAAAATCATATATATTTTATTGTTGAATCAAAGATTTTATAAAGTTTAAGCTTATAAAAATTCATTAAAAAAGGAGTAGAATCCAATTGGTTTCTACTCCTAATATCTTGTTGTAGTAAATCTGATATTATCTGATTTCTATTGTATATTTTTTTTAAGGAATATATTGTAGAATAATAGATTTAAATGGTTAATTAGCTGTTAATTGCTCCAATTAAACCACCTAACATTCCTCCTATGAAAGCTAGTACATAAAATACTAACATGATAACCACCAGAATACCGATAAATTTATAATGCCTTCTTAAGAAATTTAATGATTCTTGTAGGTAATCTGAATTGTTAAGTAAAATTGCTGCATTCATTTTAGTGCTAAATTTATATAGCCACCAGATGGGAATAACATAAATAAGTAAAATTAAGATCATTATAATGATGTAAAATGGAGAAAAGAAATTAGCCATTCCCATCGAACCTGCTTCTTGTGTATAAGCTTCATTTAATATTCTGCTAAAGAAGCTGGACATAAAAACCATCATGATGATGTATAATCCAATAATTACCAAGCCTACCAATGAAATGAACCTAGTCCATTTTGCGGTTTCTTTTAGAAATTCTATGGAATATGGTGTTAACGTTAATTTAGGTTGTTCAGATAAATTGTTGTTTTCAAAAGAGTCTGAGAATTGGTTTTCGTGATTTTCCATTGTGTTTAAATTTGGTTAGTACTATACTAATATATGCTTTTTAGTTATTTATTTAAATTGAATTTTAAAATTTTATAGACTTGATTGGACTTAGGTAAGATTTTTGTAGTTATTACTAAATGTTAAAATTCCTTATTAATTATAACATATTTAGTATATTAAAGGAATATAAGCCACATTATTATGATACGAATTACAGTTTTATCGCTAATACTATTGTTTTCAGCTGAATTATCTGCTCAGAAATTAGATTTAGATGCTGTACGGGAGGATTTTAACAAAGGCGTTAAAGATGAGCATTTATGTAGGAGATACCTTGAAATTTTAGAATCTCAAGCTGACAATTCCGTAGAAAAAGGTTATGCTGCAGCATTCCATATGTTTATGGCCAAACATACCTCCAATCCATTTAAAAAAATGGGTTATTTTAAGGATGGAAAAAATCGACTTGAACAAGAGCTGAAAGCAAATCCGAATAATATAGAACTGAGGTTTATTCGCTTAAGTATTCAATACCACATTCCGAAATATTTGGGTTATTGTGATGAAATTGAAGGCGATAAGGATTTTTTGGTCAATAATTTATATAAATTACCAGATCAAGATACGAAAGAGCTTATATATAAATATTTAAAAGGGGCTAATATGTACACCAGCCAGGAATTGGCCCTGTTAGGAAGATAAAATTTTTAATCATAGATATGAAGAGTACATTATTACTGTTTTTAGCCGTAGCGTTTTATTATTTACCCATTAATGCTCAAATAGTTCGTAAAATCAATGCCGTAGAAACATTAAGTGTTACAGATCGATTGTGGGTTTCAGTCATTCCAAGTGATAGAAATGAAGTTGTCATTGAAGGAGAATTGGCTGAACAGGTTGAATTACTTCTTGCTGGGAAAGAATTGAAATTAAAGATGAAAGCGGGTCATTATTTAAAAGGTAATCAGGCAAGGGTCGTGGTATATACGCCCAGTCTATTAAGAATAGTCGCTAGGAAAGCAGCTGAATTGAATTTGGAGGAAAAGTCTTTTGAAGGGGAATCTATTCAGATTATTTCAAGTGAGGGCGCAAAGATTCGTGCGTACATTGAAGTAGAAAATGTAGAAGTTCAAGTAAATACAGGTGCAATAGTGGATGTATTAGGAAAATCGGAATCGCTACGAATTACCTCCAATGCTGGAGGGACTTTTTATGGAAAAGATTTGAAGAGTCAAGATGTTTTTGTACGCGTGAACGCAGGAGGAAAGGCGGAGGTTTTCGCCTCAGAACGTGTGGATGCTGAAACTAGGGTAGGAGGAGTCATCGATGTTTATGGTAATCCTAACGATAGAAAACAACGTAAAGTTGCTGGTGGAATGATAAACTTTCTCGGTAATAAAGTATTGTAGCGCTAAATAGATTGATATCAGGCTTATTTGAATTTTCATGATTGATCTAATAATCTTAAAGTCAGGGTAATAGTATTCGTTATTTAACCTGTTTAATGTTATTCCAATATATGCATTAGAATAAATATTGTGTACTTGCTGGTAATGAACTAATAAGTTAAAATTCCTCGTTAAAAATCGATATTGATTTGTAACTTTGCGGCATGTCAGAAAAAATAATCATTCTCGATTTTGGATCTCAATATACGCAATTGATTGCGCGTCGTGTCAGAGAGCTAAATGTTTATTGTGAAATTCATCCATTTAATAATCTTCCTGAATTTGATGATTCGGTACAAGGGGTAATTCTTTCCGGTAGTCCATATTCAGTAAGGCAAGAAGATGCACCTCAGATTGATTTTAGATCAATTCAGGAACGTTTCCCATTATTGGGTGTATGTTATGGTGCTCAATACATCGCTCAACAATCTGGCGGTGATGTATTGCCATCGGAGATTCGTGAATACGGTCGTGCTAATTTACAATTTGTAGATCAAGAGAATGTTTTATTAAAGGGCATACCTTCGCAATCTCAAGTTTGGATGTCTCATGGTGATACCATTAAAGAGGTTCCTGCAAATTTTAAGATTATTTCTAGTACAGATAAAGTTCGCGTAGCAGCCTATCATGTGGAAGGTACCAATACCTATGGTATACAATTTCACCCAGAGGTTACTCATAGTACTGATGGACAAGTTTTATTGAAAAACTTTGTGATTGATATTTGTGGTTGTAAGCAGGATTGGACTGCTGATGCCTTTGTGGATACTACAGTTGAAGAATTAAAGAAATCCCTTGGAGATGATCATGTGATCATGGCTTTATCGGGAGGAGTTGATTCTACTGTTGCTGCGGTATTATTGCACCATGCAATTGGTAAGAACTTACATTGTTTCTTTGTAGATCATGGTTTATTACGTAAAGATGAGTATGAACAAGTACTTGAGTCTTATCGTAATATGGGCTTGAATATCAAGGGTGTTAATGCTAAAGAATTATTCTTTTCTAGATTGAAAGGAATTTCTGAGCCTGAGCAAAAAAGGAAGATCATTGGAGCATCTTTTATTGATGTATTTGATGAAGCGGCTAAGAGTATTCAAAAAGAGTTACCAGAAGGAGCTGAGGCTAAATGGCTTGGTCAAGGAACTATTTATCCTGACATCATTGAATCAATTTCTGTTAAAGGTCCTTCAGCAACAATAAAATCTCATCATAATGTAGGAGGTTTACCTGACTATATGAAATTAAAGGTTATTGAGCCTTTAAAAACGTTATTTAAAGATGAGGTTAGAAGGGTTGGGAAATCACTGGAAGTAGATCCAGCTATCCTAGGAAGACACCCATTCCCTGGTCCTGGCTTAGCAATTCGTGCTTTAGGTGATATTACAGAAGAAAAGGTACGAATTTTGCAAGAAGCTGATGATATCTATATCCGCAATTTAAAAGAAGCGGGTTGGTATGATAAGGTTTGGCAAGCAGGTACTATCTTTTTGCCAATTCAATCAGTGGGAGTAATGGGTGATGAACGTACATATGAACACGTTGTAGCATTGAGAGCTGTTGGTTCTTTGGATGGTATGACAGCTGATTGGATTCATTTACCTTATGATTTATTAGCTAAAATTTCAAATGAGATTATTAATCATGTTAAAGGAATCAATCGAGTTGTCTATGATATCAGTTCAAAACCACCTGCAACTATTGAGTGGGAATAAAACAAATCATTTATTAAAGAAATATATGGTCTCAGCAGCATGCCTGATAGGTATGCTTGCTGCGATTTCTTGTTCTCCAAAGACTACAGGTGTACTACGTAATCCTAATCATACAGGAGGAAATGTAGGGGCTAATCAAGGGGAAAATACAGGTAAGGTTGAAGAAAAGAAAGATGCCGATAAGGAAGTTTTAAAAACTTCTTCAATAGCATTGATGCTTCCATTTCAATTGGATAAAGTAGTAGGTACCAGTGTAGTTGAGGAGGATGTGAAAAGGTCTGCTTTAGCATTGGATTTTTATCAAGGTTTCCAACTTGGTGTCAATGAGGTAGCGAAAAAGGGTAAAGGTGTCACTATTAATGTCATGGATACTGAAGATAATGAAATGAAGAATGTTTCATTAGCTTCGAGTAAAAAGGTGACTGAAGCCAGTTTGATTGTGGGGCCAATATACCCAAAAGAAATACGCTCTTTTGCGAAAGCAAATACCAATAAAAATGTTCTGCAAGTAAGTCCTTTGGCAGCAATGATGCCAACTGAATTTAATATTTCAAATCTTGTTTCCTTAACTCCTCCGATTCGTATTCATATGCGATTAATAGCAGAAACTATTGCATCTAAATATAGGAGTGGTGATGTTGTTATTGTTTTTGAGGCTCGAGATCATGATCATAGGCAATTTATTGAAGGTTTTGATCAAGAATTGAAGACAAAGAATCCTGCGATTTCGATAAAACATGTTCAATCTGTTGCTCAGTTAGGGCAAGAGTTATTGGATGCAGGAACTTCATTCGTTGTGTGTGGAACTACAGAAAAAACGCAGTTACGCTCGTTAGTATCTTCCTTAGATGATAAAGTATCCGATGGATTTATGATTAAACTGTTTGGTCATCCATTGTGGGATAGGATTGATTTTAGTCCTTATTCGAATTTCTATAGAATGGATCCTACCATTTCTTCTGAAAGCCATTTAAGAGCATGGAATACCGAGGCACAATCCTTTGTGCGCAATTATAAGTCTCAATTCAAAGTTGAACCTTCGGATTATTCCTATAAAGGTTATGATGCTGGACGTTATTTCTCAACATTGTTAAATAAATATGGAGCAGATTATGCCAGCAAGCTGGTAGAAGAGAAGTACGAAGGATTATTTAATAAGTATGAGTTTAGTTATAACCCGCAATGGGGTTATGTAAATCAAGGAGTCAAATTGAAAACCTATAGAAATGGTTCCTTTCAATAATCTATATTTTGGAAATCAATAGCAAAAGAACTCAACAACACATTTGGAATTTTAAACGATGTATCAATTCATATGATCATCATGAGCCCTTTTCAAGATTTCTAACCACATTTTACAAAAATAATAAGCAAATGGGTTCATCCGATAGAAGGATGAATAACCGTTTGTGTTACAATTTCTTTCGAATAGGAAAGGCTTTCTTAACATTAGAATTAGAAGAGAGACTTACCATAGCGGAATTCTTATGTACAGCCGATAGTGCTGTAGTGGCTTTAAATAAACCTGATTGGTTAAATTATTTGGTACTTTCAGTGGAGGATAAAATATCTAAGATTGAAACGCTTTATGGAGGGTTTTTACATGATGTTTTTCCAGCTTATTCACATTTATCAGACCTGGTAGATCAATCATCTTTTATTCGTTCACATTTTATTCAGCCGGATTTATTTATTCGGGTTCAGAAGGATAAAGTATCCGCTGTGAAAAATGAATTCACGAAACAAGACGTTGAATTTGAACAACTCGATCTTACAACGTTTAGACTTGCTAACGGCACTAAATTACAGGATATAAAGAAGATTAATGGATATTATGAAGTTCAGGATTTATCTTCCCAACAAACTGCTGAATTTATTCCTGTTGAGGCGAAACAATCCTGGTGGGATTGCTGTGCTGCTTCAGGTGGTAAATCGCTAATGTTGTTAGATAAGGAGCCTCATATTAAACTAATGGTTTCAGATATCAGGTCTAGTATTTTACGTAATTTGGATGAGCGATTTGATCAAGCGTCCATAAAAACCTATTACCGCAAAAAGATTCTTGATCTAAGTCAACCTGTAGATCATATTATGCAAGGGGAACTATTTGATGGAATTTTATTAGACGCACCATGTACAGGATCTGGAACCTGGGGAAGAACACCAGAAAACCTTTCATCATTTGATGCTTCTACTATTATTAAATTTAAGGAGCTTCAACAAAAAATCATTTCAAATTCAATATCATACCTCCGTTCAGGTAAATCTTTGATTTATATTACCTGTTCTGTATTTAAAGACGAAAACGAAGACGCAATTGATTACATGGTTAATACTTTAGGATTTCAACTGGTAAGTATGAACTATATTAAAGGATATGATCAAAAGGCTGATTCGATGTTTATCGCAAGATTACAAAAGTCTTAATCGCATTTCAAAGGAATTACAAGTACTGGACATGAGGCTTTTCTAATTAAAGCTTCAGAGATACTTCCTGACAGAAAATGATCAAAACCTGTTCTACCATTATTACCAATAATGATTAAATCTGCTGTCCATTCCTTGGCGGTAGTCAATATCTCATCTCGAATATCACCCACGCGATTGAAAGTAAACGTTTCTTTAGCTCCTACAAACTCAGCTGCTAATCTATTTAAGAAATCTTGGGATGCCTGTTGTTGAATTTCGGATACTTCCGGGACAATAATTGGCTGTTGACCTAATAGAGGGTCTACACCATAAGCGGTGGGCGATGTCGGAGGAACGACAGTCACAATGGCTAATGAAGGATGAATTTCACTCACAATATCCTTGGCATAATCAATAGCTCTGTGGGAGCAGGGGGTGTCATCTACTGCAACCAGTATTCTAGAAAATTTATTCGTTATCATAATCCTTTAGTTTATATACTATCTAATTTACAAAATTGATTTCATTTAGTTTTTTGTTTTCTGCAAATAACTGATTTTATGAGCCTATAAATGTGTTACTTAATATGATTTCTTGAAAAATATACCAACAAAAAAAGAGCTGAATCAAAGATGACTCAGCTCCTTTTCTTGCAAATAGTATATCTTAAACGTTGAAACGGAAATGCATGATATCACCATCTTCAACGATGTAACTTTTACCTTCCACACTTAATTTTCCAGCCTCTTTAACCGCGTTTTCAGAACCGTACTGTGTGAAATCTTGATATTTGATTACTTCCGCACGAATAAATCCTTTTTCAAAATCAGTATGGATTACACCAGCCGCTTGAGGCGCTGTAAATCCTTTTTCAATAGTCCATGCACGAACCTCTTGAACCCCTGCTGTAAAATAAGTCGCTAAATCTAACAAATGATAAGCAGCACGAATTAATTTATAAACACCAGACTCCTCCAATCCTAAATCATCCAGAAACATTTTACGCTCTTCATAATCTTCCAATTGAGCAATCTCCGATTCAATTTGAGCTGAGATAACTAAAACCTCCGCTTTTTCATCTTTTACAGCCTCTCTTACTCGTTCAACATAAGCGTTACCCGTATTAACCGAAGCTTCATCTACATTACAAACATATAGAACAGGTTTAGCGGTTAACAAGGTAAGATCCTCAATGAATTCCACATCTTCTGGAGCAATAGGAGCGGTGCGAGCCGATTTACCAGATTCTAAATGTTCTTTAACTACCGAAAGTATATCAAACGTTTTTTTAGCATCCTTATCGCCACCTGTCTTAGCCATCTTTTCCACCTTTTGGATACGTTTTACTACCGTGTCCAAATCTTTCAACTGCAATTCCGTATCGATAATCTCTTTATCGCGTATTGGATCTACTGAACCGTCTACGTGGATAACATTACCATCGTCAAAACATCTTAACACATGAATAATCGCATTAGTCGTACGGATGTTTCCTAAAAATTGATTTCCTAGACCTTCACCTTTTGATGCACCTTTTACTAACCCAGCAATATCAACGATTTCTATAGTGTTTGGAACAATACGTTGTGGTTTAACTAATTCAGCTAACTTATTCAATCTTTCATCAGGAACTGTAATTACCCCAACATTAGGCTCGATGGTGCAGAAAGGAAAATTTGCAGCTTGAGCTTTTGCATTGGATAAACAGTTGAATAAAGTTGATTTGCCTACATTAGGTAGGCCTACGATACCACATTGTAATGCCATAATTTCTTCTTATTAAAATTGCGACAAAGATACGAATTTGACTTAAATTATCGCTAGATGATTCCAGAGGTATTTGTAGTCAACATAATTTATCAATTTCTATAATAATTAACCATACCTTGATAAATTAAATGGTTGATTTTTAGCGTGGTAAGAGGAGTTTTCGAATTTTATGAACTATAGTGTTAATCCTTTTATATCATACGAAGGTCATAAGGATATAAGATAATTAATAGGATTAATATAAAATAGAAGGAGGATATATGAAAAAGTTATTTTACGCTACGTTGTTTTTAGGATTAATTTTTATTGCCAAACCTGCATCCGCTCAAATTAATGTGAGCTTTAATATAGGTGTACAACCCAATTGGGGTCCTGCTGGTTACGATTATGCTCGTTACTATTATTTGCCAGAGATTGATGTCTATTATGATATCTCCAATAGAAACTATCACTATTACAATGGTAGACGCTGGATAGCTAATCGTCATTTACCTCGCCACTATCATCGTGTAGATTTATATAGAACCTATAAAGTGGTGATTAATGATCGCAATCCATGGAATAACCATCGCCGTCATCACGACCATTACCGAGGATACAGCAGAAATTATTCTCAAGTAGCATGGAGAGATCATAAGGATGCTAGACGATATGAAAAGTCTAGAAATAAAGAAATTAGACGTATTGAAAAAGCGCATGGTAAACACCATAGAAAGATGGATAAAAGATATCCTTATCACAGGTAATATATAAACTACATTTCATAAAATTTAAAAAGGGGTTAATTCATTAGCCCCTTTATTATTTATAATTTATCTTAAATATTATTACTTTTGAAAAAAAATTAATTCATTGTGCTGTGGATATTTTGAAGAACACTTTTATTGCTGGTATTTCCTTAATAATTTCAATAACTTTCTTATCATCATGTAATCCATTTGTTGGCTCCGCTACGCAAATTTTAGGAAACGATTCCACTAAAATAGCTGGTAATAACAATGAAATGCAAGCTTTTCAAGATACGGTCAAATTAATGGACTTGTTAGATTCATTAAATAAAAATAAAATTAAATTTCCTCCAATAGATTCTTTAAATACCGTAGATCCTAAAGTTGCTAAACGTTTATTAAGAGATTCCATTTACAGGGAATTGAATAAAAAAGACAAGCATATTTACCTCACTTTTGACGACGGCCCATTGATGGGTAGTTCGGCAATAGATTCCATCATCACTTCCAAAAATATTAAAATCAATACTTTTCTAGTTGGAAAGCATGCCAATATGAGTAAGCGATTAAAACGTGATTTTTTACGTTATAAAAACAACCCTTTAGTCGAATGCTATAATCATAGCTACACTCATGCTGGCAACCGTTTTCACGCTTTCTACAGCAATCCGGAATTGGTATTAGCAGATTTTGATAAATGCGAAACAGATTTAGAATTAACGCATAAAATAGTGCGTTTACCTGGTCGTAATATTTGGTTATTTGATGATGTTCGTCGGGTAGATTTAAGTTCTGGAAGCCATGCAGCAGATCTTTTGGGTGTGAATGGCTATAGAATATATGGCTGGGATGTGGAGTGGAAAATAAACGGACTTACCGGAAACCCTGTACAGACTGTAAATGAAGTTTATCAGCGCATTCAAAACATGTTATCCAATAAATCCACATTAAAAGCAAACAATGTGGTTTTACTAATGCATGATGATATGTTTCAAAACAGAAAAGGCCAAGCTTTATTGAGTGGATTAATAGATAGTTTAAAACAACACAAGGATTATAAGTTTGAATTCATTTCCAAATACCCCATAAAATATTAATTGAAAGGGGATTGGTTAAACTTTTAGTCTGATCATATGTTTAACCAATATGACCATAAACCAGCTTTTCAAAAAAATTACACCTTTTACCAAGCCTTATAAAAACCTTATTTTTTATACATTGGTTTTAACCATTATAGGTTCGTTTGCTGCTCAGGTAAATGCCTTTATATTAAAATACACGGTTGACAGTATAAGTGATCTTTTGGTTAACAAAACTCCACTCAAAACAGGAATACACTTATTAGGAATCATATCCGCCATATTATTAGGTAAGGAAATAGTATATTCCTGTGTGCAGTTTGGTCAAAAATTTTATGGTGAGAAGTTGAGAATTATGATTGCTAGGGATTTTTCACAATCCATTGTCAATAAGATCTTAACCTATAAGATGGCTTTCTATACATCAAGCGTGAATGAATCGGGTAAACTTCAAACTCGAATAGATGCCGGTATTAGTTCCTTAACCCGCCTGGTACAAAATTTTTTCATAGATATTTTACCCTTGTTTGCCAATGCGATTGTAGCCTTGGTCTGCATGTTTTTAGCTAATTTTTATGTAGGACTAGTCGGACTTTTTATCATTCCCATTTATTTCTATGTATCCCAATTACAAGCAACCAAGTTGTCGGGTTTTCGACGCAATATGCGCCATTATCGTGAAAACAAGAGTAACCAAATCATCAATCTCATCGATTCTATATCAGTCATAAAATCTTTTGTTCGCGAAGATATCGAGGCAGAACGTCATCAGAAAATTCAATACGATATGACTGAAAATCAGATGGCCACTCGTAAAACAAGTTTCATCTTCGATAGTATCAAAAGTTTTATTGAGCAAATTGGAGTCGTTATTGTTATTATCCTCACAGCCTATTTCGTATTAAACGAACAGATGTCAATTGGGGCCATTATGTTTCATATTATGCTCTTTAATAATGTTTCCGCTCCAATACGTCAATTACACCGAATATACGATGAAGTAAACGATGCGCTTATCTATTCAGAAAGTTTCTTTGAGATCTTGGAAGATGATAGTCAACATGAACCAAGCGGTAACTACAGACCCGAACGAATTGTTGGAAAGATAGAAATGAAAAACGTTGATTTCCTATATCCTAATGGTCATCAAGCATTAAGCAATATCAATTTAACTATAAATCCGAATCAGAATACAGCACTTGTTGGGCTTTCCGGAGCAGGAAAAAGCACCATCATCAATTTATTAGATAAATTCTATGAACCAAGTTCAGGACTCATCTTGTTAGATGGGGTAGACTTAAAAGAGTACGATACCAGCTACCTTCGCCAACGGATTGGTTTGGTATTGCAAAAGAATCATATTTTCAAGGGTACTATTGCAGAAAATATTCGTTATGGAAAAACAGGAGCCAGTTTAGAAGAGGTCCAAGATGCCGCTCGAAAAGCGTATATTCACGATCAAATTATGGAATTGGAGAGGGGTTATGAGTCTGAAGCGCATTTATTATCTGGAGGACAACAACAACGAATTGCTATCGCTCGATTGTTTTTAAAAGATCCTGCTATTATTTTTTTAGATGAACCCACAGCGAATTTAGATGCCATTGCTACCGAACAAATCAAAAATAGTTTAGACGCTATAAAGAAAGGAAGAACCGTCATTATTGTCTCTCATAGTATCTCGCAGATCATTGATTCTGAACATATTATTGTGATGGAAAAAGGTAAAGTGGTGGAGGACGGTACTCATGATGAGTTATTTGAAAAACATCAGGTATATCATAAAATATTTAGTGCTATGGCCAATAGCCTGAATATTCAAAAGATCACAGATTCCATGAAAGATGAGTAAGTTTAAAAAACAGGCTTACTTTTTGATTATCAATAAAAAATAAATTTTAATAGTAAATAACTATGATTTCTTACCGGCTATTACAATCTTTCGTTAGATTCGGGTTAAAATGGTATGTTGTTGATTTGCAGTGTAAAAACCTGGATTATGGAGAACATAAACTTCCCTCGATTGTTGTTGCTAATCATCCGAATTCATTTTTCGATGCTATCCTTGTTGCAGCCTACTCTAAATCAGAAATTCGCTTCTTAACGAGAGGTGATATATTTAATAAAACATGGACGAATTGGCTTCTCCGGAGCCTGTATATGTTGCCAATTTACAAAAGAAATGATGATCCTGATGCCGAAATCAAGAATGCCTTCACCATGGATGAGGCTGTCAAATTTATGCAGGAAGGTAAACGCATTTTTATTTTTCCAGAAGGAGTTTCTAGAAATAAATACCAGCTTCAACATTTCATGCCTGGAGGTATTAGCCAATTAATACAACGTGCCGTTCATCGGGATGTTCCTGTACAAGTTCAACCTTATGTATTAGCTTATAGTTCCTTTGATTATGTTCCCAAAGCAGCTTCCATAGAAGCTTTGTCTCCGTTAGATTGTACCAATTACATGGTCGATGGAATAGTCGATGTATCTGTCGTGTTATCAGGTTTAAGAGAGAAAATGGAATTTAGTATTCCTCCGGAATCAATAGATCCAAACCCTGTCACAAATACGACAAAGGAATGGATGAAAATACCGGCTCAGATCGGACAGATTTTACATCAACACCTATATCGATACGTAAAAGGACAAGTTAAATTAAAAACAGATGGTACAATCTTTTTCGATTCTATTTTATTTGGGGTATTACTCTTTGGATATCCTCTTTTGGTGCTTTTAATCAGCTGTCTTATTGGCCAATTAATAGGATTCTGGACAGGTTTATTTGTGTTTTTACTGTTGCCTTTTACCTCTTATTGTTGGGTGAATTATTCTAAAATTAAAGTAGATAAAGAAATGCATCCCAACAGAAAAAACTCCCTTAATAAGAAGCCGGCTCTATAGGCTTCGTATTTAGCTTTTTCCATATTTTCTTACTGAATTTAAAGGTGACAAACAGTAGGATAGCGACCAATAGGATAGCCAAGACAGGTAAGAATATAGCTATAAAACTCATGATGGTTGAAAATATGGTTTCTACGGTGCTTACTATTGGGTTTGCTATTCCTGCGGTAGTCGAAGCACTAAGAGCACGTGTACCTGCCATGGCCGAACTGATGGTAGCAGCAGTACCTCCTCCGGCGATGAGGGCTAAAGCCCATTGAACAAAACTATTTATCTCTGTAAATTGACCTGCAACCAATACTGTACCAGCAACAGTAGCTAAGGGAACGGTAATAGAATCCAATAGGTTATCGATGAAGGGTAAGTAGTATGCTGCAATTTCTAAAACCATAGCAACCCCTGTCCCAATGACTACAGACAATCCACTCATCCATGAAAATGATTCAGCTAATGGAAACCAACCTAAATAACTTCCTAAGCTGATTAAGAAGATTGGAAGGAATACCCTAAATCCAGTAGCGGCAGCCAATCCAACACCCACAAATAGTGATATAAGATAAGGTATATAGTCAGTCATAATCAGTCATTTGATTTTACTAGGAGCAATAATCTTTCCATAATTATTTCCTTTAAATTATGATTAGTCAATGATAACCATTAATCCTTGAAAATAAAGTGTTTTGAAAATAATGAAAGAGGTGGGGGAGTGAAATTATTGAAGGCGAAAATAATTAGAGAGATTGAAGCATAAGGAAAAAGTGTTCCATATGCTTCATTCTCGCTATTGAATCTTTCTTATAACATACCACCACACACTGGAATAACTTGTCCAGTGACATAGGCAGATAAATCAGAGGCTAAGAACAAACAGGTGTTTGCTACATCTTCCGGTTCTCCAGCACGTTTCAATGGAATATTTGCTTCCCATCCTTCAACCACCTTAGGATCTAATACATCGGTCATTTCCGTTCTGATAAATCCTGGAGCTACAACATTGGTACGGATGTTTCTAGAGCCTAGTTCTTTTGCTAGGGATTTAGAAAATCCTATGATTCCAGCTTTAGAAGCAGCATAATTCGCTTGTCCAGCATTTCCTTGTACCCCAACAACAGAACTCATATTAATGATACTTCCTTTGCGATTCTTCATCATTACTTTTGATGCAGCTTTGGAAATATTAAAAATAGATTTCAAGTTAATATTGATTACATCGTCCCAATTTTCTTCAGTCATACGCATCAACAAACCATCTTTGGTAATTCCTGCATTGTTAACAACAATATCTAATGTGCCGAAATCTGCAACGATATCATTAATCAGTTGATCTGCTTCATCAAATTTAGAAGCATCGCTACGATAGCCCTTTACCTGCGTGCCAAATTGTTGAAGTTCTTGTTCTAAAGCCTGACCTTTTTCAACGGAAGATAGGTAAGTGAAAGCTACATTTGCGCCGTGTTGAGCAAATACTTCTGCAATTTTACGTCCTATTCCTTTTGACGCTCCGGTCACTAATGCGGTTTTTCCAGCTAACAATTTCATAGATTTTTACTTAATGTAAGTGAATATACAATCACAAATGTGAAAAATAATGCGCATAATACAAAAAAAAACATGTTTACGACGAGTTGAATACAAATTATCAGGCATCGAAGAAGGTACTATTGCCTGTTTTTAGTAAGTTAAAAATTACGCATTAGCGAGAAGAAAAAAAATGAGGCATTGTGTATTACTATTTTTAAATGTAGAGAAGTAATGGAGATTTGCTGGGAAGACTTACATCAAGTTAATTTAATCGAAAATTAATTCATTCTTATTGCTGTTATATATAGCCTTTCCTGTGATTAACTTAATAATATTACCTATAACTATTTTTAAGGAGATGGGTATTCTCCCATGATGATTCATAAAAACTGAAAAAAATAATCAAATCAACTGTATATTTTGATAAAAATGCAATTATTTGAAACGTTTCTGACAAATTTATTCGCTTTAATTTAAACTGAATATTAATTTTGTACTTCATTTAAGAACCATGGGTAAAAAAACAAAGAAAACGGAAGTAGATGTTGTTTTGATTGGTGGCGGTATCATGAGTGCAACATTAGGAACGTTGATTAATGAGCTAAGTCCGGACATCAATATCGAAATTATAGAGCGACTTGATGTGGTCGCTGCAGAGAGTTCAGATGCATGGAATAATGCAGGAACTGGACACTCAGCACTTTGTGAGTTAAACTATACACCCGAACAGGCTGATGGTAGTGTAAAAATTGATAAAGCGATCAGCATCGCTGAACAATATGAAATTTCTAAACAGTTTTGGTCTTATTTGGTCGAAAAAAATATCATTAAAAATCCTAGCCATTTCATTCGTCGTGTTCCTCATATGTCTGCCGTTTTTGGAGAAAAGGATGTGAAGTTCCTCAAAACAAGATTCGAAACACTGACTAAACATAACCTTTTTAAAGGGATGGAATATACCGAAGATTCTTCCTTATTGAAGTCTTGGGTGCCATTGATGTTAGCTGGTCGTTCAGCAGATGAGCCTATTGCGGCCACCAAAATGGAAATCGGTACCGATGTGAACTTTGGTGCACTTACAAAAGACTTAATTACCTATTTAGATGGAAAGGATAATATCAAATTATCCTTGAATCAAGAGGTAAAAGATATCGATCGTGAAGATGATGGACGTTGGGAAGTTGAGGTTAAAGATCTTAAAACTGGTGAGAAAAGAGAGCTCTTAGCAAAATTTGTTTTCATTGGAGCTGGAGGTCATTCTTTATTATTATTGGAAAAATCAGGTATCCCTGAAGCAAAAGGTTATGGAGGTTTTCCAGTAGGAGGCCAATGGTTGAGATGTACCAATGAAGAAATCATTAAACAACATCATGCTAAAGTATATGGAAAAGCTTCGGTAGGTGCTCCTCCGATGTCTGTACCACATTTAGATACTCGCTATATCGACGGAAAACAAGCCCTGTTGTTTGGTCCTTACGCTGGATTTTCCACTAAGTTCTTGAAAAAAGGTTCTTATTTCGATTTACCGGCTTCTATCAAATTATCCAATATTCGTCCTATGCTTTCTGCAGGACTTGACAATTTGCCTTTAACCAAGTATTTGATTACTGAGGTCATGAAAAAGCCTCAAGATAAATTAGATGCGTTGAAACAATTTATGCCTACCGCTAAAATGGAAGATTGGGAGATTGAGAAAGCTGGTCAACGCGTACAGGTTATTAAAAAGGATCCAAAACATGGAGGAATTTTAGAATTTGGTACAGAGGTAGTTTCCAGTGCAGATGGATCTATTGCAGCCCTGTTAGGAGCATCTCCAGGAGCTTCGACATCTGTAGCGATTATGATTAACTTATTGAAACGTTGTTTCCCTGAGCGTGCGAAGTCTGATGATTATCGTAAGAAATTGAGAGAAATGATTCCTACGTGGGGTAAAAAATTAAATGATGATGCTGCATTATGCGAATCTACTCGCGAAAGAACGCATCGAATCTTAAACTTGAATAATTAACAATAAAAATATGGGGTGCTTTGGTGTCTTGTTTAATCAGCAAGACACCTAAAGGGCTGAGATTATACCCATTTCTGAATGAAATTCAGAGTGAACCTGATCCAGGTAATGCTGGCGTAGGAAACATAATTTTAAAGTCTATATTGAAGGCATTTCCATAATTATTTTCGTTATACAACTGATAATATGGAAGAAATAGGTAATCAACTTTGGTTAGCCATCATACAAACCTCCTGGCTGGAACGTATATCCGTCATATGCGGAGTCATTCAAGTCATCCTGTCCAAAAATAACAAGGTATCCCATTATTTATTCGGTATTATAAGTATTTGTACGGCAATTTATGTTTTGTACACAGCAAAATTATATGGTGAAATTGCTTTGCAAGGTTATTATTTAGTCATGAGTATCTATGGTTGGTGGTTTTGGAAATTTTCTAGTGGTATCAAAGAGCAACCTATTTCATCGAGTACTTCAAGAGATTGGAAAATTGTTTTATCCATCGTATTTCTAGGTTTTATCTTATTATATTTTTTATTGGAGCACATCACAAATTCAGATGTTCCTATTTGGGATGCATGGGTCACCTCCACAGCATGGGCAGGAATGTGGCTGTTAGCAAAGCGTAAAATTGAAAATTGGGTACTGTTGAATATCAGTAATTTCTTTGCTGTTCCATTACTTATTCACAAAGAATTGTATCTTTTTGCGCTGCTAACCAGCATACTATTTGTCATTGCCATATTTGGATTTTTACAATGGAAAAGAATTATGAAGGAAGAAAAAACCTTAACAATTTAATATGTTAACGGATCAACAAATTGAAAATATCAGAACTTGGCAAGCATTGGCTATTAGGAATAAATCCCTGATTCAAGAACAATTAAGCTGGTTAATTACAAATCAATATTTTAACATTTGGGTTCCTAAACACTATAATGGATTAGAATTGAGCTTAATGGAAGGCTTGTCTCGGTTAGAAGAACTTGCCTATTGGGATGCTGGTTTAGCCTGGACAGTAACTCTTTGTTCTGGAGCAAACATGTTTGTGGGATTTATGGATACAGATTTAGCAAACGAATTATTTACTAATTCAGAGGTCTGTTTAGGTGGAAGTGGACAAGTGGCAGGGAAAGCTGATTGGAACGGACAAGCATATGTTCTTTCAGGTTTTTGGAAATACGCTACTGGCTCAACTCATATCAGTCATTTTACGTTAAATGCTCCTATTTATCATCAAGGAATACCCCAGTTAGCTGCTGATGGCAATCCTATAATACGTTCTTTTGTGATTCCTCGTGACCAAGTTTTACTGCACTACGATTGGAGCTCGATGGGTTTGGAATGTACGGCAAGTCATAGTTTTTCTTTAGACGCTGTAGTTGTCGATAAAAAATATTCTTTCCAACTAACAGCCGAAACAAAAACAAATCAATCTGCGCTGTTTGATATTCCATTCTTATCGTTCGCTGAAATAACGCTCACTGTGAACTACCTAGGAATGTATAGTCGATTCTTAGACTTGTTAGAAAAATACTTATTTGAAAAATCTAAGCAGCCAACGGTAAACCCAGAACTCATAAAAAAGAGATTTAGTCGATTGGATCAACTTCAACTTAAATTCTATTCTGAAAGAAAACAGCTTTTTGATTTATTTAAGGTAGCCTGGAATAATTCAGTAAATGCTGATTTTGAAAGTAATTCATCTGTTTATAGTCACATATCCTCAGATTGTAAAACGATCGTACATCAACTTTATGATGACTTAAATGAACTCTTCCCTTGGACGGGAATACGAGGTATTCAGCTTGATGAAGAACTAAATATAGTATATAGAAATTTATTAACAGCAAGACAACATGCTTTGTTACAAGGTTAATTATAAATAGGATTATTTATAAGATTTGTTATTTGTTTTGAAAAAATTGTAGGAAATTTTGAGGGAGGGATAGGTAATTGTAAATTGTATTTGATGGAGGTTATTAATCCTCTTCGGAATTAAAATCGTCTCCATCAAATAAGAACTCCAAATTAAAAGGAGTGTTTTCTAAAATTAAATTTTCATCTTTTATCATATTACTTTTTTTTATTATTCAAAAATAGGAATACAACATGTATTCATTATTAGAATATTATTAAGTAATTGTGAATTGAATAGATAGATGATGAAGTTTTATAAATGAATCAATTATTACCTTATAGTTTTAGAAAATACTCAAATCACCTGTCGTCCTTATTTCTTTAGGGAAATTCTTTTCAATTTTTTTAATCGTTTTTATTGCCCATGATTTGGCAAAACTATTCTTCTCTCGACATAAATGATCATTATGCAGTATTGCTCCTGTTGATGGTGTACCATATACATAAATTAAATAATGGGTCTTTAATCCTTTTAATCTACCATCTTTTCTTATAGCAATTTTTCCGGTATGATAGTTTCCATTCACTAATTCTCGAACAATTTTCTTTTGATATAATTTACTGTAAAGCCCACCATTAGCACTATTCAAATCCAATTTAGCTACTCTGGCTTCAATCAAATAATTAAATGATTTTTCTTGGTGTTCAGATTTTATACGGATTTTATTTTCTTCCACAGTAACTACTGGCTTCTCTTAATAAATAAATTTGATATAGCCATCTGTTAATAAACAGAAGAATTTCTCCACATTAATTTTGGCTGGACCTAATGCCAATTGTGTCAAATGATTTAACCATGTTTGATCAAATTTCATTTGCGACTTACCTTTGATTTTTGAAAAGTTATATAATTTTCCCAATTGCAGAAATGACTCTCTTACTGCTGCTAATGCATTACTCATGGGGCTATGCAATTCCCCTGCATCCATAAAACGAAGGCAATAGATACTTAGATCGGCAATAAATTCATGATAATTTGCATCAGGACTCACTTTAGAATACCCGATAGGATCTGTTAATGCGCGAAGATTGAAAAGCATATCGTCTTCCCGATCTTCTATGAATTTTAACACTATTTCGGTAGGTGCGTCTACTAAATGCTCTAATCGCGAATAGAAAGCATATTTTATTTCTAAATCTAACGTTGGGAAAATGTCTTTTTGGAAATCTAATCGCCTCTTTGTTGAAGCGAAGGTGTCAACCCAATCGTCGCTCATAAATTTCAATTGGTATTGCTGATCTTTCCAAAAAATATTGTTTGGTAAAATTGGAAGGTTGGTGTTTGAAAAAGGAAATAATACAGGTTCTTGACCCGATGGTAAATATTTCATTTCCTGATCATTTTTATAAAATATACCTCCTCGACCTTCCGTTAAATACAACATGACATCAATAAAACTTAAGCCTAAACCATGAATGGCTACTTCTGATTTGGAAGGTATATGGTCCAAATGTTGAAGCGGATATGGTTCGGAGATATAGTTAGATTGGTCCTGAAGATTATTTTTTATATCCTCATCAATAAGATTATGAAAAGAATGTCCAGTTGCTAAAAGAATGGATTGGTAATTAAAAGGTAATAGTTGTTGATTGCCCGTTAATTTAATCCGTTTTTTCCGTAATGAAATATCTTCTATTTTGGCTTGAATCAATTGAATACGAATATTTAGTTTACTTAGAGATAAAGCAGTTAATACAGCATCAATTAAATATCTTCCAAACAGTTCTCGACTACATAAGTCTTCATTGTTCACGGATTGTTTGGTTTTTTGATGGAATTGAATCCAATCTTTCAAACTTAATCGATTAATTCCATCTTGCTTAAAATCTTCCTCTTGCCAACAATTTAAATCAGCAATACATTGATTTAATAACAAATAATCAGGCAAATTTGGATTATAATGAGGTCCTGAACCAAAATATGGGTCAGGATTAAACCAATGAATTTGAACGTTCGATTTTAAATCTCTTTGATTACATAATGTTAGGAATTGTTCTAATGCATAAAAACCTTTAGGTCCGCCTCCAATAATGGAAATATAATTTGTCTGTGTATCTTCTAAATCTATTTCGTTTATATTTTTTACAATGTGCAATAGTTGTTCAGGCTGTTGAATGATAACTGAGCTAACATGTGAAGAATTCCATATCATACGCCTCTAAATTAAAAAAAGATGTACAAAATTTGTAATAAAATAGTCGTGTGTGTTAATATGTTTAAACTACGAAATAGAATTGAATAATCAAAATCTAATTTTTAACGTAATTGCGTAAGGAATTTTCGAGAATTAAAAGGTTTTACTAGTGTGGAAAAAATGTTTTTAATTTCATCAAATGCATTAATAAACCTTGGGCTATTTAGCCTATTCTTTGATTATTGATGATTTCAAATGCTTTTGCAATATAATTAAATGCGTCAATCCGCTTTTGATCATCGTAAATATAATTAGTCACCATAATTTCATTCGCAGCAATCTCTTCGATAAACGAATTTAATTGAATTGCTAAATCAGCCGCATCACCAACAAAGGTGCAGGAAACCATCGAATTTACAGCTTGTTCAATTTCCGGAATTCCTTCGTAAATAGGTTTTTCTGTAGGAGGTGACAAGGGTCTTCGATGATTTGTAATAATACCCGCAAAAAGATTAAATAAACTCGTTGAAAGCAGTTGGGCTTCTTCCGTAGTTTCTGCAGCAATGACATTGACACATGCCATAAAATAAGGGGCCTGTAATTGTTCGGAAGGTTTAAAATTATCTTTATAGATTTTAGCAGCTGTTTTTAGCATGGCTGGTGCAAAATGGGCCGCAAATGCATAAGGTAGTCCCAATTCCGCTGCTAAATAAGCACTATCTGTACTGGAGCCTAAAATCCAAATGGGAATTGTAACGCCTTCTCCAGGAAATGCTCTAACTTTTGAACCGGCATTGTCCGGACTGAAATATTGTTGGAGTTCCTTCACATCATCACGAAAATAAAAAGCAGTATTCAGATTATTTCTTCGTAAAGCTAAGGCTGTAGTTTGATCTGTTCCAGGAGCTCTTCCTAATCCTAAGTCTATGCGATTCGGATAGATGGTACCCAAGGTTCCAAATTGTTCTGCAATCACTAAAGGAGCATGATTCGGAAGCATTATTCCTCCAGAGCCCAAACGAATATGGGAAGTGCAGTTGGCCAAATGTCCTATTAAAACGGAAGTCGCTGAGCTGGCTATATGCTCCATATTATGGTGTTCAGCCAGCCATAGTCTTGTATAGCCTAAGTTATCAATATGTTGAGCCCCAACTTTTGCTCGTTCGATCGCATCTTGGGTCGTTTTATTTTTACAAAGATTTGCTAATTCTAATACTGAAAATTGGACTTTATTCATGCTATAAAGATAATTTATCTTTTGCTTTGCTTGTGTAATCTGAATGTATGGATTTTCGAAATATTTTTTTGTATTTCCCGTTTCATTTTTCCTGCCGAAAAATTTGCTGTGTTGTAATGAAGTTTGAACATAAAGTGGATTTTAATAGGATTTACATAGAATCTTCTTCGGGATTTTTCGATTAATTTGCGGTTAATGTCCTAAGAAGATCCGAAGGAGATGCGCCTAAATGAAAATCATAACCCAATTATTTTCATTGGCATAGCTTATAGAATATAAAATTATTTCCAGGAAATAATTACTATGATAAATAGGTGATAGGTTTTTTAAAAAGAGTAGAGATATTTGTAAAGGCTTTATTATTCGGAATGAACAGTTGGAGAGGGTTGAATGAAAATGAAAGGGATAATATACGGTTACTGCATTAATTGATTAAAGAATTCGCTGAGCAGCAATAACGATGAGCTGATTACTGATATCGGTAGTGAAAAATAAATACTGTTTACCTCCATCTTTTATCTTATATTTTTTTTTGATGATTTCGACTTTTTCAGGAAAGTTTCTTGTCGCTACATTCGCTTGAGGCCATGGATTATTCTTTTTAAAATCAGCAAGGGTTAGAACTGATGTTATTTCAAAAACACGACCAGGGAAATCAGTTTCTAGTTTTTCAGAGGTATACAGGTGACTGTGCTGATGTAATTTTCCCAAACCAAATTTCTTCCCTACAGATTTAAAAGCACCTGCTTTCATAATCGCCACATCGGGATCATAGAGATAATGTTGCGGTTTAAGAAATCTACTGATAATGCCACGCTCTTCTTCGTAAGTAAATTCAAAACTCTGTAACTGATCTTGAAATAACCGTATTGCTCGAATTTTCGGTTGACCTACAAAGTCTTTATCTTGAACAAACAATAGTTCCTTGCAGTCATTGTCCAAACTGATGACATAGATATACTTCACTCGACTGAGTTGTTCCAGCGTCATGGAGATATCCAATAATGGGGACAATTTACTGATGATGTATTTGCTCTTTTGAAAAAACAGTTCTTGATGGGCGAGGAGATTAGGCTCACAATGGGCAAGTAAAAATACTTTTCCTTGATTTATGCGTCTTGATGGATCAACATAGATATAATCAAAATATTGATTGTCGCTTTGTTTGAGGACTTCAATACCATCCCCAGCATAGCAGAGCAGGTTTGGAACCTTCAATATGCCGGCATTATGATGGACAATGGATGAAAGTTTTTCATTCAATTCACAATGGATGACTTCTGAAGCCTCTTGAGCCATATAACAACTATCTACACTGAAACCTCCAGTAAGATCAATGACTCGTGCGCCCTTATTAATTAACAATTGTTTAATTAAAGCAGTATGCTCAGAAGAACATTGTTCTAGATTCAATTTATCCGGGTAATAGATACCTTCGCTATTTGCCCAAGTTGGCAACTTTTTTACACTACGTTGCCATCCATCGATTTGTGATGCTAACTCAGCAGAACTTACATGTTCAAAAGGACTTTTCTTTAAAGCAATTTCCACCGGAGATTTCTCCCGATTTGCTTTTAAAAAGTGTTGTACATCCTCTTTTAATATATGCTTATTCATCTTTGTTCTTCACCAGCATTTGGCAGGTATAACTATCTTTAAGTTCGCGAATTATTTCTTTATTTACTAATACCCGATCAATTGTTTGCTGATTGTAGTACCTTATCGTAATAAGTTCTAGCCCATTTTCTACGGTAACTTTATAGCGTTGTTTAAGCTGATCTAATAAATTCGTTACATTTTCACCGGTATCATCCACACTCACAGAAAAGCTAATTGCAGAATTATGCATCATATTGATTTTGATACGATGATTGTGGAAAGCATTGAAGATATGGCTCAAATTATCCTCCACGATGAAAGAAAAATCCCGGGGTTGTATATTGATGAATACTTGGTTCACTTTAAATATAAAAGAAGGAAGCGGTAAAGTTTGATTCGTTGTTTTGATCTGTGTTCCTGGAGCAGAAGGATTCAGGAATGACCTAACATTTAACGTGATTTTTTTGTTTTGTAAGGGTTTAATTGTTTTTGGATGAATTACGGTAGCTCCATAATAGGTCAATTCTATAGCGTCCGTATAGGATAGTTCAGGGATTAATTCTGTTTTATCGAACCATTTCGGATCGGCATTTAAGACCCCTGGAACATCTTTCCATATCGTAATATTTTCGGCATTTAAGCTTGCTGCAAATATTGCTGCAGAATAATCTGAACCCTCACGGCCTAGGGTAGTTGTGAAATTTTCGGAGGTTGATCCTATAAATCCTTGCGTGATGATGATGTGATCATCTAAGATATGAGGTAAATCTTTTCGAATTTTTTCTTCTGTTTTTTCCCAATCTACTTTAGCCTCTTGGTACGTGTTGTCGGTAAAGATATAGTCTCGAGCATCTACCCACAATGCAGGCAAGCCTTGATGTTGGGCATATGCAGCTATAATTTTTGTAGAAAGCAATTCTCCAATGGAGACTATTTGATCAAATAGGTAATCAAAGCTGTCTTGAGCTTCTTCTTCCAAAATCCATTCCACCTCAACAAAGGTATTGGCGATATCATTATATATGGCCGCATCGCGGTTAGCGAAAAGTTGATCTAGTAAGTCGAAGTGCTCATTTTTCAATTGTTCTAACAAGGCTGTTGGATTGCCTTGATTCTTAAAATAATCGGTCGTTATTTGAGCTAATTTATCTGTCGTTTTACCAATAGCGGAAACAACAACTAATAATTCTGTATCCTTATATTGTTCAATAATGGATACTACATTTTTAATATTTTCAGCACTCTTTACTGATGCACCACCAAATTTAAATACTTGCATTTATGCTAGTTAATAGTTTGATAAAAGTCTTTAATATGTTTTACATATTGTTTTCCGGTATTCGAAAGGATATTTTCTAGTTGTTCAAAAGGTACAATAATTAATGTTGGCCCTTCCGAATACGGTTTTATTTCGTAGGTATTATAATAGAATGCAATACCATTCTTTAAAAATCCATAGTTGGCTGCTAAGGAGAAATTTCCATTTTCAAAGAAATAGTCATTAGCTAAACTGCTCGTATCTTGGAGACCTTCCTGATCTCTGAAGATTTTTTCTGCAATTTTAGTGAAATCTTTTATCTTATTATCAGAAATAAAGTTATTCAGTTCTAGTTTTTTATGATTTTCTAAGGAATAGTTGGACCATAACTCAAAATAATTGCCGTGTGCCCCACCAGTGAATTCATATGTTTTATTTCGAATACTCATCAATTCGGGTGTTAAAACTTGAACGTCCACCTGTGTTTCTTTGGTCCATGCAATAGGGTATTGAATGTCATTTTCTTCAATGAAATTACCATAACTCTCCATGAAATTGTCAGCATATTGTTGAATAGAGGATTCTCCCTCAAGTAATACAACTTCATTAACAATTCGGTTTAATGAACTATCTGAAAATGCAGGGTAAGTTACTTTTATAAAGGAAGTGTCAATACGGTCTTGGCTTTCTGTAAGGTATGGGCTGGATTGGTATAGGATTTTCTGTTGATAGATAGCCGTATCTTTCAATTCATTGGAAAATATACTAGAATTAGTTGTATGTTCAACAGGTTGATGAAAACATGCTTGAATGAAACATAAGCAGGCAAGAAAGTAACTGTAAAAAAGTACTTTTTTATTAAAAATTAATGTTAACATTGATCCATTCCTCATCAAAATTGCAATCGTATTTTTTATAAAAATTTATAGCAGGTTCATTCCAATCCAATACTTGCCACATCATACCGCTATAATTACAAGATTTCGCGTAGTTTATGGTATGATCTAAAAGTAGTTTTCCATATCCAGATCCCCTATATTGTTCGCTTACAATTAAATCTTCCAAATATAATCTTCTACCTTTCCAGGTAGAGTACCGAATATAATATAAAGAGAGTCCAACAAGTATACCGTCAATTTCAGCAACAAATGCAGCCCATACGGGATTATTGCCAAAACCAGCTTCTTCAAACTCAGACAAACTGACGGTAACTTCATTTGGCGCATGCTCATAGATAGCCAATTCGTTGATTAATTCCATCATTCGAGGACAATCTTCTCTTTTGGCGTTGCGTATTTGTAAACTCATTACTGCGCTTTAAAGTGTTTGATAACACGTTGTCCAAAGATGGTACTCCCCAATCTTATCATATTTGCACCTTGTTCTATAGCTAATTTATAGTCTGAAGACATTCCCATCGATAAAATTTGAAAAGATGGATCTTTTCTGAAGAAAGTGGTTTTTATCCCGTCAAATAACATTTTCAGTTCATAAAACTCTTCTTTAATCATACGTTCGTTTTGGGTATTTGTAGCAATTCCCATTAAACCACATATACGAATGTTTTTAAGCTCTTGCAATTCTTCGCTACGCAACAGCTCAATAACTTCAGCATGGTCTAATCCAAATTTACTGTCCTCATCCGCTATGTATATTTGTAATAAGCAGTCTATGACCCGGTTGTTTTTTAAGGCTTGTTTATTGATTTCTTGAAGCAATTTTAAGGAATCAACCGAATGGATAATGGAAATAAATTCTGCGATGTATTTCACCTTATTCGTTTGAAGATGACCTACCAGATGCCATTGGATATCTTTTGGAAGGGCTTCATATTTAGCAGTTAACTCTCGCACTTGATTCTCGCCAAAAAGTCGCTGTCCTGCTTCATAAGCCTCCATAATTTCCTCATTGGATTTGGTTTTTGAAATCGCGATTAGTTGAACTCCGATAGGTGTTAATTCTTTTTGTAAAGTTTCAATATTTGATGAAATACTCATAGTAATGGACACTCTTTAATTAAATTTGGAAAGCTATATGCTAGGATTTACTTAATTTTGTACAAATTTACAAAATGCATCGATTAATATTTGTTTTATTGTTGTTGTTTTTTATCAGTTCTTCTTGTAAAAAAGGTACTCCAAAGGGTATTCTTTCTGAAAAGGAGATGATTTCCTTATTTACGGACATGCATATTCTAGATGGTTACTTAGTTTCACTTTCTCCTGATAGTGCAAGAAAAGTAATTGATCCTTTATACGAAGAACTTTTTTTAAAATATGATTTAGATTCCAATTCATTTAAGAACAATTTGGAGTACTACTATGGTAATCCAAAATTGAATGAACGAACTTATATACAGGTAGTTAAAAATTTGGAGTTAGAAGAGCGTGAATTTGTTAAAAAGGATTCTATTAAAAACGTATATTTTCAAGACAGTATAAATAGAACGATGAGAGAACAACGTATTGTCAATCAGCTAAATACGATGTTGTTAAATTCAAAATCGGATTCTTTGAAATTGTCGATTGCTGATTATTCAAGAAGGACTTTTGAGAATTCAGGTATAACATTCTTAATGGAGAAAAACTTCTTTCATGCTGCCGCATTAGCTATTCCGAAAGATTCCACCAGTTCATCTAATTCATTAAATCAGGTGCCAGTAGGGGATAGTGTTTCGACAGAAAAGCCAAAAATGATTGATACATCGGTTCAGATTATAAAAGAATCTCCTAGCTTACGTGTGAAGCCTGTACTTCCATCCAAGCGAAAACCTCAACTTATACAATAAGCTATGATTTATCCGAAAAATGCCGTAGAGAAGTTAGGATTTGTTGAAATCAAGGATTTAGTCAAAGCGAAATGTTTAACTGAAGCTGGGAAAGAACTGGTAGATAAGGTGCAACCACAGACTAAACTGGAGAATATTGATCGATTTCTGAGACAAACAAATGAATTTAAACAGGTTTTAGAGCATGATGCGCCGCTACCTATTGATCATTTTTACCCAATTAAATCCTTTATTGAAAAAGCAAAAGTAGAAGGCTCATTTTTATTAGAAGAAGAGTTCTTCAAAGTGCTATTATCATTGAGGACAGTGTATGCAATCATTCGCTACTTTAATGAACGTGAACAGCAATATCCTTATTTAGAGTTACTTTTTGAGCACCTACCAATAGAAAAATCCATTGTTCGTCATATTGAAAATGTACTTGATGAACGAGGTAAAATTAAAGAGAATGCTTCGCGATTGTTATTGGAAATAAGTCAGCAAATTTTAAAATCTGAGCAAGAGGCAAGAAAAAGGATTGATGCCGTCTTTAAACAAGCACAGGGTCATGGATGGACTGCGGATGGTAATTTAACTATTCGTGATGGCCGTTTATGTATTCCTATTCTTGCGGAGAATAAACGTAAGATTAAAGGATTGATTCATGATGAGTCTGCTACTGGACAAACTGTATATTTAGAGCCAGAAGAAGTCTTTCAATTAAACAATAAGGTCAGGGATTTGGAGTTTGAACGTCGAAGGGAAATCATTCGAATATTAATTCAACTTACGAGCGAGTTACGCCCACATGTTCCATTGTTGTTTTCGTACCATGGGCTATTGACGAAACTGGATTTTGTGCGTGCGAAGGCATTATTTGCATTAGATATTGAAGCGCAGATGCCAGAACTTCACAATCAGGCCAGCATATCTTTAGTAAATGCAAAACATCCTTTGTTGTTTTTGACAGCAAAAAAAGAAAAGCTACAGGATGTGGTTCCTCTTAATTTGAAAATTGATGAGGTCGATCGAATATTATTGGTTTCAGGACCTAATGCGGGAGGAAAGTCGGTTTGTATGAAAACAGTGGGCTTACTGCAATTGATGGCTCAATCTGGATTCTTAATACCTTGTGATCCAAGTTCTAAGGTTGGGGTATTTAAACAATTTTTTGCAGATATTGGTGATGATCAATCCATTGATAGTGATTTGAGTACTTACAGTGCTCACCTCTCCAAAATGAAATACTTTACGCAATTTGCTGATGCGAAATCTTTGTTATTGATTGATGAATTTGGTACTGGAACTGATCCTCAATTTGGTGGACCAATAGCTGAAGCGGTTCTTGAAGTGTTGAACAAAAAGAAAGTAAGAGGCGTTATAACGACACATTACTCGAATTTAAAGGTATTTGCCAGCAACCAAGAAGGGATTGAAAATGCTTCGATGTTGTTTGATAATGAAGCAATGAAACCTCGTTATATTTTGCAAATTGGTAAGCCTGGAAGTTCTTATGCGTTTGAAATTGCTCAAAATATTGGATTGCCAAAAGAGGTGCTACATTTGGCAAAGCAGAAAATTGGGGTTCAGCAAAAGAAAGTGGATACGCTTTTGGTAGATTTGGAACGGGAGAAAAAAGAAATTTACGATACCAAAACGGCCATTCAACTGAGAGAAAAGGAGATGTTGAGCCAACAAGTGGAGTTAACTGAGCTTAAATCTTATTTGGAGGAGCATAAATCTCAACTGCTCAAGGCTGCTAAGGAAGAGGCTAGAGCTATTATCAAGAATGCCAATAAGTTGGTGGAAAACACCATCGCTGAAATAAAAACAGTTCAAGCAGATAAAGATAAAACTAAAAAGCTTCGTGCCAACTTGCAGCAAGAGGCCGATCAGTTAAAAGATAAAGTGGTAAAAGTTGTAAAACCGTCCATAACAAATGAGTCTTCTGAAGAGGTAGAGGTAGGAGATTGGGTGAAAATATTGGATACAGGCAACGAAGCGCAGGTTATAGAAATAGCGAAAAACAACTTAATCTTAGCTTTAGGTGATTTACGTACTGTCGTAAAAAAGAATAAGGTAGAAAAACTAAGGGGAAAAGAGAAAGCTAAAGCGACTAAGCGATTCCGATCGGTATCTTCGGATAGCGTGGCGGATTTTCACCCGGAATTAGATGTGCGTGGCATGAGAACCGAAGACGCGATTAATAAGTTGGAATTGGTCTTGGATCGTGCTGTGATGATCGGTTATCCTTCTTTAAAAATTATTCATGGTCGTGGGGATGGGATTCTTCGTCGGTTTATACGGGAATATTTGAGGAAATATGCCCAAGTAAGTCGCTTCGAAGATGAGCATGCAGACCGTGGTGGAGATGGCATAACCTATGCTTATTTGGCTTAATTATTTCATTTTTCGTATTGTAATTTCTTCTTTAGAACCTTGATAATCATATAAATTGTACCTAAACTTTACGATTTTGTTACGAAAGTTAGGTAATTATGAAATTTAAAGTCCCCAAAGTAAAAAAACTTTTCCACAATTAACAAAGGTTAAAAATTGTTAAAATATTAAAAAAGGGCGTTTTAGTTTAAGGATTTTATAATTATTATGCATGCATATTATTAAAAATTACAATTCCTAATCTTTTAATTTACTCATTTCTGCCAAATGTGTTCAAAACAGCCTCACCATCTATATTAAGTTTGTGTTAAGCCTTAAGTAAAGTCAATTTGGCTTTATAATTTTGCGTCGGAAAAACAACAAACTTTATGAAGAAATCTTTACTTTTCTTTGCTTTAGTTCTTGCGAGTTATGGAACAATCCAAGCGCAAGTAACTACAAGTAGTATGACAGGTGTAGTTACTCAATCGTCGGGATCATCGACATCAGGAGCGACTATCAAAGCGGTGCATACGCCATCGGGTACTACTTACTCAGGTTCAGCAAATGAGTCTGGGCGTTTCAATTTGGCCAATATGCGCGTCGGAGGTCCTTACCGTATCGAAGTGACGTATGTAGGTCAAGATCCTATTGTTTATGAAGATGTTTATTTGCAATTAGGACAGCCATTTGTATTGAACCCAGTGTTTGGTTCTGCGACTGGTACAGCGATAGAAGAGGTGACAATTGTTGGTTCTCGTTCTTTAACCAACAAAAACTCCGGTATCTCTACCAACATTTCTAGAAAGAAAATTGAAGAAATGCCTGCAATTTCTAGAAGTATTACTGATTTAACTAAACTTACTCCACAAGCAAACTCTCAAGGTGATGGGTTTTCATTTGCTGGGCGTAACAGTTTATTTAACTCCTTAACTTTGGATGGTGCTCAAATGAATAATGCGTTTGGTTTATCATCTTTGCCAGGTGGTGGTACAGGTGCACAACCATTTTCATTGGATGCAATCGAAGCTATTCAAATTAACTTGTCTCCATACGATGTTAATCAAGGTGGATTTACAGGTGCTGGAGTGAATGCTATTACGAAAAGTGGTTCTAATAAAGTAACAGGATCTGTTTACACTTATTATAAAAACCAAGACCTTCAAGGGTATCAAGTAGGTGATATTGATATCGCTAAAACTGAAACTTATAGCAATAAACAAATCGGTGCTAGTTTGGGTGGACCAATCATTAAAGATAAATTGTTCTTCTTTATTAATGGTGAGCATACTACTCGTGTTACTCCTGGAACGAATATGCTTGCTAACCGTGGCGTTCAAGCTGGTGGTAACATATCGAATGTATTGGCTTCTGACCTTGATAGAGTGAAAGACTTATTAATCTCTAAATATGGTTATGATCCTGGTGCTTATGAAGGATATAACAATGATCAAAAAGCGACAAACTTAACCGCTAGATTTGACTGGAATATTGACGAGCGCAATAAAGTGACTGTACGTTATAACTTCTTGAAATCGTTCAGAGATGTAAATCCAAGTTCATCTAACTCTAGAGGTAGAGGTTCTTCTTTAACTTCTATGAATTTTTCAGGTCTTCGTTACAGACAAAATGAAAACATCAACTCCATTACGGCGGAATTAAACTCTTCATTCAATTCTAAATGGTCAAATAATTTAAAAATGACCTATTCAGGATTCCGTGCAAAACGTGATATGTTAGGTGGTGCTTTCCCATTAGTGGATATTGAGAATGGTGCAGGTGCAAATTATATGTCTTTTGGTTCGGAACCTTTTTCAGGATTGAACGTGTTAAACCAAGATTTATATTCCTTATCGAATGATTTAAATCTATATGCAGGCAATCATAAATTCACCTTTGGTGCTTCAGTAGGTTATCAGAAATATGACAATGCCTTTGCTCAAATGTTTAATGGTCAATTCCGTTACAATACTGTTGATGATTTTATCAATGCAGCAAATGGTAGTACTACAGTAACTCCATTATTGTATCAATTGACTTATTCGGCTGTAAGTGGAAAACCTAGACCAAGTGCACAATTCAGCATGATGCCTATCTCTGTATATGCGCAAGATGACTGGTTTGCAATGCCTAATTTGAAATTCAGCTACGGTATTCGTTTAGATATGCCAATCTATACTGCTGATATCACAGCAAACGAGAAAGTAAATGCAATGACATTTAAAGATGAGCATGGTTTGGATGAAAAATTAGATGTGAGTAGACTTCCAAAATCTCGCGTTCAGGTTTCACCTAGAATAGCGGTTGATTATGATGTTTATGGAAATAAATCATTAGTTCTACGTGCTGGATCCGGATTGTTTACTGGTGGTGTACCGGGAGTATGGTTAACTAATCAAGCAGGTCAAACAGGTTTATTATTCGGTAGTGATTACTTAACTAACCCGACAAATAGACCATTTACAAATGATCCTGCAGCTTATATTCCAAGTAATCCAACAACACCTAGTTCATACGAAATTAACGCAACAGCTAATAATTTCAGATTGCCTCAAATCTGGAGATCAAGTTTTGGTGTAGATTATACGTTCCCTTGGAAAACGAAAATCTCCGTAGAGGGTATGTTTACAAAATCATTAACAGAGGTTTATCATAGAGATGCTAACCAAGTTGCTGCTACTGGACAATATTCAGGATTAGGTGATACTCGTTATTACTATGCTGGTACAAGTGGTACTGCAAACCGTATTAATTCTTCTATTACACGTGCGATTGTTCTTGATAATACAAGTAAAGGACATGCTGCGAATATCACTGTTCAATTATCACAAACTTTTGGTAAATATGGTGATGTAATGGTTGCTTATACAAAAAGTGATGCTCGTGACGTAACATCAAACCCTGGTTCTCAAGCTAACTCAGCTTATACTGGAAACCCTGTGGTTGATCAACCTAATAAACCAAGATTATCATATACTAATTTCTTAGTATCTGATCGCGTAGTTGCAGCTGTTAATATTAACTTCGCTATAGCTAAAAACTTCCCATCTAAAGTTGGATTATTCTACGAAGGAAGACCTTATGGAGATCAATACGGAGCAACTAGATTTAGTTTCTTAACAACTAATGATCCAATGAGCATTGCAAGTAGAATTTCTAACCAATTAATGTTTGTACCTGGAAGCAGAGAGCAAATTGAATTGGTGGATATTCAAGAAAACTCCAAAAATAGAACAGTATTTGAAAGTGCAAATGATCAATGGAACCGTTTAAATGCGTTCATTAATCAAGATGATTATTTAAGTACTAGAAAAGGTAAATATGCAGAACGTAATGGTGCTCAATATCCTTGGATGAACCGTTTTGATTTACGTTTTATGCAAGAGATTTCTGCATTATTGAAAAATAATGGACATAAACTACAATTATCAGTTGATATCATCAATTTAGGTAACTTGTTAAATAGTGAATGGGGTACTACAAAAATTCCAGTTACTAACAATGTTCTTCAATTCGTAAATAAAGACAGTCAAAACAGACCTGTTTACCAAGTGAATCAAGCATTAGGTACTGAAACATACCGTGTAAATACTGGTATGGATTCAAGATACCAAATTCAATTAGGTGTTCGTTATATCTTCAACTAAGATATCAACTCACAATAAAAAAGCTGTATCATCGATTGGTGATACAGCTTTTTATTTTTTAGCCGTTTTTTACTACTAAAAGTTAGGTTTCAATAGATACTTATCATAGAATCTAAAGATATGTTCTGCGGCTTCTTCAGCGGTATCTACCATTCGGTAGAGATTAAGGTCTTCTTCAGATATGTATTTATTGCCAAGCATGGTGTTTTTAATCCAATCGAATAAACCATTCCAATATTCTAACCCTACTAATACAATTGGGAATCGGGCAATCTTACCAGTTTGAATAAGTGTAATGGCTTCGAAGAGCTCATCCATAGTGCCAAAACCACCAGGCATCACAATATATCCTTGAGAATACTTCATGAACATGACCTTTCGAACGAAGAAATAATTAAACTCCAATAATTTATCTCTGTCGATATACTTGTTATGAAATTGTTCAAAAGGCAATTCTATATTCAAGCCTACTGATTTTCCTCCGGCTGTATAAGCTCCTTTATTAGCGGCTTCCATAATACCAGGACCACCCCCAGAAATAACGCCATATCCGCGATCAGCTAGAAGCCGACCTATCTCGACAGCCATTTCATAATACTTATGATTCTCTGGAGTTCTTGCAGATCCAAAAATAGATACACATGGACCAATTTTAGCAAGTTTCTCAAAACCATCTACAAACTCTGCCATGATTTTAAATATCTGCCAAGAGTCTTTTACTTTTATTTCTTGCCAATTTTTATTGGCAAAGGATCTTCTGATTTTTTCGTCTTTTGTCATATATGTAAAATCTTTTACTGCATACTCATTTATGCGCCTAAATTCTTCTTAGGGAAATATAAGATTTAATCTTAAAATAATTGCTAGAAACTAATTTGTTTTTTCTACAATTTTAGCGTTCCATCAGCACATATTTATAAATTTTGATAATTAAAATGCTTTGCATAGCTTTAAACAAGTAAACCTATTAAAAACAACGATAAAATCAACTAGTATACACCTAAATGAATAGAAGAAAATTTATTAGTCAAACTGCCTTAGGAGCAGCAGCATTTAGCATCCTGCCTAGACATGTGCTAGGAGGCAATGGTTTTTTAGCGCCAAGTGATCGAATTAACCTCGGATATATTGGTGTTGGTAAGCAAGTAGGCACCTTATTAAATGGTTTAATGGGGCTTCCAGATACGATGGTTTTAGCTGCTGCTGATGTAGATAGTACCAAACTCAACCGTTTCCTTGGAGAGGCTAATAAGCATAATGCAAAGAAGTCTGCTCATCAAGTGGAGGGGTATAAAGATTACCGCGATTTATTAGCTAGAAAAGACATTGATGCAGTTGTGATAGCATCACCGGATCACTGGCATGCTTTGCATGTGGTTCATGCTGCAAAGGCTGGTAAGGATATCTATTGTGAGAAGCCATTGGCACTCACTATAGATGAAGGAAGAGCGATGGTAAATGCAGTGAGGAAGTATAAACGAGTGCTGCAAACAGGAAGTATGCAGCGTTCTTATCATAATTTCCGTCATGCTGCAGATTTGATTCGCAATGGATATATCGGTCAAATAAAAGAAGTGAATGTTTCTGTCGGAGATCCGGTTAAAGAATGCGATCTACCATGGTTGGATGCACCAGCACATCTGGATTGGGATTTTTGGATTGGACCTTCTCTGTATCGAGGATATCATCCGGTATTAAGTCCATTAATTGACGCACCGGAATGGGCAATGTGGCGATTGTATCATGGTTTTGGTGGTGGTTATATCACCGATTGGGGAGCACATATGTACGATATAGTACAATGGGCATTGGATATGGATCATTCAGGGCCAGTTTCTTTTACTCCGCCAGATCAGGCAAATGCTAAAGAAGGATTGTACTACAATTACGCCAATGGCGTAAAAGTAACGCATAAAGCATGGGGTAAATTTAACGCCATTCAATTTTTAGGAACAGAAGGAAAAATTGAAGTGTCCAGAGAATTCTTGAATTCCGATAAAGCGAATCTTCCAAAAACCATCGCTGAAAAGGACCGTAAAGTTTATTATTCTGAAAATCATTATAAAGACTTTGTGGATGCGATCAAGAAAAGAAGCAAACCAATATGTGATGTGGAAATTGGTCATCGTACAGCAACAGTTTGTAATGCAGTGAATATTGGTTATCAATTACAAAAAACCATTAAATGGGATCCTAAGAAGGAAGTGTTCGACAATCCATATGCGAATAACCTGAAAACAAGACCATATCGAGGTAATTGGAATTACTTGGATTTTTAAGATAATGTTTATTAAAAACGCTTGATTATATTAATCAAGCGTTTTTTTATGTTTGTAATTTAGATAATTAATAGTTGGTATTATAAAAGCTAAATGCTGTAAAGTAGCAACTATTTCCATCAAATTTTTAATTATTGAACGTAATAATCCTTAAAATATTTGCTGATTAATTCCTGCATTATTTTGTAATTTTGAAAAATGAATTTTTCATCAAGATTATTAGAGTTAGCGGTGGAGGAGTTTGCTAAACTTCCAGGAGTAGGAAAGAAAACTGCTTTGCGATTGGTATTGCATCTTCTTAAACAATCTGATGCTGAAGTTCAAAGCTTTACCCAAGCACTTGATAAGCTTAAAAGTGATATTAAATATTGTAGAACCTGCTTTAATATCTCCGATCACGATTATTGTGAGATCTGTAGTTCCGTAAAGAGGGAGCATGGCATTGTCTGTGTTGTAGAAGATACGCGAGATGTAATGGCTGTTGAAAACACCAATCAATACCACGGAGTTTACCATGTACTTGGCGGATTAATATCACCAATGGAAGGAGTAGGGCCTTCAGATTTAAAAATAGAAGGACTCATTGAGCGTGTGAAGCAAGGGAATATTCAAGAGGTTATCTTAGCCTTAAGTGCGACCATGGAAGGTGATACAACGATCTTTTATTTATACCGCAAATTGAAAGAATACAATGTGCAAATTAGTACCATTGCAAGAGGGATTTCCTTCGGTGGAGAATTGGAATATGTGGATGAAATTACGTTAGGAAGGTCGATTGCTACCCGTGTGCCTTATGAGCGTAATGTAGGTTAAAATTCTTTTTTTAGGAGTTTTTCGATAATAAAATAAAATGAAAAACTACAAGCAATCAGCGTAAATCCTGTAGCAAACCAGAGCGTTTGATATCCGAAATGTTCTGCAATATAAGTTCCTAAATATGCCGTAAATATATGCGCTGCTGAGAATGATAAAGCATTCAAACCCATATAGGCACCCTGATTATTTCTGCTTGCACGTTGAATGGCTACCGTAGCAGAGAAAGGCAAGGTCAACATTTCTCCTGTAGATAACATAAACATCGCTAAATACAACCAAACTATCCCATAATCGAGTGTTAACATAAAATAAGATAAGCCTGCCATGGCTGTTCCCCAAAACATGATTTGTTTCACTTTAAATCGATGTTCAGCCCAATGCACCAAAATCATTTCAAATACAACAATCACAAATCCACTGAAACCAAGTAATAGACCAATCTGATCAGGTTTTAATTGGTAGGAATCCTTATAAAAGAGTGGGAGTGTACCTAAAAGTTGGAAAAATGCCATAGAGAAAAAGAAACAGGTAACACTAAATAGTAAAAACAGCCCATCGGTGTAGGCATTGCGTTTGATGGATTCTGATTCCAGTAAGTCATCTTTCTTTTTATCTACTTTAGCTGCTGTGGCTTTCTTGCTGAAGAAGATAGTTAAGACAATGGCGGCACAAGCAGCACCTAATGCATTTCCATAAAATATTAAATTATACGAGTAAGTTGCTAAAAAACCACCCAATGCAGGACCAATAGAGAATCCAAGGTTTATCGCCATCCGATTTAATGAGTAGGCGCGCGTGATGTTTTCCGGTTTAGCAAATCTTGCTACGGCAACAGAATTGGCAGGTCTAAAAATATCTGTAATAATACTTAAGAGGAAAATCAATGCGGATAAGCCGTGGAAAGTCTTAAAGTAAGGTAGAAGTAGGAACAATGGAATAGCTAATAATAAGCTTGCCATTTGAACTTTATAACTTCCTAATCGATCCGTCAGCCAACCTCCAATCCATGAACCAACCACTGAACCCAAACCAAAGCAACCTAATACTATCCCTACTTGTGGCTTTGAAAAGCCAAGTGCAGAAGACATGTATATTCCTAAAAATGGGATAACCATAGCCCCTGTACGGTTTATTAGGATAACAAGCGCTAATAACCAAGATGCCGCAGAAAGGCCTCGGTAAGAATCTACATAAAGTTTAATTAGCGTTTTCAATGTTTGTTAAGGCCTAAAATTGCTATGGTTTACTTCAATATATTTAATGTCAATTATACTAAGTCTAATTGAGCGTCTATGGGGTAATTGTAAGCAATAGTGCGTTGAACTTTCTTTTGTTGATCAAAAATAAAATCTATACGTCCTAAGTTAACACCCGAACGACCAGTTTGATTAACCAACGTAATTTTGCCGTCTAAATTAACGACTTCCGTTGGTTTCTCAAGAAAGGTATGTGTATGGCCTCCAATGATTAAATCAATATCTCTACTGTTCTTCGCTAAGATTAAGTCTGAAACTTGATCATCATCATATTGATAACCTATATGGGATAAACATATAATTAAATCACATTTAAGATCTGTTTTCAATGTTTTACACATCCTTTGAGCCACTTCAATAGGGTCTTTAATTACAACTCCTTTATAGCTATTCGGATCGACTAAACCCTCTAAATTCACCCCTACAGCAAAAACTCCAATCTTTATTCCATCACGTTTAAAAACCATATATTCCTTAACCTTTCCAGCCAAGATGGTATTACTGAAATCGTAATTAGAAGAAATAAATGGAAATTTTGCCTCATCCCAATGCTTCGCTAATCCTGTAAGTCCATTATCAAATTCATGATTTCCAAATGTTCCTGCATCATATCCAAGTTCACTCATTAATTGAAGTTCGAGTTTACCACCAAAAATATTATAATAAGGGGTGCCTTGAAAAATATCTCCCGCATCAAACAATAATACCTGCTCCTCCTCTTGTCTTATTCTTTTTAATAAAGTACTTCGACGAG
>DAIQBS010000009.1:36431-89016 GCA_036781025.1 Sphingobacterium sp. | reverse complement strand
CAATGTAAGAACAACACAAGCAGCGCGAACAAGTTTACCTCAAGCTTTGAAAGTTTCCTTTTCAGGTGGTACGGTGATGGGCTTAGGTGTTGCGGGTCTAGCCGTATTAGGCTTAAGCATTTTCTTTTTATTGTTTTTAAAAATGTTTATTACCGAAAATGGTGATTTCACAAATGAAATGACTATTGTATTGGAAGCTCTTGCCGGATTTTCATTAGGTGCTGAATCCATAGCTTTATTTGCTCGTGTTGGTGGTGGTATATATACCAAAGCTGCCGATGTAGGTGCAGATTTAGTAGGTAAAGTGGAAGCAGGGATTCCTGAAGATGATCCTAGAAACCCAGCAACTATAGCAGATAATGTGGGTGATAATGTAGGTGATGTAGCAGGTATGGGTGCTGATTTATTCGGCTCTTATGTCGCTACTGTATTGGCTTCTATGGTTTTAGGAAATTACATCATCAAAGAAATGTCGGAAGCGACTGGCACAGCTTATACCGATGCTTTCAATGGGATGGGTCCAATTTTATTACCTATTGTCATTGCCGGAGTTGGCATATTGGCATCCATCATAGGGACTTTCTTTGTCAAGGTCAGCAGCAATGATGCTAAAGAAGCACAGGTTCAAAATGCCTTAAATATGGGAAACTGGGTATCCATTTTGTTAACTGTGGTAGCTTGTTTCTTTTTAATTCGCTATATGCTTCCAGAAGTTATTCAAATGAAATTCTTCGGAGAAGGATTTAAAGATATTCCAAGGATTAATATATTCTATTCGACGATTGTAGGTTTGGCTGTGGGTGGTTTAATATCTGCCTTTACCGAATTTTATACCGGATTAGGTAAAAAACCTGTTCTTAATATTGTGCAGAATTCCTCTACAGGAGCAGCAACTAACATCATTGCAGGACTTGCTACAGGTATGAAATCTACCTTCTCATCCGTGCTATTATTCGCTCTGGCTATCTGGGGATCCTACTCTTTGGCCGGATTTTATGGTGTAGCTATCGCTGCTTCGGCCATGATGGCTACTACGGCAATGCAATTGGCTATTGATGCTTTCGGACCTATTGCCGATAATGCTGGTGGTATAGCCGAAATGAGTGAGTTACCGAAAGAAGTCCGTCAACGTACAGACGTTTTGGATTCGGTAGGGAATACGACTGCGGCTGTGGGTAAAGGTTTTGCCATCGCTTCTGCAGCCTTGACAGCATTGGCCTTATTTGCGGCCTATGTGACCTTTACCGGAATTGATGGAATTAACATCTTCAAAGCGGATGTGTTGGCTGCATTATTTATTGGAGGAATGATTCCTGTAGTATTTTCAGCACTGGCGATGCAATCTGTTGGAAAAGCGGCCATGGACATGGTGAATGAGGTGCGCAGGCAGTTTAAAGAAATCCCTGGCATTTTAGAAGGAACAGGAAAACCGGATTATGAAAAATGTGTGGATATATCTACCAAAGCGGCATTACGTGAAATGATGCTACCAGGAGCAATCACCATCATCACTCCAATCATAGTAGGATTTGTGATGGGCGCAGAGGCCTTAGGAGCTTATATGGCGGGAGTTGCTGTTTCAGGAGTATTATGGGCTATATTTCAGAATAATGCCGGTGGAGCTTGGGATAATGCCAAAAAATCTTTTGAGGCTGGTGTTATGATTAATGGAGAAATGACCTATAAAGGTTCGGATGCTCATAAAGCTGCAGTAACTGGAGATACTGTTGGTGATCCTTTTAAAGATACCTCAGGCCCATCCATGAATATATTAATTAAATTAACCTGTTTAGTAGGATTAGTTATTGCGCCAATTCTTGGAGGACATACCATGAGTCATGCCAAGAAGAATATGAAAGAAGTCAATAAGGAAAAAATAGTGGTTGTAAATCAAGTAAACAAAAACTAGATTAAGCATATTCCATTACATCAAAAAGGCTCCTGAAATTAGATTCAGGAGCCTTTTTATTTGAATTCTTCTGTATTATTTCTTATTCTTCTATTGTCAATTTAATGTTTTCAGAGCGAGCATTCACCGTTGGATCATACATACAGGATATCGTTGTTATACCCGAATTAAATTCTCCTATATTGTTTGTCTTCACGATGTATTCATATTCGAACTTCCCTTTATTCAAATAGTCGAAGAAATAATTGGTTGAAGCATCTTTCTGAGTGAAGTAATACCCTCTCCACCAGGATTGACCTGAGGATACAAATTCCGGTTCTACGCCTGAAGGTCGGCTATCTTTTAAGTGAACATATTGTATCGGACTATCATTGATGACCGTGATTTTCACCTTGACCTTCTCCCCTAACTTCGCTGTATTCGTTTCAATCCATTTACCATTTCGCTCCACCAAATATACTTTGTTCACTGAAATAGCATTAGCACTGCTCTTTACATCTTCAGAGGCAACAAAATATTGATGATAGATACCTCCATAGATGGATCTGTTGTTATTGTTTTTTACAGAAATCAATTTGTTGGCATTCAAATCCTGTTTCTTAAACACTTTCTCTACCTGTCCTAAACTGGATTTATCCATCGATGTTTCTTTAGAATCTACCCAAACGCTTACCGTATTTTCCATCGCAAAATCATCCGGGTTATTTGCCAATAGCAAGGCATAAATAGCATCCACCGTCATCCATGTACTATACCAATAGCTGGATTCTTTTTTATAAAATAGCCATTGGGTAATTTCATTCAATCGGCTTGGATCGTTTAATTTATAGGCTTCAACTAAATAGGCATGCAAACTAACATCATTGAATCTCCTATCGTTACTTTCCCAATACATTCCTTTTTCTTCATCATAGATTACCTCCTGAGTCAATCGATTTTTAATTTCATTAGACTGCTTGCTAGCTCCAAATAATTGATTCACAATCCATGCTTTAGCAGCTATCCCTGCAGGTTTCTCCGCAGTAAGTAATGGGGCAGCTGATATTCGTATTTTTAAAGTAGAAAGATTTTTGTCTTCAAGTGGGAAGTATTCAGTCCAATATTTCCGAGCGAATAAATAATCCAATGCCATCTCAGCAGAAGCTTTAACACCATATATTGCTTCATCCTTATCCAAATACTCACATAAATCTTTCATGGCTTTTTTCATTTGGAAATTTATAAGCTTTTGATCCAGGTATAATACTTTGCCAAACACTTCTAAAATACGAATGGATATGTAGGTGTTTTCTTTGCCTCCATCAAACCAGCTGAAGCCACCGCTACTCAATTGTTTTTTAAGGATTTTCTTTTCGAGGTTAGCGATTTCAATATTGATGTTGCTGTTGAATAATTCCGCTAGTTGTTTAATTTTCGTTTCATCGTTTTCAATTTCCCTTAACCAAGGCATTTCGTTGAGTTGCAATTCACTAAGGCTGCTATTCGTTTTTAATTTACTGGAAGATTCTTCTACATTCAAGGACTTGAAGTAGGCTGAGATTTTCGGATAATGATTAGAGATATATTGAACCATCTGTAGTCCAAACCACTTACTCGTTAATTGCTCTGAGCATTCGTAAGGATAATTTTTTAAATAATCCAAGGCAGAAAAGATTTCTAAAATAGGATTGCTTTGAATTTGAACTTTAGCTTGTACATTATCTTTGGAAGTGATTTCCAATTTATAATCTTTCTGCTGAGTAGGTTTCAATATTATTTTCTCGGAGTCAGTAATAAAGATCTTATTGGATAGTATAGGTATTTCGACTTGCTCCCCATCAGAGAACTCCTCATTAGCAGCGATAATCTTTACATGAACCATGTCTTGATGTTCAGGCACTTTTATTCGCCATGAAACGATTGTATTATTCTCTGCATCCACTTCAAAGTCAGTCGTTGCTTTGGTTATTTCAAATTTAGCATTGATATTTTGATTGGTTTCCGGATCTATCAATTCTATTCTTGCCGAGCCCTTCAATCCATTTTTACTTAGATTCTGAATTTGTGCCTTGATAACCATTTCATCGGATTCCCTAAAATATCGAGGCAAGTTTGGTCTTACCATCAATTGTTTTTGGGTTTGAGAAAAATATGTTCCTGAGGTTGCTTCCAAATTTTTGCCATGGGCAAATAACAATAACTTCCATTTGGTCAAAGCCTCAGGGCTGTCAAATTGAAAGCTCACTTCTCCTTTATCATTTGTATATAAGGTTGGGTAAAAAAAAGCTGTTTCTTGAAGGTTTGTTCTTGCTTGGACTTGGTTTAAAAGGTCAGCCTTCTTTTTCCCCGACTTCGTCGTTATCAAAATGACGCCATTATTTCCACGTGCTCCATATATAGCTTGTGCATCCTTTAAAATGGAAAAACTTTCGATATCTTCAGGATTTACAGATTGTAAATCCCCATCATAAATCTCACCGTCCATTACTATTAAAGGTTGTTGACCAGAGCCGAATGTACTAGTACCTCTAATTAAGAAATTATCCCCTGGAGTACCTGATGTCTGATTAACAACTATACCAGGAGCTCTACCTGCTAATGCCGCCCCTACTACAGATTCTTTTTTCTGCGTTCCATATCCGACTATAACCACCTCATCCAATGTGTTTTCACTGTCGAACTGAATATTTTTATCCCATTGTCCAACATTATAATTCATGAACTTATGCATATACCATAAATTGAAATTATTAATTTGAATAAGTTCATTGCCTTTGGCAGCATAATCTAAGTTCAGATCATAAACACTAAACGAAAATTCTCTGTACATAAACTCCTCAAATAAATAATAAAAATTGGCACTTCTAAATATTGGATATCTTCTCATAAGTTGAGTTGGGAACGAATTGCTTCTGAAGTTATCCAATGAACTGTCATACATCGTTGCTAATACTTCGCTTGGAACTACCTTATCCTTTTGAAGTATCTTAAAGCTCCAAGTCTCCTTTTGACCAGGAGTAATTTTATCTCTAAAGGTTTCTTGATAAATTTCAAGTTGCTTATCCAATTTGATAATAGGAACTCGAATGTTAACATTTGACAGCTTATTATCCACTAAAAATATGGATTGGAAGTTCAAATTATTATTGGTTTCCTCCTTACTTAATTTGAATTGATAGGTTATTTTGCCATCATTCCATTTTAGTAATTGGAGTTCCTTCTCCGCATTTCCTGTAATTTTATATAAATACATCACTTCCGCAGACTTAACATCGGTCTGGAATGTCAAGGTTACCAAATCACCTTCATCATAAAAGCCTTTGTCAAAATGATAGGCAAAGAAGGTTGAATTGTCTACTTTTTTGGTTATCGGATCAATAATTGAGATTTCTCGCATAGAGCGGATTGTATCTTCTCCATGAGCAGTCCATGCCTCCAAATAATACTTTCCAGAAGTAAAAAGATTGGAATCAAGTTGTACGACACTAGTGTCTTTAGTATCAAAATTATACGATTTTACGAGTTCTCTCTTATTTTCATCCAAAATCAACTCATCGAAACTGTTAGGAAAATATTTTTTATAATCTGCAGTACTTAACAAATGATATCCGGTTTGCATAAAGAAAATTCGCTCTTCATTTGTGATTACCGCATCTGATTTTTTGTATTTATAGACATCAAATTTTCCAGCAAATTGGAAAAGTTGACCGTTCTTATTGCTTGTATTAATTTTTACAGACTTCCATTTCGGATATTCCATTTGGCTAGGCGTTTCAATAGAAAGCATCCATGGTTTGGAGATGTAGGTGTAATTCATTCGTGCCGATTGTAATTCTCCTGTTTGATTAACCACATCAGCAATTATTTGGAAATTAAATTCCTTAAAATTTTTAAATGTAGTATCCGACAATGGTATAGAAATCACAAATTTCCCAGACTCATCTGTAAAAACTGTACTATCCTTATATAAAAGATTTCTCAATCTTGGCTCAAAACTATTAACATGAACCTTGTAACGAACCTCCCCATTAATCACTTTAGCACCAGACAACATTTCAGCAATTCCTATAAACTTTGCTGTATCCTTTTTAATGTAAGTTTCTTTGTTCGTTTCAAAATGAACTTTGAAAGTTGGTCTTTTATATTCTTCAACCTGGATGTAATGCGTCGTTAATTCCTTACTTTCAAATTTAATCTGAATACCAAACATCCCATTTAATCCAGTTTTAGGAATAATAAAACTACTATCCGCAGAGCCGAAAGCATTACTGATTAATTTGATGGTATCAATTGCTTTACGATTTGCATCCAATAATATAGCGTCGAACTTTTTATCAGTCAACACAGCACCTCTAGTGAAATGGTTATTGTATAAAATGGTTTTAAAAAACACTTGCTGACCTGGCCGGTATATTGCTCGATCAGACAATACTGTAGCAACATGATCATCAGCATCATTTCCGTAATTATCATCATCATAGTTGCTTCCAATATTTTGAAGATCAGCTAAATCAATCAATTGACCTTCATCTTCGAGATATAACAAATATTCATCTAAATCTCCAAAATCATTATCGTCTGAAGATTTAAATTCAAACACACCATGCTCATTCGTCTTTAAACTAAAGATCTGTTTTAAAGGTTCATTTTTATAAAGTTCATACAACTTAATACGCTTTTTCGCATAAGGTTTTCCTGTTTTACGATTGATCAATAAGGCTTCAAACAACTGATAATCATCAGTTTCTCTGATTACATCACTTGAAATAAATACATCTGATGAATAAACCTCACTTTCCGAGACATCCTGATACAATCCATCATCCTTAAATTCTTTATTGTTGGAAACATGAACAGTATAGTGACCATAAGGGAGTGGATTTAACTTGTAAATTGTTTCGTTGACCGATGCATCATCGAAATGTTTCAATTTGACAACCTCTTCATAAACAATTTCTGCTTCCAAGGAAACTTGATGACTTAAGGAGTCGTATCCCGTATTTATCTCTTTAGGTTGTTTAATTGTTTTCTTGGTATTATAAACCCTAATATAAATTGAATCAACATTCCTAACGGCAACCTTTATAGGAATATATTGATCACCAGGATTAAAATATCGATGAGAAATGGATACGTCTACTTTTTGAATATTCTTATACAAATTTTCCAAATTTATTAACCAAGGGGAATTAGGATAATCCCTTCTTGCTTCTTCGATAATATCTAGAGCTGCTGGAACTTGTTTTAAGCGATATTTCGAATTGGCTATATCGTATAATAAAAAAGCATTGTAATCGCTTTTATAAGCATCTATCTGCTTTCTTATAGCCTCAAACCAGAGTAGATTATTTGATTTTAAATTCAATATACGCTGTGAACGTAAAAAAGACTCCGCATCTCGAAAATTTCTTTTTTCATTAATAGCTGCTAAACCTTTACTGATTATATCAATTTTTTCAAGGTTCGAATCAATCGTCCAAGTACCTAATAAATTAATATAATTATAGGCCACATAATGATAAAGTGTAGGGGTCAATGTCCTGTTGGTACTATCAATAAATAAATTCAGCCAATCTTTGGTATCCTCTTTTTCCAATATGGTTTTCTCTTGAATAGATAATTGAAATAATGAATCGATGATGCGTGTCTTACCCTTGTTGTTCTCCTTGAAAAAAAACTGATCACTTTTACTCGCATTACGATAGTTATTTGCAAGAAGGTAGCTTGCAAATAAATTATAGTATAAGGATTTTTCAACTCCTTTAGCTTTTGATATTTCATTCTCAAAACTTTCCACCACCTTTTCAAATACCAATTCATCTCCATTATTGATTTTATACGTATGGAATAATGCCAAAGTTGCTTTGATTTGTGTAGCCTCATCTTTATCCAGCATAGCCTTTGCTTTGATATCTTGAAGAATTGGCATTGTCTCTGCATAATTCTTTATGCTGATCAATCGTTCAACTTCTATCCAACGTTTTATTTGCATAGAATCAGTTTTATTAATTTGCCCAAATACTACAATAGGAAACAAAAAGACAATTACCCAAAAGACTTTTTTCATAATTATTGAATTAGTTTGATAGAACAATGTTATAAATGTTCTCAAGGGATGCAGAATATAATGGAATTCCACAACCTGAATTAAAAATAATGCATTTAATTCAATACTAAACCTTTAAATAAAAATAAAATGATTAATTAATGAGGATGGAGGTAATTTAATTTCCTTCTAACAAAGGATTAAAACAAAAATAATTAGAAAGCTTTCCAAGAATAAAGACCATTCGCTACTAAGATTTTTTCTTCATCTATGAGCGTTCTTAAGACTTGTAAACGTAAACTCTCCTTTCCAACTGTAGTAGATTCTACCAGGCTATGCAAATCTAACGGTCTTTCTATAAGTAGACTTTTAAACTGTTCTTCAATCGCCTTAGAAGTTTTAGATTGATGAACACGCATAAGACACAAATCACAAGCCCCACAAGGTTCATTGGTCTGCTCTCCGAAATAACGTTGTAACGCAATGCTTCTACACACTTTTTGATCGAGATAACCATATATAGCCTTAACCTGTTCTTGTTTTAATTGCCGCCTACTAGCGATAAATTGAGCATCAATATGGAGATGTTTATAATCTACTCGGGCTTCTAAAAATTGTAATTGAGGTGCGTCAGTTTTTGCAATATAAGTCGCTATTTCAAGCTGTTGCAACTTTTGAAGTAACAGAACAATTTCGGCATAGGGTTTACCCAATTTCTTTGCTAATTCAAATTCATTAATAGGAACAAAGAAATCAAATACTCCTCCATAAAACCTAAGAATAGCTTTAATAATGGGGTCGAATTGTGCACTTTGCACTTGGAGTTTATAGAGTTCCTGATAATCTACTTCAAATTTAAACCTTGAAGGAATATAAACCGCTTCTGTGAGTGTTAGCCAGCCGTCTCTTTCCAGAAACTTCAATGATGCAATCGTTTTTAACACCTCAAATTTATACCTTTTCGAAAAATCCACCACATCAAAGTCATAGATCATATTTTTCCCAGCACCGTAGGCAATTTGAAAATAATTACACAGCTGATGATAAACTTGATGAATGAAGGAAATTTCCGGAAAATTTAATTCTATGTTTTCCCACAAACTATCGCGATCAGCCTGATTATATAGTAATACTGGATAAGCCTTTTTTCCATCACGACCCGCCCTTCCTGCTTCCTGGTAGTATGCTTCTAATGAATCTGGTAGATCTAAATGAATAACAAATCGCACATCCGCTTTATCAATACCCATTCCGAATGCATTCGTCGCAACAATAATTCTCGACTTTCCTGAAGTCCAGGCTTCTTGTTTTTTCATTCGAACGGGCAATTCTAATCCTGCATGATAATAATCTGCAGAAACACCATGATTAAATAGATATTGAGCGACCTCCTGCGTTTCTCTTCGATTTCGAACATAGATAATTCCTGTACCTCCCATTTTCTGAACAATACGCATCATTCTTCCCATCTTATCCTCTTCATCAAAGACCATATAGCCCAAATTTTCCCTCTTAAAACTCTTCGAAAGAACATGATTTTCTTTGAAACCTAATTTTTCTTGAATATCATCCACCACTAATGGCGTCGCTGTAGCTGTTAAAGCTAGAAAGGTGGTTTGAGGCTGAAGATTTCTAAGTTTTGCTAACTCAAGATATGGAGGTCTAAAATCATACCCCCATTGGGAAATACAATGCGCTTCATCAATAGCAAATAAAGTAACCTTCATATGCCTGATACGCTCTTGCACTAAATCGGAGTATAAACGTTCTGGAGATAAATACAGAAACTTAATATTTCCAAAAATACAATTGTCCAATGCGATATCGACCTCCCGCGCAGACATTCCAGAAAAAATAGCTATAGCTGGAATATTTTTCTTTCTTAAATTCTCCACTTGATCCTTCATCAACGCAATCAAAGGTGAAATTACGATACAGATTCCCTCCTTCAATAAAGCTGGAACTTGAAAACAAATAGACTTACCTCCTCCAGTTGGCAATAACGCAAGCGTATCCTTACCTAGCAAAATATCATGAATAATCTCTTCCTGCATAGGACGAAACTTATCATAACCCCAATATTGTTTTAAAATTGATAATGCCGTTTGTTCCATGTTGACTACCTATGCCAAACATACGCAAAATTATCCTTCAATACGTAATAGGGCTGCTGTATGGAATCTAATTTTGAACACATACGATGAAGATATTGATCATGATTAGAGGCATCTAAAACGCACATTTTTGAATTCCTGACGGTTTCAAATTCACTGTTATTTCGTATCAACAACAAATCTACATTTGGTATTTCCTGACTAGTCTGATTCAAAATAAAAAGTGTTAAAGAATCTCCAATAGAGAGAAGCTTATTCCCTGAACTCCCTTTAGCTAACTTGACGATATTCTTCTCTTTCCAAAATTTATATTTCTCATACTTCATTAAATGCGGCCATACGGAATATCTCAATTGTTGATGTTGAAGTGAATCGAAGCTTGTAAACAACATCACCTCACTTCGATTGATATAAGAAATTGCAATATCTTTTTTCACATTGTAAAATGTTAAACCTTCAAATTGAGTCTCCTGAAAAATTTGTTGGCAAATATGCCCCAGCAGGACAAGCATCAAAACTTGAGCAAAAACGAACAGGTATTTATGCTTAAATACATAGGATAAAAATAAAGCAAGCATTACGACATAACTAAACCACATTAACCCACGACTAAATTCTATGCCTTGGATATTGGAAAATGGAAGCTTTTCTAAGAATTGTAAAAACTCAGTACTCCATTGAATTACCTTCGTAACCCATGAAGCGATTAAAGAATTCAGCATAGGAAAAGGAGAAATCAGTATACCCAATCCTGCATATAAAATCACTGCCGAAGGTATAGTCATAAACAAATTGGCCAGCAAGAAATAAATAGGAAACTGATGAAAATAATAAAAAGTCAATGGGCTTGTAATCAGTTGAGCGGCAATGGAACTATACAGCACATTCAAAACTATTTGTTTCCATTTAACTTTAGACCAACATATTTTTTGAAAAATCGGCACAAATAGCATAATGCCTAAAACGGCTAAATAGGAAAGTTGAAATCCAATATCGAAGCGCATATCAGGATCTAAGACCAACAATATCCAGGCTGAAGCAAAAAGCAAGTTGAAAGATATAATCGAATGATGCCTCCAATACCCATACAACAGGAGACTATACATCACAGTTGCCCGCAATACTGCGGGAGAGAATCCACAAATCGTCGCATAAAACCATATGAGCACTATGATGAACCAAAATCGAATACTTCGCCCATAAAGAAGATAATCAATAGGTTTTAAAAGAAACGTTAATACCAAATAAAACAGACCCACATGCATTCCTGAGACACTTAACACATGTACTGTTCCTGTATTAATAAATGTTTTCAAAAGTTCATCCGAAAAATCTGTTCGCAGCCCTATACTTATGGCAGCGATAACTTGAAATACATCTTCCTCATGGAAATAGCTCTTGAGTTTTTTTACCAGTATTTGTTGTATTTGCTGTCCTTTGTTAACAATCGACCATTGCGATGTTTTGCTTAGCAATTGTAGCTTGTCGGTGGATCCCAAAACCTGATACCTTATGGATCTCCCTTTTAAATAATTCGCATAATTAAATTCTAAGGGATTGAAAGGCTCTTGTATGCTGGTTAATTTTCCTTTAAATTGAATTAAGTCACCATTTTCAAATTTTACATCAGTTATTCCATTCTTCCAAAACACTGCTAATGCGGGTATGCTCATGGATTGGACACTGCTACCCTCGACGAAGTTTTGCAAAAGGACTTCTAGCCTAATTTGGCGCTTGGTCTCCTTGGGAAAGGAAACCACTTTTGCTATATATTGTCCCTCTTCTAAGGATTCATTATAGCCAATAGGACTATTTTTAGAACTGCAGAGCATAGAAAGTATTATCAACACTAGATAGGAACAAAATGTCAACATCTTTTTGTCTCCAAATGCCAATAAGATTAAGAGTATAACTACCGCAAAAAATCCAACAATCAAAAAATTAATTTGTAAACCTGCTGTCCAGGAAATCCACGAGCCTATTTCTAAACCTAGTGTATAAAAAATTAAGATTCGTAAGAACGGAAAATGAGCTATCGATAGTTTTCGCACATCCATACTCACCAAGTATATCGTAGTTGAAATTTAATTTCAGATTTATGAGAACCCTTTATTTCATCCAATCCTGAACCTATAGATTCTTCATTAAAATAATTGCTCCAACCAAACTTCCCCCAAAAATCTACGTTTTTAAAAACCCTGATTCGATGATTAATATAAAACCTGATTCCCTTCCTATAGAATGCTGGGAATGAAAAGGCATGCAATACATCACGTTCATAGGTATATATTCTTGATTGATAGTTTGCAATATCAAAAAAAGCAAAACGTACATTGCCATGAAACCGATTCCATAAATTCTTCCATAAAAGATCTTGATAAAATAGGTATCCATGGGCATCATCCTCCGCATCTTTTTTGAAAAACTTATATTCCAGACCATTGGCAATATTCCAAGTCTCGTTTAATTTAAGTTGATTGATTACTCGTATTTGATGCCTTTGTACAGCTGCCAAGCCCTCTACTAGGTCAAGGTCTGCTCGGTAATTCTCTTCAAAGGTTTTAAATTGGTATCGCAATCGAAGAATTCCTTTTTTTCTCCATCGATAACTGAATTGAGATTGATATCGTAAACCATTACTGGATTCCCTAGCCCGAAATTTAGCTCCTGGCGCATGCATTCTATCTACACTATTGCTCCAAGTTAGCCACTTAAATGGATGATAATCTAAACCGACAAATACGCCTTGCTCATTACCCAAATTACTTTGCTCTTGAAAAGATTGGGCTAAAAATTGATGATAATCCTTCTGATAGTCCCGAAAACTAATACTTGCAGAGAATTTATTCCCAAACCCTGCCATCAATCCATGATAATTTGCAAACCCACTTCCCAAACTATGGGCTGCCTCTCCAAAAAACAAAAACTGCTTCCAATGGTATTGATAATCGAAACTTATTGCGTCTAATTTATCTCCCTGAAAACGATTTATACGGTTACTAAGGTTCGGTTTTATTTCTTGATCAAATAGCATCGTATACCAGCCAGCACCCATTTTTAATGAACCTTTTGTATACAATAAATGCGTTCCTCCTACCCATTGATTCAATGCCTTTCTTTTTTGTTGCTCTGTAGAGGTGCGATGATAGCCCGAATAATTGATACTTCGAACAAAAGAACCTTCGTCAATCGCCTGCACGGATGCGCTATATTGATTAAACGCCATAAAAGGTGATACTGAGAAATTTCCTAATTTTAACTGGCTTGCTATTCCTCGCATAAACTTGCTCTCAGCCATACCGGTATGCGGAATAACATCGTTTGGATTACTAATGATTTGACCTACTTCCTCTCCTGCTGCATATCGCGTTCCTGTCCATAACCATAGCCCTTGACCAAATTGTAAATTATAATCTCCTAAAATCAATTTTTTAATCTTATTACCTGGTTTTAAGAATATAGATCCTGAGTAATGGTCAAATCCCAAACGTTGTTTATAAGCAAAAAATGGCTCACCAGCATCTTTTTCCATGTTCAGAGTCAATTGGATCGAGGGATTCAATGCCACCCTCAACCTAATCGCTAATCGGTCAGCACTGCCCAAATATTTCAACCTTTTAGGATCTTTAATTTCATATCCTTTTTGGATTTGCAATACACGACTATAGGTACTCATGATGGATCCATGGAATGCTGATTGCAAATTGACATGTTGTATTTTTTGACTTAAAGTTGGAGGCGCTACCCTTACAAATGGCAGCATCAATTGTATAGTCTCTACTGTAAATCCAGGAATTGCTTGTAACTCTAAAACAGAAAGAAAAGGACCTAGAGTTAATCTATAATCTAAAAACTGTTTAATCTGAAAAGAATTGAGGAAAAATAAGTATGCTAAATTTTCCTCATCTACCCGATTTAAATCTAAAGGATGAAGCATTAATTCTCTTAATCGCTCAGAATAAAAAGCCGCACTTTCTTCATCTGTCCCATTCTCCAATAAATGAAAGGCCATTACATTTTCGATTTCTTCCTGTGCATGAGCAAAGGTTATGATTAACATAAAAGCAATCCACAAACGAATAGAAAAAGACATACCTAAAGAGTAAAAATGTGTCAATCATTTACTGCTGTAAAAGTATACTTAAAAAGTAAAATAGAAATTAATTTTCTTTTAAATTAAAAACAAAACTATGCTTGTATAAGGCAATTTAAAGGAATTGACACAAAAATAAAAAGCCGGCTATTGCTAGTCGGCTTTTATATATCATATTATAAATTGATTAAATATCAATTTTTGCATATCGAGCATTGGCCTCAATAAATTCTCTACGTGGAGCCACTTCATCTCCCATTAACATAGAGAAAATACGATCACATTCTGCCGCATTATCTATCGTAACTTGGCGCAAGGTACGTCTATCTGGATCCATGGTTGTTTCCCAAAGTTGTTCTGCGTTCATCTCTCCAAGACCTTTGTAACGTTGAACATGAACACTATCCTCTTTACCAGCTCCTTTTAATCGTTGAATTGCTGACAGTCGTTGATCCTCCGTCCATGCGTATTCAAAGTCTTTTCCTTTTTTAACCATATACAAAGGAGGAGTCGCTATATAAACATATCCACGTTCGATCAACTCTTTCATATAACGGAAATAGAAGGTCAACAATAAGGTTGCAATGTGCGAACCATCCACATCGGCATCCGTCATGATGATGATTTTATGGTATCGCAGCTTATCTAAATTTAATGCTTTTGAATCTTCTGCGGTACCTATGCTAACTCCTAAAGCGGTGAACATATTTTTGATCTCTTCATTTTCATAGATCTTATGCTCCATCGCTTTTTCAACATTCAATATCTTACCGCGAAGAGGCATAATAGCCTGAGTTTTACGATCGCGTCCTTGTTTTGCAGTACCACCCGCAGAATCCCCCTCGACGAAGAAAATCTCACATTTTACAGGGTCATTATCCGAACAATCCGCTAATTTACCTGGTAAACCTGAACCACCCATCACCGTTTTACGTTGTACAAGCTCTCTGGCTTTACGTGCTGCAGCACGTGCTTGAGCAGCAATAACCACCTTTTGTACGATCTGCTTAGCTTCTCTTGGGTTTTCTTCCAAATAAGAACTTAATATCTCTCCTACAGCAACATCAACCGCACCCATCACTTCAGAGTTACCTAATTTCGTTTTAGTTTGCCCTTCAAATTGAGGCTCTGCAACTTTTACTGAAATCACCGCGGTCAATCCTTCGCGGAAGTCATCTCCTGTAATATCAACTTTCAGATTCTTTAACAAGCCTGAATCATCGGCATATTTCTTTAAGGTACGCGTCAAACCTCTGCGAAACCCAGCAACATGCGAACCTCCCTCAATCGTGTTAATATTATTAACATAAGAATGAACATTCTCCGTATAGGTATCGTTATATTGCAAGGCCAATTCCACTGGTATTCCTTGTTTGATACCTTCCACATAAATAGGATCAGGAATAATGGATTGACGATTACCATCTAAGAATTTAACAAATTCTTGTAATCCACCTTCAGAGAAAAATACACTAGATTTAAATTGTCCATTCTCTAAAACTTCACGCTCATCTACAATAGTTAAGGTAATTCCCTTATTCAAAAAAGACAATTCGCGCAAACGATTAGCTAGCGTATCGTAATTATAAACAACAGTCGTCGTAAAAATCTCCGGATCAGGATGAAAGGTAACGATGGTACCTGTAATATCACTTTCACCAATTTCTTTTACATCAAATCTAGGTTTCCCTTTTTCATATTCTTGAACAAAAATCTTTCCTTCACGGTAAACTTCTGCACGTAATAATGTAGATAAGGCATTCACACATGACACACCCACACCGTGTAAACCTCCAGATACTTTATACGTATCTTTATCGAATTTACCTCCTGCATGGAGTACGGTCATAACAAGTTCTAATGCTGATTTATTTTCTTTTTTATTGATACCAGTCGGAATACCACGACCATTATCTTTTACAGATATAGAATTATCTGGATGTATAGTGACAAGAATATCGTTACAATAACCTGCAACAGCTTCATCGATGGAGTTATCCACCACTTCATAAACCAGGTGGTGCAGACCTTTCACGCCTGTATCACCAATATACATAGAAGGACGCTTACGTACGGCTTCTAATCCTTCTAATACCTGAATATTATCGGCTGAATACGTTGATGCTTTTTTATTTTCTTCGCTCATGAAAATCTATTAAAATTACTGTTGATTAACTTTCAAAAATACGAAATTTATGGCTAATTATCAAACTTTAAGAAGGCAAATAAAGTCCTTCTATGCAGCCTTATTCAAACCATATTTTACGAATATTTTATAGGAATTAATCAAGCTTTTGTAAAAATTCATTTTATTATCTTAAGTTTGTTGTTAATAAAAAATGAAAATAATATAAGAATGAATAGATTTTTAAACCTGACTTTAGGAATTTTAGCTACTGCGGCAGTAATGTCTTGTAATCAAAAACCAAGTACTGAAACTACTACTGCAACTCCTGCTGCTTCAACAGAAGTAAAACCACAATCAGAAAAAATTGTATATGTAAACTCGGATACGCTTTCAGAAAAATACCAGTACTTTAAAGATATTCGTGTGAAGCTAGAAGCGAAAGTTAAAAAAGCACAAGCGGATTTACAAGCCAAAGGTCAAGCCTACCAAAGAGAATTAGCCGATTACCAACAAAAAGCAGCAACCATGAGTGCTACTGAACGTCAGGCTACGGAAGAAAGATTAGTGAGACATCAAAATGACTTGGGCAAAATGGATCAAAACGCATCTTCTTCTATTGCTCAAGAAGAGCAAACTGAAATGACTAAAGTGTATACCACGATCACCGACTATATGAAAAAACATGCCGAAGAACAAGGTTATAAAATTGTTTTAACGTATTCGAAAACAAATCCTACGGTATTATATGCAGATCCTGCAATGGATATTACCAGCACGGTAGTGGCTGCTCTTAATAAAGAATACGCAGAGAAAAATGCTAAAAAATAATCGATAGTATCTTATCGTATAAGCGCTGTTTGAATCCTCAAACAGCGCTTTTTTTTACCCTAATCTTCTCCATATCACCTAAACCCAGACTTTTCCTTTCATGCAAAAATTTAAATAGTTTTGTTTGTAAATAAAAACTAGGTAAATTCCTGTAGACAACACTTATTTATGGTAACTCAAATCATTAAAAAAGAAGAACAAGGCTATGATTGGTACGACATCTTCAATCCAACTTTGGATGATTTTGAAACGTTGAAGGATAAATTCAAACTGAATGATGCATCCATCAAAGATTGTTTAGAAATCGGTCATCTACCAAAAATTGAGGAATTTGATGATTACCATTTCTTAATTATTCGATCTATTGCGGAGAAATTTCCAGAAAATTCAGACACACTAACCGACTTGACCAATAGAATTTCCATCTTTTATGACGAAGATTTTATTATTACAGTGCATAGACATCCCTTAAGCCTTTTATCTGAACTGATGAACTTAGATAAAGCAAATAAAAGACTTAAATCCAGCAAAAGCTTAGTAAATTCTTTGGTTTCTGCCTCCATAAAAACATTTGAAAAATTAGTCATGGAAGATTTATCGCTAAAACTTGATGATTATGAAGAAATTGTCTTTTTACATAGCCGAAGGAAGCCTTTCTTACAAAAATTATATTACCTCAAAAGACAGATCGATCTCATTCGAATCATCATTACCCTGTATAAAGATATTGTAGATTATTTTCACATGCCTGAATACAAAAACATTTATACCCAGGATCTTCGAGACATTTATTCCAGAACTAACACCTTATATAGAAATACAGGTGAAAATACCGCTCAATTACTTTCCCTTTATTTTAATATTGAATCTAACCATACCAACGAAATCATGCGAATATTAACGATTATATCGGTATTCTTTATGCCTCTCACCTTTATCGTTGGTATTTATGGAATGAATTTCAAATATATGCCCGAATTAGAATGGTATTATGGCTACCCATTGCTCATGCTAGTTATGGTCCTGCTTTCCCTAATCATATTCATTTGGTTTAAACGAAAAAGATGGTTATAACAAAATTTTCTTGGGCTGCGTAGCGATGAAATCTTTTAAATAATAAGGTTCAAAATAAGCCATATCCTCAAATTGATTGGCAAGAAAGTGCTCAATAGCCATGCTATGTTGGTAGGATGCTAAACTCTCAAAATGGGGTATAATACGTATTTGATCGAAATTCTGAAATAAAGGAATAAATTTGTCTGCTCCAGATCCAAATAATACAGGCTTCCAACCTTTCTCTAAATAGGGACGGAAGGTTTCTTCATCGACAATCAATGCATGGGTATCGTTGATTAATCCCTTGTCAGAATGATGCATAAGCGTATAAACCTCCTGCCTCCTAGCATCTATCATCGGACAGAACAAAAGATTTTTCTCCGTTTCCTTTTCTGCAGATTGTAAACCAGCTAACATAGCCCTTAAACTATTGATTCCAATCAATGGAATATCTAAAGCGTAGCATAAACCTTTGGCTGCGGAAACACCTATTCGTAATCCAGTATAAGAACCGGGACCTTTACTTACCGCTATGGCGCTCAATTGTTTAAAATCCAGTTCACTTTCCTGTAGTAAGCGTTGTATACAAAGGGTCAATTCATTGGCATGCATATTATCCGCTGACGCACGAACAATATGAACAACCTCTTGTTCAGTAAACAAAGAAACAGTACAAATGGGAGTTGCGGTTTCTATCGATAGAATATAAGTTGTAGACATAGATTAAGGTACTGGATCATGACCATGACCACCCCAAGGATTGCAACGAATAATACGTTTAATAGTTAGCCAGCCCCCTTGAAATGGACCATATTTTAAAATAGCTTCTTTACCATATTGAGAGCAAGTAGGAGTATACCGGCAATTTGCCCCTAATAATGGAGATATAAACAGTTGATAAAGACGAATTATCAGGAGAAATACCCACTTAATGGGTAGTTTTATCCCCTTTTCCCAAATCAGATTTATCCAATTCATGTATTAATTTATCTATTGACTTTTGCATCCTTCCCTGAAGCTCCTGAAAAGGTAAAACTTCCTTGCCGACATATTGCATAGCCAATAACAAAGGTAAGGATTGATTGTTCAAAAAATCATAGAGATCATGTTTTTCTAATCGATAACATTCTCTCATCAGACGTTTAATCCGATTTCGAGCGACTGCACGCTTAAATCTACGTTTTGAAACTGAAATGATGGCTTGGACTGCTGCGGTGGTTTCCTGAGCAGGAATAGCATATACAATCCTAAAGGGATACACAACAAAAGAAGAACCATTAAGGAAAAGGTAGTCTATACTCCTTTTACTACATAATCGTTCTTCTTTAGTGAATGTATTTTTTTTCATCTCGATGACCCAATAAGCCGGCTAACTTAGCGCGGTCTACCTATCACCGGCGAAATTAAAATTAACCTTTGTGACGGTATTCGTCAGAAACTGTAAGGCGTTTTCTACCTTTAGCTCTACGAGAAGCTAATACTCTTCTACCATTAGCTGAGCTCATACGCTCTCTAAAACCGTGCTTATTTCTTCTTTTTCTTTGTGAAGGCTGAAATGTTCTCTTCATGACGCTTGTATGCTTGTTTTAATACGTTTATTCAATACTACCCCTAAACAGGAATGCAAAAATAAAGTTTATTTCACAATTCCGCAACAGTATATTGGATTTAAATTTAAAAAGCAAGTAAATCGAGAGGGTATTCTTGATTTACTTGCTTCAAACCTTGAATAACAAACTTATTTATTTTTCAAAATATCACGGATCTCCGCCAACAAAGTCTCTTCCTTCGTAGGTGCTGGTGCCGCTTCTGGTTCCGCAGCCTTCTCTCTCTTCAGTGAATTAATCCCTTTAATCACAATAAAAATACAAAAGGCAACAATGATAAATTGTATCAAAACATTTATGAAATTACCGTAGTTTATGGCAACTTCTGCAACGCCTGTCGCTTCATTACCTTCTTTAATCACTTTCTTTAACGAACTGAAATCTACTCCACCTGTGATATAACCAATTGGCGGCATGATAATATCATCGACTAAGGAGGTAACAATCTTACCAAATGCCCCTCCAATGACTACACCGACCGCTAAATCAATAACGCTACCGCGCATTGCGAATTCTTTAAACTCTTTTAAAAATCCCATTTCCTATATTGAATTAATTGTGAATAAAATAGTTAATTGCAACTATTAAAATATAAAATTTTAACAAAAAAAATGCATTAAACCCGTAAAATAAAATTATTTTAAAAATAAAAATTACTTTAGAATTTTTGTTAACTTACTAATATCAAAAAAAAATTAAAACCACTCGAATATGACTAAAATTATTATATTTGAAGAAACTAATTAACTGCTAAAAACAATTTTTCAGCCGCTAAAACTAATTACACTTCTTACTTGAAAATATATTTAGCTAGTATTGCGACAATCAACATATGAAAAAAATTCTAATAGCTGACGACCACATTATTGTACGCTTAGGAGTTTCGACGGCAATTAAGGAAACCATTAAATCTGTCGAAATCACCCACGCTCAAACTTATGACGAAGTTTTCGAGCAACTTAAAATCAATAATTACGATCTTTTACTTTTGGATATTAATATGCCAGGTGGAAACAATATTAAAGTGATTAAAGAAATATTGGAAATCCAACCCGACTTAAAAATCCTAGTATTTTCTTCCTATGATGAAAGCCTGTATGCCTTAAGATATATTGAGGCCGGAGCTGCAGGATATGTCAACAAAACCACCAGTATGACTGAATTTACCAATGCCATCAACAGCATATTTGAACGTGGCAGGTATATGTCAGACGCCATTAAAGACCTATATGTACAAAAGTTGACAACTAGTAAATCCAAGGTCGATAGTTTAAACCCTTTATTTAAGCTTTCTAACCGAGAAATGGACGTTGCTAGGCATCTCATTGAAGGCTTGGGTATTATTGAAGTATCTAGCCGTTTGAATCTAAGTTCATCGACTGTGAGTACCTACAAAAGTAGAATCTTCGAAAAATTAGGGGTTACGAATATACCGGATTTAATATCCCTGTTTAAAATGAATACAGAAAAGGAATAAGCGTTGCTTATTCCTTTTTTTCTTATCCTATAATTGATATATTATAAATCTGCCATAGTTTTTACAGAGACGTCTCTCCGATGAATTTCCTGCAATTCTCTCTGCTCTGTATATTGATAACCGTCTTCTCCTAATTCCCATAACAATGGTGCCAAGAAATTAATACATGCCTTAGCTCCTTGATTTATAGCAGCAAGGTTATTCGTGTCTTTCGAATTTTTAGCCTCATTCTCAATTTCAAAAACCCCCGAAAAACCGCGTTCATGAAGAACCTTCACAAAATCATTCCAATCCATATCATCAGTCCCTCCAAAACCTGGCAACATAGCCGTATAATGATGCCTATCCCAATCATGCGCTGGTATATTCACACCTGCCTTAGACGCTAATGCTGCGTCTACCATCTGCATAGGATACATCCCTCCCCATTCAGTCAAAGATTTCCCACGATTCATGCGCGTGGTCTTAACATGAATTCGTTTTAGACGACCTATATCCATCAACTGAATAACATCCACAGGATTCGTATTTTGCCAAATATCATGAGATGGATCGTATATTTCCCCATGTGCCTTGCTCGGAATCATCGAATACATCAGTTTGCGAGCAGCTAATACCGCAGGCAGATTATTGTAGGTCGAAGCATACCTCGCTGACCTCCAACCCTCCATGGGACAATTCTCGTAAACAACCGTAACACCTAAATCCTCTGCATACTTTATAATAGGCGTAAACACCCGTTGATATTCTTCCAAATTCTTCTGAAAACCATCTATTTCATTTCCCAATTCATGGTTATAGCCAACGAAAGTCCCTACTTTCACATCGTTTTCATCCCCGCCTAATAAATAGGCTATACGGATCAGTTTCAATAAATGATTTTGATTTTTTAAACGCTCTTCTTCCGCCCCTCCAATCATATTCTCAAATGCACCTAGCGACAATCGCAAACCTGCTGTGTTAAATTTAGCAATCGTTGCTTTTGCTTGTTCGGTTGAAAACCCCTCATAATCCAAATGGGTTGCCGTATGGTCTGTACGGGTTCCATCTTTACGAAAAACACAGAGATCCAGCCCTTGAGCACCATTTTCTTTAGCACAGGTCAACAGTTCATCCTGTGATAATTGATGATAAGCAGAACTCATTAACCAGATGGGGTTTTGTATATGTTTCATTTCTTTATATATCTATAGTCACTAACAAAAATAATCCATTTGCGGATAAGTAAAAGTCATATTCCAATTAAATTAAATTTATTCGGCACAAAAAAAGCCCATGAATGGGCTAAGAATAAGATTTGTTAGTCAAATTTACTTTTTATTTTTCAACTCTTGTATTCCCAATCTCAACGATTGGGATAAGTTTTTAATATCTTGCAAACCTTTTCTGACGCGCGTTCCTGCAGCACTATTTCCCTTTCCATAAAATTTATCTGCATCGCCTTCTAAACCGTCTATTAAAGACTTCAACTCTTTAAACTTATCAATACTTGCCATAACTTTAAGATTTATTTGTTTATTAATTAGTAACTACCTTAAAATTAACACCTTTTTTCATATATAAAAATAAAAATCAAAAAAGGGCAACCCGAATGATTGCCCTTCTTTAATTAAATAGGATAAATTTAATCTACATTATCATGTAAGAATGAATTGTTTGGTCTTATTTCTGTTTCTCCATCATCAAATGATAAGGTAAAACGAGAAACTTGCGACTGTGATGAATGAGGCACATCATCCAAGGTCTTTTGTTTCCTTTTGTATGCAGGCTCATTTTCCAATTCTTGAAGTCCATTGGAAGATTTCAATTTCATGCTTAATTCTTTCAAACGTAAAATACGTTCCTTCGTTTTTAGCAATTGATCCTCAAAATTAGACTCTTCTATTTTTGCTTCTTCTAATTCAATTTCAGCCTTAGGTTGAAATTCTTCTAGCTCTTGTTCTTCTTGTTGGGTAGATTGATAAGCATCAAATACCGTAGGCAACTTGAACTCAAATAAGGATGCAGAAGTCTTTAATTCAAATCCATGTGGATTTGGATCTTCTTCCACTTCTTCAATTTCTGCTGATTGATCCATCTCTAAGGTATGACGAATCAATTGAGGGTCAGCATTTTCTACAACAACCGCAGGCGAAGGAACATTCACTTTATTAGAGAATAAATCCGTTTGTGGAGCCTCAGGTGTAGTAGGTTCTACCGGCTGAACAGTCTTTACAAATGCACTAGGAGTTACTGCACTACGTTCAGCAAACTGATTCGTAACAACAGGTTTCACAAATGCTGAAGTTTGAACCTCAGGAGTTAAAGGAATAGCAATTTTTTCTTTCTCTTTTTCTTTAATTCGTTGTTCCGAAGTCTGAAAACCAGTAGCTATAATCGTAACCGAAAGCTCTTCATCGTAATTCTCATCAATACAATTACCCCAAATTAAGTCAGCAGATAGCCCTGCTTTCTCTTGAATATAATCGGTAATAATTGCTACCTCATCCATAGTCACCTCACGTGTTCCAGAGGTAATGTTTAACAAGATATAACGTGCACCTTCAATCTCATTATCTTTCAACAACGGAGATGCCAAAGCACCTGTTACAGCTTCTAATGCACGATGCTCACCTTTGGATACGGCATTCCCCATGATGGCAACTCCACTATCATTCATGACTGTTCTAACATCTTTAAAATCAACGTTCACATATCCAGGAATGGTGATAATCTCCGCAATACCTTTTGCCGCTGTAGTCAATATATCATCTGCTTTCGCAAATGCAGCTGTCATGGTAAGATTACCAAAAATCTCACGCAAACGATCATTTGATATCACTAAATAGGAATCCACATATTTACGCAATTCTTCCAAACCATCTTCGGCTTGCATGCGTCGTCTTTTACCTTCAAATGTAAATGGAGTAGTTACGATAGCAACAGTGAGAATTCCTAACTCTTTAGCAGCTTTTGCTAAAACAGGACTTGCTCCAGTACCTGTACCACCGCCCATACCCGCAGTAATAAACAACATCTTGGTATTGGTACCCAACATACGTTTGATATCTTCAATACTTTCGATAGCTGAATTTTCACCCACATCAGGATCTGCACCAGCACCCATACCTTCTGTCAAACTAACTCCTAATTGTACTTTATTTGGAATAGGGCTTAACTCCAATGCTTGCGCATCCGTATTACATACGATGAAATCTACACCACTAATTCCTTGCTTGTACATGTGATTAACGGCATTGCCACCGCCACCACCAACACCAATTACCTTGATAATTGATGAATTCTCCTTTAACATCTCAAATTGTATCGACATATAATTTTTCCTATTTAATTCTTCATCAATCGATTACGTTTACGTATCTTGACTCAACAATTCTAATGTAATATTAGCAAATTCTTAACAACAGTTTTCCACATTTGTTAGAATGTGGAAAAAACATAGCTTTGTGGAAAATTATTTTTTTCCGATGAATGTATCGTCATCTATGTCTGCACCATCTTTGATCCAGTCACCTAAAATTCGAGTCAACCATCCCTCCGATTTGTTTTGTTTCTCTGTTATTTCTTTAACGCCTGGCTTCGCCTTTTCGTTTACATTAACCGATTTTTTAACAAATTTCTCTTCGTTGCGTTTCTCTTCTTCTTCGATAGATTGAATTCCTTTTATCAACAAACCGATACCGGTAGCGTACAATGGACTCTTCAATTCATCCATTGCTTGTTTATTCAACATATCAGTTTTTGCCAAATATTCATTTGGATAACCAATTCTACAATCGATTCCGGTGATGTACTCTACCAATTGAACCAAATGTTTCAATTGCGCTCCACCTCCTGTAATCACAATCCCTGCAATCAATTTATTTTCATATCCAGAAGATTTAATTTCGTAGTATACATGCTCGATAATTTCTTCCATCCTTGCTTGTATGATATAAGCCAAATTCTTGATAGAAATTTCTTTGGCATCTCTTCCACGAATTCCCGGAACACAAATCACCTCGTTATCTTTATTCTCATCTGCCAACGCCGAACCGTAGCGAACTTTTAATTGCTCCGCTTGATTACGTAACACGGCACAGCCTTGACGAATATCCTCCGTAACAATATTTCCTCCTAAAGGAATAACTGCCGTATGACGGATAATTCCTTCATGGAAAATCGCAACATCCGTAGTACCACCACCAATATCAACCAAAACTACTCCTGCAGTTTTTTCTTCCTCATCCAATACAGCTTCAGATGAGGCTAGAGGTTCCAATATTAATTCAGAAACTTCTAAATCCGCATTATCAACACATCTCTTGATGTTTTTAATATCCGTTACACGACCAGAGATGATGTGAAAATTCGCTTCCACACGTCTTCCGGCCATACCAATCGGCTCCTTTATTCCAGGCTCGTTATCGATGGTAAATTCCTGAGGCAACACATGAATAATCTCTTCTCCCGGAGGTAAAACCAATTTAAACATATCTGAAATTAATCGTTCAATATCTAAACGGCCAATTTCATCATCATCATTTTTAGTTAAAATCCCTCGGTGCTGAATACTTTTGATGTGTTGTCCGGCAATGCCCACATTAACGATCTTGATATCCACATTCGATTGCCCTTCCGCTACCGATACGGCTTCTCGAATACTAGTTACGGTTTTTTGGATATTGGCAACCACACCACGATTTACTCCTGCTGACTCCGCTTTACCAACACCCAATAACTCCACCTTGTTAGAACCACTGCGACGACCTACCGTAACACAAATCTTTGTGGTTCCGATATCCAACCCAACTACGATTGGATTTTCTTTTTCATTTTCTACAATTCTAGGTTTCATATGCTGTGTTTGATGCTGTATATTACTTTACTCAATTTCTTATAATACTTTCTTGTTAATTTTCATCTGCAAACTGTCCATAAACCAATTGCCCTGACGTTCGCAAATTATCTGTCCGCCATATTTTACATTGACTTTACTATAGGCTTCAGTCCCTACTTTTGGTAAGATATGTTTGTAAAAAGTCGTCAACCTATCCAATTTATAGTGTAATGAATCCGCATTACCAATAATTAATTGCTGGTTTCCAACTCTTGGAACAATTTCAATATCTCGATCTCCATTCACATACAATTGTACAATTTGATTGGACCATAAATCATCTCCCTTTGTTTCCTGAACAATCTTTATCAAATCTTTAACCAACGTCGTTTTTACGGGCTCTAATGCCTTTTGATAGCCCTCGGAAATAAACCCATTGGCAACCATCACATGAGGAACGTATTTTAACGTGACTGGAATTTTTTGATTATTTGAATCCACATAATATTCACGACCTTGTTGGTTGATAATACGAATCACCACATCCCTTTGTTGAACGGACACTTGCATTTTTCCATCCATATCCAAATGCACATCCGCCGCAGAAACATAAGGAGATTTCAATAACTCACTTTCGATTTTCTGCAAAGGAATTTCCTGCAGGGAACGGCCAACTACGCTTCCAAATTTTTCTTTAATGATGCTGGATATATCTTGTTGATCGATAAACGTTTCTTTTCCTTCAACCAGCACTTTTAAGGAGGTACAAACTTGCACCTTATCTTTCTTACTCACTAAACTCATCAACATCGTCATTCCTGCTAATGCGACGAGGCCTAGACAGAAAAAAGCAACTTGCTTCCATTTGATGTTTTTAATACGTTCTAGCATGAAAGTACTTCTTTAATAGGGTTTACTAACTTATCAATATCTCCTGCTCCTACCGTTACCACTAATTCTGGCTTCTCTTCCTTTATAATGGACAACACAGCTTCTGGACTTACTAATCGCTTATTTGTTGACTGTATTTTCTCCAGTAACCAAGCGGAATCTACTCCTTCAATTGGAAGTTCTCTTGCCGGATATATCTCCATCAACAACAACTCATCGGCTAGACCTAACACTTCAGCAAAGCCATCGACAAAATCCCTAGTCCTGCTAAATAAATGCGGTTGAAATACAACCGTCAATTTCTTGTTCGGGTACAACTTTTTCATTGAGGTCAAAAATGCCCTTAACTCTTCGGGATGATGTGCATAATCATCAATATACACCGAAGATGAGGTTTTGAGAATATACTCAAAACGACGTTTTACGCCTTTAAAATTCCCCAATGCCGTAACGATCTTGTCGGTTGGAATATCTAATAATTTAGCTACAGTTATGGCTGCAACAGCATTTTCAACATTGTGCAAACCCGGAATCCCTAAGGCTATATTCTCAATCTGACAATCCTTTGATATATAATCGAAATAAAAGACTCCATCCTCCACATGTACATTCGTAGCGTACACATCAGCTTCCTGCTCTCTTGCATAACTAATCGTTCCGGAGAAAGGTAATCCTGTTTTCACAATCTGCTCACCACCTGCTACGACACGATCTAAAAACAGGTTAAAGGAATTTATTAATTCATTTGCATCTCCGTAAATATCCAAATGATCTGCATCCGCAGATGTCACAATCGCTATATTGGGATGAAGTGTTAAAAATGAACGATCATATTCATCTGCTTCCACCACCACTACATTGTTATTTCCGAAGAGTACGTTATTTTGATAATTACTGCTTATGCCACCTAAAAAAGCAGAACAATCATAACCACTATCTTTTAAGATGTGAGCGACCATCGTGGAGGTCGTCGTTTTCCCATGTGTTCCTGCGACAGCAATCGTAAATCTACTCTCAGAGATTAAACCCAAAACTTGAGAACGTTTAAACAATTCGAAGCCTAAACCTAAAAAGTAGGCCTTCAATTTCAAATCCTTAGGTATGGCAGGAGTAAAAATCAATAAGGTTTCTTCATCTAAGGTTTGAAATGATGTCGGAACAGTCTCCTGATCATCCTCATAACTTATCGCGATACCTTCAGATTCTAAAGTTCTAGTCAATTCGGTGGAAGTCCGGTCATAACCAGCAACCTCACAACCCAAACGAAAGAAATAACGTGCTAATCCGCTCATCCCGATACCACCTATTCCTAATAGATATACACGTTTTATTTGATCGATTTTCATCTTAACTAGTTCTTTATAATGTTTAATATTTCCTTAGCAATCACCACATCTGCATCTGGTAAGGCTAACTTTTTAATATTTTCTCCTAATGTTGCCTGTTCTTCAGGCTGCTGAATTAAGTCTAATATTTTCGGAATTAATTCCTGACGCGCATCTTGATCCTTCACCAGTAAAGCGGCATGATGCTTAGAAAGCGACAATGCATTTTTTGTTTGATGATCATCCGAAACATTCGGAGAAGGAATCAATACAACAGGTTTACCTACTACACATAATTCTGAAATGGTTCCTGCACCTGCCCGAGCTACAATGATATCTGCTGCTGCATAGGCATAATCCATCCGATCTAAAAAAGGCATCAGTTTTACTTCTTTTGGCAACTGCTCAGCCAACCTGCCATTGAGTTGTTCGTAATAGTAACTCCCACATTGCCAGATTACCTGAATCCCAGCAGATACTAAGGCTGGTATTCCCGCTTCCAAACAATCATTTAAGGTCAAAGCTCCCAAGCTACCTCCAGTAACCAATAAGGTTTTTTTATTTAAATCCAATTGAAAAGCATGAATAGCTTCTTCTCGCTTACCCTCAATTTTCACAGATGCTTTACGTATCGGATTTCCTGTCAACAACAGCTTGTCCTTGGGAAAAAACCGCTCCATTCCCTCATAGGCAACACAGATTCGTTTTGCCTTTTTACCCAATTTTTTATTAGTCAATCCAGCATAGGAATTTTGCTCTTGCAAGATGGTAGGTAATCCAATCATATTGGCCATCATCAACAATGGTCCTGAGGCATATCCTCCCACTCCAATAGCAGCTTCTGCTTTAAATTGTTTAAGAACTTTCCTGGCTTTCCATAGACTTTTTATCATCTTGAAAGGTAAGCCAATATTTTTCAACATCGATTGCCTATTGATCCCTGCAATGTCTAATCCGACAATCTCATATCCGGCAGCAGGCACTCGTTCCATTTCCATCTTTCCATTTGCCCCAACAAATAGAATTTCAGTATCCGGAGCTAATTGTTTTAACGCATTTGCAATAGCAATAGCCGGGAAGATATGTCCTCCTGTTCCACCACCACTTATAATTACTTTATGCGCCATCTTACTTTATTTTATATAGTACCAACTACAAACTTTTTTGAAGCTTTTTCAGGCACTAATTCTTCTTTATGTTTTAATTCTTCTATGTTTCTACTCACACTTAAAATAATCCCTAGGGCTACGGAAGTAAATAAGATCGATGTTCCCCCCATACTCACTAAAGGCAAAGGCACACCTGTAACAGGACCTAATCCTACAGCTACTGCCATATTGGCGAGGGCTTGTATCGTTAAACTAAATCCTAATCCAGCGGCTAAGAATGCGCCAAAGGCTCGGGGACTTAACGTGACTATTCGAATACAGCGATACATGAGAGCGATGTATAGAAATAGCAATACTGCGCCTCCGATAGTTCCATATTCTTCGATGATGATAGCAAAAATAAAATCAGAATATGGATGAGGTAATACATTTCGCTGAACACTGTTTCCAGCACCTTTTCCAAACAATTCTCCTGTAGCGATGGCTATTTTAGCGTTATTCGCTTGAAAGTTTTTATCATCTTGAAAGCTGGTCTTTCCAGTGTGAACTTGCTCCGTATTGAAAAATCCTTTCACACGGCTTACATACGTTTCACGTCGAGGACCTAAAAATACCACCAATAACAGCAATAATCCGCCGCCAACACAAACCACCGCAATCTGTTTAAAATCAATACGACCGATCATTAACAACAAAACACTCACACTAAATAGCATCAATGCTGTAGATAAGTTGGCTAGAGCAATCAAAACAAACACCGCACACACCGCTCCCATAATAGGGATAAAGGATTTTTTTACATCCTTAATTTCCTCTTGCTTGCGGGAAAGCATCCGCGCTAAAAATGTGATTAAAGCCAGTTTCGCTAAATCTGATGTTTGAAAAGTCTGGTTAATAATCGGAATGGTTAACCAGCGACTTGCTTGATTCACTTGTTCTCCAAAAACCAGGGTATAAAATAACAATGGAATCGTAATCACCATGAGCAGCTTAGAAATACCTGCATAGTATCTATAATCTAACTTATGGGATAAATACATTAATCCTAAACCTGCCACGATGATAAAAAAGTGCTTAAAGAGATACATTTCCGTACCCTTTCCTTCTTTATACGCCAGCGTACCTACTGAGCTATAAACAGCCAATAGTGACCAAATGGACAGGAGAATGACAATAATCCAAATCCATTTATCGCCTTTAAGTTTAGAAAAAATTAAATCCATGCTCATATTACAATGTCATTACTGCAGCTTTAAATTTATCGCCACGATCTTCGTAATTTTTAAACCAATCAAAACTTGCACATGCTGGTGACAACAATACCGTGTCTCCTTTTTTTGCTAAATGTGACGCGATTTGCACCGCATCGCTCATCGAAGCACTGTTCACAATCACATCGGTATCATCTTCAAATGCTTCATGAATTCTCGTACTGTCTTTACCAATACATATAATGGCTTTCACCTTACTGCGCACTAAATCACGCAACATCTCATAATCATTACCTTTATCTACTCCACCCATAATCAATACAATATCTGCAGGAAAACTTTCCAAGGCATACCATACAGAATTTACATTGGTAGCTTTGGAATCATTGATGTAGTTTACACCTCCAATACCTGCCACATGCTCCAACCGATGTTCTACATTTACAAAGGAACCCATACTCTCCTTCATCGTTTGATTACGTAGCTCTTGAACTTTCGCAATCAATCCCGCTGCACTGTTGTTGTACACATTGTGCTTGCCTTGTAATGATAATTCTTCAATATTCATGGTAAAAACTTCTCTATTAGGTATGATTATATTTAAATTTCTTGCTGCGTCCACAAAGGCACCTTGGCTCAAGTCTCTTTCTTGAGTGAATGGCAAATGCATAGCAGGAGTTTCGAAACGCTCGATGGCGTTCATGGTTTCTGGATCATCTAAGCAGTAAATGAAATAATCATTCGCTGTTTGATTTTGTATCATTCTAAATTTAGACGCGACATAGTTTTCTAACTTATAGTCGTAGCGATCCAAATGATCCGGTGTGATGTTTAATATAACAGCTACATCTGCACGAAAATGATACATATCGTCCAGCATAAAGCTGGAAATCTCCAACACATAGCAATCGTGTGATTCACGAGCAACTTGCAAAGCAAAACTATTGCCTATATTACCTGCCAAGCCTACATCCAGCCCCGCATTTTTCAAAAGGTAATAGGTCAACATCGTTGTTGTCGTTTTACCATTGGAACCTGTAATACAATACAATTTCGCATCCGTATACTGAGCAGCAAATTCAATTTCTGATATCATAGGAATACCAGCATTCCGAATGGTTTTAATCAAGGCTGCTTTCTCCGGTATCCCAGGACTTTTCACAATAATATCCGCCAACAAAATCTTGGATTCACTGTGCACACCTTCCTCATAGGAAATACCTTCCTGATCCAAGATCGATTTATAATGATCAGAGATGATGCCCATATCGGAAACAAAAACCTCAAACCCTTTATCCTTTCCCAGAATCGCTGCTCCTACTCCACTCTCTCCCGCTCCTAGGATAACCAAGAGACCAGATTGTGGATAATATGTATTTGCAATGTTTGGCATGTAGTTAATTCTTATCTTGTTTTTAGTGTGACAATAGTTAAAATCGCTAGGATAATCGAAACAATGACAAAACGAGTCACAATTTTGGATTCGTGATATCCTTTTTTCTGGTAATGGTGATGCAATGGAGACATTAAGAAAATACGTCTTCCTTCACCATATTTTTTCTTGGTATACTTAAAATATGCTACTTGAATAATTACCGATAGTTCTTCAATAAGAAAGATCCCACACAATACCGGAATTAACAATTCCTTGCGGATTAGTATCGCAAAAGTGGCTATAATACCACCGATGGTTAAACTTCCGGTATCTCCCATAAACACTTGCGCTGGATAGGCATTGTACCAAAGAAAACCTGTACAAGCTCCTATAAACGCACCGGCAAAAATTACCAGCTCTCCAGAATTAGGGATATACATGATATTCAAGTAATCGGAAAATATAATATTACCGGATACATATGCTAAGATTGCCAGGGTAATACCCATAATCGCAGAGGTCCCCGTGGCAAGTCCATCAATACCATCCGTGAGATTCGCCCCATTGGATACTGCAGTAATGATAAACACGATCACCACTAAGAATAACATGAAGGTCACCCAAGGATTATTCAAGCCAAATACGTCCAATACTTTCGCGTAGTCAAACTCATTATTCTTATAAAAAGGAATGTTTGTTTTGGTTGACTTCACATTCTCCGCGTAAGTTTTCTCGCCCGTAGAAGGATTAATGATTACCTCAACAGGCGTAGAAGAAGTCGGATTGGTCACTTGCTGACGCACTACAATGTCCGGATGGAAATACATGGTACAGGCAATAATAACCCCTAAACCTATTTGACCAATCACTTTAAAACGGCCAGCTAAACCTTCTTTGTTTTTTCTGAAAACTTTAATATAATCGTCCAAAAAGCCTATCGCACCCATCCAAACAGTCGTTATAATCATCAATATCACGTAGATATTAGTCAATTTGGCAAATAACAAGGTGGGAATAAGAATACCGGCAATGATAATCAAACCTCCCATGGTCGGTGTTCCTTGCTTTTTCTTTTCCCCTTCAAGACCTAAATCACGAATCGTTTCTCCAACTTGCTTTTGATGCAGCAAACGAATCAGACGACTACCATATACGGTAGTTATCATTAAGGAAACAATAACCGCCATAGCTGTACGGAAAGAGATGTACTGTAAAAGTCCAGCTCCAGGTATATGTATATGCTCGTTAAGCCAAGTGAATAAATAATATAACATGCTATGCGTTATGTTCGTTAAAAATCTTCATTAATTCTTCTTTATCATCAAAGTGGTTTTTCACTCCGTTTATTTCCTGATACTTCTCATGGCCTTTCCCAGCGACTAATATGACATCCCCAGATTTAGCCAAATGAAATGCCGCTCGGATAGCTTCCCTTCGGTCTGTTATCGAAAACACATTTTTCTTTTGATCGGCTGAAATACCAGCTTCCATCTCTTTGATGATTATAGTTGGATCTTCCGATCGAGGATTATCAGATGTTAATACCACCTTGTCACTCAATCGAACGGCAACCTCCGCCATCTCAGGTCGTTTGGTTTTATCACGATCTCCACCACATCCCAACACCGTAAAAATGTGTTGATTCGGTTGACGCAATTTTTGAATGGTTTCCAATACATTTTCAACAGCATCAGGTGTATGCGCATAGTCTACGATAGCAATCACTCCTGTACTGGATTTTAACGTATCGAAACGACCCTCAGCACCTGAAATTTCACTTAATGCCGTTAATACTTTTATAGTCTCTTGTTCCAATAGAATTGCCGCACCATACACAGCCAATACGTTATAAGCATTAAATTCTCCAACCAATTTCACCCAAACCTGCTGATGATCGATATCCAACAACATTCCGTCAAAGTGGTTTTCTAATATCCGTGCTTTAAAATCTGCTAATTGTTGCAATCCATAAGTTTTTTTATGTGCAAAGGAGTTTTGCAACATCACCATACCGTTCTTATCATCTGTATTGGTTAATGCAAAAGCAAAACGATCTAAATCATCAAAAAACTTCTTCTTTGCTGCAATGTAATTAGCGAAGGTTCCATGAAAATCCAAGTGATCATGGGTTATATTACTGAATATCCCTCCAGCAAAACGCAATCCTGCAATACGTTGCTGAGTAATGGCATGCGAACTCACTTCCATAAAGCAATAATCACAACCCTCCTCCAGCATTTCATGCAATAAAGCATTTAAGGTTACCGGATCTGCTGTGGTATGCGTGGATGGAATAACCCGATCTGCGATTTGATTCTGAACCGTAGAAAGCAAACCCACCTCATAACCCAGCTTCTTAAATAAATTAAATAATAGTGTCGCTATCGTGGTCTTACCATTTGTTCCTGTAACGCCTACTAATTTTAATTTAGTAGAAGGTCTTCCATAAAAATTAGAGGCAATAACTCCCAATGCATAGGAGGAATCATCCACTAAAATATATACTCGGTCTTCTAAGATGGTCTTAGGATATTCTTCAACAACCACAATAGAAACTCCGGCTTCTATAGCTTTATCTACAAATAAATGTCCATCTGTTTGATGACCTCGCACTGCAACAAACAATCCTCCAGGAGCAGCTTTTCTTGAATCCAGGCAGATACTTTCTACCGGGATATCTAAGCTTCCCTTGTAATCCTTTACCGGAATAGCATGTAACAGTTCTTTTAAAATCATATTAATTCAACTCTATTAACACCTGCGTCCCTGCTTTTAAACGTTGACCTGCAGCTAGTGATTGATTGACTACTTTACCTTTACCCCTTACCGTTGTCTTATATCCTGAATTTTCCAATGCAAATAAGGCATCCACTAATCCCATCCCCTTCACATTTGGAACTACACCTTCCTGAAACTGCACTTCGGTGAATGCCGCAGCAGTTTGGTTGGCACTATCTTTATCGGTTTGCACAATAGCATTCCAGTTAATGGTCTTAAAACCTAACTTTTCATATACTTTGGCTGTCGCTTCTTTCGAACCTTTCAAAGTATATGGTGTCTTAGAGCCACTGCTTGTCACGACCCGTTGATTGAACGTATGATGTAAGGATAAATCATTCGCATACACCATATCAGCAAGCTCCCTGAATACTGGTCCAGCAATGGCGCCACCGTAATATCCTTTTCTAGGATTACGAATGACCACAATCATGGAGTATTTCGGGTTTTCTGCTGGAAAATATCCCGCAAAGGAGGATTGATATCGACGAGCACCATAGCCACGGTCTCCATCAGCCATTTGTGCTGTACCGGTTTTACCTGCAGAAGAATATAAAGGACTCCTTAATTTTTTCCCAGTACCTTCTTCCATCACTCCAATCATCATCGCCTGCATTTTTTTAATAGCATCTTTAGATGCTATCTGATCATTGATCACACGAGCATCGAATTTCTTTACCGTATTTCCTAAATGCTGAATTTCTTTCACAAATAATGGAGCAATCATTTTTCCATCGTTCGCTACCGCATTAAATAAGGTCAGCATTTGCAATGGAGTTAATTTTAATTCATACCCGTAAGCCATTTGAAATAAAGATAATTTACTCCAAGAGCGACTACTTGGCATTTTCACCCATGGATTAGCTTCCCCTGGAATTTGTAATCCTAAAGGTTGATTCATTCCCCATTTATGTAACTTACCTGTAAATTTCGACGGATTATCACCATATGACTGATGAATCAACTTTGCCACACCAACATTCGAAGATTCTTCAAATGCTTCTTTTGCAGTCATTCTTGACTTTTTAGGAGCATGTGAATCTTTTATTGTATGGGAAGGAACTTTATAGGTTCCATTTCCTACATCAACAATGGTATTGGTATCGATTTTTCCATCGTCTAGCGCAACTAAATAAGATGCTACCTTAAAGGTTGATCCCGGATCTGCACCTTGAGCGATGGCATAATTAAACTTCTCTCTAAAAACCCCTTCTGAATCTCTGGTAAAATTGGCTATCGCTCGAACCTCTCCTGTTTTCACTTCCATCAATACGACACAGCCATTATCCGCATCACTTTCAATCAATTGCTTCTCCAAGGCTCGTTGAGCCATATCCTGCATATTAACATCGATTGTAGCTATAATATCAGATCCATCAGTAGGTGCGACTTCCATTTCCCGATTGACTGGGATCCAAACCCCTCCTGCAATACGTTGCATCAATTGCACCCCGCTTCTTCCCTCGATATAATCTCCATAGGCTCCCTCTAACCCTACTCGTACCGTATCACCCTTGGTATTTTTATACCCTATAGTTCTTGCCGCAAGATTTGTAAATGGTAAAATGCGTTTATTCTCTCGTACAGCAATTAAACTGCTGGAATATCTTTGCTTACCTTCTTTAAACGTTTTGAATAAAGGAAATTTCCTCAATTCTTTTAGATCTTGATGACTAACAGCACGTTTCAATAAAACATAGCGTTGTTTTTTAGCCCTCGCTTCTTTTAATTGTACAAGGTATTGACGTGAAGATTTATCCCCAAAAAATTTAGACAATCGAATTGCTAATGAATCCACATGTGCATTGAAAACATCATTATCTTCAACTGGAATTGCCATGGCATCAAAACGAATATCATATTCAGGTACTGATGTTGCCAACAGACTTCCATCATTGGAATAAATATTTCCTCTTGCCGCTTCTACCACACGCTCTTTAATGGTTAAACTATCTGCAATATTGCGCCAACGATCTCCATCAATATATTGTAAATGCAATAATTTCCCGAACACCAACAAAGCGCCAAATACCATTAGCCCGAACGCCAGGTACACCCTAATCAATATGGATTTCCTAATATTCATTTATTGGTATGCTTTACTTGTTTTCCTTTACAATTTCTAGTTTTATAGGTGGTTCTGTACGTTCTTTCAACCCTAAAGTATCCGCACGTTTTGCTATTTCTGTCTGCGTCGTCAATTTCATCAACTCTGCATTCAATGATTTAAAATCCCAACTCAACTCTTTCACTTCTCGTCCCAACTTATCAATTCTTCTAACCGTATTTTCCGCCAAATGCCTATTACTGATATACAATAAACCCAAAAAAGCAAGAAATGCCACAAATGGCAAGTTCTTAGTAACGAGGTATGCAGACAACTTTTGCTGCGAAAAAAAAGTCTTTAGAAAATTCTCCGTCTCTTCAACCTTTTCCTCTACCGCATCAGACAATTCTTCTTGAACCTCTTCACTTAACTCTTTTTGTTTTATGGTATTCTGTTTCGCCATTTACTCCTCCACAATCAATTTTTCAGCAATTCGAAGCTTTGCACTCCGCGCACGATTATTTTCTTGCACTTCTTCTGCACTAGCTACGATAGCTTTTCTACTAATTACTTTAAAAGGCTTAATTTCATTACCAAAAAAATCCTTCTCCACCTCTCCTTTAAATTTTCCTTTTGCCATAAAATTCTTCACCAGACGATCCTCCAAAGAATGGTAAGACATCACCACCAAGCGTGCCCCCTCCTTTAATACCCCCGTAGTTTGGATTAAGAATTCTTGCAAAGCCTCTAATTCTTTATTTACTTCTATGCGCAATGCTTGAAACACTTGCGCATGATATTTATGTTCTTTTCCTTTTGGAACTAATTTCTGTATGACAGTCTTCAATTCTGCGACAGTTTGGATCTCCTTCGTCAATCTTGCCGTTACAATAGTTTTGGCTAATGATTTCGCATTTTGAATTTCTCCGTACATACCAAAAATCCGATGCAAGTCCTCTTCCGAATAGGTTTGCAATACCTTCCTCGCATCTAAATCAGAAACCTGATCCATACGCATATCTAAATCTGCATCGAAACGAATAGAAAAACCACGATCTGCTGCATCAAACTGATGGGAAGAAACACCCAAATCAGCTAATATCCCATCAACTTGCTTTATACCTTCTAAGCGCAAATAATTTTTCAAGAATCTAAAATTCTGATGAATCAATGTAAATCGCTCATCTGGTATCGCATTGTGAATCGCATCAGGATCTTGATCAAAAGCTATCAATCGACCTTTAGGCCCTAAATGCTTAATAATCTCCTTGGAATGTCCTCCACCACCGAAAGTCACATCCACATAAACCCCTTCAGGATTAATAGCTAATGCATCGATGCATTCCTGCAACATCACTGGCACATGGTATCCGATTTCCTTACTCATTGTCCATACCTCCGAAATCAAATCCACCCATTACTTCTTCTGCTAATGCTGCAAAATCTTCTCCCATATCCTCACCCATCAATTCGTCGTATACCGGCTTCGACCACACTTCAATTTTATCAAATTGACAAGCCAACACCACTTCTCCATCTATTTCAGCATACTCTAACAAACCTTTTGGAAGTAATACTCTTCCTGCCGCATCCAAGGCTAGCTCTGTTGCACCACGCATAAATTGGCGAACAAAATTTCTGTTCTTCGCATTATACTGATTCAACTTGGCTAATTGTTGCATCTTTTTATTCCATTCATCTCGGGTATAAATCACTAAATTTTTCTCAAAACCACGATTCACAACAAGCCCCTCCCGCTCCGCATCCGGCAACTGCCGTTTAAGCGCAGCAGGAACCACCATTCTTCCTTTGGTGTCCAACTTGCATTCGAATTCTCCGATTAATTGAATCATATAGTACTACCCTACATTAATTATAATGTAAAAGTATACACTTTCTCCCACAATCTCCCACAATGCCCCACAAAAAAGTTTTCCACATACAGGATAAGCCACAAAAAACCACGCAGAGATAGCAAAAACAAAGGATATGATTGAAATTCAACTCATTATATTTTGTATCAAATCTGCTTTTTTTCGCTGTTTGGAAACGATAAACCACGCTATTTCAGCATAAAACACAGCAAAAATCACCTGAAGTGGGGCAAAGTGGTAGCAGTTAAAAAAAGATCATTTTAAGGCTTGAAATCGCTGGAAAATCTGAACCAATTGAGTTGTTTAATCCCCAATTAATTTCAAAAATTCAGCTATCATTTTGATTAATTATTAAAATCACGAGATTACTTATCATTTATTGAAAAAATCTAAAATAACGAGGTACTATGGAGTATTGCTATCCTAGCTATTAATATCCTATCAAGTTGTAAAGCACTTTAGGCAATCCTTTATTCTAGCTTATGGAATCTTATCTTTTTTAAACCTATTTCAGATGAATCATCTTCGGATATGATGCGCATTTTTACGACCAACATCCGAAGGAGATCCGCGGGAGATCCATGGGAGATCCGCTTAACGAAAAAATGTCCCCTACTGAATTATAGCTTTAGGACATACGATAATCTTTTATTTTATTGTAATTTTAGGGCATGACACTTTCAGATTTTAACGATACATTAGCTGCAAATGAACCTGATTACTCCTGGCCGGTTCAACTTAAATCCTTATGGTATGATGCCAAAGGAGATTGGAAAACGGCACATGATTTAATAGATCATCTGGAGGATCGGGAATCAGCACATGTGCATGCCTATTTGCACCGAGTAGAAGGGGATTTGTGGAATGCGAGGTATTGGTATAATCGCGCCAAACAGCCTGAATGTACCCTTAGTATAGAGCAAGAAAGAAATGCTTTAATTGTTAAATTTTTAGCTTAATTGGAACTTGGTGAAGGTTCTACCAGTTTTTGCATCGCTCCTTCTGATTCTTTACGTAAGCGAATCATCCACATTTTTTTCCAGAATTCACGAAAGGTATTAAATTCCTGACGATAGACAATTCCCACGGCATTGATATAATCATCAGTAGGAGTGAAAAGTATATTTCTGGTATTTAAACGGTTATATGCCCTAAACATCAAGCTACCATCTCTACGTACTTTATAGGTCAATTCAGCATCGGTGGCAACTTGATTGGAGAAAAAGGTAAGATCAGTGGTTTGTATGTTCCTACGGTCCACAACACCTCCGGTAAGTACCAAACGATCATTAAAGAAACGGAAGGACGCCGAAGCATCGTTTAACGATCGAATATTAAAATCTAAAAAGTTAATATTAAGGGATTGTGCCAGGATATTGTTCAGCTGATTAAAAGCTATTTCCGTTCCTGCTGATAATAGGGTATTATTTACTTCTCGACCAATTTCATTGGAAGAACTGGCTGTAAAACTACGACGAACGATCAAGCTAAGTGCCTGCTGATTCACATTATTGGCATCCAGTAAATACGTTTGTAGCTCATCTCGAACATAAGGATTCTGAGGGAAATTCAAATCAAAAGTTACATCGGGTCTACTTAGTGTTCCTTTGATATTCATATCTGCTTGTGCCAGTACTCGTTCATCCTGCCCTGCCCTTCCGGCAGCATTATACAAGGCGCCAATGGAAGTTCTTTGCTGATAAATAGCCACCAAATTAATCGTCGCAGCAGATGGTGATCCTGTCCAACGGATGGTACCCCCTTGTTTGATATCAAAATACTTATTGATAAAGTCTTGTGCTGTGAAATGGAATTTACCTGAATTAACCACATAATCACCGAACATTTCAAAATCACCCAATGTAGATAATTTTAAACTTATCTCTCCGGTTCCATTTCCCCGCAAAGAGCCTAAGTCGGTTTGTAAATTCACTTCCGCACTTGGTGTAAAAGTTAAATCCATATTCATGGTTAAACCTTTGAGGAAATATTTGGAGGCATTGACTTTATTCTCGCTGGAATCTTTACTGACAAAATAGATGAAATCACTATCGGTCACCGTCATGGCATTGTTGAATGGAATGGTGATCGATGTATTCTCTTCCGATCGTGCTTTAATATCAATATCTATCGCAGAAGTTTGTCCTTTAAAGGCAAAAGTCCCTGTTGCATATGCCTTTCCATAAAATAAGTTATTGTCCTTATAATTGGTGTTTAATATCATAAAATTATTCGTCGATATATCCACATCAATATATGGATTCCGAAGATTATTAAGATTGATAATTCCGGAGGCATGTGCCAAATGTCCATTATCATCTGCAATTTTTAAGTTATTAATCAAAATGTTATTCTGATCAATAATAGCCGTTTCATTGGTTAATTGATACGTTGTCTTCAGGTAATTGACCATTAAGGTGGCGTACTGAATTTTAGCTATACCTTTTATTTTTGGCCGTTTTAAGGTTCCTCCAATTTCCAAATCAGCACTTACCTTTCCTTCTAAATTTGAAGCCAAATTTCTTACAAATGGTTGCAACAAGATGAGCTCTGCTTCTTTAAGTGTACCCGTCAATTGAATGGTTTGATCGATTCCTTCCATCAAATAATAGCCCTTTAAATTTAATCCTCGATTTCGATCATCCAATAGCTGTATGTCCAAATTCGCCTTTTTATCTTCCGGATTAAAATCTGCTAATAGTTTCAATTGACCTATTGGAATTTTATTATACACCAATGGTGATGTATTTATATTCGCTGATAAATATGGTTTCTTAAAAATAGAATGCAATTCAAAGTTTCCATTTAATTCTCCATCTAATTTAACCCCTAAAGGGTTTAACATGGGTTCTAATGATCGTAAGTTGAAATGATCAAAACTAACGTTTAGTTGATCATCTTCATTAGATATAATTCCATCAAACAGCACCTTTTGCTTACCTTGAGTAACCTTTAGGTTATTTAAATAAAATTTCCCTTTGGAAACACGTAATTGAGCATCCGTATTCAAAGCCCAAGGTTCATGATTAATGATAATATCCGATTTATTGAATTGAATGTAGGCTGGTTTATTCTGCGCAAAATGGATATTCCCATTCAGACGTAAGATATTAGGATCTTGCTCTTCTGAAGCATTAATTTGAAAAAACAAACTATCCTTAGCCAGTACATTATTGATCACCACCTTATTGACAAATAGGCTATCGCTTAAGAAGAATTTATCAGCAGTTAGTTTTAGAGAGAAATCCTGTTCATCCGCACTTTCTTCGACTTCTAGATTTTGAAGATGAAAGCCTTTGTATTTTACCAAAGGACTGTATGCCGAAAATTTCGCGGTATAGTCGCTGGAGGAGAATTGTGCATTCAGACGTGCTCCATCTTGTAAGGTCAAATTTGGATCTAAAAATGCGGATACCGGATCAAAGGATTTGATAGTAACTTTCAAGTCAAAATCCTGCTCGCGATAGGGCTCTACATCGAATCCAATAGCGGGAGCATATCGCATCGCTAAAGCTTTAAAATATGGAACAATGGTGTTTAGGTCAATAACACCTTTCATTTCTGCATCAAGCACATTGGAAGTCAGCAACAACAAACGGTCTTTTTCATTTCCTTCTGCAGAAAAGAATAAATTCTCAATGGTAAATTCACCTCGTTTAGTAGACATGGAAATCTGACCTGTGGACAAGTTTCCATTTAAATTATTCAGATTGTTTCCTTTCAGCTGCGTGCTGATGAAAGTATCGAAAACAAGGATACTATCCTGTTTAAATAATCCTAATTGATTGAAATTGATTTGATCAATCGAGGCATCAATATCATAAATGGTCTCATCTTGTTGAAAGTCAATTTGCGATTCATAAGCAAGTTTAACATTTCGATCATTAATATCTCCTCGTACACCCAGTAATTGATTCAGTAAATCGGCATGTACTGCTACACTATCGTACTGGTAGTCATTGTATTGAAAATGATTTAAAGAACCATCAATTTGTAAGGATAAATCTGGCAGAGTTAATCCTTCTCCTGAAAAACTAAGATCTAGTTTTGTGTTTTTTAAAGAATTACTGCTCAATAATTTACCAATTTGAAATTCAGGCGCTATCACACTTCCAGAGTATGCGATTCCTTGCTTTAAATTGATTGCCGTTTTAGTAGATAAGTCCCCTAAATTTGTTTGGAAATTCCCCTCCACAGCAAAATCATTATAAAAGCCATGAAATGTTCCTTGATAATTTATTTTTCCAAATTGATGTACTGGAGTTGGTAATTTAAAAAGATTTCGATTCGCCAATTGTGGTACTAAGAGTTCTACATCAGTAGCTGAACTTTGTAATGATGCCAATTGAAAATCAAAAATGGTTTGATTGATATTCGGTAAACCAACAATACTGAAATCTCCAATTAACTCCGTCTCTTTACCGGTTTTGATATGCGCATGTTGTGCTTGTAGATTACTTACAGTTCCATTGGCTTTTCCCTGAATTAGAGATGCCGTAAATCTTACGTTCTTTAAATCGGGAGCAAAATATTCAATATCTCTTGAATCCACATAGACTTCATCAAAGGTACTTTCCATGTGCACCTTATGAATAAAATCTGAAAAATCTGAGAAATCTTGATAAGTGAATTTTAAATAACGACCTACTTCGGAACGATTCGTGATTAATTTAAGTTGGTCAAATTCCATTTCCCGAGAAGAAATTCTCGTAGAAGTACTCAACTCCTTCACTTGAAAACCAGATTTCTCTATAAATTTAAGTTGCTTGATCGCAGCTGAAAAATGGGTGCTATCGTAAAATATATTAGCTATCTCGCCATTTAATTTTTGAAGATCAATATCACTGAAATCAACAACATGCTGTTGATGTTTTTTAGTGTGGTTAATGTATTTGAAATGATTGTTTTTCAGTTTGATGTGCTGGAGGCTCAATTCAACCCCTTTTTTCGTAGGTTGCTGATCGGTTTTTCTAGGTGTAAAATAATCGATTAGAAATTGAAAATTAGAACCATCAGCATGAATTTGAAAATTCACAAACCCTTGATCTAAGGTCAATTCTTCAATGACTAGCTTGTTATGTAACAACTGCCTGAGTTTTACATTGGCTTGCAATTCCTTCGCTTGAAGAATAGTCATGCCTTTTTGATCGGTTAAGGAAAATCCGTTGAGACTAATTGAGGAAAAAGGTTTAATATAAATTCGATCGAGCGATACTTTTGCGGATAATTCTTTGGACAAGTAATTGGCTACTTTCTTGGTTAAAAATGTTTGCACAGATGCAAATTGCAAGGAAAACAGCAAAATGGACAACAAGGCCAACATGCTGAGCAAGCTAATTAACGTTATTTTAAGTATTTTTTTGATACTTTTGTGCTTTATTTATTACAACCCTAAAATGGCAATCATACTCGGAATTGAATCATCTTGTGATGAAACATCTGCCTCAATCTGTATAGATGGAGAAATTAAATCAAATGTTATAGCCAATCAAGATATCCATGCAATCTATGGCGGGGTTGTTCCTGAGTTAGCTTCAAGAGCACATCAACAAAATATAATCCCTACGGTAGACCAAGCTATTGCTGCTGCAAAAATACACAAAAATGCGATAGATGCAGTGGCTTTTACTCGAGGACCAGGACTTTTAGGATCTCTGCTTGTAGGAACTTCATTTGCGAAATCATTTGCCCTAGCAATGGATATTCCTTTGATTGAAGTAAATCACATGCAGGCGCATATTTTAGCTCACTTTATTGAGGATCCAAAACCTACATTTCCATTTTTATGCCTTACCGTTTCTGGAGGGCATACGCAAATTGTCTTGATCAAAAATTACTTTGAAATGGAATTGTTAGGCGAAACGTTGGATGATGCCGCAGGTGAAGCTTTTGATAAAACGGCTAAGATTTTGAATCTTCCTTATCCTGGGGGTCCCCTAATCGACAAACATGCTCAACTAGGAAATCCCACTGCTTTTCAATTGCCTGAACCACAGATTGCAGATTTAAATTTTAGCTTTTCAGGCTTGAAAACAGCCATTTTATATTTAGTTCAGAAAGAACTCAAGGCTAACCCTAACTTCTTACAAGAACAAATGAATGACTTGTGTGCATCCGTTCAAGAACGTATTGTTTCTATCTTATTAAACAAGCTCAAAAAAGCAGCTAAATTGACTGGGGTAAAAGATATTGCTATTGCCGGAGGGGTATCAGCGAACTCCGGTCTTAGAAAATCTTTATTAGAGATGGGCGAAAAATATAAATGGAACGTATTTATCCCAAAATTTGAATATTGCACCGATAATGCCGCTATGATCGCCATAGCTGGATACCATAAATTTCTAATTCAAGACTTCGTAGGACAAGATATCGCCCCATCGGCGAGAATGGAGATGTGATAGGTTAGTAGTTAGTATTTAGTAGTTAGTATTCAGAGGGTTGCCCTGGATGTTTGAAACAAGAGTACCTGAAAAAGCTGATTTTAATGAATGGAAAGAATATTGAAACTTATTCAGTTTTTTCAGTAAAATTATTTCCTCAGTGGTTCAAACGCAATAGCAACGAACTGAGGAACTTCCTCTAATACCACTTTCGAAACTAGTCCCATCCCCCATTTATTTAAAAGAAATCTTTACTTCGACTTTCTTACCGTCGTTTCCTTTTTTCCAATCAGGGCCATTTTGAATAATACGAATAGCTCTTTGATTCAGAGCATCTGATTCGCCTTTCTTTATGACAATATCAATTGGTCTACCAAAGTTATTGATATCAAAAACAAGGGTTACATTCCCTTTGCCTAATAAAGACTCATTTGAATTTTCTTCCAGGTATTTTTTATAGGCTTCCCAACCTACCAAAGGTTCGGACTTGAATTTGGCACTTTTACCGGAATATCCTACGACCACAACTTCATCCACTTCATTTATGGATGGACTTAACTGAACAATTTTATTGTTGCTTGCTATAATCCGCTGTGCTTCATAGCCGATGGATAAAATTTCAATTTCAGCATTTGCTGTATTAATTGGAAGGATATATTGTCCAGTAGAATCCGTTACAGCCACTTGATTCGTTTGCAAATCTTTTATTGAAGCGTTGATAATCGGTCTACCGGAACTACGGTCAAGAACACGACCTGTTGCAAATTTGACATTACCTTGGGTGGAAGAAGGCTTGGGAGGAGCAATTGCCCCTACAACATTGCTTTTATTTTGTTTTCCAAAGTTTACAATAATGGTTGAAGAGTTTGCATTATTATCTACTTCTTTTGAAATAGGCGCGGCTCCGTATGTATTTGTACCACGTATCCTTAAATTTGCAGTACCAGTATTTTTATTGACGGAGATGCCCGCTACTCGACCTTGTAAGTCTTCATCGAGCCATATTTTTTCTTCTTTTCTCCATAAATCAGGATTAACAGGAACTTTATTGGGAGATAAATTCGCTGCTAATAATTCTTCTATGCGTTTCTTCTCAGTAGTTTTTTCAACAGGTTCACTCGTAACTTTTCCTTTCTGAGGACTAGGTATATCTTTTTGTTGAACGATGTCGCTGGAGGCTATTTCATCTGCATAGGCACTATCTGCATTCGCATCGTTTAAAGAAGAATTAGAAATCGCCTCTTCTTGCGGAGCACTGGCAATAATCGCTTCCGCAGCAGAAGGTTCTAATTGCCGCGGTAAATAGATATATAAAATAGACCCTATAATCAAGACTATTGAGGCTGCAAGTCCTAACCATTTATAGTTTATAGAGAAAATTTTATTTTTAGGATGTGTCCTTTCATAAATAGCGGAGTCAATATCTATTTTATGGAACGTTTCATTTAAGAATTTTTCTTCCTCAAGGCCTGCAATAAGATCTGCTAACATTTCATCTTCATGAGATGCTCGCTCAATTTCATACATTTCTTGCGAACTTAATTCGGCACGCACATACTTACGTAAGTAGTTCAAATCAAAAAGATTATTCATCACGCCTCCTTTCCATGCAATTCTTTAAATTTCGCTTCCCATTTTGAATATAACTCTTGACTTCCTTCAAGCTATAACCTGTTAATTCAGCGACTTCTTGATAGCACTTTTGTTCTAAAAAAAACAATTGCACACTGGTTTTTTGTTGTGCTATCAAATGATCAATACATTGTTCTAAATTTTGCAGCTGCAATTCTTTTTCCACATTATTTTCCTCTTGATGCAGGTTGACAGCAAATTCCACAAAATTATCAATAATTATTTCTTCTTTCCCTTTTTGAGATCTTAAAGCCATGAGGCAATGGTTTTTACTGACTACATAGAGCCAACGTGGGAAATCTTGAATGGGTTGCTTTTTTACTTTTGAGATGAGTTCTTCGAAAATCTGCATGACTGCATCTTTACTTCTTTCGGTTTCCTTGAAGTAACGCAAACATACATAATACACCATTTCACTATGCCTTTGATACAAGTCACCTAAATAATGAAGGTCATTATTTCCTAAATAGGCTTGTAATAATTCTTCATCCGTATGATTTGTCAGCTTGCGCAAGGTGTATTTAGCTATAAATGAATTGGAAAATTAAATATTTCTTTTCGCTTATGGAAATTTGATTTTTCTTGCATCCCTAGTGAAAATTGTATTATCATGAATAGATTCACTTTAATTACCATGCTTTTTGTTTCCTTAGTAGGATGGCAGGCAGGCTTCGCAAAAGAAATAACTGGTTCTATCAAACATAAGGACCATAAAAATTTAGGTTTATCAGGTGCTCTAATCGAGGTTGTTAATAAATCCATCAAAACTACATCCGATAAAGACGGGAATTTTAAAATAGAAGCAACGGAAAAGGATCTTTTGTCGGTAAGCTTATTGGGATTTCAAACCGCTACAGTCTCCGTCACAAATAAAAGTCACATTACCGTATACCTATCTCCAACAATGGATGAGAATTTGATTTTAGATGAATTGACTGTCACAGCATATCAATCTCCAACGATCATTTCAAAATCTAAAATGACTCCTGGAAATAACGGAATTAAACGTGAACAAGTGTTAATCAGAGGTTTAAACATCAACAGCGCCTCCGAAAGCTATGGTACTTTTGAAGAAAACAAATTTATGAGTCCGAGCAAAGAACCCTTATCAACCTTCGCAATTGATGTAGATGCTGCTTCCTATAGCAATGTTCGCCGCATCATCAATTCGGGAAGTATTCCTGAAAAAGATGCTGTTCGAATTGAAGAAATGATTAATTATTTTCAATATAACTTAGAAGCACCTACGAATGGTGATCCTGTAAAAATATACACCGAGTTAGCTTCATCCCCTTGGAATGAACAGCATCACCTTATGCGTATTGCTCTAAAAGCGAAAGATATACCATCAGCAAATTTACCAGCATCCAATTTTGTCTTCTTAATTGACGTATCTGGATCCATGAATGGACCTAACCGATTACCGCTTGTTCAATCTTCTCTCAAGCTGTTAGTCGATCAACTGAGGCCTCAAGATCAAGTTGCTATAGTCACCTATGCAGGATCAGCACACATCAAACTTCCAAGTACTGCGGGAAATGAAAAAATGAAAATTAAACAAGCTATCGATGAATTGCAGGCTGGTGGATCAACTGCTGGAGGTGCTGGAATCAAAATGGCTTATCAAATCTCTCGGGAAAATTTTAAAAAACAAGGTAACAACCGAATCATATTGGCTTCTGACGGTGATTTTAATGTAGGCGCTTCCAGCGATAAGGATATGGAAACGTTAATTACTAAAGAAAGTAAAAGTGATGTTCATTTGACAGTTTTAGGATTCGGAATGGGCAATTTGAAGGATAGCAAAATGGAATTATTAGCCAATAAAGGTCATGGAAATTATGCCTATATTGATAATATCGCTGAAGCTCGAAAAGCTATGGTGACTGAATTTGGCGGAACTTTATTTACCGTAGCTAAAGATGTAAAAATTCAGGTTGAATTTAACCCGGCTTATGTGCAAGCCTATCGATTAGTAGGTTATGAAAACCGATTATTGGCTGCTGAAGATTTTAATAATGACCAGAAGTTAGGTGGAGATATGGGAGTAGGTCATGCCGTAACGGCCATTTATGAAATAGTGCCGGTTGGTGCTCAGAGTAATTGGTCTGGATCGGTTGACCCATTAAAATATCAACCAAATAACTCGGAAATAAAAGGCTCGAAAAATGGTGAACTAGCAACGGTAAAGTTTAGATATAAAGAACCTAAAAGCGATGTAAGCAAATTGCAACAGGTAATCGTGAATAATAAGGTGATTTCTATTCAAGCTGCTTCCGAGGATTTTCGATTCGCTACTGCAGTAGCTGAATTTGGAATGCTTATTCGTGAATCGGAGTATAAACAGAAAGCCAATTTCGATCAACTAATTTCTCGTGCAAAAAAAGCTAAAGGAAAGGATGAAGAAGGATATCGTGCAGAATTTATTCGTATGGCAGAAAACAGCAAATCCTTAATAGAAACCAATAATGTTGCTGTTAAAGCTAAAGAAGATTAATGGCATATCGTAAAAAAGAGGGTTGTTCGCAACAACCCTCTTTTTTTATTTTTCTTTTTTCTGTTTTTCCTTCCATTGTTGACTAAATGATTTGGAAGCTATCGGCGGTAATTCACGTTGATCACCCCATGCTTTTTTAAAAAACCGCTTAATAAAGAAGTTTTTAAATTTGCCGCCAAATAAATCAATCATTGATCTTTTCTGAATCGCCCAGGTAAATAAGGACCAACCCCTCTTTTCTGTACTGCTTACTAAATCTTGTTGTACGGCATCTCGGCGATTAAGCAACAACATTTTCTGAATATCAATACCTACAGGACAAACCTCGGTACATTTACCACATAAGGATGAAGCATAACTCAAATGCTTAAACTCTTTCATACCATTTAAATGTGGGGAAATAAGTGACCCTATAGGTCCTTGATAGGTCGTTTTATAGGTATGACCCCCAATATTTTGATAGATAGGACATACATTGAGGCAAGCACCGCAGCGAATGCAATATAAACCTTGGCGTTGCTCCTTTTGCTCCAATACATTGGTTCTTCCGTTATCCAGTAAGATGACATACATTTCTTCCGGGCCATCACGCTCTGTGGATGATTTTGGCCCACTAATGATGGAGTTATAGACGGTAAGGTTTTGCCCGGTACCATGAGTAGATAAAAGTGGCCAGTATAAATCCAGATCCTTAATGCTAGGAATCACTTTTTCAATACCTACAACAGCAATGTGTACTTTAGGAAATGTAGTCGTTAATCGTGCATTTCCTTCGTTTTCTGAAATAGCAATACTACCGGTATCTGCCAAGAGGAAGTTAGCTCCTGTAATTCCGATATCAGCCGTTAAATATTTCTCACGAAGTAATTCACGTGCTTTCATTGTAATTTCTTCGGCGCTGGATTCTAATGGAGTTTCAAATTTTTCATGAAATAATTGAGCAATTTCCTGCAAGGTCAAGTGCATGGCAGGAGTGACAAAATGATAGGGTTTTTGCTCCAGTAGCTGAATAATAAATTCTCCTAAATCACTTTCGATGCATTCAATTTGTTTGGATTCCAGAAAATGATTGAGATCAATTTCTTCTGTAGCCATGGACTTCGACTTCACGACAGCACTGGCTTGATGCCTTTCCATGATACGTAGAATCTCTTCTCTAGCTTCATTGGCATCATTTGCCCAAATAACCTTTCCTCCTCTGGCGGTAAAATTAGATTCAAAATCTAATAAATAACGATCAAGGTTTTCCATGGTTTTCCATTTGATCAGATTAGCTTTGATTTTGGAATTCTCTAAATCAAAAAACTTCTGTTGACCAACCTGGGCACTGTGCGTATATTTATCTATCGCAGTCTGAATAATCTGACGATGCTGCATATCAAATGATTTGCTCGCACTTTCTTTTAAGAATTTATCAGCTGTAGTTTGCGCCATAGGTGTGTTTGTCGTTATTCTGCAAAAATAAAAGTTGACTTTAAACAAGTCAACTTTTAAATATAGTAATTTAATATTTACCTAACGTGATTACGCAGTACTTATTGCTGTGATTCCAAAAGACCAATATTCAATTCATCTAATTGAGCTTTTTCAATAATAGAAGGTGCATCAATCATCACATCACGACCTGAATTATTTTTCGGGAACGCAATGAAATCACGAATGGTCTCTTGTCCACCTAAAATTGCTGTCAAACGGTCCAATCCAAAGGCTAAACCACCATGAGGAGGAGCACCATATTGGAAGGCATTCATTAAGAATCCAAACTGATCTTGCGCTTGCTCTGGAGTAAATCCAAGGTGTTTAAACATTAAAGCTTGCATATCGCGGTCATGGATACGAATAGAACCTCCTCCTATTTCATTACCATTTAATACTAGATCGTAAGCATTTGCTCTTACTTTACCTGGGTCGGTATCCAACAATGCGATATCTTCCAACTTTGGTGATGTAAATGGATGATGCATCGCATGGAAACGCTGACTATCTTCGTCCCACTCCAATAAAGGGAAATCAACTACCCATAGCGGAGCAAATTCATTGGGTTTACGTAAACCAAGACGATTACCTAACTCCATACGTAATGCACTCAATTGCGCTCTCGTTTTATTTGCTGGACCTGACAACACTAAGATTAAATCGCCAACTTGAGCACCGGTAATGGCTGCCCATTGGCTTAAATCAGCTTGGTCATAGAATTTATCAACAGAAGATTTAATAGCTCCTTCTGCCTCGTATTTTGCATACACCATACCTGAAGCGCCCACTTGAGGTCTTTTCACCCAATCGACCAATTCATCAATTTGTTTTCTGGTGTAATTGGCTGCTCCCGGAACAGCAATACCGACTACTAACTCCGCATTATTGAAAATAGCGAAATCCTTATGTTGAGCAACCTCATTCAATTCACCGAACTTCATTCCGAATCGAATATCTGGCTTATCATTACCATAGGTGCGCATTGCCTCATCAAAAGTCATTCTAGGGAATTGTTCTAATTCTATTCCATGAATGTTCTTTAATAAATGACGGGTCATGCCTTCGAATATATTTAAAATATCCTCTTGTTCTACAAAGGACATTTCACAGTCGATCTGTGTAAACTCAGGTTGTCTGTCTGCACGTAAATCTTCATCACGGAAACATTTAACGATTTGAAAATACTTATCCAAACCACCCACCATGAGTAATTGTTTAAAGGTTTGAGGGGATTGCGGTAAGGCATAGAATTGACCTGGATTCATGCGTGAAGGAACAATAAAATCACGTGCTCCCTCTGGTGTAGACTTAATTAAATAAGGTGTTTCTACTTCACAGAAATCCAATGCTGATAAATAATTACGAACTTCTTGGGTTACTTTATGACGAAAAATAAGGCTGTTTTTAACAGGATTACGGCGTATATCTAAATAACGATATTTCATGCGGATATCATCACCCCCATCAGTCTCATCTTCAATAGTAAATGGAGGAAGCTTAGATTCATTTAAAATGGCTAAAGAGGAAACTTTAATTTCAATCTCACCAGTAGGAATTTTAGTATTCTTACTCGAACGCTCAATGACCGTTCCTGTTACCTTAATCACATACTCTCTACCTAATTCACGTGCTTGACTACGCAATGCTTCATCATCATCACTATTAAAAGTCAGTTGAGTAATACCATAACGATCACGAACATCGATAAAGGTCATCCCTCCTAAATCTCTTGATTTCTGAACCCAGCCACTTAGGGTCACTGTTTTTCCTAGATCTGCTAATCTTAATTCGCCACAAGTATGTGTTCTATGCATGCTTATTTATTTTTTGGAATTGCAAAAATACCTGTTTAAATGGAAAATAAAGAAATTAATATCATAGGATTAACCTATGCAATTTGGAACGTAACAGTCGAAAACTAAAATCGCGCTTTG
>DAIQBS010000009.1:0-36421 GCA_036781025.1 Sphingobacterium sp. | reverse complement strand
AACTCAGCTGCTCTCTTCAGCCAAAGCGCGATTGATGATTTATTTTCGTTGAAAATCTGCTAGGTGATTTCAACTAATTTAACCTATAATATATACTCCAATTAATTGATAGGTTTTTTATCAATTTCGGACCAATTGCTAATGCCTATAACAGCTTTATAAGGCTCGAACGCTGAATTTTCATTAGCAGTTCCTGCGGCTTTATACAAATGCCAAACTGGCTTAGCTCCTCCAGGTTGATCAGCATCATCAGGAAATCTTCTTAAACCGATACGTAAGCCAAACTCACTACGATTGTCAATCCAGTTATGCCATTGGATTCCATCAATACCATCCAATTGCACCATCTTCTTCCAAGCATAAGCAAATCCTGCCGCTTGCTCACTTAAATCTTTCTCACTATACGTTCTAGAATTGGTACCATTTTCGGATAACCATAAGGTCCTTTTAATGGAATTCTTGTATTTATTTTTCGGTAATTTTATCCAGGCATCCAATACTTCTAAATTCTTGAATGTAACCAATGGGCTATTCATGCTAAAAGTTGCCCGTTTATCATTCCAAGTTTTCGGCTCATTAAGATCTTCCGGATAAGGGTGGCAAGCCAAAGCCCATTGGAAGTCTCCTTCTTTTTCAGAGTAACTGATCAATCCTTCGGCCATTTCTTTCGTGGTATAGAATCCTGCAAAATAGTCTCCTCCGGTTGCTGACTCATTCCAGGAATGGGTAAAAGAAGCAAATATCTCCGCATGCTCGTCATAACCGCGAACAATATTATGTGCCAACCTCATCGAATGATAATAGTTATCCAAGAATACATACAAAGGTCTACCATCCCCCATATTAGTCCATACCACTCCTTGATCTACTTCATTATGCATTATGAAATGATGAATACGTCCATAAGGATTTCCAGCTTGACAATAGCGACTTGCTAAAAAGTCTAATGCCGCTGAATAACAATGTACACTCGCTAAATTATCCATTCTAGGCATGGTAAAAAACACGTTTTCACCTGGTTTATGATCAGGGTGTTCTAACAACCTACCTACTGCAGGATCGGCACTTTGTGCTGCTCCTTGTAATAAAATTATCGCTGCAACAACAATCTCTTTCTCAGCTGTGGTTTTAAATGTACGATCTAAGTTTTCTACGCTGCCTCTTTTGAAATAATAAGTCTTGCCTTGGTAAGTATGTGCAATAGAGTTTCCTGGATCGGTCAAATGCATCATTCCTGTTAGGTTTACATTGACTGTAGCAGAAGTGATTCCTAATTCATCAATATCCGATAAAAATCCTCTATCTACATTAAAACCACCTAAGCCTTTACGTGTTTTTGGTTTCTGAAGTGGCAAGCTTCTGCTAGCCGCAATTTCATCTGCATAATGCGCATGTGATTGTAACTGATAATTTGTTGCGCTTCCTTTAACTATAGCCCATCTGGATAAACCTCGGTCATAGGTTAATCTTTCCGAAGTATTTGTTCTTGGCAATTTGATTTCAAAATTAGTCGCAGTAATTGCCGATGCAGCACCTAGGGTTTTAAAATTATAAATCTGCGAACCTGGAACTAATTCTACTAACGAATACCCATCTGCAGCATTAGGAACTTTACCTGTAATTGTTACCTCATTTAATCCCACTTTTACTGCTGTTATACTGGAAGTGAATGTTTGAGTTAAATAACTTTTAAGTTTATCATTAGTTAATTTATCATTCGCTAAGAAATCTTCTTTTTCTTTTGCAATTTTCATTTCTTCCTCGGTACGCTCTCTAAAGCCTATATTTCTAATTTGAATGGTTGTTCCTACTTTATTTCCCACATCAATTCTTAATAAATGGCCCGCATTCCCCCAACCTAATTCCTTAATCTTTTCTCCTAAATCAATGGAAAAGGATTTCCAGGAGTTGTTTTGCGCAACTTTAATATTATTTACGGATCTTCCTTCTGTCGTAGGAGGTGTAAAGAATATTTGCATACCAAACTCCGCAGAACTCGTGTATTCGAACGTCAACACAAAATTATCTTGCTTAAGCTTGCTTGTTAATGGTTTCGAAGAAAGGTAAGGATCTGTACCTGTCGTTTTAATGGTATATTCTCCCGACTTTTCTGAAGCTTCCAGGTGATTACCGGTTTTAACATCCAAAAAAACTTTCTGATTCGATTCTTTTACAATCACCTGTTCTTGAGTAGGTTTACTTTTACAAGACGGAAATAGCAAAATAATATAAACTAAAATAAAGAGGTATTTTTTCATAGCATTAGATTTAGGCTGATTTATCCCTTTTATTAGGACGTATCTATTAATTTTTCAAAGTTTATAATTTCAAAGATGAAAGTATTAAGATTTATTAAAACAACCATCATGCACTGTCCTATCGGGTGCACATGTGATAAATATTAATAAATCAGTTTTTGGTTTGTTAAATCCCCTGAAATAAAAAAGGTTAATCGATGCGATTAACCTTTTTTATTTACTACATAAACTATGTTTATTGGAATATACCCTATTTAAACTTACTGGCTAGAGCTGCTAATTTGCTCGCCATATCCGATTCATTGGAACGGTTATCATTGTAGCGAGACTCCTTTTTTTCCACTCTTTTCTTAGCTGGTCTTTCCTCTGTTTTCATGGTTAGACCAATTCTATTTCTGCGTTCATCGATTTCGGTCACAGTCACTTGAACATGTTGTTGTACCTTCACTACCTCATGCGGATCAGAAACAAAATGGTTAGCCAACTGACTTAAATGAACCAAACCATCTTGATGAACACCAATATCTACAAAAGCTCCAAAGTTCGTGATATTCGTTACAATACCTGGCAACTTCATTCCGACACGCAAATCTGATATGCTATTGACCCCTTCGGTAAAGGAAAAAGATTCAAACTGATCACGAGGATCAAGACCTGGTTTAGAAAGCTCGGCCATAATATCATTCAACGTAGGTAAGCCCACATCTTCACTTATATAATTTCTCAAGTTCACTGACTTACGGAGTTGATCATCCTTCATCAGATCAGGTATTTGAACTCCAAGGTCTTTCGCCATGCGCTCAACCAATGCATATCGCTCCGGATGAACTGCAGATGCATCCAAAGGATGTTCAGCTTGACGGATCCTCAAAAACCCAGCTGCTTGTTCAAAGGCTTTATCTCCCAACCTTGGCACTTTCTTTAATTCTCTTCTCGATTTAAAAGGACCATTTTCCTTTCTATAATTTACTATTTGCTGTGCTAATGCTGGCCCAAGACCTGAAATATACGATAAAATCTGTTTAGACGCTGTATTCAATTCTACCCCTACTGCATTCACACAGGAGATAACTGTATCATCCAAGGCTGTTTGTAATTTATGTTGATCTACATCGTGCTGATATTGACCAACACCGATAGATTTAGGATCAATTTTCACCAGTTCAGCCAAAGGATCCATCAATCGTCTTCCAATTGAAACTGCTCCTCTCACCGTAATATCATGATCAGGAAACTCTTCCCTAGCTGTCTCACTTGCTGAGTAAATGGAAGCTCCACTCTCATTCACCATCACCACATCTACCCCTTGGATATTCAACTTCCTCACGAAATCTTCCGTTTCTCTTCCAGCCGTACCATTACCAATTGCTATCGCTTCGATAGCATATTTATCAATTAAATGCTTTACCGTTTTTCCAGCTTCCACATTCCCACCAGCACCAGTATGCGGAAATATTGCGGTATTTTCCAATAGATTTCCTTGAGCATCTAAAACGACTGTTTTACAACCTGTACGAAAGCCTGGATCTATAGCTAACAGTCTTTTTTGTCCTAAAGGAGCTGCCAAAAGCAATTGACGAACATTATCAGCAAATACACGTATTGCCTCTTCATCTGCCTTCTGTCTAGTCAGCACCCGCACTTCCGTTTCCATAGAAGGTTTTAACAACCTTTTATAGGAATCCAACAAGGCTAAATGCACTTGATCTGATGACGTATTATTTCCTTTAATATATAGTTTTTCAATTCCAGGTAATAAATGTTGTTCTTCAGCTTCAATATCTAAATACAATAATTCTTCCTTTTCTCCCCTACGCATAGCCAATACACGATGGGACGGCGCATCTTTAAGAGATTCAGTCCATTCAAAGTAATCTTTGTATTTTAAAGCAGCTTCTTCTTTTCCTGGAACCACTCTGGAAACAAAATTTCCTTTTTCTAGAATAACCTTTCTGGCATGAGCACGTACTTGAGCATCTTCAGCTATTTGCTCTGCAATAATATCTCTCGCACCTGACAAGGCCTCTTCCACTGTATTTACACCTTTATCGGCATCTGTATACGTCTGAGCTATACTATCGATATCAATTCGTTCTTGTTCTAAGAGTAGATCAGCCAGTGGCTGTAACCCTTTCTCACGAGCTACAGAAGCTCTGGTTTTACGTTTAGGCTTATAAGGCAAATAAATATCCTCTAATATCGCCATTGTCGCAGCTTGTTTAATCTGCTCTTCCAAAGCAGGGCTCAACTTCCCTTGATCATTGATGGATTTCAGAACAGCCTCTTTACGTTTTTCTAATTCCCTTAATTGCTGAATACGATCTCGAATACTGGTAATTTGTACTTCATCCAAACTTCCAGTAAGTTCTTTACGATACCTAGAAATAAAAGGTATAGTGGCCCCTTCATCCAGTAACTCCATCGTTGTACGCACTTGCTTTTCGCTGAGATTCAACTCTTGCGAAACGACATGTTCATGGCTAATCATCATATATTAAAAATAAAAAAATAAGCTGTCGAAGAAAATCAACAGCTTGCTATCGTAGATAAGTATTTTTTAGACGTTTTTTGTTTCTTCTTTAGATTCCTCGGTGGTTGCTGCTACAGTTGTTTCAGCAGAAGCTCCTTCTTCTGTAGCCGTTTCTTGAGCAGCCCCAGGTTCATCACTTGCGAAATGATCTTTATAGCCGTAGCTATAATAATCGTCGGCAGTAGGTGTGGTATATGGTTGATGTTCGTAAGTTCCTGTAGGAGCTGAAAATTGCGGAGCACTTTTCGCTACTTGCTCTTGATCATCCTTTTTTTCTGTATCCGTTGATTCAGTTTGTGCATAACTAGTTGTCGGTTCTTGTTCTATATCCGACTTAATGACATCTACCTCGCGTTCAAAATTATTGATTTGCTCAGAAATCTCTTTTTTTATTCCTTCAGACGCATCTTTAAATTCACGAATTCCACGCCCTAAACCTCTAGCTAATTCTGGTAATTTTTTCCCTCCAAATAACAACAACGCGACCAAGACAATTAAAATCATCTCTTGGCTACCAATATTTAAAAATGCTAAATTCATCTCGTTTACAATATTATTAACTAGGCTAAGTTAAGTCTATTATTTATTATGGACAATAATTTCCTGTAAATATTTCGAAACAAAAACTTAACCTGACTATGACCGTTGTACCTGAAATTTACTTTGTAACTTTGAGGCCTTAAAAAATAAATCCATGTTCAAGCAGTTCCAATCCAACAAAATGTATTACCTCAGTACGGCGGCATTAGCTGGACCAGTTGTCATTTCTCAACTTGGTCATACGCTAGTTCAAACTGCTGACACCATTATTGTAGGTCAATTTGCAGGCACCATTTCCTTAGCTGCAGTATCCTTAGTCCATTCTGTATTTATGGTTGTTTTAGTCATTGGTTTAGGTATAGCCTATGGATTGACGCCATTAATTGCCCAAGAAAATGGTCGATCCAACCTTAAAGAATGTGCTCAATTACTATCTAACAGTCTATGGTTGAATATTATCTCGGCCATCTTATTATTTCTTACCGTATATTATGGTTCCATGTATGCCATGCAACATGCCGATCAAGATCCACTTGTTGTAGAAACTGCAAAACCATATTTATTGATTTTAAGCCTTTCGATCTTACCGCTCATGATATTCAACACCTTCAAACAATTTGCAGAAGGATTAGGTTACACGAAACAAGCAATGAATATCAGTATCTGGGGGAATGTATTGAATGTGATATTAGCAATTATTCTAGTAAAAGGGATGTTTGGCATTCCTGCGATGGGAGTGCGAGGAGTTGGTATAGCTACGCTAGTCGATCGTATTCTAATGATGCTTGTAATGGTTTGGTATGTATTAAAATCTAAAAACTTTAAGCGTTATATCGATCATTTCAATATTAAGTTCATTGATATGAGTCGGGTTAAAAAAATATTAAAAATAGGCGCACCAGTAGCTATGCAATATGTATTTGAGATAGGCGCATTTGCTGCCGCAGCATTAATTGCAGGAAAAATAGGAGCTATTCAACAAGCAGCCCATCAGACTGCCATAACCTTAGCGGCAATGACCTATATGATGGCGAGTGGAATTGCGGCCGCTGCAACGATAAAAATTGGGAATAGCTTCGGAAATAAAAACTATTTCCGCTTACAGAAGTTCGCTTCTGTTTCCTACCACCTCGTCATTGTATTTATGATTATTTGCGCTTTAATCTTCGCTATCTTCAATCAATATCTACCGTACATGATATCTAAAGATTTAGAAGTGATTGCTTTAGCCGCACCTCTGTTGATTATCGCCGGGATGTTTCAGTTATTTGATGGAACCCAAGTCGTAGGTCTAGGTGTATTGCGGGGTATTGGCGACGTAAACATTCCAACTTTTATTACTTTTTTTGCTTATTGGGTAGTTGGCTTACCTATCGCATACCTATTGGGAATTACGTTAGACTTTGGTGTAAAGGGCATTTGGTATGGGTTGACTTTAGGTTTATTAACCTCATCCTGTTTACTATATTTCCGGTATAAATACATGGTAAAAACCCGATTAAATGTTCAAAAAACCTAAGTGAATTAAAAAAATATAAAAAAAGAAGAGGGAGGAAAATTAAATTTCCTCCCTCTTCTTTTTAATATCTTATTGATAGGATTTACCTAAATAGTACGATCCACATCCCATTGCTCTAAATAATCAGCGACCCGTCGTATAAACGAGCCTCCTAAAGCCCCATCAATTACCCGATGATCATACGACATCGAAATATACATCATATGCCGTACAGCGATGACATCTCCAAATTCTGTTTCCAATACCGCAGGTTTCTTTTTAATGGAACCCACAGCTAAAATAGCTGCCTGAGGTTGGTTGATAATAGGCATACCAAAGATATTTCCAAAGGCCCCTATATTCGTGAATGTAAACGTTCCTCCTTGAGTATCATCAGGTTTCAATTTGTTGGCACGTGACCTATTTGCCAGATCATTGACCGACTTAGAAATCCCTGATAGACTTAATTGATCCACATTCTTGATGACTGGAACAATTAAATTTCCAGATGGTAAGGCCGCAGCCATACCAATATTTATATTTTTCTTACGAATGATATTATACCCGTCAACAGAAACATTCACTAATGGAAAATCTTTAATTGCTTTAGCGATCGCTTCAATTATCAAAGGAGTAAAAGTAATGTTCTCTCCTTCAGCCTTTTTATAAGAATCTTTAATTTTATTTCGCCAGTTCACTAAATTGGTCACATCAGCTTCCACCACTGAAAAAACATGCGGAGAAGTATGAACGCTTTGAACCATATGATCGGCTATCAAGCGACGCATGCGATCCATTTCTATGATTTCGTCTCCATTGGAAGATCTAACAACTTGAACTGGTTGGCTTGCTGAATTAACAGTTTTCTCCGGAATATGAACAGATTGCGTATTGGAGGATACCGAATGGTTTCCTGTACGATTTTGCAAATAATCGAATACATCTTGTTTAGTTACCCGACCTTCAGATCCGGTACCTGGAATACGGTCTAGCTCTTGCTGACTTAATCCTTCTTGTTGTGCAATATTTCGTACTAATGGAGAATAAAAACGAATGGAAATATTCGATTCCGTGGATTCAGAAGCAGGAATTTCCACTGTAGGAGGAAGTTGCTCCACACCTGGAATACTTGCTGCTATTTCTGAAAAATTTTCGATTGAACTATTTGAGCTATGTTCTTCAGTAGTTTCCTCAATAGTTGATTCAATTTCTTGCTGCTGTTCAACAACTTCTTTCACCTCTGCATCATCACCATCTACTTCAATCAATGCAATTACTTCCCCTACTTGAACGACTTGATTTTCTTCAAACAATCTTTCCTTCAACACACCAACTACTGGTGAAGGAACCTCAGAATCAACCTTATCTGTTGCTATTTCTACCACCGCATCATCTTCATCGATGGGATCGCCAACTTGCTTTACCCATTTGGTCAGCGTAGCTTCCGACACACTCTCACCCATCTTAGGTAGTATAAGTTTATATATAGCCATCTACTATTATTTGGATTGTTAGAGCACTAAATTACTTATTAAAAGTCAAAAGACAAGTGAACGGAATAAAATATTTTATAGCTCAAATAAGAGAAAATTTAATTTTGATGGGTTAACCTTTCCGATTGATAAAGATCCCAAAGCATCAAGAAAGCCTGAGCTGTAGTACGTTCCACATTGATCTCGCGGTCGGCATGAAAGTGAAACAACTTGGTTTTAACACTATTTTTTCCTGCTACAGCCACCCAAACAGTACCTACGGGTTTCTCCTCCGTGCCACCACCTGGTCCTGCTATACCACTCGTAGCAATAGCATAGGTAGTTTTCATTTTTTGTTGAGCGGCACTCGCCATCTGTATCACCGTTTCTTCACTTACTGCTCCCTTCGTATTCAACGTTTCATCTGACACGTCCAACCATTGTTTTTTTACTTCATTTGAATAAGAAACAATCGTTCCTTCAAACATTTGGCTTGCTCCCACGACTGCAGTAATTTGTTTAGCCAAGTTTCCCCCAGTACAACTTTCTGCTGTCGATAGCGTCATTTTTTGAGCAACAAATTCATGAACGATTACTTCTTCAAATGATATATCCTCCATCGCCACGACCAGGTTGCCTAAACGATCCACTAACAACTGTTGGTAATGGCTCGCTTCGGTTTCCATAAGAAACTTATCCTTTCCTGAGAATGTAAGGCGAAGCCGTACCATACCGATTTTCGGTAAATAAGCTAAATGCGCATAAGAAGGTAATGATTCTTCAATATCTGCAATTCTTTCTGCTAAATGAGATTCCCCGATTCCTACCGTGATGATATGTCTAATTGAAATTTGTTCTGAAGGATTAAACTCCTGTAGCTTTGGTAATACAGAAAAGGTCATTAAGTTTTTCATTTCCATCGGTACTCCCGGCATAAAAACAAACACTTTACCATCCTGCTCAATCCACATACCTGGTGCAGTACCCCAATGGTTAAATAACACTTCTGCCTTATCCAAAACCTGCGCTTGACCGTAATTACTTTCCGGCATCGTCTTTGAAAATCGGGCAAAAATATTTTTCACATGATTCATTACCTCTTCATCATGCCTTAAAGGACTGTTAAAATATTTCGAAATAGTCGCTTTAGTTACATCATCTTTCGTTGGTCCCAAACCTCCGGTACACAAAATAATATCTGCCCGTGTCGATGCCATCTCTAAAGCCTGAAGAATATGCTCTTCATTATCTGTGATGGAGGTAATTTGAACTACAGGAAGTTGAAGGTCTACTAGTTTTTGAGCAATCCAAGCTGAATTGGTATCAACAATTTGCCCAAGTAAAATTTCATCACCAATGGTAATTATTTCTACTTTCATGCTTTCCCAGGTTTTGGTTATTTATTAAAATGTATAATGACTGTTGCGTTTCGATAGTTTCAAATCTTGTAGTATCGAAGATTTAGCTCGTATAGTAATATTATAACTTTTGTACCGTCCAAAAGGAACCCATCCCACCGACATATCCCAACAATGTAAATCCCTGTATATACTAATATTGGTCATTGAAGCCTCTTTTTGAACAAAGTCATAACCCGTATTGAATTGTACTTTCCATTTCGGAGTAACATTAAAATCCCCATGGATATTTACAGTACTGGTTAATCGGGTATCCATTCTACGTTCTGTAGAATTAAAAACCTTGGCGTAATTCATACTGAAGGAACCAGCTAAGTTCCAAGGAATATTAAAGTCAACAAAAGCATTCGGATCCGAACTAATCCTGGAAAGCGCCTGCGCTTGTTCCGGAGTCATATTCGGCATATCATTCTTCAAGGAATCAATATTATTGCTTCGATTTTTGCTAGCATTCGGATTGAAACTATAATCAAATGATAATCCAAAATTAGTCAACCTCGCTAAGTTTCCATCTTTGATGGCATATCGATTAATTCTATTCCCGGTATACGTATCATAGGAATAAGGATCAAAAGTACCGTTGAAATTGATGTTAATTTTTTGATTAAATACAGAAGTACGACCCGAGAATCCTATGGTTGATAGCTTCAAAGAGTCTGCAGTCATATTATAATTTCCACTAAAGGTCAAACCCTGAATAATGGGAATTTTCTTAAACCCAGTTCCCGTTGTATCTTTATCGTCCCTGATCTTGGCTTCAATATTATTATCTACCGAGAAGCCAATACCAAAAGATTTTCCTGCTCCAGGCCCACCATAAATTCCATTTTCAAAAATAGAGTATTTCCGATATAATCCATTTTCATCGGTAAAATCACGATAAAAACCATATCTAGAATCTGAAAAATCAGGACGATAATTCAAGTTTACTGATGGAGTTATCGTATGTCGCATAGCCTCAATTTTTCCCATTTTTGGATACATACCATAGACTTTCGTCGATAATCCACTGGAGATAGCATAATCATAGGCTCTACGAAACCCTTGAATAGTATCTCTTACACTACGATAGCCATATACTTCATTAGCCAATCTGTTTCTTACCGTTTGTAAATACCAACGCTCGGTATAGTTCATCGAAGTATTAAACTGGAAATACTTCAATACACTTAAGCTCAAACCAATCGGAATATTATGTTGTATACCGTTTGTGAAATTTTTAAGCGATTCTTTTCTAAACAAAATGGAATCTCCAGTCACAATTTTATTTTGACCTTGAACACTGTATCCTACCGTGATTCGTTGATACCATTTCTGCTCACCTATTCGTTCTTTCGAATCGAATGGATTAAAGGTTGCAACGTTCAAACTAAAGCTAGGTAAATCCAAAGAAACTTTACCAGTCGTTAAATCTTGTTCATGCCTTAAATTGGACGTAAAGTTCACTTTTCCATCCGCAAACACTTTACCATAAGCAACGGATGAATTCAAGCGGTTATTAGTTAATGCTCTAGGATCATAGGTTCCTCCTGCTGCAGAGTTTTGCAAATATGACCTGGTACCAAAATTTACGGAAGCAGAAAACGAAGTACCGGGATTAGCTTCCTGTCTCTGCGTATGGTTCCAAGTAAAGTTAAAATCTTTAGACCTACCATAATTATCAGTTCCCTCCACTCCTGTTACAAAAGAACCATAACGTAAATTGAAATTACCATTGAATTTATAGTTCACCAGGTATTGCGTACGCACACTTGCTTCCCATGTTCCTTTGGAATATAAATTTCCACGAATTTCAGAATCCCAATAATCATTGAACGTCAAATACCAACCTAAATCCCGCATGGCAAATCCTCTTGCGGCATCCTCACCGAAGGAAGGAAACAAAAATCCGGAACTTTTCTTATCCTGTTTAGGGAAAAATCCGAAAGGAATAGCAAGAAATTTCAATGGTATACCTTGCACGACCAAGTAAGAAGGACCAGCAATAATTTGTTTTTGAGTAGCTAAACCTTTTGTAATGCGTATACCGAAATGAGTATGAGGTTCAGGAAGATCACAAGTACTGTATAATCCCGAATAAAAAGACATTTCATCATAAATATTCTTACGGACTTCCCTTGCTTGAATATATCCTCCTCCCATTTCTGTCATCACTCCAAAAGTTTTTGGAACCTGGGTTTTATAATTATACAATAAGGAATCCACAGCTATAGGAGATTCCCCTGGCATAATTACGACCGGACGACCTACATATTTTCCGGTATGGTCTATTACCCCAGAAGCAAATAAGATATTGGTATTTCGATCCAATCGGATATAATCCGCTGCAAGCTCAAAACCTTCATATTTTACTTTTGCCCCATTGTACAGATGTAGAATATTTTTACTGATTTCGTTCCAAGAAGAATCATTAGCGGTAATGGTAACAACCGTTTCCAGACCTTCTTCGTCTTTCATCTTCACGGTATCTTGTCCAGAAACTTCCTTGAAATTGTTTATGGTCGTATCTTGAGCACTTTTTTTGCTGGTATCCTGCTTAATAACATTTTCCTTTGAAGTGGTTGTTTCTTGGGCATGTACCATAGACAGCCCTAACATCATCAGTATTACCGAAAGGAAAAAACAACTTAAAGCCTTCAAAATGAAATATGAATGTTATTTTTGTGCTAATTTTAAACTCTTGATGGCAAAAATAGTCAAAAATCCACAACAAAGATTAGGATTTTCATAAAGTTAAATATATTTAACAGTTTACTTAAGGAAAGCCAACAGGTAAAATGATCAGGATTAGTGTAATGCATATGAAGAAATCTACCAAAATCTTATTTTCAGTTTTAGGGTTACTTATCCCAAGTTTGTTAATTACATCCTCTGTGCAATCTGCACAAGACCCTATTCCCCAAGCACAACAAGATACCTTACGAAATAATAAAGCTATAAAGCTCATCGTTATTGACCCAGGACATGGGGGCAATTTACCTGGAGCTCGTGGCCGTATATCTGCAGAGAAAGATATCGTCTTGCAGGTTTCTAAAAAACTACAAACAGCAATAGAAAAAGAAATCCCAGGCATGAAAGCTATATTAACCCGTGAAACAGACGTTGATGTACCCTTCCATGAGCGCTCCAATATCGCCAATAAAAACAAAGCTGATTTATTTATGTCAATTCATTGCAATTCTGCCGATTCAGAACGAAGAGTTAAAGGTAGGAATGGCAAATACTCTACACAGATAATCCGTCGACCAGATGTCAGTGGGACAGAAACCTTTGTTTGTGGTTACAACCGCTTACAAAAAGGCGAATCTAATGTGGCTATTCGCGAAAATGCTGATATTTTAGCAGAAGAAAATTACAAAGACAATTACGGCGGTTTTGACCCAAATGATCCATCCACTTATTTTATATTTTCGCTTTTAAAAAGGACTTATCGCTCAAAAAGTATTAAGTTTGCGAGTTATGTTCAAGATGAATATGTCAAAAAAGGACGCCCTAATCGAGGAGTACAAGAACTATCCCTAGCTGTTTTAGCATATGCAAGTATGCCTGCAGTATTGACAGAGATTGGTTTTATTAGCAACCCTGACGAAGAAAAATTCATGCTTTCTGAAGAAGGACAAGCTGAGATTGTAGCTAATTTAGTGGATGCAATCAAGCGTTATAAAGAGTCTTCTGAGAAAATTTAAATAATTACATTAAATCACTTAACACATAGTATACTTTGAGTTTCAACACCATGACATCAGTCAGTATTAAAAATCCTAACCGTTTTATCTTATTTGCTTTTGTAATTCTTTCTTTTTTGTGTTTTACAAGTTTCAAACCATTACAAGATGGGGAACAAACCAGCCAGAAAAAAATCAAAGTTATCGTATTAGATGCTGGTCATGGAGGACATGATTCTGGTGCGGTTGGCAGGCAATCGAAAGAAAAAGATATTGCCTTACAAGTTACCTTGAAACTAGGTAAAAAAATAGAAAGTGAACTCCCAGGAGTTAAGGTTATTTACACCAGAACTACCGATGTTTATCCAAAATTATACGAACGTCCTGCCTTAGCCAATAAACACAATGCTGATTTATTTATTTCCATCCATTGTAATTCGGGTGGTGCAACTAAGAGAAGAGTAAAAAATAGTCGTGGAAGATATGTCACCCAAAGTGTTTTAAACACGACCGCAAAAGGCACAGAAACCCTTGTCTTGGGATATAACCGTACTGGAGAACAAGATGTTGCCATTCGTGAAAACGCTTCTATATTGATGGAAGATAACTATAAAGACAATTATGGTGGATTTGACCCTAAAGATCCCTCTTCCTATTTTGTATTCTCCTTAATGAAACGCAAGTATCGTGAGCAAAGTATACGTTTAGCTGCTTGCATGCAAGACCAGTTTTCGGCATCCAACAGGACCGACCGCGGAGTAAAAGAACAAGGTCTAGCTGTACTTGCTACAGCTGGTATGCCGGCTGTATTAACTGAAATCGGATTCATCAGTAATCCTGAAGAAGAAAAATTCATGATGAGTGCACATGGGCAAGAAGAAATTGTAAAAGATTTATTTAATGCAGTAAATACCTATAGAAAAAACGTAGAAAAATAAACTTTTTCTTAACTTGCTGGTAAATAAATTTTAGTGTCCTTAAATTCTAGCATTTTGAAAATAACAAATGAGACTAAAGTTGGCGCCCTTACTTGTATCGCCATTGCCATTCTTTTTATTGGGTATAGTTTTCTAAAAGGAAATAATGTATTCAGTAGTGAAAACACGTTCTATACAGAATATGATAATGTAGAAGGTCTTGCTGTATCCAAGCCTGTACTGGTCAGTGGATTTCAAATCGGACGTGTATCTAACCTAACCTTACAACCGAATGGTAAAATAAAAACAGAATTCAAGATCAAAGAAGATTACAGCATACCTTCCAATACTGTGGCAAGAATAGTAAGTGCCGATTTATTAGGAAGTAAAGCGATTGTTTTTGAACTAGGCAATAGTACGACCATGGCTAGAAATGGTGACCCTCTATTATCCGATGTACAAGCCAATTTATTGGAGAAAGTAGAGCCTTTGCAAAAGAAAATCGAAAATCTGGTTGTTAAGTTAGATTCTGTGCTTTCTGGAGTCAATTCAGTTTTAGACGCCAACTTCCAACGAGACTTCAAAAGTTCAGTACATAGTATTTCTGTTTCTTTAAAAAATCTAGAAAAAATTACAGGCGATGTGGATGGAATTATGGGTCAAGAACGATCTAAGTTAACCAACATCTTAACGAATCTTGAATCCATCACGAATAATTTCAAAAACAACGATAAAAAGATTAATTCTATACTTAGTAACCTGGATCAAATGTCTGACCAATTAGCTAAGACTCAGATTAAGGAAACTATTGACAATGCCAATCAAGCAATGATGGATGTCAAAGCCATTACCGATAAAATCAACAAAGGTGAAGGATCTATAGGATTACTATTGAATGATGAACAATTATATAACAATTTGAACAATGCCTCTCAAAATTTAGATCAATTAATTTTTGATCTGAAGAACAACCCTGGGAAATATTTGAAGATTTCCATCTTTGGCAAAAAAGACACGAAATAAGAATAGATCTTTTATAAAAAAAACGTCTGCAAAAATTTGCAGACGTTTTTTTTATTTGGATATAATTCCTCAAAAATTAAAGTGTTTCCGATAACCATCCAAAAAATTCTCTTTGCCAAACTTGGGCATTCTGACCTGATAAGACCCAATGATTTTCATCAGGTAAATACACGAATCTGCTTTTTATTCCTTTCAGCTGTGCAGCCTGAAATGCTTCCTGCCCTTGTCCGATAGGTACGCGAAAATCTTTACCGCCTTGAAAAATGAGAATAGGTGTATTCCACTTATTGACATGGCGCATAGGATTAAAATCCAAATAGGTTTTTTCATTTCCTTTTTCCCAATAAGGACCACCTAAATCATGGTTTGCAAAAAACAATTCTTCTGTTGTACCATACCATGACTCCATGTCAAACAATCCACAATGCGATATGAAACTCTTAAAACGACCTTCATGTACTCCAGCCAACATAAACACTGAATATCCTCCATAACTAGCTCCTACAGCTGCAATTCGATCTTTATCTACATAGGATTCTTTCGCCAAGTCATCAATCGCCGACAAGTAATCGTTTATCGATTGACCTCCCCAATCTTTGGATATTTGTTCATTCCATTTCACTCCCCATCCTGGCATTCCCCGACGGTTTGGCGCTATGACAATATAACCTTGTGAGGCCATTAATTGAAAATTCCAACGGAAAGAATACGATTGAGTTGTTGCTGACTGTGGCCCTCCTTGGCAAAATAAAAGCGTCGGATATTTCTTGTTAGGATCGAAATCTGGAGGATAAATAACCCAAGAAAATAAATCTAAACCATCTGTAGCTTTCGTAATTCTTGCCTCGACTTTTGTTTCGGAAATATTCGCATAATTTGCATTGTTCACTTGCGTAATTTGCTTTAATTCTTTGTTTTTAAACGAGTAAAAATATATTTCCGCAGCATGGGTTAATTTTGTTGAAGAAACGATTAGTCCATCTTTTGTTTCACCTACAATACCTGTAATATCGAAATCACCCTTTGAAATTTGTTTTACCGTATATGCTAATTTAGACCAAACGCCCTTTTCCACATTAATTTCAAACAACTGAACGGTACCTTTAGTAGGGGCAGTAAAATAAATTTTCTTATTGTCCTTACTCCAAGTGTAGGAATTAACCGTTCCATCCCAATGTTCAGTTAGGTTCACCTTCCTTCCAGATTCTGGTTCAAATAGGATTATATCATTTTTATCCGCTTCATACCCATCCGTTTTCATACTTAACCAACTAAGCAAGTCACCTTCTTTATTAAATTGAGGATTGGTGTCATATCCTAGCATACCTTCGGTTAAGTTCGAAGTCTTAGCAGTAGCCAGGTCATACTGATAGATATCTGTATTGGTACTTACGGCATAGTCTGTTCCAAATTTCTTTTTTGCAACATATAACACTGATTTACTATCTGCAGACCAAGTGTAATCTTCAGCACCACCAAAAGGCATTTGTGGAGAAGAAAACAATTCTCCTTCCATGATATCTTTAGGCTCAGAAATTTTTCCATCGTCAAATTTCGCAATAAAGGGATGATTAAACTTGCCCTCATTCCAAGTATCCCAATGCCTATAATCGAGATTATCGTAAATATATACATTCGATTTAGGTAAGTCTTCATATTTATCTACACTATGGTAATTCTTCAACAATACAGACTTACTAAACAGTATATATTTTCCATCTGGCGAAAGCTTCACATTTTCCAATCCACCTTCAAAATCTGTTAATTGTTTGGCTTCGGAACTTTGCAGACTTTTTTTCCAAATTTGTCCCTTATGCAAGTAAAGCACCTGATTATCGGCAGTTACTTGCAACACAGATTCTCCTCCAGGACTATCTGTCAACTGTTTAGCTTCCCCTCCAATAATAGGAATAACGAACAAATTTTTCTCGGATTTATTTTCCTCAAATTGGTAGTTGGAAACCCCAAAAATCAATTGACTTCCATCAGCAGAAAGCGCTTCTGCATTAACCCTACCTAATTCCCATAATTTTTTTGGACTTAAAGGTTCTTTACTTGAGGAGTTGTTATACTTAACGGCAATAACAGGTCTATCGACCTTTTGTGGTACTTCTTTTCTGGTTTGGGCGTTCAGCATATTGTTAATCAATAAGCATGCTATAATGCTCGTAGTTCTAAACATATTAATTCAATTTTACCTGCCAATTTACTAAATTGACAGGTAAAATTGAATCAATGTTTACATATTACCTTCTGCCGGTAATAATTAACAACCAAATACTGGTTAAATATATCCTAATGGAAGTTTTACTTAGTTTAATCATTTTTGTTCATGTTGATACCAATCAATTTTGGTTGATAAACGCATTAAAATAGCAAGAATGATAAAAATACCTATCGTTCCTACGATAAGTGAATAATCTCGTAATTGTAGCAGGACAAAAATGAACACATAGAATGTACTCAAAATTAATCCAAATATAAGTGATGATTGCCTGTTTTTCGTTATTGTTCCTACAAAACTTGAAATCAACACAATGGTTAGTAAGGATGCGAGCACATAAGCCCAATTAAATCCTACATGTTCTGAAATTGCTAATAATAAAGCATAAAACAAGACCATTGCAAATCCAATGAGAATGTATTGAATAAGATGAATCTTCTTCCTCTTGATTATTTCTAAAAATATTAAAGAAATAAAGGATAATGCCACTACTAATATACCAAATTTTGTAACACGAGTGGTCTTTTGGTAATTATTTACATGTGGCAAGAACTTTATCTGAACCATATCCCATTCAGTGGATAATCCCTGTTGATTGCTAACTTTTGGTTCAGGAAAATCGGCTGCTCTATAATTGATTTGTTTATAGTCTTGGGCAGTTTGCTCTGTATTTAATTCCGCTCCTATGAATTCATAAAGCTTACTGGATGCTCCATTCCACTGCTGAGGCATTTTTCTATTGAAAGAAGGAATATTCCATTGTGCTTGGAACTTGTCATTAATATCTCGATGATCGGGCAGGAAATTCCCTGTAAAACTCGGATTTTTCCAATTCCCAGAAACATCAATGCGGGTTTGATTAGCCAATGGAAGAAAATTAATCGTATTTGACCCCTTAATCTCCATGTTGATTTCAAATTTAGCAGCTATGGAGTCCATATTCTCCATGGGTAAATTAACATACAAACTTTGAGGAAACAAGTTTAAATCCACATGCTCTTTAGTAAATTCATGTGCCTTTCCGTTCCAGGTTAATTGAGGATTTTTACTTAGTCCTTTGAAATCCTCAATTCCAAAAACCAATTTAGCATCCTTCCATTTTAATAGATTAGCATCCAATTTTAGCTTTTCCAATTCAAACCCTGTAAAATCTCCCTTAATTTTCACTTTACTTGCATAGACTACAGTTTCGTAGATACCACGTTTTCGAGTTTCAGGCTTTACTTCTGTTTCTATTTGAACTTGATTGGCCATTAAAAATGCCCATTCTGTTTCTTCCAATTCCAATAACTTTTGCGAACCATCGGAAGATTTAACCAAATCCTTTTTGAAAACTGAATAGGGTACAGCTAAAATAGGACTACTGATGACCTGATCTAAACCCCATTTAGATGCAATTTCATGGGCGACCATATTTTCCCTATTTTTCCGTTCCAAGATCAAATCATTCACCATATTCATGGGAATTAATAAGATTAAACTGATAAAAAAGATAATCGCAATTTTTATAATGACGGAATTGCTTATTCTATCGAATAAGGTCGTCGGAATCGTTGAGTATTCTTGAGCTGTATGGTTATTTTCCATGATTAATTTGTGAAAGTTGATATAAGAATAAATTGTTGATGTATAAAGATTTTTGTATTTCAGGTAAGGAGGATGTTAAAAAGGGTTTAAACTCGATATCGTAGAATTTTGCCATCGACTTCCCTCGAGCATACGTTTGAACGTAATACTTGGCATATTCTGGAAAAATGAATGTTCCAACCAGAAGCATGCCCAAGAGGTATAAACTAAATTTCCCGTTTCCAAACAATAAATATTGCATGGCAATCTCATCGTGAATTTTGGTATCGGTATCAGTCAACACATGAAAAACATCATGATTCTCCAATTTAGGCATGACATCAAATCCCCGTTCATCATAAAACATCCATAAGGCGTATCCTAATGAGTCTTTAGGGTACTTTGAAAAGTCTTCCTTACTTATCCCCCATGCCTTTTTATGATTTTTAAAAAGTTCAGCATATGCCTTACTCGACCAGTTGTAAAGCCATAACATAAATTTTAAACGAATTCCTCTCATATTTTTAAGTTTTAAAAGTACTTTGATTTTCAAAGTTGTTGTATAAAAAAAAACTATTGATAATTATTTTTGATTAAATTTTCCAATGCTTTCAAATGATTTTCAAAGGCTTGTTGTCCCACGCTGGTTTTACTATAGCTGGTATTGGGTTTCCGATCTATAAACGATTTGGTTACCAAAATATACCCCTCTTTTTCTAAACTTTTCAAATTTGAGGCTAAATTTCCATCGGTTACTCCTAATAATTCTTTCAAGGAATTAAAATCATAGGAATCATTAGCCATCAAAATACTCATGATTTGAAGCCGAACTCTATTTTCTAATACTTTATCATACAAGGATAAATCTAAACTCACTTTTCGTATTTTTTATGAACAATAACACCGTACACAATGTGTAATACCCCAAATCCTAGCATCCAAAACCAAATTCCATAGCCAGGAAAGGCCAAAGCTAATAAGCCTAAAGTAATTTCCAAAATGCCTAACACCCTAACTTCCCTAAAAGTAAATACACTTCCGGCGGTTAATGCCAAACCATAAAATATTAAAAGACTCGAAGCTAACAAACCATAAATTCCTTGGCACATTAATATAATCGAAAACAACCCCCCAGCAATCAATGGAACAGCCATCGCTTTTAACAAAGCCTTGCTGCTAGTATTCCATATTTTTTGACCTGCTTTTTTAGCTTTTGCTTTTGCCATACTTACACCAATGATCATGCTGACTAGCAATACCGAAAAAGCAACCCATGCGAGTTTAATTATAACTCCCTGATCTAAAATATAGTAATCGCGGTAACCAAATTCACTTTTCGTACCATAAACAATAAAATAAGCAATAGCAGAACCTATTAAAGCTACACAACCGATTAAAACACCGGATAATCCACTAATGGACATAAATTTGGAAGAACGCTCCATCATCGAGCGAATCTGTCCTATCTCCTGAATTAAGTCTTCTTGCTTCATAAAAGTACTTTGTGTTTCAAAGTACAATAGAATTTTTCATATCTGCAACAAAAAATTCATTTTTTTTTATTTTTAAATCGATATTCTATAAATCTTCAAAAACAAAAGAGTTCTTTCATCAAAAAAATCCCTTTATAGCTTTTTCCTCTATTACTAGTTCTAAAGCAACAAAATAAGGTTTAACTATTTTACAAATCCCTTTCCTAATCCAGCAAAAACATTCATTTTTCTTTTTGTATTAATGACAGATTTCTTGCCTTCAGAATCGGATCTCCTTCGGACCTTAGTCGGATATCAACAGGATATTAATAGAGAAACTTCAAAGGAGATCCTACTAATATCCGATGAACATGCTCATTATGGTAGATAATAGTATATCCAAAACATAAGCCCTTTTGGCTACAAAGTCATAATTGTCTATAATACCTAAATAAGTAAAACATAACTGATTGCTAATATGCTGGAATAGCAGGCAGCTAAGTAATTACTATTGGAAAGGCCATTCACTAGGTAAAAAAGACCTGATTTAGAAATTTACTGGATTAACAAACAAATAGTTACGAGAAAAAAGACAAAAAAAGCAAAAAATGCTTGACATATATAGGTTAGGTTTCTATCTTTGTGGCTCAATAAAATCCTAACTGCGGAAGTGGCGTAATTGGTAGCCGCACCAGACTTAGGATCTGGCGCCGCAAGGCGTGGGGGTTCGAGTCCCTTCTTCCGCACTTGATGTCCTCCCGAAACAACTTATCGGGAGGATTTTTTTTATAATTGCGAAAAGCTAAAAGAAGAGTATGAATATTTCACACCAGAACATTGACAATATCAACGCTACTATCCAAGTGGAAATAGCTCCTGCGGATTATAATCCACAGGTTGATAAAGCAATTAAGGACCAAGCAAAAAAAGCTAAATTGCCTGGATTCCGTCCAGGTATGGTGCCAACAGGCCATATCAGACGTATGTATGGAAAATCTATTTTATTTGATGAAATTAATAAAGTCATCAACGATAAAATTGCAGAATACATTGCAGAACAAAAATTAGAGGTACTTGGACAACCATTGCCTACTGATAATGAGTCCGATGAGAAATACAATTGGGATTACAAAGACACATTCAATTTCAGTTACGAAATTGGCTTAGCTCCTGAGTTTGAAATTCCATTTACTGCGGAGACTGAATTCTTAGAATATGATATTCAAGCTGATGAAGCAACATTAGCAGAGCGTATCAAAAACTTACGTCGCAGCTATGGCAAAATGACTAATCCAGAAGTTTCTGAAGAAGGTGATGTGTTATATGCAACGTTAGTACAAGAGAAAGAAGAAGAACCTATCGAGAAAACGACTTCTATCCGTACGGATTTAGTTGAAGACGCAAAAATTAAAAAGTCTTTAGCTGGATTGAAAAAAGACGATACCGTTAAAATAGATCTTAAAAAAGCTTTCAAAACCGCTGATTTAGCTCGCATTTTAGGATTAAAAGAAGAAGAAGTTGAAGGTTTAGAGGTTACTAAATTTAACTTAACGGTTAAAAACATCAACCGCCTTGAAGAATCTGATTTAAACCAAGAGTTTTTCAATAAGTTATTCCCTGAAGGTGATGTAACTACTGAAGAGCAATTCAATGAAAAAGTGAAAGAAGAAGTAGAGAATTTATTCAAACAAAATTCTGCTCAACGTCTTCGCAATGATATGTATACTTTCGGGATGGAGAAGGTGGATGCACAATTCCCTGAAGAATTCCTTAAAAAATGGTTAAAAGCGACTAACCCTAACTTAGGTGAGCAAGAAATCGAAGAAGGATTCGCTGATTTCATTAGTAACTTGAAATGGACAATCATTGAAAACCGCATCGTAACAGCTAATAATTTAGAGGTAAAATATGATGAGGTTGTTAACATCGCTAAAGAACGTATTTACGCTCAAATCAAGATGTACAACATGAATGATGAGCCTACAGATGAACAATTACAACAATTTGCTATGCAATTGCTATCTGATAGAGAACAAGCTAACCGTTTGTTTGAAGAAGTGAAAGCATTGAAAGTGTTTGATCATTTGAAAGGTACAATCAAAATCAAATCTGAAAAAATTGATTTCGATCAATTCGAAAAATTAGACAGCAAATAAGCTGTACAATGATAATGAATAAAAGGCTAGCAGAAATGTTAGCCTTTTTTGTTTTGAACCACTGAGGAAATGATTTTAATGAATTACCTGAATATAGTTGCTTAGAAATTCTTTCTATTCATTTAGTTCAGTTTTTTTCAGGTTCTCAGTGGTTCAAAACATTTTCGCGATGACGGTTGAACTAGGTTCAGGCAAAGCCTGAATTTACAGGCGAAGCCTACCAAGAACTGCCGTCATTGTGATGAGAGCAACGAAGAAGCAATCTCATTAGCATAGTTCGGAGATCGCTTCGCAGGCTCGCGATGACGGTAGAACTGGGTTCAGGCATAGCCTGAATTTACAGGTTTTGCCTGCCAAGAACTGCCGTCATTGTGATGAGAGCAACGAAAAAGCAATCTCATGAGTATAGTTCGGAGATCGCTTCGCAGGCTCGCGATGACGGTTGAACTGGGTTCAGGCTTCGCCTGAATTTACAGGCGAAGCCTGCCAAGACCTGCCGACCTTGCGATGAGAGCAACGAAAAAGCAATCTCATTAGCATAGTTCGGAGATCGCTTCACAGGCTCGCGATGACGGTTGAACTAAGTTCAGGCAAAGCCTGAATTTACAGGCGAAGCCTGCCAAGAACTGCCGTCATTGCGATGAGAGCAACGAAAAAGCAATCTCATGAGTATAGTTCGGAGATCGCTTCGCAGGCTCGCGATGACGGTTGAACTGGGTTCAGGCTTCGCCTGAATTTACAGGCGAAGCCTGCCAAGACCTGCCGACCTTGCGATGAGAGCAACGAAAAAGCAATCTCATTAGCATAGTTCGGAGATCGCTTCACAGGCTCGCGATGACGGTTGAACTAAGTTCAGGCTTCGCCTGAATTTACAGGCAAAGCCTGCCAAGAACCGCCGTCATTGCGATGAGGGAAACGAAGAAGCAATCTCATTAGCATAGTTCGGAGATCGCTTCGCAAGCTCGCGATGACGGTTGAAGTGGGTTCAGGCGTAGCCTGAATTTACAGGCGAAGCCTGCCAAGAACTGCCGTCATTGTGATGAGAGCAACGAAGAAGCAATCTCATTAGTATAGTTCGGAGAGGGATTCGCTAATAATGACTATGTCCTACCATTGAGATAATTCTGTTTCTATTAAATTATTCCAAGCTGGATTAGTTCCATTGATTAAGCCAATTTTACTAGCCCTACTACCAGCTTTGATTCTTTTCTCTTCATTAATTGCCTCAGAAATAGTAGGATAAAACTTATAATACACTAACTTATATAGCTTATATCTAGATGAAAATGACGTAGGATACACATTATTAAGATGTTCATAAACTCTTGATAATAAATCAGACGTAACCCCTACATAAAACACTTTATTATATTTATTTGTAAGAATATAAACGCAACCTCCTGTTTCCATCTAAAAATATATATTATACCCCACCGACACACGGCCAAATGGAAATTCCCTATTAAAATCCGGATATTTATCTTCTTTAAAATGTCCTTGTAAATTAAAGTATCCGGAATTTAAATTCACGGACCAACGTTTGTACAGCCTTAGGCTAGCTTCTAAATTTAGTCCGTGAAGTATATAATACGAATCATTTCCCGATATGGTATAAAATACGCCCCCATTATAGTCGGCACTTAATTTGAAAGCTTTGAGCACACTTAATTCACCTTTAAAACGATAGGATAATCCAGATCCATAATTATAATTTCGACTCGCTCCATATAGGAGATAAGGATCAGGCACTGCAGCCAACAAGACCGCTCCTGCCCCAACACTGATATCTAGTCTATTGTTCTTTTTATAGCGAAACTCGGATAGCCAGTTATAATTTATACTCTGCGCACCGTAGAAAAAAGCATCGTTATTGTAAAAATCATAATGTGCATTTAAAGTGCCATAATGATCTCCTTTCTTGGATTTAAAAAACTTAGCACCGTAGAGTAAGGCATGTACATTTACGGCATTAATAAAACTACTATCACCATTCCCCATTTCGAGATTCACATTAAATTGATCAAAAGGTCTTTTATAATTATGCTCTCCATTGCTATAATTAAACCTCAATCGTGCATAAAAAGAGTTTTTCCCTTCATTTAAAAAATCATTTTCTTTCGCATCAAACCTCCTCATTCCCACATCGATTGCTGCACTTATAACAGAGGAATCCACTTGATAATATTCATCCGTTTTCTTACCCCATTTACCATCCAAGAACCTATTCAATCCGTTGATTGGATTTACTAAAGTTGCAACTATTTCATTGCCTATTCGATTATGCCCATGCTTACTTCTTGACAGTATGTTCCGGGATACCCGATGCATCATTTCTCCGAGAATAACTCCTCCAAAGCTTGTATTGACTAAATCATTGATGGAGGGATGCTGCGTCTCACCAGCAGTTTCCCAAATATAGCTCCCCGCTAAAGTGGCTAAACTCGATTGATAAAAATTATAACCGTTACTTCGAAAGGCATTAAAATAAATTTGTCCGTGAAAGGGATGATCAATTTGATTGGTCGTAAATTGGTTATCGTCCCAATCCCAAGCGCTCAACCGTTGATGATCAATGAAATTTTGAAATGAAATATAAGAATAAGGATCCTTGGTAATGAAACGATTAAAAGAAGCTGGAAATGCTTGAGCTAAAAACCATTCTGTACCAGCTCGCCAAAAGTTCTTTTTTCGTACTGGAATTAATTCAGTAGCCAAACTATCTTGTTGAAAAGACAAACCTTGATATACTTTATTATATATTTCCAGTTTAGTTAAAGGACGAGTATTAAAATTGGGTGAGAACGATGTTTCCTGCGCTATTAAATCACCTAATGAAGTAAAAGTAATAGCAAATAAAATGAATGTTTTAGTAAAAAATAACAGTTGTGATTTCAATAGTATATAAATTTTCAATAAAGTTAACTATTTCTTAACAAATGCAGTTCGTTCAAGATTTATGGAGACTGTAGCGTGACATTCGAATCTCCGTTTAAACCTAATTAATTGATTTTAAAACACTTTTAAATTAAAAACGTTTTTATTATATTTAAAACTTAACCAAGGAGTAGATCTTATGAGAAAAATATTTTATAGTATAGTTGTACTATTTATGAGCTTGATAGTCAACGCCCAAGATAAATTACAAGAAGGAGCATACCACCTAAAGGAGGATGGAGTCAATCATTTATGGTTATTCGTTGATGGCTATTGTTCTTATATCACCTATCAAGATCAAAAATACCTGAATACATGGGGTGGTCCTTATACCGCAAGTGGTCAAGAGGTTTCTATTCAAATAGAATATAACGATAAAGAACCCAATGTAGTTGGTTCGAAAAACATCATTAGCACAAAATTTACTAAAGATGGTTTTTCCTGGGGACCATTGACCTTCAAAAAGTTAAAAAATAACAAGCAGGATTTGGATGGTTTGTGGAGGATTACCGGACGAATGAATGAAGGAAAGATGTCTACCATTACTCGTGGTGATCGGAAAACTATTAAAATATTGGTAGCAGGATATTTCCAATGGATTGCTATAAATCCTGCAGAGAAAGGATTTTTCGGTACTGGGGGTGGAACCTATCGTTTCAAGGATAAAAAATATACCGAAAATATTGTTTTCTTTTCAAGAGATAATAGTAGAGTTGGTGCAAAACTAGATTTTGATGGAGAATTGAAGGATGGAGCTTGGCATCATAGTGGATTAAGTTCTAAAGGAGATCCAATCCATGAAATCTGGTCTTTGGAAAAAGAGAAAAAATAAGATCTTGAAATAAACACCTATTTTCTCAAACTAGATTGGGCTAATAAGCATATCAAATAGATGATAAATAAAAGTAAATTTATAAATGTACAAGAAACTCTTCAAGTCGGATAACTTGTTCCTTGTACTTTATAGCATTTTTACTTTTTAAGTTCTGAAGGTTTATATACTTCCAGCGAACAGAAGGGAATTGTTCAAATGGATAACTAGTCCAATCTGGATTAAGAGTTTTAAAACTCATTAAAAAGTTTTTGTCTTTTTCTGAAAGTGAGCGATGTATTTCTTTAATTAATAGCTCCCTCGTAGACTCATAGCATTCGTACCCAAATGGGATATCGGTCATCCCTTCAAATTGATTGATTAAGGCTTCCCGTTGATTAAGCAAGTTCGGGTTCAATATTTCGTATATTGGCCGTTCACTTCCTAATAAACTATATATAAAACCTTTTTTGATTTCATCATTAATTCCCTCTCTGTCCAAAAGAAACTTTACATCAAACAAATCTCTTGGATGTTGCCTGTCAAGCGCTGCACAAATTTTACCTCCATACAATTGAGCAAAAGGAACCATTTTTACTTCTACAAAAGTGCCATATTGTTGTTGAGCCACTTTACTTAGAAGCATTTTTTGCGGGTTATCAAACAGCCCCCTTCCTACTAAATTTATTTCCAATTTGATGGTTGCATTATCTTTGTTTATAAAGAGTTTTCCAATGTTTGGTTTTACTTGGACTGTAGAACCTATCAATCTAGTTTCAAGCTTTACTTTCAAGCGAAATAATAATTCGTTTATATTTTCGATTGTTATTGCACGTTCCTCAATAGTAATGTAGGTAAGATCAATATCGACAGATAATCTTGGCATATCTCTAACAAAAAGATTGATGGCAGTACCTCCATGCAAAGCCAACTGATCCTCTTCTCCTACAAAAGGCAAAACATCCAAAAGTAACTTAACCTGTTCTTTAAATTCCGCTTTCATTTTTTTCAAATTCTTTCGGTAAAACCAATTGATATTTCGCATTATAAACGCCATTTGAAACTAAGCTCCTTTTTCCTTTTCCTAAATCAATATTATTAAGGTTTAGGTATTTAAGCCAAGGATGACCCGCTTTATCAGCCATATATAAAAATAGTCTCTTTACTTTTACAGAATTACATTTTTCTAGTAAGTTTTGAACTTGATCAGGCCTAAGATTATTTAAACCTTCCATGATGTTATAACACTCTTCTATAGACTCTTTTTTAGGGACGAAATAAAGGCATTCTAAAATTGCACGAATAGTTGAAGAAACTTTTAGTTTAAAACCTTTAAAATCAATATCAACCAAACCAGCAGCTTTTGGTAAAAAATCTGTTTTGTTATATTCAAAACGCTCAGTCCAATTGGAATTATCTTTAAACCATTTGGGTAATTGTTCTTTTAAAGGACCGAAAAGATGATATTTTTTTTGCATAGTTAAGCTATGTGCCTTCCCCTGCAACTCAAGAGCAGACCTAGCCCCGATATGAACCCTTAGTTGGAGTTGTTGTTGTATGGCATATAAAGCTCCTTCGACGGTAACTTCATCACCTTTTCTAACCATTGCACCTGAACCTATGGATTCAAACCAATTGCTTTTTCGATATTGCCTTTGCAGATCGAGACTAAAACCATTCTGGGACATCCAAGAACTTGTGAATACAACAGCTTGAGGTTGGGATTGTAACAATAAGTTTATTTTCGATGTTTTTTTCGTATCCATAATACAGAATTATACTCTTTTTTAAACTATATAACTTAAATAGTTTAAATATAAAACAATAACCGTATTAAAAATACGAAAATAACAACAAAAAAAAACTGTAAAAAATCTTGAATTATAGTCTCAATAGTATAGTTTGTATGTATTCATTTTGAGCTATAAATTATGCCTACCTATCCAAACAAGTCAGAGCTAAGGTATCGATCGCCACGATCACATACAATAAAGACAATGACTCCTTTTTCAATTTCATTCGCTAATTGTAGTGCAGCATGAAAAGCGCCACCAGAGCTCATTCCTGCAAATACGCCTTCTTTTCTTGCCAACTCTCTAGCTTTTTGAGTGGCATCAGTTTGTGCTATGTCGATGACACGATCCACACGAGAGGGGTCAAATATTTTAGGTAAATATTCTTTTGGCCATCTACGAATGCCAGGAATAGAAGATTCTTCCGTAGGTTGGCAACCTACAATCTGAATAGTTGGATCTTGTTCTTTGAGATACATGGAACAACCCATAATTGTTCCCGTAGTCCCCATGGCACTTACAAAATGGGTAATTTCTTGATTGGTGTCTCTCCAAATTTCAGGACCAGTGGATTTAATATGAGCTTTATAATTATCTGGATTTGCAAATTGATTAAGAATATAATATGCACCAGTCGCAGCCTTTTCTTCAGCATAATCTCTACAGATTTCCATAGTATCTAATAAAGTAACCTTTGCGCCAAAAGCTTCCATAGTTAGCGTGCGTTCACGAGTAGAAGTGGAAGGCATCACCAATTCCATTTCTAGTCCAAACATGCTTGCAATCATTGCTAATGCTATACCGGTGTTTCCACTAGTTGCTTCAATTAACTTGGTTTGTTGATTAATATCTCCACGTTCCAAAGCAGATTTAATCATATTTAATGCGGCACGATCTTTTACTGAACCACCAGGATTGTTTCCTTCCAATTTGGCAAATATCTTTACATTGGGATTGTTATGAAAGCGCGTGATTTCCACCAAAGGTGTATTTCCAATTGTTTCAATTATTCCAGCCATTATACGATAGGTTTAGAGTCTATAAATTTAGAATTAGGTAAATGATATACGGTAGTATAAGGTTCCACGCTTGAGGTCAACCAAACATTTCCACCTATGATGGAATGATGCCCCACCCTGGTTTCACCACCTAATATCGTGGCACCTGCATAAATAATCACGTCATTTTCAATAATAGGATGTCTTTGGGTATTGGCAAGATTTTTTTCTACACTTAGAGCTCCCAAGGTTACCCCTTGATATAATTTAACACGTTTCCCGATAATACAGGTTTCACCAATGACAATTCCAGTACCATGATCAATGTATAAATATTCATCGATGGTAGCACCTGGGTGAATATCAATACCGGTTTTAGAGTGCGCATATTCAGTCAGAATTCGCGGTATTAGTGGAATACCTTGTACATGGAGTTCATGAGCTAACCGAAAAACACTAATGGCTAAAAACCCTGGATAGGTTCGAATAACTTCCATTAAACTTTTCGCAGCAGGATCACCCTCCATGATTGCCTGAGCATCGGTCAGCATTACCTGGTAAATTTCTGGTAACTGTGCAAAAAATTCATGAGCTATTTCTTTGATATCACAAGTGGAACAAGCTTTAGTTTTATACAATAATTGGAATAATTCCTCCTCAGCGACTAAGAAAGCATTTTCTACATCTTCGACGGAATTGTAAGTTTTAGAATTACGTTCAGGAAACAATAAATGAAGTAAAGAAGTAGCCCATTGAGCAATATGTTTATTACTTGGCATATCCTGAACTTCGCGTTGTTTTTGATAGATATGTTGATAAAAATCCTTCATGAGGAAAATAAGATTGCGTTTAAGTGATTTTAAAATACTAATTTATGAAATAATTCCTGATGAGTGGATGCTGCATCTAGACATAATCCAGGATGTACTGCAGAACATTGAATCCAAGTACTACGTTTGGCAGTTAACCAGCGAAAACGTTCTGTCTGATCAAGATTTGCCAAATCCCCTCCTTCTTTATTTCCTAAACAAATGTGTTGCATGGAATCCAAATGGCGTTTCAGTTGATCCAAATCTATTTCAGGATAGAGAAAGGCACAACGATCCGGATCAATACGATACAACAATTGCGCATATCGCTGTTTTCTACAATACAATAAAACACCAATATTAATAAATTCCTCACGCTCTACCCTAGGAACTAGCCTAACAGTAGCATACTCATAAAGTGCTCTCTCTTGCATGTTGAATTTGATTAACGAAAATTTCGGATTGTTCAGCGCGTTGGGATAGAAATTCAATATATACCTCTCTAGCTTCTTGAGCAGATAGATTTCTAAGCTCATCGATTAACCATTCATCTGGAATGGCTTCCACAATGGGTCTAATATTCATTTCTATAAATACATTTTTGAAGGAAGCATCAATTTGCTTTACCAAATTCGCTTTTTTTAACAGGACATGGTTAGCAATTTGCACGAAAGGTTTATTTATTTGTTCTCGCCAATTATCCCAACTATGATGGAAATAAAGCGCCGCACCATGATCAATCAACCAAACCTCCTTATTCCAAAACAACATATTGGTATTTTTGACTGTGCGATCTACATTCATAATCAGGGCGTCTAGCCAAACTATTTTGGAAGCTTCTTCCTCCGAAATAGGATCGGCATTTAAATCGAATGTAATTGCAGCGTTCAAAAAACTAACCCCAAGATTTTTCCCCACGGAGAATTTCAGCAAGTCTTGAATTTCTTCATCAGGTTCTGTCCTACCAAAGCCTTCATTTAAATCTGCAAAAACCATTTCAGGGACTCTTAATCCTAAAAGGCGAGCCAATTCACCACCAATAAATTCAGCAATCAACGCTTTTTTACCCTGACCAGCACCTCTAAATTTAATGACATAACTAAACCCGTCATCTGCGTCCACTAAACCAGGAAGAGATCCTCCCTCCCGGAATGGTTGAATGTAGCGTGTAATTTGGACTTCCCGTATTTCCAGATTTTTTATTTCCATCTCACTAATTTAAGTAATATTAATTGCTCCAATAGATTTCATCCTTTCGAGGCTAATGATTTATTGAAATAGTGGTCATGCCTAAGCCATTCAAAAATGTACGAATACATGCATACCGAATCCACTTCCCTTCAAAAGCATTCCATAATTTTCTTTTTAAAAAGAACACGCAAATGTAATGGTTAGAAAATAAAAAGGGTTTATACCTGGTAAATTGTACACAAATCTGACTTAAAGGTTAATGTTATTCTGACTATATTTGTGATAATCGAATTAAAGCGTAAAAACAAGTATGGATACCAATACAGAATACAACCTCGTAATTGATCATTGCAAAGAACTATTTTTAAAGAAGACCCAGGATTATGGTACCTCCTGGCGCATCATGCGAATCACTTCCATTACCGATCAATTATTTATCAAAGCACAACGTATTCGTACTTTAGAAGTTAAAAAAGTATCCAAAGTTGGTGAAGGGATAATGGATGAATATATCGCCATTGTCAATTACTGCCTCATTGCAATGATGCAGCTGGAACTTGGAGAGTCCAGTGATGAACAATTATCCGTTCTTGAAGTAGAGGCCTCCTACCAGAAATTTGTCCATGAGACTCGAGACTTAATGCTCGCAAAAAATCACGATTATGGAGAGGCTTGGAGAGATATGCGTGTCTCCTCGCTAACGGACATGATCCTTATGAAATTACAGCGTGTGAAGCAAATTGAAGATAATGATGGTTTCACATTAGTTTCAGAAGGATTGAAAGCGAATTATCAGGATATGTTAAATTATGCTGTTTTTGCTTTAATAAAATTAGGCCTTGCAAAATAAATTGAACCAACATGACTTACAACGCAAGCTTCAGCAAGCAGCAACCAGTTCAGAAAACAAACTATCTATTATGGATTTCTAGGATAGTTGTAGGACTACTTTTCATTTTTTCCGGATTAATTAAAGCCAATGACCCCATGGGTTTTGGCTATAAATTGGAGGAGTATTTTCATGTATTTCATTTGTCCTTTTTAGGAGACTTTAGTGCATGGATCGCGATCTTTCTTTGTGCTTTGGAAATTATCTTAGGAGCATTATTACTAATTGGTGTGGCAGGAAGAACAGTTGCTTGGGGATTATTGCTATTAATTATATTTTTCACCTTTCTAACGTTCTTTTCTGCATTTTTTAAAGTAGTAACTTCCTGCGGATGCTTTGGAGATGCGATACCACTTAGCCCTTGGCAATCATTTGCTAAGGATATTGTTTTATTGGTATTTATCGTTTATATTTTCATTCATCGAAATGCCATTCAACCGATGATTGCATCCTCTTTTACTCGTAATTTACTCAGCCTATTTATTGTCATTATTTCATTTGGTATAGGTATTTACACCTTATATTACTTGCCATTTATTGATTTTCTACCCTATAAAGAAGGGAATAATTTACCTGCTTTGATGAAGGTACCTGAAGGTGCTGAGCCTGATGTATATGAGCACATATATGAGATGAAAAACAAGAAAACCAATGAAACGAAAAAAGTAAACGATAAAGTATATATGAGTGAAAAACTTTGGGAAGATGAAGATTGGGAGATTATTGGAGAACCAAAAAGTACACTCGTAAAGAAAGGATTTGAACTAAAAATACCCGACTTAATATTAAGTGATTCAGAAGGCAATAATAAGACTGATGAAATAATTCAGAATCCTTATTACAATTTCATTGTAGTAAGTACCGATTTAAATAAAATGAATCCCATTGATTTGAATCATCTAGATCAAATAAACAATACTATTCGAGATATAGCAGTTGATTTTAACATTCGTGCCATATTAGCTACTGCCTCCTCATCTGATGAAGTAAACTACTTGAATGATCAGATGGATTTAGTTCTTGAAACATTTTATGCTGATAAGGTTCCATTGAAAAGTATGGTACGTTCTAATCCAGGAGTTCTTTTATTATTGAATGGTACAGTAGTAAAAAAATGGTCCAGCACTAATTTTCCGAAGAAAGAGGAGTTAATTGAAAATTACTTATCAAAAGAAGAATAATGGATAAACCAGTTTTTCTAGTTGGATTTATGGGAAGTGGAAAAACCACATGGGGCAAAAAAATTGCCAATGCATTGGATGTTCCCTTTATAGATTTAGATCATTTGATTGAAGCAAAGATTGATATGAGTATTGCTGAGTACTTTAAATTGCATGGTGAAGAAAGCTTCAGAAAGTTAGAACAAGAAGTTTTACATTCCTTACAACATGCGAATGGAATAATTTCTACAGGGGGTGGAACACCATGTTATTTTGACAATATGGATTGGATTTTAACTCATGGTACCGTCCTCTATTTAAAACATAGTCCAAAATCTTTATATCAACGATTAAATCAATCGGATATCAAAAAAAGACCCGCTTTGCAGGGTATGCAAGGAGAAGCGTTATTGACATTTATTACTTCGAAATTAAATGAACGTTCACCATATTACGAACGAGCGCACATTCATGTAGATCAAATCAATACCAGTTTGGAGCAATTAATTGAACAGGTCACCTCGGCACATGAATCATGAAATACAAAAAAACTTTTCATCTGCTCGGGATTTTAATAACGGCACTTTTTTTTCAAAGTTGCTTTTTAGAAAATAAAACAGGCGCAACGGATCAATTTCCAAAAGTTTCGCCCAACTTCAACTTTCAAACTGTAGAGGATTTTTATCAATTTCTAACCTACAGCGATGAATCATATCCCCTAATTAGTGCTCATCGAGGTGGTTTTATGAAAGATTATCCAGAAAATTGCATTCACACCTTTGCTAAATTAGCTTCCAAGATGCCCATCATCATTGAATGTGATGTGCGCATGAGTAAAGATTCCGTATTGGTTTTAATGCACGATGAAACTTTACAAAGAACTAGTACAGGAAAAGGAAAGGTAAAGGATAAAACCTACGATGAATTAAGTAATTTATTTTTAAAAGATAGTGAAGGGCAAGAAACGAGGTACAGAATACCTACTTTGGAGCAAGCCCTGCTATGGGGAAAAGGTATCGTCATTTACACTTTAGATGTCAAACAGCATGTTCCATACGACTTAGTGATCAATTTGATAAAAAAAACAAAATCGGAATCAAATAGCATTATCATCACCTACTCAGCAAATCAAGCCGCTTTGGTGAATCGTTTAGCTCCGGACTTGATGATTTCTGCAAGCATAAAAAAAGTCGATGATTTGAATCGGCTGAATAACTTGGGAATTCCTGACAATCGTTTGGTAGCATTTGTAGGAACAACAGAAGCAGACTCGACCTTATACAGCACCTTGAGACAACATGGTATCAAATCCATATTAGGAACTATTGGCAACTTAGATCGGTCTGCAGAACGCGCAGGATACCAACGTTATGCAGAATTTGTAGAAAAAGGTGCAGACATCCTTTCTACAGATCGACCCTTTGAGGCAATGAAAGCCTTAACATTTTATATCGATAAACGAAATATCCGATCCCCTTTTATCCTATAAACCATGGCTATCACGGTAAAAAACCTAAGCAAGTATTACGGAAAACAAGCAGCACTACAACAGGTTTCCTTTTCATGTTCAACTGGCCGGATAATCGGTTTTTTAGGTCCGAATGGTGCCGGCAAATCGACTTTTATGAAAATCGCAACGGGGATATTGGTTCCAGATGAAGGAGAAGTAATTATTCAAGGAATGGATGTCAAAAAAGATCGAATGAATGTCAAAAAAATTATTGGCTACCTTCCGGAAGACAATCCCTTATACCAAGATTTATATGTAGTCGAATGCCTCGAATTGGAAGCTGATCTTCAACAAATAACACAAAAAAGAAATCGATTATCTGAAATCATACAGTTAACTGGATTAGTAAAAGAACAGCACAAAAAAATTCATGAACTGTCAAAAGGCTATAAACAACGGGTTGGATTGGCGATAGCTATGTTACATGATCCTGAGGTATTAATATTAGACGAACCTACAACAGGACTAGACCCTAATCAGATTTTAGAAATCAGACAGCTCATCAAAGCTTTGAGTCAAGAAAAAACCGTTCTTCTATCCACCCACATCATGCAAGAAGTAGAAGCTATATGCGATGAAATTATCATCATACATGAGGGAAAACTGATGACCCATTTTGAAAAATCTAGACAAGAAGAACTATTCCCTGGAAAAAGTTTAGACGATATTTTCAGAAACTTCACCATTTAACTTACGGTTAATCATTTTATTCATTAAGCTAATGTTTCCTGTTTATCAAACTTTTTTATAGATGTTTTGTTTTATCTATAAACAAAGTTATCATGAAAAGATTATTACTAACACTTGTATTTGTATCCGGAGTAGTACTCATGAGTTCTGCTCAAATTAACACGGTTCCTCAATCTTCTGCTGATGTAGGGATGAAACCTATCAAGAAAGGAAATTGGATGGTCGGAGGATCATTAGGAAATATAGGTTACAGTTTTGAAGCAGAATCCTTCAATATTCAATTAATGCCAAGAGCAGGTTATTTTGTATCAGATGGAATTGCCGTGGGTGCCCAGCTAAATTTGGGATTAAAAGCAGTTAGCGGACTGGACAACGAATGGGGATATGGTGTTTCCCCTTTTGTGCGCTATTATTTTCCGGGAGGTGCAAGCTCTACAGGTCGTTTCTTTGGACAGGGAGATATTGGTATTGGAGGAAGCTCCGCTGGAGATAATGTATCCTTAAATGTAGGAGCTAATGTTGGCTATGCACACTTTATTACGCAAACTGTTGCTTTGGAGGCAACACTAGGGTACAACTATTCGAAAGCAAATATTAATGCTGGCGACAAAGCGACAGGATTAGGGGTCGGTTTAGGATTTCAAATTTATTTGCCTGGAAAAAGAAATTAATTTTTAGAGGAACTTGAACCATATTGAATGAGATGAGGAACTTACATTCCTTAGGTTGCATGAATAGATTTTCATGCAACTTTTTTTTGAGTAATCAATCCTTATATACAAATATTCCATAAGATCAACCTCTTAGTCAAGCCTTTAATTTTAAACCTTTAACTGCACTACATTAATTGCACAATATTTGTCAAACAAAATCAGTTTAGCTATTTTAGGAAACAAA
>DAIQBS010000008.1:0-89829 GCA_036781025.1 Sphingobacterium sp. | reverse complement strand
TCCCAATCAGGAGACATTGGGTTGTTGTCCCCTACAGCTCTCAACTGTCCAATCTGCCCTTCAATTCCAGCATACAAACCTTTATAAACTCTATAATCCGCCTTTAGCACAGTTCCCCAACCCAAATTAGATTCATGTTTGATATCGCCATAGAGTAAGGTGATACCAGCCCCTGCTGTAATATCCATTTTCTGTTCGGTGTTTCCCATGGCGTCCACTGGTGGACAGCGGAGCATTTGTGCGTCTACCATAAAGGGCAGACAAAAAAGTGCTAGATTGTAGATTTTTTTATAAAGCATAATTAAAACAATGTGTTTCCTTTATTGTGATGTAATTTTCCTAAGTGTTTGTATGCAAATTCAGTACATTCTCTACCTCTGGAAGTACGCATCAGAAATCCTTCTTGAATTAAAAATGGCTCATAAACTTCCTCAATAGTGCCTTCATCCTCACCTACTGCAGTTGCAATAGTTTTCAACCCTACTGGTCCGCCCTTGAACTTATCAATAATTGTGCTCAAAATTTTATTGTCCATTTCATCGAGTCCATTCTCATCTACATTTAGTGCATTTAACGCAAATTGAGCGATGGCAATATCAATGGTCCCATTGCCTTTAATTTGTGCAAAATCGCGGGTTCTACGTAACAATGCATTGGCTATACGTGGTGTACCCCTACTCCTTCTAGCAATCTCATAAGCTCCTTCTTCGGAAATAGGAACTTTTAAAATAGCTGCAGAACGCATGACGATATCGGTTAACAATTTGGAATCATAGTATTGTAGTCTGGAATTTATTCCAAAACGAGCTCTTAGCGGAGCAGTTAAAAGTCCAGAGCGTGTAGTTGCACCTACCAGGGTAAATGGATTTAAGGAGATTTGCACGGAACGTGCATTAGGGCCTGTCTCCAGCATGATGTCGATTTTGAAATCTTCCATTGCTGAATACAAATATTCTTCCACCAGAGGGCTTAAACGATGGATCTCGTCGATAAACAAGATATCTCCCTCATCCAAGTTAGTTAGCAAGCCAGCTAAATCTCCTGGTTTGTCTAACACAGGTCCGGAGGTTATTTTGATACCCACGCCCATTTCATTAGCAATTATATGCGATAAAGTGGTTTTTCCGAGTCCTGGAGGGCCATGCAACAAGACATGATCCAAAGCTTCGGCGCGCAGCTTGGCGGCCTTCACAAAAACGGATAGGTTTTCCAAGATTTTTGCCTGGCCAGTGAAGTCCTCAAAAGTTTGAGGTCTTAACACGCGTTCCAAATCTTTCTCAGTCTGACTTAATCGTTCTGGATTAGGATCTAGGTTTTCGTTCATAGCAGTAGATACTAATTGTAATAATTTCGTTTTAACTTATTTATTGTATGTCTTGAAAAGACTTGAGATTTTCATCTGAATGACACCAAAGAATGCTTCTTTGAATATTTTAGTACTCATCTTTGATGTACCTAAGGTTCTATCGGTAAAGATAATGGGTATTTCCACCACGTTAAAACCATATTGAATGGCTGTGAACTTCATCTCAATTTGGAAAGCATAGCCTACGAATTTGATTTTGTCTAATGGAATGGTTTCTAGCACCTGCCTTCTAAAACAAACAAAACCTGCCGTAGCATCTTGGATTTTTATCCGGGTAATCAATCGGACATAAGCAGAAGCAAAATAAGACATCAAAACCCGATTCATTGGCCAGTTGACAACATTAACTCCTTTGATGTATCTTGACCCAATAGCCATGTCTGCTCCTTCTTTTAAGCAAGATTCTCTTAATCGGATTAAATCATCCGGATTATGGCTGAAATCAGCATCCATTTCGAATATAAACTGGTATGTCCTTTGTAATGCCCAACGAAATCCATGAATATAGGCAGTACCTAAGCCCAGTTTTCCTGAACGTTCTTCTATAAAGAGTCGACCATTAAATTCTTGTTGTTGAAGATTTTTGACGATGGCTGCTGTTCCGTCTGGAGATCCATCGTCGACGATGAGAATATGAAAATCTACTGATAAACTAAAAACCTTCCGAATGATGGCTTCTATATTTTCCTTTTCATTGTATGTTGGAATGATGACTATACTATCTGACACGGTAAAAATTTTGAATGGTAAAGTTAACAATTTAACATGAATAGAAATAGGTAAGGAATCTTTATTAAAAGCTTTATCTAATTAAGTTAATTGGAACGCTATGTTTAGGGAAGTTTAAATTGTTGATAAATAAAAAGAGCTTGAACATTGATCCAAGCTCTTTTCGTAATATTATATAAATTCAATTAATTCACTCCGTGCATTAGTTTTTTAATCAGAGGAGATATTGCAATTAATACAAGTCCTGCAATCAAGGAATAAATACCTAATTGTTTATAACCATCGGTATAGGTGATTAATTTTTCTACTAAGGTATCACCTTCTCTGGCTTCAGCCATACTCGCTCCGATCAATCCTGCCACGTATTGTCCGTAAGCACTAGCTAAAAACCATAAACCCATCATAATACCTTGCAACTTGGCTGGAGATAGTTTGGTCATGATGGATAATCCAATTGGTGACAAACACAATTCACCAATCGTAATAACTAATAAAGCCAAAGTAAATATGTCTAAAGAGGTAATTCCTTCTACAGCGAAGAATTTTGTAGCATATAATACGTAAAAGCCTAAACCTAAGAATATAAATCCTAATCCGAATTTGATAATGGTATTCGGTTCGATTTTTCTTTTGGATAACCACAACCAGAATAACCCAAATAAAGGAGCTAAAATAATAATGAAAAACGCTCCTCCAGAGTTATTCACTCCGTTTGGATCTAAAGTAAATGCCCCTCCTAAAACTGAATCATTTAAATTCTTAGCCGCGAAAATGCTTAAGGAACCACCACTTTGTTCATAAATTCCCCAAAATATCACCGAGAATAAGATAAATATTAGAGCAGCTATTAACTTATGTCTTTCTTTTTTCTCTACTTTAGACATTTCAAAGAATAGGTAAATCAAAGTTAACGGACCAATAGTATACATGAAATAATCCGTATACTGTGTTTTGGAAACCATGATTTGGATTACTGGAATTAGTAGTAGGGTTCCTATATAGACTGCGTATTCAGCCCATTTAGGAAGTGCCTTAGATTTAACAATGGCATCAGGATGGCCTGGTTGTAATCCAATTGGACCTAATTCGTGTTTGGTGAAATGGAAGTTTATTAAACTGATTAACATACCAACAGCAGCTAATCCAAAGGCTACATTCCAGCGATGCGCTTCATCGATAATGGAACTCAACATATAGCCTTTACCGATAGCGACACAAATATAACCTCCTAGAAATGCTCCTAAATTAATTCCTGCATAGAATAAGGAAAATCCAGCATCGCGACGATTATCTCCATCTTTGTAGAGTTCTCCTACCATTGTTGAGATGTTCGGTTTGAAAAAACCTGTCCCAATGATGATAAAAGCCAAACCGAAAAAGAAAAACTGATGGGTATCGATGGATAGTAATATGGATCCAACGATCATTAGAATAGCTCCGAAAACCAGAGATTTCCGGAATCCCAGGATCTTATCAGCAAATAAGCCTCCTATAAATGTAAATGCATAAACGAAAGCCTGAGTCGCTCCGTATTGTAAATTTGCTTCCTTTTCTCCAAAATTAAGTTGGGTAATCATGAAGAATACCAACATACCCCTCATTCCGTAGAAACAGAACCTCTCCCACATTTCAGAGAAGAATAATCTCCAGATTTGTTTTGGATATTTACCTTGGAAATTCTGAATAGCTTCCAGTGATTTTTGTGAATCCATTGTTTATTTTATTATTTGATTTGATTTAAAGGGAGATTAAAAAGAATTGATTACATTTTGTATTCAGCATAGTATAGTTGAAGGTCCAATAATTATTCAATACAATTTCATTTTATTTCCTGCGCAAAAATAAAAATTACCATTAAATAATTTTAAATATTGTTTACATAAAGCAAACTAAAAAAAGAAAGTCCGTATCGATTTACAATACGGACTTTCTTTTTAAAATATATGTTTAGAATATTCTAATGTATTCCATGCATCATTTTTTTCAATTTACCATTAAATAACAGTAACATCAATGCAACAGCTATAGGTAGCGCGGCAATGATTAGGAAGAAGGTAGACATAGAATATTCTTCTACAATCTTATCAATATAAGAACCTGTTTTACCTGCTAAGAAATTGGCGATAGCTGAAGCAGTAAACCATAATCCAAATAATAATCCGGCAAATTTCTTAGGAGACAATTTACTCACGTAAGAAAGCCCTACAGGAGAAACACACAATTCACCAGTAGTATGGAAGAAATAAGCCAATATTAACCAAACCATACTTACTGTTGCTGTTTTTGCTCCTTGAGGTATGGTCGAAGAACCATAAGCTAATGCCAAAAAGCCTACAGCAACTAATATTAAACCAAAAGCGAACTTAACAGGTCCAGAAGGATTCCACACCTTTTCCCACATCTTACTAAATGAAGAAGCTAGTGTAATAATAAAGAATGAATTAAGAATTTGAAACCAAGACACCGTAACTTCAGTTTGTTCTAAACTAAATTCACGGTTTACTTTCCAAATCCCCAAAACCCAAATAATAGCGAAAGAAAGGGCGGTGGCAATAATAGTTAATGGATATTTACTATAAATTTTTTGAGATAATTTAAATAATACCCAAGTGACAATGATGATAGGGAAAATTGTTAATATGGCATCTACCCACTTAAAGATCTCTCCTGAATTACCTGACAACAACCTTTGGGTGTAGTCTTTTGCAAAAATGGTCATTGAACCACCTGCTTGCTCAAAAGCAAAGAAGAAGAAAATACTCGATATCATTAACACAGCGACTACTATCAGACGATCTCTAACAATATTAGGAGGAGTTTGGTCTTCTTCAACAACTGAATGTAAATTTTCATTTTCCTTATGTGTTGTTCCTGGTTTTTCCCCTATAATACCAAATATTTTTTGACCAAAATAAAATTGAATCATCCCAAAGAACATGAATATACCTGCTAAGCCAAAACCATAATGCCAGCCAATTTTTTCACCGATATATCCACATAACAACATCCCTAAAAATGCTCCAGAGTTAATACCCATGTAGAAAATGGTATAACCTGCATCTTTTTTAGTACTTGAATCAGGATATAGTTGACCTACCATGGAAGAAATATTAGGTTTAAACATACCATTTCCAAGAATCATCAGAACTAAACCTAGATAAAAGAACATATTTGAACTTGCTTCAAAAGCCATAGAAAGGTGTCCTAAGGTCATTATCAACGCACCAATTAATATTGCTTTTCTATAGCCAGTTAATTTATCAGCAATAAAACCTCCTATCAAAGGTGTTAGATAAACAAGCCCTGTATACCAGCCATATAATTCCATCGCCTCCTTATTACTCCATCCCCATCCATTTTTTGCAACTTCTGTGATTAAGAACACCGTTAATAAAGCGCGCATTCCATAATAACTAAATCGCTCCCACATTTCAGTAAAAAACAGGACAAATAAGCTGGCAGGATGCCCCATCACCATTTTATCGTCGATACCCTGCTTAGCAAGATGCTGGACTAGTTCTCCATTATTTTCTTGGTTCATTTTAATAAATATTTATGTTAATATAAGATTAAATTCAGAACAATATTTTATTTAATCAGCAAATAAACAAATTTTTATTCATAAATAATAGGTGATTAAAGACCACTATTCTTTTTGATCTCTTTCCTATTTGGTGCTAAAAATAGATCTTCATCCCCTCTAACTGGATTTAGCACTTCAATATCTTCTTCAAAAATCAATCGTCCATTTTCTAAACGATAAGCATCATACGATAAATCAGGGCCGTAGTATTTATAATTGCTAATAAATTTTGGGTCAGCTGGCACTAAATGATCAAATTCAAATCGCTTCAACTTCGCATTGAATTTCAAATACATGCTCGCTTCCCGAGTATAATTAAATATGCTTCTAGTTTTTTTAACATCATCTGTAAAGACATTTTTACCTAGCGAAATCTTAAAATCATCTTCTAAAGTTAAAATTTCTATGACTTTTTGTGTAAAATCAGCATGATGGCCTTTCCATCCTAAAAGAACATATGTGTTATCAGAAAGTTTTTGGATATCATAATATTGGGAACCATACCAAAAGGATGCTGTAGTGATTTCAATTAATGGATCTTTGAATTCAAAGGTTTTGTCTAATAAGGGGTATAATTTTAAAGAGCCGTCTTTAGTTTTAAACTGGATAGATCCATAATAGAGGAATGACCCATCATCTAAAGGAACATTCCATGAGAAGATTCGAAAATTATCATCCGGTGAATTGATAATCGAAATCATGGAGAGTTTCTTTAATGGATTTTCGTAAGAATGTTTTTCCTTTAAGAAATTTACTAAGGACTTGACAAATTGAAAGTTTTTTTGGATTCTTTCAGGTTCAGATATTCTCGAAAAAATAGCCTTCCCTACAACAGAAAGGCTATCTTCTAAATTTTTCATTTTAGAATTATTGGTCTGTGCGAAACAAAAGTTAATGCTCGAGACCAGTAATAAAAAGATATAAATAAGGCTTTTAGGCACGCTTATTTAAATTTCTCCAACAATGCTTTCGATAATTTAATTCCTTCGTCTTCGCTTAATTTATCACCTTCAAACTCAATACCTATATAACCATTATATCCTGAAGACTTCACAATATCCATCATCTTTTTGTAATCGATTCCTGTATCGAAACCTTGTTCATCAAAGAAATGAGCTTTCGCACTTACACCTTTTGCAAAAGGCATTAAATCTTTAACCCCTTGATATCGGTCATATTCATAAAAGTTTCCAAAATCTGGTAAACTTCCACAATTTGGATGGTTCACCGTTTTGAGAACATCTGATAACCAATCACCGTGAGAGGAAATTCCGCCATGGTTTTCTACGATAACACTTATTTTACCTTTCTTACCATATTCAGCTAATGATGTCAAACTTTTTACTACTTGTTTCTTTACTTCATCTTTAGTTCCTGTCCCAGCAGCATTAACACGTATAGCGTGGCAACCTAAGAAATTAGCTGCATCAATCCATTTATGGTGATTATCGATGGCTTTCAATCGTTTAGTTTCATCAGCGTCGCCTAAGTTCCCTTCCCCATCAATCATAATTAAAACATTCTTCACTCCATTATCTTTCGCACGATTCTTCAAATCCTTTAAATAAGTCATATCCTGCGCCTTATCTTTAAAGAACTGATTCACATATTCAACACCATAAATGCCGAAATTTTTAGCTGTATACTCTGGAAAATCAATGTTCTTTAAATCTCCTTTAAATATTTTTTTATGTAATGACCATTCTGCTAATGAAATTTTGAACCATTCTTTTTTAGCTGCAAATAATTCTATGGAAGGTGTTACAGCCAATCCAGCTGATAGTAATCCTAAGTTTCTTAAAAATTCTCTTCTTGCATTCATATAAGTAACTGTTATAATTGTTTTATTTTAAATGTTTGCCCATCCTGATGTTAACACATCAACTAAATGGATTGTTTTTATAGGTAACTGATGTTTATCAATATACGCTTGTAATTGCAATAGACAGGAAGAATCTGTAGAAATAATATAATCAGCTTTCACTGCCAAAGCATTTTTAACCTTTTGTTCAGCCATTGCGGCAGAAATTCCTTCAAACTTAACTGCAAAAGTCCCACCAAAACCACAACAAGTTTCTTGATCCCTCATCTCCAAGAGTTCTAATCCTCCAACATGACTTAACAACCTTCTAGGCTCGTCCTTAATATGACACTCCCTCAAAGCTGAACAAGAATCATGATATACAGCATTCCCGACGAGTTCAGCTCCAAAATACTCTTTTTCAAGGACATTAACTAAGAAATCACTGATTTCAAAAATATTCTTCTGGATAGACCGACATCGATTATGCTCCATAGAATTCGTGAATAAGTCATCATAACCGTTTCTTACCATTCCAATACAAGAAGCTGAGGGTGCAACTATTGGATATTCTTCTTGATAATCATTAAGAAATTTTAAACCTATTGTTTTAGCCTCATCCCAAAAGCCAGCATTATAGGCAGGTTGACCGCAACAAGTTTGCTCTGTATTATATATCACTTCACAACCCGCACGTTCTAATAGTTTCACCGTATTAAAAGCTGTTTCAGGATACAGTTGATCAATAAAACATGGAATAAATAATTCTACTTTATTCATTAAAATACTATTGAATAATTTGTAATTTATTAAATTTTAGCACACGAAACAACAAGAAAAATCCAATTAAAAAGTAGACAGCTAAAAATAACGCGGAATACCGAATATTATGTGTGATTTGTTCAATAATACCAAAACTAAATAAACCTATTACAATAGCCACCTTTTCAGCAACATCGTAAAAACTAAAAAATGATGTGGTATCCTCAATATGGGTAGGTATTAATTTAGAATATGTAGATCTGGATAAGGATTGTATTCCACCCATTAAAAGTCCTACACAGAATGCCATGATATAAAAATGGTATTCATTACTCATAAAATAAGAGGCTAAACAAATCATGATCCAAAAGAAAACGACGACAATCAACACTTTTATATTTCCAAATCGCTTGGCAAATAAAGACATAATAAAAGCCCCTCCAATGGCAACTATCTGTATAAGTAATATAGAAGCAATCAATTTATCAGCTCCCAATTGAAGCTCTTTTTGTCCGAAAGCAGCTGCTACAATAACTAATGTTTGAATTCCCATTGCATAAAAGAAATATGCTGGAAGAAATCTTTTAATAGCCTCAATTTTTTTGATATGTCCAAGGACGGTATTAAATTCAATTTGCACTTTTTTGAAAAAGGGCAAATCTTCTTTGGTTAGACTAGGTTTATTTCTTGGTAAAAATCTAAATGGTATCTGAGAAAAAGACAGCCACCAAACTCCAACTAATAAAAATGAAAACCTAGCGGGAAAAGAAGGGTCAACTATACCGAACCATTCCGGTTTAAAAATAAATACAAAACATATGATCTGTAAAGTTACACAACCCACGTATCCATAAGCAAATCCCTGAGCACTTACTCGGTCTTGCTGGTCTGGTGTAGCAATAATTGGCAAATAGGAATTGTTAAATGCTACTCCTCCAATATAACCTATGGCAGCTACCGCAAAACAAAATATCCCCCATTCCAACGTTTCCAACTTGAAGAAGAACATTCCCATACAGGCCAATGCTCCAATATAGGTAAACATTTTCATGAAAAACTTCCTTTTGCCAGCAGCATCTGAATATGCAGAGATAAAAGGTAAACTAATTGCCATTAATAGGTAAGAAATCGATAAGGCAAAATTAGATAATGCTGTATTAACAACTTCATATCCGAAAAATGAAACAGTATCACCAGTATCTGCATTGCGTGTAATGGTGGTATAATATACTGGAAAAATTGTTGAATTGATAACTAAGTTGTAGGCAGAATTTGCCCAATCAAACATAGACCACGACCGGATAAGACGCTTATCGTTCTTTTTGAAAATCTTCATATAATTTACTTACACGAATATAATAATTCTAACATATCATTTAGATTAATAATTATCGTATATGTAGGTGATTATCTTAACCATTTCTTTACGTACTGGGCCGGCACTGCCCAAAAAATTATTATTTAAAAATGAGTAAGCATATCGCTTATTCTTTTTAGTTAAGATATATCCACTTTGACAATGTACACTATTAATGGTTCCTGTCTTTGCCCAAACAAAAGCTTTTCCTTCAGGAGTTGGATAAACATTCTTTAATGTACCTTCTAACCCACCAGCAGGAAATAATTTCAATTTGCTAGCTTCATCCCTCACTTCATTTTGAACTAACAGCAACAATTCAACCATATTTCGAGGAGTTACTTTATTGTAGCTAGATAGACCGCTACCATCTCGTAATTCTATAGAATCTTGAAAATACTTATAATAATTTTCTTTCATGAACTTCCTTAAATCAGCAGTTCTAAATGCATTATACTGTTTAAATGAAGCAACCATGTTCAATTGTTCTGCCAAAAAATTATCACTTGGTAACATCATTTCCCTCCCGACGTCCTTAGTTGAGGTAGAATAAACATAGTTTACCTGACTAGGAAGACTATCTCTAGTTAAAATAACCTCTCTTTTTAATGTATCCTGCAATAAACTCAACAATAGAGAATCACTTGTTTTAAAAGGTTTTTCATTCACATACTTTAATGGTAATGGAAAATTATTGATCTCAAAATTGTTATTATCAATAGGTCGATGAATTCGATATCTTGTAATGGTGTCGGTTAATGACTTCACGTATTTTTCAAAATATGCGGGATCTAGCTTAAGTTTGCCATCCACCTCTTTGAACTGAACTACATTTCCATATATTGGAAATTGGCTGAGTTCAGGTTGGTAATAAAACTCATAATCTTCAATTGACCAGCCGTCTCTGTAATAGGGTTCTTGATTGGGTTGTAATGCTAAATACAATTTCTTCGAACTATTTCTCAAAAAATCCAAGACCTTAGAATTTCCCAATCTACTGTGCAAAAATGTAGGATCTCCAGTTCCCCAAAATATTAAAGAATCTCCTCGCTCAACATAAGCTATCCCGGGAATAGAATCACCAATTAACTTTAATGAGGTAAATAGTGTAAAGACTTTAGTATTTGATGCAGGAGTAAAATGTTTATCCTCATTCCTTCCATAAACATACTTTTGCTCATCAATATCAAATAAACTAAAACCAAAATAATGTCTACTAAGGACTTTAGAACTGTCTAATTGATCAGTAATAGGCTTAAAATCTTGTGCCAGTAAGTTTAAACTTAAGGCCAAAAAAAATACAGTAAATAAGTTTTTCATAAAGTATATTTCAAAATAGCTTTCCTATTTTGGCAAAGTATCTCCAAAACCACTTAATGAAATATGTGATGAAATTAAAATAAATTTTATTTTAATTTCATCACATATTTCAATCCACCAATAAGATGTTTTTGGAAATTAATTTCATCAAAGGATTCCTTTGTATGTCCTAATCCAGTATAAAACATACGGAATGTTTTAAATTCTTGGTACCAAGCTATCGGATGGAATTCACCCATCTTTCCATCTTTATATGTTTTTTCATCCAAATTCATCAGGACATGCAATCCTGGCTTTACATCTTTAAAATCATACCATTCATCTTTATGAATCCAAATATCCTTTAAATGTTTGGTTGCTGGATGTTTCCGGTTCTTAACTTGTAAATGGGCTTCTTGAACTGCTGGATGGCTAGCGAAATACGCTCCTATTACATTATGATACCATGGCCATTCGTACTCCGTATCAGTTGCCGCATGAATTCCCATAAATCCTTTCCCAGATTCAATAAATCTTTCAAAAGACTCTTTTTGATCTTTATTTAAAATGGTACCTGTCGTACTAAAGAAAATTACTGCTTGGAAATTATTTAATGAATCAGATCTGAAAACTTCAGCATCTTCAGTATGAAAAGATGAAATCCCCTCTTTAGCAAAGATTTCTTTTAATACTTTAACACCTTTTTCAATATTATCATGTCTAAAACCTGTAGTTTTTGTAAATATTAAAACCTTTTTACCTGAGTTTGATGCATAAACTATTTGAGATGCTGCCATCAAAACACTAAACATGAAAACGAATCCTAGAAATTTCTTCATCTGGACAATTATTTTATCAATTCGTTATAATAATCTAAACTTTCAATGATGTCATCCTCGTCCACAAATTTATTAAAGTCACATTCCCCAATGTTTCTCAATAAGGCGAATCCAACCCTATTATCCTCATTTTTCTTATCGTTTTTCATCAATTCAATGAGTTGAGGATAAATACTTTGTTGGATGGGATATGAAGGATATATGGACGTTAAATAAGTGACCATAGTTTGCAATTCCGAATCATCAAAATTATTTAATTTCTTAGATATAAAACCTTCACAAATCATTCCGATAGCTATTGCTTCACCATGTAAAAGAGGATTTTGATCGTTGATAAGGGAGTATCCTTCTATAGCATGACCAATCGTATGACCAAAATTTAATATTTTCCTTAAGCCTTTTTCATAAGGATCTGTAGTAATCACTTCATTTTTTATAGCCACTGATTTATAGACGATATCTTCAGGTATGTTGGGCAATTCTATTTGAAGACATTCATTAAATAAATTACGGTCCTGAATCAATCCATGCTTTATAACCTCAGCAAAACCAGATCTCAATTGTTTATCGTCCAAAGTCTCCAAAAATCTATTGGAAATAAAAACTGCTTTCGGTTGCGTGAAAGTTCCTATAATGTTTTTTACATTATCCAAATCAATTCCTGTCTTCCCTCCTACAGAAGCATCAACTTGCGATAATAATGTCGTAGGAACATTAATGAAATCTATACCTCTTTTAAATGTTGCTGCTGCAAAACCACCCAAATCTGTCACTACACCACCTCCCAAATTTAACATTAAGGCTTTGCGGTCCGCTCCAAAATCAAGCATTGTTTTCCAAACTCCAATACAAAAATCAATGTTTTTATTTTCTTCTCCAGGATCAATTTCAATGATATCATAATCTACAATATCAGGAATGCAGGCTTGTAATTGAGGTAGACAATGATCGTTTGTGTTTCTATCTACTAGTATAAGTAACTGGGAATAATCGTGATCGATAAGAAATGACTGTAATTCATTTAAGTCATCTTCAAATATTACTTCGTATCCTAAACTTTTTATTTTTTTCATAATGATTTTTCAGCTTAAAGATAGCGTTTTTTTGCATGTAATTCCTTTACAGTAGAACAATAGCTAAGCTATTTTTTGATTTCTCTAATTCTTAGCTTTATTCTTAATATTTAAATTACTTTGACCTGATTCCCATCAAATTCTACGACATCACCAACTTTAACTTTTAAACGCTTTCGAAAATCAACTGAACCGTTGTATTTCACATACCCTTCTGCTACTACTTCTTGAGCCATTGCTCCATGTTCAACCCAATTCATCACTTTCAATAATTGTATAAGTTGAATATATTCTCCTTTTAATGTAAACGTTTGCATAAACAAATTTAATCTATTCTGACGATTTCATTTATAAATATTTGACATTATATATAATTAATAACTAATTTTGTCAACTTAATTTTAAACATGATGGATATAACATCACCCGCAACTTTAGATTTTAACAACACAGAAATTGCATTTAAGAATAAAAGTGACAAGGATTTAAATAAAGCTTATTGGCTTTTCAAAATGGTTGCTAGTAATGCACTTATCAAAATTGGAACTCCCATTACTGAATTTTCTTTAAATATTGGCCTACCTATTCAAGGTATTATAAAAAATACGATCTACAAACAATTTTGTGGTGGAGAAAGTATTCAAGATTGTTCCTCCGCAATTCAGGAGTTAGGCAAAGGAAAAGTAACTACCATATTAGATTATTCAGTAGAAGGTGAAGAGTCCGAAGAAAGTTTTGATGCAACTTGTTTAGAAATTTTAAAAACTGTTGAAAGTGCTAAAAATAATCCCCTAATTTCTTTTTGTGTGTTCAAACCTACAGGCTTAGGCAGATTTGATCTATTAGCAAAAATTGATGCTAAAGAAGTATTGACAGATCAAGAAAATGAGGAATACAGAAAACTTTGGAATCGTTGCGATTTAATCTGTAAAGCTTGTTTCAATGCCGATATTCGTGTTCTTATTGATGCTGAACATTCTTGGATTCAAGAAACGATAGACGATATTGCAAGAGAGATGATGGAAAAATACAATGCCGAGAAGCCTATTGTTTATAACACCTATCAATTATATCGCTCAGATAAATTAGCATCCTTAAAAGCAGATTTCGCATATGCGCAAAACCAAAATTTCCATCTAGGTGCCAAAATTGTTCGCGGTGCTTATATGGAAATCGAAAGAGAAAGAGCCTTAAAATTAGGATATCAATCACCCATACAAAAAGATAAACCATCCTCAGACCAGGATTACAATTTAGCCATCAACTTCTGTTTAGATAATATTGCTCAAATCGGATTAATGGCAGGAACGCATAATGAACAAAGTTGTCGTATTTTAGCTGAAGAATTAGAATCAAGAAATATCCCACACAATCATCCCAATGTATTTTTTGCTCAGTTATTAGGTATGTCCGATAATTTATCTTTTAATTTAGCAGCAGCTGGATATAATGTGGCGAAATATATGCCTTATGGACCTGTCAAAGCAGTAATGCCTTACCTATTTCGCCGAGCGCAAGAAAACACATCTGTCGCTGGTCAAACAGGAAGGGAACTAGGGCTAATAATGAAAGAATTGAAGAGAAGAAAATCAAAACGATAAAAGTTAAAGTCTCCTATTTCAGGAGACTTTTTTATTTTTGCCGAATGACTCCAATAGAACTTCAAAAATATCAGAAATTAAGCCAACTTGTACCCGCATTCAAAGCATTGCTATTTGATGTAGATGGTACATTAGCAGATAATATTCATGCGCATAAAGCTGCTTATGTCGCCGTTGCGAAAGAATACAATATTGAATTAGATCCTGATTTAATTGATGAGACTGCTGGTTGGCCAACTGTAGCTGTAGCTGATGAAATATCAAAACGATACAGAACCTTATTGGATAGAGAAAAATTTGCAAAAAGAAAGTCCGCTATATTTATTGAACAATTTATTGCTGAAACCCAACCGATTTCATTTGTAAAACAAATACTGCTAGACAGCCAACAAACTCATAAAATAGGAATCGTATCTGGTGGATCTAGATCAACATTAAACATAACGTTACAAGTTATTGGAGTTCAAAATTCTTATGAAACATTAGTTTGTGCTGGCGACACTGTAGAAGGTAAACCATCCCCCCAACCCTTTTTATTAGCTGCTGATATTCTTCAAGTTCATCCCAAGGATTGTTTAGTCTTTGAAGATGGTGATCCTGGTGTCCAAGGTGCTATTTCCGCAGGAATGTCTTGGGTTAGAATTGATCAACTCTAATACTACTTAAAAATTTGTAATAACTCGAATTCCTCCATGGGTATAATTCATATCAGCTGATCGAAAATTTCCAACAGGTAATTTCACATACGGTTCAACCGATAAAGACATTGTTTTATTCATCTTAACATCCTTTCCCACCGAAAAATTGACAAACCCACCAAATCCAGAAGTTTTTACATTTTTCTCTGAAGTTTTGATAGCTTTACTTACTGGCTTTACTGCGAATTCTTGATAAGACCCATTACCTGGTATACCTCCTGGAAACACTTCTGTATTACTATTATCAATATAATGTACCATCCTGTCTTGATCTAAAACCATAGCGTAAGTAAGACCCGATGTGGCATAGAACCCCGACTTGGAGCTCAATTTAAACTCTAAAGGAACTTCTAACGATTGAATATTTCCCGTTATTGCATTCATATTCGGCAAAATCAATGCATTGCTAGGTACTCGTTGAACCAATCCTGTAGTCACTACTTCTTGAATTGCATCTTGACTCAACAATACTTGATTTTCATCATTTGAAACCGGATCTTTTAACTTCCCTACTTCATATCTATTAAAAGACAATCCTGTACGAACTGTTATGTTTTTATTTAACTTATATCCAAGCAATAAGCCTCCTCCAAAATTAAACTTATCGTTCGTATTATTTGGAGCTACAAACATGCCTAAATCAAAGCGTTCACTAAATTGGAATTTCTTATTCTTTAATTCCATTTCAGTCTTTCCAATTTGAGCTATAGTATTTGTTTGGGATGATGAATAGCTTAAAGTCGATTTCACCTCATCTGAATAGATTGGTTCTATATCACCTGGCTTTTCAACTGATATTTGTTTTACTGTTTGAAGCGGATTAAAAGCGATGACAACATTCTTTTCTTTCTCAGCATTAAATTCAAATACAGAATTCAATTTGGAAATATCTGGCACCATTTTCAATGAATTGTTATCATATCCTACTGATGAATAATTAGGTTCTGTTGTTTTCTCATTCCCATACGCAAGTTGGTTAGGAACATCTTCCACCTTATCCTCCAAATTGGGATTTAATTTATTATCTCTTATCCTTTCGCTACCCTGATCTTCTATTGTCTTCCCAGAATACAATGGCAATTCATTTTTATGTTGAAATTGTTGAATTCCAAAAAATGCAATAATCAATACCGCAGCAGCACTCGCAACCCAATAAATAGGGCTGGCCATTTTTTTCAAACCTCTCTGTTGCTGTTGCTGAAAATTCTCCCATGCACCGTCTTTATAAGGAAGTTCATCTACTTCCTTAAGCCTATCAACGATATAGGTGATTAATTCTTTCTTATTCCCTTTTTCCATGTTCTATTGAATCATGATTGTAATCGCTCTAAATTTAATTGTCGTTCATATAACTTACGCAATTTCTGCTTTGCCCTAGTCAAATATGTCCTGGATGTGCTCTCCGGAATTTCTAATTTTTTAGAAATTTCATCATGAGAATATCCCTCTATTTCATACATATTAAATATAGTTCGTTGAATCTCTGGCAATTCACGAATCATTTCTAATATATCTTGATATTCTAAACTACTTCCATTATCCACCGAAAATTGACTTAATTCCGAATTGGATAAATCATCTATCATATACAATTGTTTTCGCACTCTCAAGGCATCTATCGAAGTGTTTACCGCTATTCGACCTATCCAGGAACGAAACATTTTTTCCAACACTTCTCCATTTTCATGAATAGAAAAACTCGATATCTTATTGAAAACTTTCACAAAACACTCATTTGTAAGTTCTTCTGCCTCCATTTCATTTCGCATATATCGAATGACAATAGCCATAATGTAACCGTAATACTTCTTGTATAAAAAGGCCTTACTTTTTTCAGAATTCGACATAGCGCATTGCTCCAAAGCAGTTTGCAAACTCAATGGAACTTGGCTCTTAAGATATTTATTAAATATTCCCACCTATGTCTTACCTAATCCTTATACTATATACATTAATCGATATAATAGGTGAATTCTTTTACAACCATTGTTTACTTTTTTTATGTGTATTAATAGTAAACGAGAATGCGGTTTAATATGCTACAATTCAACTAAAATAATGATCAACATCATTAAATCTTTCAAAGTTAATTTGGTAAATTTAACAAACTCAAAATGAATAACTATGAGAACTATCCTATTTCCCACTGACTTTTCTGAAATCGCTAATAATGCTTTTGTATACGCATTGAATATTGCAAAATCCATTGATGCCAAAATTTATGTACTCTATAGTTTTCTAGAACCTGTTTTATCAGCTACACATGCTGGTCAGCCAGAATTGTTAGGTGAGGTCTATCAGACTATAGAATTAGATCAATTTGAAGTTTTTAGAAAAAAAAGCCAACGTCTGCACGAAATCGCTGAACGTGAAAACTTAAGCGATGTAGAACTTATTTTTTTATTTGAAGAAGGTCCTTTGCCATTTGTTGTTCAACGATTAGTACAAAAAGAAAAATTCAACCTTATTGTGATGGGTACCCACGGCGAATCCGGTTTCCTTTCTAAAGTTATTGGCACAAACACAGTAGATGTTATCAAAAATGTTCAAAACCCTGTTTTAGCAATACCTCCTCATGCGAAATTTCAAGGTCTTAACAAAGCTGCATTCACCACCTTATTTAGAGATAAAGATAAATCTGCCCTGAAAGAAATGTTGATAATGGCAAATGCCACAGGATCAAAAATTGATTGTGTCCATGTGATCAAGAGTGAAACCGTTGACCAAGTTCTTTTGCACACTGAAGCTTGGAAACATGAATTTCCAAATGAAGATATCAATTATGTGCTTTTAGATGAAGTCGAAAGTGTTGAAAATACGATTACAACCTACCTCTTAGAAAACAATATCGATATTTTTGCTGTTGTTAAACGAAATCGAAATTGGTTCGACAGATTATTCTCCAATAGCATCAGTAATAATCTAGCATTTCATTCGAAAGTACCTATTTTAGTATTTCATGAAGAAAGATAAGGAATGTTACAAGTAATTAAGAAACTAGAATCGCTAAACCGCTTAAATGAAATAGCGGATAAATTCACCGAATTAAATGACGAAAAGTTCATTGAACACGGTGTATTATTTTTCATTCCATTAGAGCGTTACGAAGTTAAAGTCTTAATTCCAGCTCCTTATCACAAACAACTCTTCGCTTCTGGAAATCCTACCTACAAACAGGTCCTTTCCCACAAAGAAGCCATGCTGCTAAAATAGCCAAACAACTATAATAAATGCGACCTCAACAGTCGCATTTATATGTTACAAAATTACTTCTTGCCTTTCAACCATTTACTCATCCCTACACTAATTAAAAAGCTAACCACCGTCCCTACTCCAGCCATAGCAACTGTACTGAGCAAATCAGCCCAAGAATACACGGCTCCTAGTGTACATAAAGTACCACCTATAGTGGCAACTTTACCATCAAGAGGCCAGACCACGCGCTTTTTTGTTATTCACAGGTTCAACACCTTGTTTTTCTTCCATTTCCAACATATTTTTAATCATATTCAAACTCATCGTTAAGTAGAGTTTAATTCTTGATAACTTCCCAGGCATAGGAATAGGCGAATTTAAGACCACCTGCAACACTTCGATTAGCGTTAAAATATTCTTTTTTTTCATCACATTTTCAATTTATTGTTTTCATCACTCCTTCAATCAATCCCTGTTAGCATCTATTAATTACTTCCAAAAATGTTTTCCTATACTTTATTCGGTTGGATAATTTCTGGTACAATCGCTTATAAGATTGAGCAGATTGAAGAACTTGATAATCTTCATTTTCAAATCGAAAATATTCTCCTGTCAGTAAACAACCTTTCGTATCGACATGTGAATTACCAATATGAAAGAAAACCAAGGAAAAAGTAGGAATACCACAAATTTCAACCATCCCTTGATGCATTTTTCCAATCTTATAACCATAGTTAACATTCATTCCCGCATCCAAATTCAATTTTAATTCATAGATTCCAGTAGGTATACATGTACTTCCTGGTATTTTACGTTCTCGAATGGTATCCTCGAGGATATAACAGAAAAACAATTGGTCCATATACAACTGAGATAAGGTACTATGTTTACCTTTGCTTACTCGAATTAATTGAAGCATAAAATTTTAAATTTAAATGAAGGGGTTATTCACCCCTTCGCTGTCTTCATTAAATTAAGTTAGTTAATCCAAGAAATTGGCTGTCAGAAGCAACCTTTGCTTTTCTATTATAGGAAAACACCCAAGCCGCAACCTCCCTACCTGCTAATTCATTGGAAATTTGAAAATCCACCTGACCATCTTTCCTCGTTCCTGTATCAACAAGTTCAACCACAGATCTATCTACAGCATAAATAACTAAAATAACTTGATCATCCCCATCCCCTTCACTCCTTCTATTTGTGAAAGACCATGTTAATTTTAACATCCCATCTACAACCTTCAAGTTTGTTTGTTTAAGTGAAGGTAAAGCCCCCTTACTTAATTGTACTTGTTGATAATTAATCCCATATACTGGAAAACGTCCAGAAATCGATGTTTTTAAAAATTGTCTACAAGCTTCATTGATAGGCGTACTCATGTCCTTACCTGAATTTTGAAAACCTAATGTTATCGCTGGTTTTACTTTGTTTAAAAATCCAATTGCCAACGTAAATTTAGCCCTTTGCTCTAATTGACTTAATGTTGGAATTCGCTTTACTTTTTTAGGTAGTGATCTGATATACTGAATTCCTCTCCAATTTCCTCCTACTACATTTCCAACCTTTCCACTAAACCCTCCTAAAATACCTTTTGAAATAATTGCCATTTTTTTTTATGTTTTTAAATTAATCCTTGAGTCTGCATGCTAGACCTATTTTTTGATATCAAGAGCTAATCTAAACAGGAACTGCACAACAGGAAAAAAATGATATGTTTTGGAATGCATTGACATAGAATAACAAGAATTGGGAATAAAAAAAACCTAAATCTTTCGAAATAGGTTTTTAGAAAATTAGAAAAATAAACTATTAAATAGAAGTTCTTAATGCTAAACAGTATTTTGATAGGGATATAAAGGCATTCCGGCAACAGCCATAGTATTAACGACAAAAGTATATCCTGCTAAGGGTTGCTCCTCTAAATCCTGCTCGCTATAACCTACACTCGCTGTTGTAATAAATAAATCTTTAAAATCTTTTCCTCCAAAAGTGCATGATGTTACCAATTTTGCTGGAACTTTTATTTCTCCTATAATGGCTCCTTGAATTGGATCAACTTGAATCACCTTCCCACCTCCCCACAAAGCCACCCACAACTTACCCTCTTGATCAATTGTCATTCCATCAGGAATCCCTTCTGTAGCCGGGATGGAAAGAACCAATTGCCTATTGGAAATCAATCCCGCCTCTAAGTCGAAATCAAAAACATCTATACATCTTGTCGAAGTATCAATATAAAACATGTGTCGGTGATCTGAAGACCAAGCTATTCCGTTAGAACAAGAAACGTTTGATAACATTTTAGTAAACTTGCCCTGATGATCTAATTTATACAATGCAGCAGCTTCTTTAATACCTTGCTCATTTAAAGTTCCAGCCCAAAACCGACCTAATTTATCACATTTACCATCATTAAATCGATTATCGACTAAATGTTCTTCGGGATTTCCTATAAAATGGATTTCGCACGATGGAATGCTCAAGTTGGCAAAACCTTTTTCAGTTGCAGCAATAAATCCACCACTAGTTTTTTTAGCTATAGCTCCAATGCGTACAGGGAATTTATAAATTTGATGCCTATCCGATTTCGAATCCCACTCATGAATTTCTGAAGACTGTATATCAACCCAATATAAAACAGATTTTGACTCATCCCACAGAGGCCCTTCTCCAAGAAGATTGCGGTGGGAACATAATGGTTTACAACTATTTTCTTTATCCATAGTATATTTATTACGCAAAAGCTATATAGAAACAAATAACTACAATATTGATAACTGCCCAATAGATTACTGGATTTCGTAATCCTTTTTGCATGTGTCGTTCTTCAGGAAGTAACTTCATACTATCTCTGGTCCATATTAAACCTTTAAGTTCTTCTTCTGACTTTGGTTTAGTCAATAAACTTACAATAGCGCATGCAACCATACAGGTCCAAAATACAATACCAGCACGATTCATATATGGTATTGTTGGAAACAAATACTCCAATGTTAACGATAATGGAATGGTTAATATCCCTGCTACCAATGCTCCCTTGTTAGTCGTTCTTTTCCACAAAATACCCATTAAAAACATGGTAGCTATACCTGGTGTAAAATATCCATAAGCCTTCATCAAAAAGAGAAAAATTGGCTTATTAGAATGATTGATCAACAAAGCTGTACACACCATACCAACCAAAACTACAACAACACCAACGATTTTTCCAAATTGAACAGACTCCTTGTCGGTGGCGTTTTTTTTGATATATGGCAAATAAACATCCATCGTTAGGATTGTTGTACAGGAATTGATCGCTCCTGATAAATGTGACATAATCGCAGCAATTAAGCCAGCCATAACTAATCCTACTAATCCTGGAGGTAATAAATTTTCGACTAATGTTGCAAATAGTAAATCAGGCTTTTCTAAATCAGGAAATAACTTAGTAGCAACTAGCGCTGGCATAACGATTAAAAATGGAACTAAGAATTTAAGGTATCCAGCAAAAATAACTCCCATCCTTGCATGCCATTCATTCTTTGCTGCCAATACACGTTGTACAACAAACTGATTAGTTGCAAAATAGAATATACTGACACATAAAGAACCTCCTAAATACATGGTCCATGGAAAATCTGGATCATTCGAAGGCAATAATATGTCCCAATTTTTCGATGTCTCCAGTACTGCAGGAATACCACCTGATGCTGAAATAGTAACGTAAGACAGAATGAGCATTCCTGCTAATAACACCACAAGCTGTAACATTTCCGTCCAAACGACAGCTCGAAGTCCGCCAAATATTGTATATAACCCTGTAGCTACAGCTAGTACAACTACACTTGTAAATATGGGAATACCTAATAAAGAATGTAATGATAATGCCCCTAAAAATAATACAGATCCTATTTCTACAAATACATAAGTTAAAACAACCAATATGGAGTAAACTGTCCTTGCAGATCCGTCAAATCTTTTCTTTAAGAATTCAGGCATTGTAAAGAATCCATTCCTTAAATAAAACGGTAAAAATATCCATAGCAAAGCATTTAAGCCTAATAATATGGCTCCCCATTCAGATACAACAGCTATAAAACCCCTGTTGTATGCTACTCCCATAGCTCCAACTAAATGATGACTACTAATATTTGCAGCTATTATACTCCCCCCAATCATCCACCAGGATAATTTATCCCCAGCCAAAAAATAATCTCTTTTTGTGGTTTTGCCTGCTCTAGAGGCATACATGCCTAAGGCGAAAACCAATAATAAATAAAAACTAAATATGCTAATATCTAATACGGTAAGATCTAAATTCATAAATAAATTATTGGTTATAAACTATTAAAACTTGAAGCACTTGAACTACTTAATTGATAATCCACCATCCATAAGTAAGGTTGTACCGGTCATGTGTTTATTACTTGGATGACATAAGTAAATGATTTGTTTTGCAACTTCTTCTGATGTAATGACCGTTTTTGTAGGTACTCGATCTTTTGCTTTATCTTTTAATTCTGGTTTTTCTTGCCAAAATTTACCAGTTAATCCTGCATCTACATACCCTGGTGCAATGCTATTAACTAAAATATTTTTTGAAGCTAATTCTAATGCCATACATTTACATAGCATGGACAAGGCTGCTTTACTTACTGAATAGGCTGGCATATGTAAATGTACATTAGTCGATGCCCAACTGTTCACAAATACGACATAACCTCCTAATTTCTTGTTTAACATCCTTTCAGTTGCCATTTGCGAAAGAAAATACGAACCATTTAAATTAACCTGCAACTCATTTTCCCAATCAGATGGAGTTAATTGGTATAAAGATTTTAAACTGGCAATTGCAGCATTACAAATAATAATTTGAGCGGTGGAAAGCTGTTGCTCAACTTCATTTAGCCAATTTTTTATAGAATCACTTTTCCGAACATCAACTTGCTGATAATGTACTTTCACTTCTAATTCACTTAAGCTGTTGAGTTTTTTAAGAACGAATTCTGAATCACTTTCAAATACATCTCCTATAGCAATACTTGCCCCCTGTTCTGCAAAACTCATTGCCGTCGAATAGCCAATATCTCCCAATCCTCCACTTATAATTACGACTTGATCTTTAAATACCTGCTCCATAAACTTATATTAAACTTGATTTGCTAAAACTACTTCTGTTTGTTCTTGTAATTGAGAATACCTTCTAAATGCTTCTAATGCAACCCCTACATCAACAGCTCCCATGCCCGCTGGGGTATATACGATTATTTCCTCATCATTTTCGCGAGCAGGAATTTTCCCTGCCACTACCTCACAAATATCTCCAAACACATCTTCATCGGCACATTGAACACCAGACATCATTCGAACGCGTTTTGTAGCACATTCCTTGTCGTCCATATAAAGTTTATCTGCTTTTTGTACAAATGATGGATCTATATCTGCAAAACAGGAAATAGTACTAATATAATCACCCGGCTTTGCCCATTCAGCTTTCATTAATGGTATTTGAGCAGTTGTGGTTAATAGGATAATGTCCGACTCTTTAACAGCTTGTTCAACAGAATCATAAGCTGAAACGATAGCTTGTAATTCAGCAGGTAATTTGGATGTCAAGTCTGAAATAGCATTTGGGTTAATATCCACTAACCTGATTTCCTTAAAGTCGAAATATTTGCAGGTAGCTAATAAATTTGTTAACCCTTCTGCTCCACAGCCAACTAAGGTGATAATTTTTGAATTCTTTCTTGCAAATAACTTTGCTCCGATTGCACTGGATGCTCCTGTACGTATATGTGTAATCCAAGTACCATCTACGATCGCTATTGGTAATCCTGTAATCGCATCGTTCAATAAAATGACACCCATCGTCACTGGCAAATTTCGATGTATATTTTCTGAGGTTACATTAACCCATTTAATTCCTACAATATCTTCATATTTTAAGAATGCTGGCATACTATTAATCCAATGCATTCCTGGAGCAGATTTATCTTGTAATGGTAGTGATTCTTTTGGTGGGGAATATATATCGCCATGACCAAAGCGTTCAAAAACTTCTTCTGTAATTGTTAATATAGAATCTAGATCAAGTAATTGGGCTACATCTTCTTTGGAAAGTACTTTAAGTGATATTTTTGACATGAAAATTTAGGTTTTATTTGTGTTATGAAAGAAGTATTAACAATTCTTTCTTAGTTGTTTCTATTAAATGCTCTAAGGAACCTTTTAAAAATGGACTATTAATCACCGAATAAATTGGCTTATCATAATAGGCCTCACTCGCTATATATCCTCCAGGTCCATTTACAAAATTTACTACAGCAATCTTATAGTCTGGAAAATTACGGCGTAATTCTTCTTGATATTTTGAATATGCTTCAAAAGATTGTCCAATGAATATAAACTGACCTATAATGTAAATCCAGACTGATACATCAATTTGACTCTTCTGATAGTACATCGCTGAATTACCTTTTAATCTGTTCAATTTTTCAATTTCATTTCTATCCTTGGAAGCGCTAATTTTATCTTCTAACTCTTGTAATGAAGGAAATTCTTTTATAGCTAATGGCACTTGGAAATGACTAAATTTTAAATCACTTGCGAAATTTGATTTTTTTGTTTTCCAAATTGCTAATGGAGCTCCTGATTCTTTTACTCCTTCAAAATAATATGCGTGCCCAACGGTGGGCATACGCATTAGCACTGCTAAAGCCGCATATCCTAATTGTTTCCCATTTCGTTCTACAACAGAAACGTCTCCTGTGTATTGTTCAATAGGAGCTAAATCACCTGAAGCTCCTTGTAAGAACAAACATGGAACACTTAGTTCTGATTCAATTACTTGTCGCATAGGACCAATAAAATCTGGAGATAACAAATCATTCTCCCATGCTAACGTAGTAGGATGGCAAGCATAATTAATAATGATACTTTTCAATTTACCATTTATGCCGTTAATGCGCCCAACTAATAAAGTTTTGTCTGCCTCTATTATTGGATTATACCCTACTACAAATCTTCCTTCTTCTTGAAGATATAAATCTCTATTTTGGGCAAGTGAACAATCACCATACATCCAATCGATAATTGATTCTTCTGCTCTTTCTAAAGATTGTTTAATGGCAGCTATGGCAATATTCATCAATTTTTCAAGGTATGGCTTTATGAATTCTCCACCCGGCTTATTACTATTTTCAGACCAGATACTTGGTCCTGAATGGGTATGAGACAAGCATCCTAAAATTTGATCTTCAGAAATTCCAATTGCCTTCGCTATCCCTCCTCTAAAACTGATTTCGTCGTCTTTACTTTTCCACCAACCCAAATCCATTCCTAAAAAAACTATTGGCCCTGACTCTTTATTAATTTGATAGGTTATACAGGTTAATTCCAAAGGCATATGGATGCCTTTGGAAGTATCATTCATAGATGCGCCCCAATTTCGAGAATAAATATTTAAATCTGGGGTTATATTGGCTTTTGAAATTCCAATAAAACCTTGGATAGAACTCATGCGTGAACGAGAATTTAAAATATCCATGGATTGATTATGATCAGTTTATTACTGAATTATAATTTGAAAAATGGAACTTTCATTCGCTCTCCATTTTTCAATGCAGATTGATGAGCTATGGTACCTGGGACACTCATATTTAGAGCCATTGCAACATCCACCAATGGTTTTCTATTTTGTAAAATAGCCATAATGAATTCATTAGTTAGACGACCATGTGATCCACCATGCCCCCCAGCTTCCATCCCAGGAGGCAATGAAGGACGAACAATATTCGGAAGATCTTTCATTGTACCGGTATATTTATCGTAATACGCTCCTTGTTGACCTCTTACTGTTCCTCCTTCACGACCTGGACCATAGGAATCAAAACTAATACAAGTTGTATTAACGCCTCCTTTATCGGTAGTAAATTGTGCAAGGTGTGTTCTAAATGGATTCTTATATCGATTATTCTGAGGTTTACTATGTTCTATTATACTTTTTACACCCAAACAAGAAACATCGGTAAAATGACCATTTGTTACTCCTATATAATAGGCAGTTGCATGTGTAGGGTACCAAATTGGTGGCAATCCTTTTCTCCATTCACCATAAGAAGGTGTTATTTTCTGCCCAGTATAATGGTAGTATGAATTTTCAGAGTAAATGATATCCCCGAATCCTCCTGCTCTATATATCTGACGCATAGCCCATAAAGGTTCATGGAACATCGAAGTTTCAAACATCATATACACTTTCCCACTTTTCTTTACCGCATCAAACAACTCGTATGCCTCTTCAACGGATCCGAAAATTGCTGGAACTGCAATACCAACATGTTTACCTTTTTTCAAAGCTTGGATGGCATGTTTTGCATGACTTGGTGCATCAGTAGCAATCCAAACAGCTTCGATACTATCATCTTCTAATAATTTTTCCAAAGAATCATACGTTTTATTGCAACGAACTCGCTTGGCTAAATTCTCCCGACGTTCTGGTATTAAATCACTTACTGCAACTATTTCAACATTTGGATGGTTTTGAAAACCAAAGTTCGATCCAAAATTAGAAGCCCCTTCTCCTATTATTCCTACTTTAATTTTTCTGTCAGAAACAGATTCCCATCCTTTATGTGTTAATTCATCAGCAGCCTCCTTTTCAAATCCGGGAACTATAGCAGGTTGAGCTTGGCCTTGCGCTCCTGCACCCACATTTCTGCTCGTGGAACAACTTGCTGAAAATAAACTCATAGCTGGTATAGCGATACCCATTGTTCTTAAAAATGATCTTCTATCAACTGATGAAGCTTCTTTATTTAGCTCCGACTCATTAGAATTTAATTGATTTTGTGCTAAATCTTTCTCGTGCTTTTTCATATAATTAGATTTAAATTTTCTTATAAATTAGACCATAATTGCATCTTTTGAATGCAGATATATTGTACATTTCCCCAAATTGCTAAGGTTTTGATGCGGATATATCGATAGGATGGGGTACCCTCGTCGAATATAAAATCCTCCCCAGCATTTATATAATCTTGATCTGCCTGAGAAGTCTGTCCTAACGGAAGTCCTGATGGCTTTTTAGAATTAAATGTGGCTATTTTATTCCAACTTTCCCATGATCCATCTGGATTAGGATCATTACTACCATAAACTTCAAATTGCTTCAAATTTCCTAAATCGTAAATGAAACCCGCGCGATGCCAGATTTTCATTTTTGACAAGCTTGCAGTAACCCCTAAATCAAAGGTAAACCATTGTGGTATTGGTGATAAATTCGGAATTGTTAAGAATAAATTAGAATTTGTTGTTATATCATCATTCCACATTTTTCTCATATGCGCGGCAAGACTCACATGGCCTTGATAAGTATCTGTTGGTAACTGCATCTCAGCAAATTTATCCCAATCTAACAACTCATCTACCTCAGGCACAAACGTTTCCGAATCTGAATAAAGTGTATCAACTGCATCTTCTTTAGGTAAAAAAGATGATCTAAATCGAACAGCTGTATTAGGTTTATATCCAGGCAATATACTATGATTTTCCGAACGATTTAATCGTATCGTATCAGGATTACCTTCATTATTAGTAAATAGTATTTCTGTATCTACCATCACAGACGATGATTCTGGCAACCAGTTAAACTCTAAATTACCTTTCGTAAAAACCATTCCTCGAACGCTACGGTTATGAACCTGTTGTTTAAAACGATTTCCATAAGCAGTGCCATAAGCCTGTACTGGAATCGAAGTTTGATTATTTTGATCCTTAGTAACGATTATAAAGGAATGGCTGGATTCCGACAAATTGGGAATAAAAACTTCCCATGAACTTAAGTTTGTGGGATGACTAACCACTAAGGAATCTTTTTTTTGATTCCAATAAATCGTTGCACCATTTACTGAAGGATCATTTATTTCCCAAAATAATTTAACCCGATTTTCTCCAGAGAAAACTTTTACACTATCCGCCTTCCCTGCATAATGCCTAATTTTTGTGTCAACAAATTCCTTGTAAAAATGATCTTGTTTCGTACAAGAGACTTGGAATATTAGGAATATGATGCTTACCTTAACGAGGTTACTATATATATTATACTTTTTCATAAGATTGTCCTTGAAATTATTATTCAACTTCTTCACCCCAAACTTTCATCATTTGGATAGAGATATACTGAACCCCTCCCCAAACTTCTAAAGTCTTTAATCTTAAATATCGATATGGCTGATTATCTAATCCAAAAACAAACTCCTCACCAGCCCTTATGTATTCATTATCTTCATTTGAAAGTTGCCCCCTAGGTAAACCTGATGGCTTTTTGGACTCAAAGCTTCCTATTAAATTCCAACTTTCCCAAGATCCATCCGCTGCAGGATTATTGCTTCCATACAATTCAAATCGCTTTAAATTACCTCCTTCAAAGAAAAATGTATTTCTATGCCAGATGCGCATCCTTGACAACTTAACTTTCTTGGACATATCAAAAGTAAACCATTGCGGAATTGGCGAAGCATTAGGTAAGGTCAAGAATAAATTATCACGATTAGTAATATCATCATTCCACATTCGATGCATTGGCGTGTTGATTAAATTGTGGGATTGATAAGTATCTGTAGGCAAACGAACTTCCAAAAATTTTGTGCGGTCTATTTCTTTTTCAAACAATGGCTTTAGATTGAGATACAACGTATCACTGCGGTTTTCAAATTTATCCCGAACATAAATACCAAATTGTGTATCTTTTGATTCATATCCCCTAACTGAAAATTGAACATCTTTTTGTTTGGTGTAATAAGTATTTTCTTCTTTTGGCTTACCATCCTCACCAACTTCAAATACAGAAAACATGAAATCATTCTCTCCAACATTTGAAGCATTAATTGTCAATCCTCCCCAATCCGCCAAAACTTGGATGGTATTAAATGTTGACATATATGGAGGTGCTAATGGACTAACAGAAATTTTTAATGGCTCAGAACGTTGCTCATCTTTACCTACCACATAAAGGTTAACTACATATTCTTGTTCTTTATAAAATCCATCGAGGAATAGCTCTTGTTTATAAATAGATGATTTTGCTTCTCTTTTCACCCCTGGTTTAGGCTCGTATTCTGCTAATACATAAAATGCTCCTTCATCAGGCAAGCTATACGTCACTAAAGCAACACCATTCCTATTTTCAATTTGTACATTTTTCAAAGATTCAGGTTTTATTCCTCCAACTAATGGTTGGTGTGACTCTTCCTTACAAGATTGAAGGAAGAATGTACTGGTTATCAAATATCCAATCCACAGGATTGAAAATAGATATTTTTTTGTTTTAATATAGTGTTTCATTTCATTACCATATTTTTGTTACCAACCTGGTGCTTGATCCAAGTTTCCATTTATTTGTAATGTACTTTCACTCAAAGGCCATAAATAATCCCTCTGCGTAAACTCTTGTGCGAAAATTACTCGATCTTTATAATAAGCTATTGCTTCTGATTGATCTAGACTCCATCCCACAATATCCTTATTTAATTCATCCACCGCAGTTTTCCAACGTCTAAGGTCCCAAAACCTATGAGATTCAAACATTAATTCTATCGTACGTTCTCTTTGAATAATGCTTCGTAACCCATCTTTATTGGTAAACCTAGTAGGATTCTTAGAATAATTTGTCCATGAATATTGAACAGTTTGCAAACCAGCACGCTCGCGAATTTTGTTGATGTATGTATAAACTTCTTCTGAAGGTCCTGAAGCTTCATTTAATGCTTCCGCATAAAGCAAATACAAATCTGCCAATCGAAGTACTGGCCATGGATACCAAGTCTGCGTATAACCTGTTGCTGTCACAACATTCTCATAATGAACCATCTTTTTTGGCCAATAACCTGTCGGACTATGAAATTCCCGATCGATTACTCCTGCAGCTTGGTTTGCTTTTCCCATTAAATAGAAAGCGTCTTTATCATCAGTTCTTCCTTGTCCAAACCATATACCTCCATCAAACCCTATACTGGAATAAAATCTATTTTCTCTGTTATAATGAAGCTTTACAGTCGTATATCCTTCTTTAATGTTGTATTTATCTGCTGCAGTTGCCACTTGTAAATCATTCCTTCCTTCAAAATCCCATTCCTTATCTTCTTCTATTGGAACTCCATTATCGCTATAATACATTTCTATCATTTTCTTTGGTGGACCATATCTTCCTGAAAGATAATAATGTCCATTTGCAGGGTCCCAAGATCGTGGGGTATAAATGACTTGTGCTAATGTATTATTTGGATCTCCCCACAATAATTCTGAATTCCAGCGCTTAGTAACACTCAATCGTAAAGCTAATTGAAGTTTTGTGGTATCTGATAAACTAGATTGTCCTACAGCGTTTACTTGACTAGTGTCAAATAGTTTGATCCCATTGGCATGGGCAAAATCAATAGCTTCTTTGGCTGCATTTGCAGCTTTTTGCCATTTCTCTACGCTATATGTCTGATTAAAATACGACTTACCCTCATGATCTAAAAATTGAGCATAATCCGTATTACCATTGTAGAATGGACTGGCTGCTGTCACTAACATTTTAGCTTTCATGGCCATGGCTGCTGCTCTTGAAATTCTACCCATTTCTGTTGCCTCGTTATAAATAATCTCAGGTAATCCTTCAATTGCCTCATCCATCAGTTCTTCTATATAAGAAAATGCTTCATCTACTGGTTGTCTGCGAACACGAACTTCCTCCAATCCGGCATCTATTGGAATATTTTCTCGCATGATAGGAACTGGACCATACCTCAACACCAACCAGTATAGAAAATAAGCTTTCATAAATTTTACTTCAGCAGTCCAACGAATTAATTCATGTGGTTCTATATCTGGTACTTTTCCTACATTCTCTAAAAAGATATTGCATTCCCGAAGACATACAAATAAATTTCTTCCTCCGCGTGAACCTGTCCAATAATCTTGTAGTGGATTGACAACATTTTGCTCTCCTCTCGAAATTAACCATGCTTCATTGGTATTATAAGGGTATACCCCCCATAATTCATCTCCTAGATTCGTTGCATTGCCTGTACCATCTCCATGCCTTGGTAATAAGGAATAAATGGTGAACAAATACCTTTCAGCTACATTTCGCATCGCAAAAGCTTGATCTATAGTCGGTACATTATCTGGAATCACATCCATAAATTTATTACAACTTATAGATGATAGAAGAAGTAAACTTATTAGCGTTATTCTAATATTTTTCATTGTTTTCATTGTTAATAAGCTAATTGAACACCAAAATTAAATACCCGTTGTACTGGATAACCTAAACCATTTCCTGCCATTTCAATGTCCCATAATTTAAATTTGCTCCAAGACAATAAATTCGTCCCACTCGCATAAAACCTGACTTTTCCTAACTTAACTCGTTCAATAATCTTTTTGGGTAAAGAATAACCTATCTCAGCTTGTTTTAATCGAAGAAATGTTCCTTCACGCATAAACCAAGTACTCGATTGCAAATTGTTATTCACGTAATTATCGCTTAATCGTGGCCATAAAGCATATATGTCTTGATTTGACTCCGACCAATGGCTATCAGCATAGGCTTGTAATAATTGGTTTTGCATTAATCTTCCAGAATTCTCTCCTGAATAATAAGAATAACTAACAAATGGGGCTGTTGCGGATGGATCTATCCAAAACGATGATCTTGCAGATCCTTGAAAAAATATAGACGCATCGAAGCTTTTTATACCATATGAAAAGCCAAATCCGTATATAACTTCTGGAATTGTTGGATAGCCTAAAGGAACTCGATCTAAGTTGGTAATTTGTCCATCATTATTTACATCTACATATTTTATATCACCACCTCTTACTTCACCGAAATTTTGAACTGGTGAATTTTGGACATCTTCATCATCTAAAAATAAACGCTCCGCAATAAAACCTCTATTAATACTCAGTGGGTATCCTGCACGATATAACCATGGTTCTTTATATTGTGGCTCTTCATATACTTCATATTTACTGGTCGCATAGGTAAAATTAACCCTCGCCTGAAGCCATGAACCATTAGTAAAACTTTGAGTGTGATCCAACGACGCATCGAGTCCTTGGCCTGAAGCCTCTCCTATATTAGCTGAAATTCCAGCTGCCAAACCCATAGAAGAAGGTATACTTGTCCTTGGCATTAATATATTTGTCCGTCGCTCCTTAAAGATATCTACTTGAATATTCGTTTTATTAAATAAACCTAATTCTATAGCCAAATTATATTTTTTAGAAGTTTCCCAACTGATATCAGGGTTTGCATACCGAGTTAATACGATTCCATTTAAATTATAATTACGGTCTGTTCCGAAGGCCGCTCCGCGATCAGCAGCATTCATATTGACATTGGATAAATAAAAGAATCGTTCTGCATCTCCACCAATCGCATCATTTCCAACAAGTCCATACGTTCCTCTTAATCTTAAATTTGAAACAGTTCCTTTAATTGGTTCCCAAAACTTTTCATTTGAAACACTCCAGGCTAAACCAACAGAAGGAAAAAATCCAAATCGATGGCTCTTATGGAAACGCTCAGATCCGTTATAACCAAAGTTAAATTCTGCAAAATATCGACTATCGTAAGAATAGGTGGTTCGACCAGATAATCCTACGTTTCTGAAAGGTAAGGATAATAACAAATTACCTGCATTTCCTTGTAATTTATTCCGTACGATAAACACCATTAATCCACTTAAATTATGCTTCGAATTAAATGTCCGATTGTAATTTAAAGCGGATTCCATATAAAATAAGGAACTTACTGTTTTCGGACCTTCCACATAGTTTAAATATTCCGTTCCTGAATCTTCGTTAATCAGATTGTAGATATAATCATTTGGACCATTTACACCTAAGCCTTGATAGCTATAGAAAAACGGACTATATTGTCTTGAAACATCGAAATATGAATTCCTAGTGGTATTTGCCATCGCGCGGAAGGACAAACCCTCTGTGATTTTAGACAAATCCTGACGTAATTCCAATTGTGCCAACATCATCGATCTGGAATATTCTTTATATCCCTTTACCATATCTGCATAAGGATTCAGATATAGCTGACTACCTCGGTCTTCAGAATTACCAAATAAAATGTGGTTAATGTAGGGATAGCGATCTCCATTTGGATAATATGGCGCAAACATAACCGGATTCGTGCGCATTATATCCCTATATACTTGTTGCCCTCCGTTAATTGGTCCTACATAATCATCAAAAGAGCCATTTAGTCTCACCCATAATTGAGTAGAATTCGTTAGATTAATATTAACATTCGCTCTAAGGGTATAGGTTTTTAAATCAACATTATTATTAAAATTACTCTTTCCGTTGACTTTCAATACGCCATTATCCCTACTAAAAGCGCCTGAAACAAAATATTGAGAAACCTTTCCTCCACCAGTTACGCTCAGATTTGCTCGTTGGTTCATCGTGATATCTTTTAACATTTCCGCTTGCCAGTCTGTAGTAGGATACCTCATATCCCCCGATCCGATAACCGTATTATCGATTTTTTCAAATGAGTAGGGTGTAGCTCCTAAAGGATTACGTGTAAGAACTGCCTCATTGTGTAATTTCATATAAGTAATTGGATCCGCTAATTCAACATTTCTTGTTGGAGAAGAAATGGAATTTTCAAGCCTTAAATTCAACTTTGCTGGTCCTTCTTTACCTTGTTTTGTGGTTACTAAAATCACGCCATTAGCTCCCCTAGCTCCATAAATTGCAGTAGCTGTAGCATCTTTCATGATGGAAAAACTTTCGATATCATCCACCTGAAGCCTAGCTAAATCAGTAGTGGTAACTTCAACATTATCAATCAAAATTAATGGATCTACTTTATATCCAAATGTTGTTACACCACGGATAAAAAAATCTGCATTATCCATACCTGGTTCCCCACTTCGTTGATAGGCAATCATTCCCGCTACCCGACCTGCCAAAGCAGTTGTTAAATTACTGGATGGAATCTTCAGTTCTGACGGCTTTACTGATACTACTGAACCTATCATATCTGTCCTTTTTTGTTTACCAAATCCCACGACCACAAAATCATCCAATGTATTGACAGATTCCACCAGTTTCACATTTATTTCATTCGACTGGCTTAAGCTAATCTCTTGTGGCTCATAACCAATCAAACTAAAAGATATCACTGCATTATTGGGTACTTCTAAGGAATAACGTCCATTCAAATCAGTTGTAGTACCTATCGAAGCTTTATCTTTCACAGTTACAGATACTCCTGCCAGTGCAGTTCCTAAGGAATCTGTTACTAATCCTGTGATGACTCGCTGTTGAATTCCAATCAATGATTTATGAACATCAGGTGGCATGGTTGCCTCAGCTGCCGTCGCCTTTTCTCCCCAAAGGCTAGACAGTAGCATAAAAAACATAGCAACGGGAATTGCTATTTTTTTAAGCTTTATCTTTTGAAGATAATTAATTTTCTCATTCATAATTTAATCTTATTGTTTGGTTATTTTATAAGTAGGATACCCAAATAGAATTCTTAAAATAATTTTAAAGAAGATTTTAACTTGTTCAGCCTAACATTTCATGTAATACAATTTTTGTTTTAGTTAATGTTTCTTCGATATCAGCTTCAGTATGAGCATATGAAATACTGCCCTGTTTTACTGGTAATGGAAAATTAAAAATCCCTTTCTGAATTAGTCGTTTTCTATATTCCTTATCAAAATTCATATTGTTATTTCTAGCTAAATCATGATAATCTTTTGGCTGATGACTCATAAAATAAGTACAGAAAGCAGATTTCATCCTAGAAACATAAAATGGAATTCCATAAGGAGTTAAAATATTCGATAATCCATCTTCCATCATTTTTCCAAGTTTATCTACATGATTGTATACATCATAACTTGGATCAGCTAGTTTTTTTAATGTCGCTATAGCAGCGATAGTATTTAATGGATGAGCATTAAAAGTACCAGCAATTAACACTCTTTTGGATTTTTCGGGATGTACAAATAAATCCATATATTCTTTTTTGCCTGCTATTACACCTAAAGGATATCCATTAGCCACTGCCTTTCCAAAAGTGCTTATATCTGGTTGAATTCCACATATGCTTTGATATCCTCCCAATGCATGTCGAAAACCTGATTTAACTTCATCAAAAATGAGTAAAAACCCATGTTGATCCGCTCGTTCCCGTAATCCTTCCAAATATCCTTCCTCAGGTAACACAATACCTATATTCTGTAAAATAGGCTCTAAAATTATACAAGCTATAGGATAATTACTTAATACATAATCAATAGAATCTAAATCATTAAAATTCACGATATGAACTAATTCCTTGGTAGAACTTGGTACTCCCGCAGACAATCCATCATATGGATATTCCCCTGGACTTATACGGTTACCTACATCATTTAAATCGCTAATCACATTAGCTGCAACCTCATTAAACCAACCATTATAACCTCCTTGAATAATAACTATATGATCTCTATTTGTTACTGCCCTTGCTAATCGAATGGCATGATAAGTCGCTTCTGAACCTGATGTAGTTATCTGAATTTTTTCAGCAAATGGAACTGCTTTACAAAATAATTCCGCAAATTCTCCCTCTAATTCTGTTGGCCCTGCTCCCATTAACAACATATCCTCTTTCAAAGAATGCTTTACCGCTTCATTCACTTGTTCATCATTATGACCCAAAAATGCAGCCGCAAATCCTGCTTGATAATCGATATATTCATTTCCATCGACGTCCCAAACACGACTTCCTTTACCCTTGACAAAACAAATATTAGGATCTGATTTCCTATTTAAAGAAACTACACCTCCCGGAATAAAAATTTCATTTTTTTTTAGTATTTCATTGGATTTATTCAAATAGTACATATGGAATTGATTATAATATAAATTTAGGTTGTATTCAAAATTAAACTAATTTTGTATTCAATTATAAGCATTTTTTATATACAATAAAAATATTTAAAAAAATATTTTCTTTTTAATATTTTAAGTAAAGCACCTGTTATTGAATCAACGAACCACTCATTTACAGCTTGTATACAAAATACAACACATTTTAATCAAACAAACAACCTACAAATTACATTTAACCCAGAACATAAGTAAACAAAAAAAGAGCCTAAGACTATTTATCTTAAGCTCTTTAAAACTTGTAATTTTTAAATTACATGTTCAAAATTTGAATTAATTAATATTCATCTATAATAGATTCTAATTCTCCCCTTAATAGATGCGCAGACAATTTCTCTTCAGCCAAGGATGTATTTTTTAATCGAATAGCTTCTAAAACTTCCCTATGCTCTTTATCCGTAGTTTCGTAATCATCCATTTGAGAACTGGAACGACCAAGCTTAAAATGAAATATAGGTATATTGCTAAGTACGTAAATGTTTTTTAGCTTCTGATTTCCAGCAATATCAAATAATGTTTCATGAAATTTTACATCAGCTTCACAAGCGCCCCCAAAATACCCTTCTTTTACCATGGCAGTAAAATCATCGCAAATCTTTTCAAGTTTTTCCAAATCTTGCTTTGTTATTTTTTCACAAACCAAACGTAATGCACCCAATTCCAAAACTTCACGTAACTCGCGAAGTTCATGCAAATCCTCAACACCCATTGTCTTAACAAAATACCCTCCTCGCTCTCCTTTCTCTAATAGCGTCTCTCCCAACAACCTATTTAATGCCTCACGTACCGCAACCCGACTTACATTCATCTTCTTTGCCCACAAATCTTCTTTTAATCTTCCTCCAGCAGGTAACTGATTAGACAAAATTTTACCCCGTATTTCTGTATACACTTTATCAGACAACGAATCTTCCTTCATAATTTTTTTTATTAAAATCAACCAAACATTATTAACAATAGGTGATTATTCTATTTTAAATATTGTATACAAAAATACAATTTATAATATCAAAAATTGAACCTAAAGAAAAAATAGCCGAATTTAACCTAAAAAAAATACAGACCAATAAAATTGGCCTTTATTGATTTTACTCCATATGATTAACCACAAATCATCTTTTAAAAAATAGCTTTACTACATACAAACCTTACCAATCCCCGACACTTCCATCCTTATAAAACGTACGTTGCAATACCTCTTGTTTAAAAGGATGCTTCAAAACTTCTTTTTCATTAATTTCAATACCTAGACCTGGACGTGTATTAGGAAGAACAGTCCTACCTTGTTTTTTAATTTCATAATATTCATCCACCACATCCTGTCTCCAAGGCACATCGTTATGAACACTCTCGCAAATAATATAAGAGCTCGTAGAAAAACCTACTGCTAAGGATGCAGCAGTACTCACGGGGCCTTGAGGATTATGAGGCGCAATAGAAACGCGGTAAGCATCTGCCAATGCGGCTATTTTTTTCGTTTCAGTAATGCCACCACAGTGCGTGATATCGGGCTGTATCACACTAACAGCTCTCTTTTCCAACAAATCGCGAAATGCATGAATCCCTACTAAGCGTTCCCCGGAAGCGATTGGTGTGGATACAGCACGTTGGATAAGCGCAATATCTTCAGCAGATTCAGGCCAACAAGGTTCTTCAAAAAAATACAAACCATAAGGTTCTAATGCTTTTGCAAACTGCATCCCCATTCTAGGGCTAGGTCTTGCATGGCAATCCACCATTATATCAATTTGATCCCCAACAGCTTCTCGCATAGCGCGAACACAAGATTCCGCATATTTAATCGGCTGCAAACCCTCCAACGACATCGTCTCTGGTACTGCCATAGACTTAAATGCCGTAAACCCATCCTCTACCGCCTGTAAGGCCAATTCTCCAAACCTACTTGCATCACTACAATCTGTCTCGTAAAAATCTTCCATCTTCCCCCCTCCTAAATGGCAATATAAACGCACATAATCCCGAACCTTACCCCCCATCAATTCGTAAGAAGGCACATTATGAATCTTTCCCGCAATATCCCATAACGCAATATCAATCCCGCTAATCGCAGTACCACGTACAATGTTATCACCATGCCAAAAATGCTGCCTATACATCATCTGCCAGAGATGTTCAATACGTCTCGGATCTTCTCCAATCAATAATTGAGTAATATCTTCAATGGCTCCGACAACTGCACGAGTATGCCATTCCAAAGTTGCTTCTCCCCATCCCCACAAACCTGGTTGATCGGTGACTACCTTCACAAATATCCAATTGCGCATTCGGGCATGACATACAAATGTTTCTATAGCTGTAATTTTCATATCGATTATTTAGGTGTAGTACTCTATAAAATTATATGAACAAACCTATCTAAAACTTCGCTTACTTAATTACTATGAATTAATGACTTATTAAACTATTTTAATCAGTAACAGGCGTACTGAACGTAAAATCCATTTCCCTTCATTCATTCTGCTTTCATAAAACCTAAAATCAAGAAAATTCAGAACCATTCTACACATTACCTGTTTTTATATTATATGCATTTGAACATCTTACCATAAGTTAAACGTAATAAAGAAATGTGACCATGATAAAAAAGAAGCAAGTAAACCCCAAAACAATATATCCCAGACCTCCATTTGAAAAGCAGGATCAAAAACCCCCAGGTGTAACTTCTCGTATGAACCCCATACCCGATCATGGGGAAAACAGCTATTCGGGAAATAAATTGTTAAAAGATAAAGTAGCGATTATTACGGGGGGAGATTCTGGTATTGGAAAAGCAGTAGCTATTGCAATGGCTAGAGAAGGAGCTCATATAGTTATTGTTTATAAATCAGAGGTGGAAGATGCAGACGCGTTAGATACCGAAAAATGGGTGGTTAAAGCGGGTAGAAAGGCCGTATTAATTCGAACAGATATCAGTGTAGAGAAAAACTGCAAAGAAATCATCAAAGAGACTGTATCTATTTTTGGGAAAATCGATATATTAATCAACAACGCAGCCTATCAAATGAGTTATGAAAAACTACAAGATATATCTGCTAAAGAGTGGAACAAAACGTTTGAAACGAACTTAAGTGCTATGTTCTACTTATGTAAATTTGCGCAACCGCATATTCCTACAGGAGGGTCAATTATAAATACCACTTCCGTTAATGCCTACGATCCGAACCCTACTCTATTACCTTATGCCGCAAGTAAGGGGGCAATTCAAAACTTCACTTCCAATTTAGCGCAATTGCTGCTTGAAGAAAAAGCGGCAATTCGTGTCAATGCTGTCGCTCCTGGACCGGTATGGACTCCATTAATTCCCAGCACGATACCTGATCATGAAAAATTTGGAGATAATACACCAATCGGTAGGCCTGCACAACCGGCAGAAATAGCGCCTGTATACGTATTTTTAGCCTCTGATGCTGCATCATACATTTCGGGAGCAACAATCCCTGTCACAGGTGGCAGAATTACAATTTAATAACATAACAAAAAGCGCTAATTCTTAAATAAAAATTAGCGCTTTTTTGAAATTTTCATTTCAATTTTTACGTTGTAATTATGCCTCCCATTAAAGGATCTGTAAAACTACTTTTTCCATTTTCCTGATGGCCAGCAAAAGTATACAACCAACCATTTTCTTCACAAGAAACATTAAACTCATACCATCCATTGGTATCTGCTAACGAATATCTTGTTGATCCTTTTTTTCCGCTTGGAATTTCTACCTCTTGACGACGGTAAAAAGGATCGGCAATTTTAATAGCCTTTCCATACTTGGAAGTTTCTAAAACTAATCCTTTTTTAGCTTGATTGCTTTGAATAGTCACTCCTAAAACCTGTTGGTTTAAATCCCCTTTACATCTTCTAAAGAAACCATTTGGCCCATAAACACGAATATCAAATTTACCATCAGCAAACAAAGAATAAGGCCATTCATACTGCATTTTTTCTTTTGATTTAACAGCAAAATTCCATGTTTTAAATTCCTTTTGCCCTCCTAAAATTTCAGTTTCTGCTTGTGCAAAAAAAGGAATACCTAAGCCCTTGGAATTGGTTAAATCCCCCTTTAAATCAGCAATTAACCTGATGACTTTTTTTCTTTGATCAAACTCCACATTAACCTCCAAATCATAAGGTAAGGCACAAGCCGGCTTCACTCCTTTTTCCTGAAGACCCAATCCAGGTTGTACGCTTTTAGTATTCATTTTCTTCTGAAGCTCTTCAGCCGAAGCATAGCTTTGAAAATTCCCGGGAAGACCCTTATTTCGGGAAGAAAATATTCGATCCACATACACATCTCTATCTACAAATTCCAGCTCAGGTCTTTTAACATCAGGTATGGGTCTGAAAGCCGAAGTTAAATCTCCGCATACCAATCTTCTCCAATCAGAAATATTCGTTTCTTCCACCTGCTTTTTATATTTTTTTAGAATAAAATGTTCCAAAAATTGTAGCGTTGAAGTATGATCAAACACTTCAGAATTTACCCAACCACCTTTACTCCATGGTGATGCAATAACTAATGGAACTCGATAACCTAAACCAATAGGACTATCAATCGTAGCTTGTGGATTTTTTGAACGCTTTTTCTCTTGCTCATTGCTGACATAATCATCTTGGGTATCCATGCCTTTTGGTACTGCTCCCGCATCTTTTCTACTACTTAACGGCGGAACAAACGGAGAAACATGATCAAAATAGCCATCGTTCTCATCATAGGTTAACACAAAAATAGTCTTTTTCCAAACCTCAGGATTGGCAGTTAAAATATCCAAAGTCTCAGAGACATACCAAGCTCCAAACCAAGGTGAACTTGGATGATCTGAAAAACGGCATGGAGCAACTAGCCAAGAAACTGTAGGCAATTGATTATTTTTAACATCTTGACGAAACTGATGAAATATATCGCCCTTGGGAACTTTTACAGTCTTACCCCCATCTTGATCTACTATTGATATGTCCGCTAATTGATGGTAATCCGGATCCTTAGTATTCGTTGTAAAAGCACGGCGATGAATTTCTTGCTCATGCTGACTTAGTTTCGAAAATTTTTCAGGAGAATATTCCTCCACGTCTTTCTTATAAGCATTTAATTCATTGACCACCTTCTGATAAGCTTCTTCAGATGCAAATCTGCTCACCATAAGTTGATGTTCAATCTCTTTCACCCTTTGCTGTGCAAACTTGTGATAGGCAGGATGAAATTTCACCTGATATTGCTTATGAAATTCGAGATTATTATCGGTGAAATTTGCTAACCAATCTTCCTCTTCCCCATCCAGACCAACGGGTAGACTCAATTCATTTTGATATACTTTCCAAGGAATTCCAGCTTCTTGCAAACGCTCCGGATAGGTTTTCCAGGAAACATTTTTATAATTAATTTGGCCATTATCGGTATGTGCAATCGACTCTCCATCATGGGGTTGTTCACGTATGGTTCCTGACCAGAAATAAGACCTGTTCGCACTAGTTCCTGTCAATGAAGAACAGAAATGCTGATCACAAACCGTAAAAGCATCTGCAAATGCATAGTAAAATGGAATATCCTTTCGCGTATAATAGCCCATCGTCAGGGGAATGTGCTGAAATTTTGGATTTCCAGCTCGCTTTGCTTCCAACCATGCATCCATCTTCCCTCCGTTTCTAGCTTGAACCATGTCTCGCCATCCATGAGGCAAATCCCCCATCCAAGTCACTTGTGTATTTTCAATATCCAAATGAAAGGGCTCTCGATATTCTCCCTTATTGTTTTGCTGATACCAAACCGGAAATAGGTCCGGTTTAATCATGGCCCTAGGATCATTGAAACCACGAACACCTTTTAATGTGCCAAAACAATGATCAAATGATCGATTTTCTTGCATCAGAAATACAATATGTTCTGCATCTAAATAACTTGAACCAGCTTCCGCTTCAATGGCTAATGCCCGCTGAATGGATGGAGGAATGATTTGAAATGCAGCTGTAGCTCCAGCCAAAAGGGAAGCTTGTTTAAGAAAATCTCTTCTACTATTCATGATGGTTTTTCAAATTTCTGACGAAAGTAACATTAGGTTTTAAGTAAAGCAAGTTAAGCATTTTAAAACAATAAACTTAATATTTAATTCACCTAACAATAACATACAACCAATCTCCTACCTACATTTATGGCAAAAAAAACGGCAGTAGAATCAAAAACAACCCATACATTTCCAATAATTTTTCTTGGTTTTCAAAAGAAATAATAGGTTAAATGTTTGTTTAATAACACAATAGTTCATAAATTGTATTTAAGGAATGATTATTAGAACATCAGAATATGTAAAAAACACAAGGAATTAGTGTGATATTTATCAGCTGAATAAAATTTAACGCATTTACTGGTTTTTTAATGATTTGCTTAAGTAGTCAATACAGAGTTTTGAAATTTGGACAAAAATTAGAATTAATTCATGGGTATGCGTTTAAAATATTCCATTGTATTTATAGTATTGATTTTGCTAAGTAGTTGTCATGCTCCATTATTGCTAACCTTACTCAGTCCCGAATTTAAACCCAAAGAAAAGTTCAAATATTATGATCCCAATTTTAAATTGGATAGCAATTCATTACTAAAGTTGAATGGATATTATCTCAGTAGAGAGTCTGAACGTGAACAAAGATTAACCTTAAAAAGTTATCAGGAGATGAAAGAACAAGGGATCTCCCCTACGGGTTTTGATATTCATAAATTACATATTAATGCAGATACTACCTTGCGTATTAAATCTCGATTAGTATTAAAATTTTTCGCGAACGGAACCTATTTTCAACAGCATTTAGCAAACAAAAGTCTGGAAGAAATACATGAAATGATGGTCACTAAAAGCAAAGAATTGCAGGAAGGAGCAAATGTTTACAAGATTGAAGGAAATACTATATTTTACTCTTCCTACACACAGGTTTCTGGCTTTTTCTATAATAAAGGCATCATTGGAGAAAATAATGTCAGTGTAGGGAAAGGCGTACCTTTTCAATTCATAAGTATAGATCCTCAAAACTAAGAAACCTTTTCAAACGCTTCCCAGATAATGATTTGAACAGTGCTATTTTTTGAATAGAAACTGTAAAGCAACGAATAAAAAGGCTGTATCAATATTTATTTTTGATACAGCCTTTTCAACGAATTATAACAATGGATTATTCGTAACCCGGATTTTGTTTCAGTTTGGTATTTCTATTTATTTCATCTCGATGAATAGAGCTAAAATACATCTTATCATGCCAGCTTCTATTTTCTATGCCTGTGCTCAAGGCATTCACCGTATATGTATATAAATAACTATTGGTATCGTATTTATACCTGGAAACGGAAGCACCTGATTTCAATGTTCCAAATACATCCATAACCGTCACTTTACGACCTAATGTACTGGAGGCTATCATCCATCTTCTTGCATCAAAAAAACGATGTTCCTCGTAAGCTAATTCTACCCTACGTTCATTTCTATACCTGTTTTTTAAAGAAACTCCTGAATCTGTCACAGCGGGCATCCCTGCTCTAAAACGTATTTTATTCAACCAGGTTCTAGCTTCCGCATCTTCACCCAATTCAATACAAGCTTCAATATAATTTAATACAGTCTCTGTATAACGCAATAGTGGCCAAGGAATCCTTTGCCTGGTGTTTTGATCTTCAATCGTTGGATCAGGATCCACAAATTTTCTATAATAGTAACCTGTATAAGAACCATTCCAATCTTCTATTGGACTGTTTCTAGTGTCTAACCCAAAATGGGTAACTTTGGATCCTCCTTGCATGATCTCATATCGGCCTGTTTGTATTTGATTGGCAGGGTCTCGCTCCCGAACATCCGCAGTTCGAGGTTTCCAATTGGCACCATCGTACAAGATCGTCGCATAAAATCGTGGATCTCTATTGGTATAGGGCGCAGCTTTATGTACCGGGTTGTCCCAGTCAAAAGCAATCCCGGTACGCATTTCGTAATCGTCTACCATCAATTGAATAGGTGAATTTCCAGACCAATTGTGGTAACCATTCGGCCCATTATCGCGACCTACCCAACCTCCACGCTCATCTTTCAAATCTGTAAAGAAACGACCTAGGATGAGATCTCTTTTTCCATCCGCATTGACGGCCTTACTTCCTCCTCCCATAGCAATACTCAGGTAATTTGCGGTACCTTCAGCAGCAGAGACAGGTGCGGTTAAATCCAATTTATAACTAAAAGCAACAGAATCGATAACAGACTTACTGGCTTCTTTCGCTTTTTGCCATCTTGCTCGTCGATCCCCACTAACGTAACCTAAGAATTCAGGATTTTGATAAGCACTGATGATAGAAGATTTTGATTTTGCTGTAGCTGCATCATGTAAATCACTTGCTGCATATGTCAGGACTCTAGCCTTTAAGGCTAATGCTGCAACAGCATGGGCTCGACCATCTACTTTTTTTACACTCTTCATCAAAAGGGCGGCAGAATCGCAATCACTAATGATAAAGTTCACACATTCTTCATAGGTATTACGCTCTTTGGTATAATCAGCATCGCCCAATTCGTATACTTTAGTCACGATGGGTACCGCACCATAAAAACGCAATAATTGCTGATAGAAATAAGCTCTAAGAAAATAAGCTTCACCCAACAATTCATTTGCTTTTGTTTCATCCGCAAATTGAGGGCTTCGCAATTGTTGTATAGCGATATTACTTGCACGAATCCTTGCATACATGTTGCCATAGCTATAGGTATCCATCACATAACCTTGATCGGCAGAATTGGATCGACTTTCAGTAACCGTATTTATTCCTCGACCTAGATGCGTAAACAAAGCTTCATCCGTCATAGAGGCCATTTGTTGTTCGTAAAAGCCTCCTACTCCAAATCCATTATAGATCTCAAACACAAAGGCTTGTGCTAAAGCAGGATCCGTCCATACTAATTCTGCAGGAACTTCCTCCAATGGCTTGGTATTCACGAAATCATCATTACATGAAATCGTCAATCCCAATAGAGCAATTCCCAGGTATTTTATATTATTATTAAATTTCATAGTAAGTTCATTAAAAAGAAACCATAATTCCTGAATTAATTAATCGAGCTTGCGGATAATATTGGCCCAATTGGTTGGTGGATTCCGGATCATACACTTTGACTTTACTCCAGGTCAACAAATTCATTCCACTTAAGAATAAACGTGCATTACTGATACCCGCTTTTTTAATCCACTCAGAAGGCAAATTATAGCCCAATTCCACATTTTTTAAACGGATATAATCCGTACTTCTTAACCAATAGGTATTTCCACTGGAATAATATTGATCACTACGATCAGTAATTCTAGGATGCTCACTACTTGGATTATCAATACTCCAACGGTTTTCATAAAAATCCAACAAATAATTACCAATAGCTCCTGATTCATCAGTACCTACCCGAAGTTCACCTCCAGTGGCTCCCTGAAATAAAATTGATAAATCGAATCCTCTATATGTAAATCCTAGATTAAGACCTCCTTGGAAAGTTGGCGTGGTATTCTTGTCGCGACGTACTCGATCATCTGGTGTAATTTTTCCATCCCCATTATAATCCTTATACTTCATATCTCCGGGCCTTATGCGACCTAAATCATTTGGATCGTTGGCATCATTCACTCCTGTGATGGCGCCATAGTTGATGGTATTTGATGCAATATCATTTGCATCTTTAAATACCCCATCGTAGATGTAGTACAATCCTGCATTAATGGCACGACCTGTAGACTGTTGCCATTCTGGTGCTCCAGGTGCTTCGTCCCAAAACACAATTTTATTCTTAGCATATCCTCCATTCACTGAGGCAGAGAATCCTAACTCACCAAAACTTTCCTTATACCCTACATTGAAATCAAATCCCGAATTGTCCACCTTACCTATATTTTCCGCTGGTAGTGTCATCCCTGTACTTTGAGGAATTGACGCATTTCTACGCCATAAAATACTCTCTCTGCTATTTTTGAAAATATCAAATTCAGCATTAAATTTCCCTCCCAAGAACTGAAAATCAAACCCTAAATTGTAGTTATTCGCGACCTCCCAGGTAATGAACATATTGGGCACCCTACTTTCTGCTAAGGATTTCATCACCTCATTATTGATGATGTAACTCCCAAATCCATAGGTTAAAAAGTATTGATATTCTTGCAATTCATCATCGTAATAAATATTATCGTTACCCATTTGCCCGTAAGAAGCCCTGATTTTAAAATAATTTACCGCTGGAACATGCTCCTTCCAAAAATTCTCTTCAGAAACCATCCATCCTAACATAGCACCTGGAAAAAATCCATATCTTGAATTTTCAGGAAACATATAGGATCCATCATAGCGCCAAAGAAGTTCCGCGATATACTTTCCTTTATAATTATAATTGGCACGTCCGAAATAATTTAACCTTGCACGTTCCCAAGCACCGCCATTGTTATCTTTCTCACCATCTCCTCCGGCAAACAAATAATCAATGGTATTCGAAAGGAAAAACCTTCTGAAAGCCGAAAAGTTATCGTTACGTATAGTTTCGCGGTTTACACCTGCAAGAATATTGAAAGTATGATCCCCTATCGTTTTGTCATAGTTCGCTACCGCCCCTAACAACACATTCATCTGATCTTCATTCCCTTGATTCAATCGTGGTTCTGCAGGACCTCTTTTCCCAGAGACTAATAAAGGCGTTTTCCCATCTGCTTCATAAGCTCCTTGCCAGGTATACAAATACCAAGGAATTTCCCAGCGCTTGGTTCCTCGAACATACTTATCAACCGCAGCATTTCCCGTTATTTTCAGTCCTTCGATACCTGGAATGGTTATATCTATTTGACCATTACTTTGGAAATAATAGCGTTTATCCCGATCATAACCAGTCGCATCTGTAGAAATTACTACTGGATTTTCTCCATATTCTATATCAGGTCCCGGCATGCCATTTGGCCAATAGGCTGGCATGGTTGGATTTCCCCGCATCAGCATCCTAAAAATGGTACTTGCTCCTTTGGTTGGAAAATTTCTGTTTTCTTGCCTTCCTAAAACACCGAATTGGGTTTTTATATACTTATTGATATTGGCATCCAGATTCAAGCGAATATCGTATTGTTTATATCCTGTGGCCGAATTTTTATAATAACCATCTTGATTCTGGTAACCTATAGACATTAAATATTTAAATTCTTCTGATCCGCCATCCAATTGAACATTGTGTTTCGATTGCGGAGACCAATTTTTTAAAGCTTCCTTGTACCAATCTGTGTTCGGATGTCCCCATTGGTCTGTTCCATCAGCAAATAATTTTTTATCTTCCGCATCAAAAGGTGCTGTTACGGTCTTTCCATCCGCTTTGGTATAGGTACCGCTAGCATTAAAAGCTTCGAATGCAGCTGTCCATTCTGCTACTGGAAGTTTAAAGATTTCTAATTCATTACGTAGGTTAGCATACTGTACTGCATCTGCTAATTTTGGAATAACTGTAGGTTGTGAAAATCCTTGATTATAGGAATAGGATAGTTGAGGTTTACCGGTTTTTCCTCGTTTGGTCGTAACCAAAATAACACCATTCGCTGCTCTGGCACCATAAATAGCCGCCGACGCATCCTTCAATACCGATATATTCTCAATATCCGCAGGGTTTAATCGCTCGATACCTCCAGCCCGAGCCGGTATACCATCGATAACGACCAGAGGCCCACTATCGCCTAAAGAGTTTGTTCCCCGTATCCGTATTCCGGAACCATCATAACCAGGCTCTCCACTCCCATTGGTGGCCACAACTCCTGGAACTCGCCCCGCAATGGCATTGGATAAATTGATAGCAGGTGATTTTTTCAGCTCCTCTCCTTTTACCGCAGCTACGGCTCCTGTCACGGTTGCCTTTTTCTGGGTACCATAACCCACCACAACAACCTCATCGATATTCGCTTCCGAAGAATTTAGTTCTACAATCATGGTACTTTGATTGGAAACGGGAACTTCCTTGGATTCTACCCCGATGGAACTGAATACCAAGATGCCTGTTCCTGGAACTTTTTCCAAAACAAACTTTCCCTGTTCATCGGTTTGAGTCCCCAAATTTGATCCTTTTAATAATACAGATACGCCTGAAATTGGCAATCCGGTACTACTATTTCTTACCGTTCCGGTCACGGTAATTTCATTTTGCCAATGTAGGGTGGATACATCCACGTACTTGGCTGAATAGGCAAACATAGAAGAAGGTAAAAGTGTCGAAATGACACATATTCCACTAACTCCCAAAAGTTTTAACCTATCCTTTCCTGTGAGAAGGAAGCTGTGTTTCAGCATAGAATTAAATTAGTTAATTAGTTATAGATTTATGTTTAGTATTCCTAATATAATCAATTAATTCATTCCTTAAAATCAATTATCATTAACTATTAACCAAGCAACACTTACAATTTGAAAAAACTATATTTAAATGCTTAAAATTTAACATTCTTGTATTGAAAATCAATAAAAATTTAACCCAATTTATTTTGATTAACTGGTTTTTGTAACAAAAGGCTAGACATTTTCATCGGCATTTGATCTACCAACAATCCATTAGTTTATTAAAAAATAAAAATTCTTGATACCTAATTAAATTTGAACGCTAATTAAATTATTAAACAAATTTTCTTGTCAAGATTTGATCAATTTGATGGTTATTTTTTAGTTCTCCCATGGATCTTCTTCGGACCTCCTTCGGAAATTCATCGGTTCTACTGTGAGTAAGACCGTATAAGATCCGACTAAGATCCATTGGAAATACAAGTCATGCACAAATTTGGTAGGAATATTGATTAAAGTAAGTTTCAAGTATTCCGGATTGAATACATTAAACTTTCAACTGGAATATTGGTCATAGTTGAAATCAAAATGAAGAACATGAATAAAAACTATTTTAGCAGAGCATTACTTTTATTCAACCTGTTTAAAAACAGATCGTTAAATCAAGATGACATTGCTCAAGCTGAAAATAAAGCTCAGCATTTGGAAGGCAAATCAAATGAATTTAAATTGCTGATCGAGATGGTGAAGGATACTTTTGCTGGAAAATACAAAATGAACAAATGGAACATGTCAGTAATTGTTGCGACAATTATCTATGTCATTTCGCCCTTGGACACAATACCGGATATTGTTCCCATCTTGGGTTGGTTAGATGATGCGTCTATCGTAGGCTATGCCATTTCCAAATTAGCGGATGAAATTAGTAGGTATAAAAAATTTAAAAGTCAATTGCCTTTAGAAAACATCCTTTAGGAAAAATTAGATTTAGGAAAAAAAATAAGTCATGAGCTAGGTTAATACGGAAGTATTAGCCTAGCCTTGTTTTAATTTAAATGGAATAAAATTAAATTAGGCATTTGAAACATTACAAAAAATGATCATACACACTAAAAAACACGCTTTTCTTTAAAATTCTAAATTATTTACGTAGCATTGGGTATGAAATATAGAAGTACTATTTTTATACTATCCATTGTAAACCTTTTGAATATAGGTTATGCCCAAACACTTAATCAAAAATTAGATAGTATAATCCTGAAATATTATCCAAATGCCAATGATCCTGGTATTGTCCTTCTCATACAAAGTAAACCGCATCAACTCAACTACAGTTTTCAAAGAGGGGTTTCATCGTTAGAAAACAAAAATAAGCTGACTACCCAAACTAATTTTAGGATGGCTTCTGTAAGTAAACAATTTACGGCGATGGCCATTTATAAATTAATTGAAAGTGGTAAATTGCAATTGAATACCCCAATCAAAAATTTCTTTCCACAATTACAACCTTCCGTCGGAAAAATCACTATTCATCAATTATTGAATCACAGTTCAGGCATCATTGATTATGAAAATAGAATTCCCGATTCGCGTAAAACTCAATTAATGGATCAGGATGTATTGGATTATATAAGTGCGGTAGATAGCTTATATTTCAAACCCGGTAATAAATTTAGATATAGCAATACAGGCTATTGTTTATTAGCACTTATTGTAGAAATTGCCGGTGGATCTGATTATTCCTCTTTCGTTAAAGAGCATATTTTTTCTCCCTTAAAAATGGAAAACAGCTTGGTATATTGGCCTAAAGCTAACATAGATAATCGTGCTTTTGGCTATCATCCGGAAGCTAACAGATTTATATTTGCAGACCAAAGTTTAACCAGCGCCACTAAAGGAGATGGAGGAGTTTATACTTCAGCAGAAGAGTACTTGAAATGGGCTACTAGTATGGTAAAAATTGCAAAGGATCAACAAGCGATTTTAGATACTGACTACATGAAATCTAATTTATTTCCAATATTGCCGGGAGTGGCATACAGTATGGGGTGGTTCTTACTTCAAGATCTAGAGAATCGTACTTATTTGACACATTCTGGTGAAAGTACAGGTTTTCATAACATCGTTCTCCAACAACCAGAACAGGGAATATACATCAGCTTATTCAGCAATCGAGATGATTTAGTTATAGCTGAATGTTATGAATCCATTTTGAAAGAATTAGGTATTTATCTAGGACTGAACGAAGGGGCAACATTATTTAACACTTTAAGCAATATATATGCAAACAAGTATTAATCATATTCTTTCACATCGCTTATTTTATAGTTTCCATCCACTTTTACTATTGTAATTTCCCGATGGTAATCTATTGATAAACCGCAATCAGAGATTAATACTTTTAAAATAATTTCTGTTGCAGTTTCTTTGACTATGTCACAGGTTGATAATTTTATTTCTTTCCAGTCTTGATTTGATATTAAAAAACCGACTCCTACTCCTGCGTATTTAACTTGGAAGGTAGGGCTCCATTTCCTATTGAATTCAGCTAAAGTTAAGCTTCCATCCAAACCCAAATCAACATTCATGGCATCCATTTTATACGCATAATATTCTTTGGTAGTCATGGATTCCATGATTGATGATTCTTCTTGATTAAAATAACTCTCCACTTGTGTTTTTAGCCAAGAACAAGCATTGGCTTCAATTTGATCTTGGGTTGTTTTAGTATCGGCAATCGCAGTGGTATCACCAATTTTACTACCTGAATTGGAAGGTTTTGATTGACAACTAATAAAAACCAAACTTATCAATATGATCGAAATAAATTTCATATCCACATCTATTTTCATGATAACCATTGAAATCAAAAAATGTTTGTTTTCAATTCAATGGCACTTTTAATAAAAACTTAATTCATAGAAAACTGGATGTTATTTCTCCAATATCCCCTTCAACCTGCTAATACCTTCTTCAAAATCCTTATTCATATCGTAAAATAAACTCATGATATTGAATGGATATGGAATTTTACCGTCGATTTCCCATTTAACTTTCGAACGGGAAACATCAATAGGAATTACTTCGATAAATGATTTATTGGCCTCTGAGGAGCCATTAAAATAAATATCCATATCGACTCGCTTTCCTTCCTCTATTTGACTGATAACCTGCTTACCATCCCCAACTTTTTTACTCTTCCAGGTATAGGTGAATCCTACTGTACCATCAGTTCCTTCATATTGCTTTTCAATCTGAGGATCTTGACGAGACCAATTGTCATAATACGCTTGATTTTTTAATAACTTAACATAGTCAAATACTTCTTGACTCGATCGATTTATTTGTATCTCACTTCCCGCATGAAACGTCTTGGGCAATAATGCCGCCACAATAAGTAGGATAGCCAAAAGACCTAAGATCGCAATTAAAACTTTCTTTAAGATTTTCATAATTTCAATAATTTATATTAATTATTCGCATGTATTAATTCGTTCATTTTTTGGATGGTATTCCAATTTCTTCCTGTAGCTTGAACATTCCATTTCTTTTCAAAAAAAGCATTATTCAACACACTTCTTGCCATTCCATCAGGAAGGTAAAAATAGACGACTTTGTCTATAAGATGAAATTCTTCAGCGCCAATGGGAACCAATTTGCTTTGAGCTAAATCTTCATCAGTAGGTTGTGGAGAAATAAAGGTTAAAAAAACCCGATTTCCAGGGAGTGATGCATCAAATGGATTATTTTCCATCGCCTTTTTTAATTCTTCTTGCTCAAGTACAAAGCTGCTAATAGCTAAGGAAAATTTATCCTTGATCATAGCTTCCACAGCAATTTTTACTTCCTCCCTATCTTGAGAAGTTTTTAATAGGATATTTCCGCTTTGAATATATGTTTTCACCTGTTCATAGCCTAATAGAGCCAATTCCTTTTGGAGTAAAGCCATTGGTAGCAAGTTTTTACCGGTAACATTAACAGCTCTTAGAAAAATAATTAAGGTTCTCATTTTTACAGGTCTTGATGTGGAAAATCAATGATTAATAAATTAGATTCAATTTAACGTTTATTTTTAATCGTATTAATGCATAAGTTCTGCAATCTTTATTTTCTTCATACGCATTAAATTTTGCCCTGCATTCGGATGATTTGCCAAAATAATATCTAAACCTTCAGGTACGATTTGCCAAAATACCCCAAACGAATCTTGACACCAACCACATTGACTTTCCTTACCTTCTTTACATATGGAATTCCAATAATAATCTATTTCTTCCTGATTTTTACAAGTGATGGTTAAAGAAACACCTTCATTAAAGCTAAAATTTTGAGGAACTCCACTATCCATCGCGGCAAGGGTGGTTCCATTTAATTTGAATTGTGCATGCTGAATTTGCCCTTGACATTCACCATCTGCGTATTTTAAAATTCCTTGCAATTCGAAATCTTTAAAAAGTGCTTGATAGAAATTTATTGCTTCTTGACATTTACCTTGTTGAGCCTGACTAAACATAAGGGTCGGCACAATGGCTTGCCCATTGACATCAGCCAATTCGCCTAGATAAAATTGCCAACTTACTTGATAGCGATCTTCCATCCAACCGTAATAGGCTGAAAAGGGATATTTATCTAACGGCATCAGTATTTTAGCTTCCGATTTCATGTGATCCCATGTCAGCTGGAGTTCTTCCTTATGCTCAAAAACTGCCATGAAAGAGATGCTGGGATTCGGCTTAAACATAGGTCCTCCATTAATACTGATGAGATCTAGCCCCATAATACTTGCTTGTGAAACCATTGGATTGGATTTATATACATCAGAATTTGGGAAAATGGAACTGTAGAATTCCAACGCCTCCAAACCATTTTGATCATACCAGATAGCAGGAATAATTCTATTCTTCATAATTTTCTTTTTATATAAGGTTTGCAATTGAGCTAAAACAAGGATATGTTGAAGGAATATCATAGGTAAATGTGTATCAATATTGCTGAAACCCCAATTCTATAGATTTCAACCAAAAAGAACTTACTTTGTTTTCTACAATAAGTAAGTTCTTCTTTAAAACAACAGTAGTTCATCGTATTGCATTAAAAACAAGTTTCTAACGAGTTTTTAAATGCTAAATTATGCCATCTTTTTATTTCCTTCAAAATGAATCATCCAAAATATTCCGAATTTATCTTGAAAGGAGGAGTACAATTCTGCAAAAAAAGTTTCACCTAATTCCATTTCGACTAATTTTGCACCAACAGACAAGGCTTGATGAATTTCTTGGGCTTCTTGAGCCGTTTCTGTATCGATCATGATGTAGGTCGAATTTCCTGTGCTTAAAGCATGTCCAAATCCTTCCACGATATCAGATCCCATAATCATGGTCTCTTCATTAATCTTAATTGCTGTATGCATCACTTTTCCTTTCGCGTCTTCTGGCAGTGCTGGATGAGAAGGGTCTGCCGGCATATCATCAAAGAGATAAGTCCCCAAATTTGGCGTTTTAAAAACTTGTTCATAAAATTGAAAAGCTTCTTTACAGTTTCCATCAAAGTTTAAATAAGCATGAATCTTTGCCATAATAATTGTTATTAGTTTATATTAATATGTTTACTAAGTTATAACCAAATATGACAGCCTATTGTCAGTAGTCTTTTAAATTAATTTAATGCCATAACCGATCAAGTTGATGTAAGCGGGAAAAATTCAACTAAACTAAGCATGATTCTTTAACCAACGTTCTAAATTCAACTGACTTTGCTCATACCCTTCTTTGAATCCTAATTTTAAATATTCATTTAATATATCTTTATCAGCGTATGTACAGGTGTTTCTGACCGTACAATAAGTTTCCTGAGGAATAAATTCAGTTTTCCATTTTGATGTGGGTAATTCAGGGTTTACATTTCCTTCAGCGTCCGTAAACGCATCAAATCCTGAATAACTTTTTTTAGGAATTATTTCTTCATACCGAAATATAGCCCAGTGCTCCTCTCCTTCTGGTCCATTCATCGAATAAAGCCAAATCCCTCCAACCTCAAAGTCTTGTTTTTTGGTATTACATTTCCATGGTTGCGGAGCAAACCACTGATCTAAGATAGTTGTATCGGTATAGGCTGCCCAGAGTTGATCCAACGTACCTTTAAAATCTCTGCTTATAATAACTTGGTTTTCGTTAATCGTAAATTGATAATTGCTTGTATCTTCCATGATAATAGTGTTAGTGTAACTTTAATTGGTACTATAACATTTCCCAATACTTGTATAGATTTAATTAAAACGTTGATATCAAAATTAAATTACTTTTAAATAGTGAAACTTGCCATAAGGCAAGTATTTTGAATATTGAGTAATTACATAAAAATCTAATTCTTGTTAATTAGTAATCAAATCCTGATATAATAGAATACACACAAACCAAATTTAATTATTAAGTAATTTTTTAAACTTAATAACCGTATCGTCAAGATTATTTTTTAATTTAGTAAGATAAGTAACAGATGGGTAAATGAACTTTCAAAAATTAACGTTACGAATTCAACAGATCAACGATATATTGCAAAAGAATGCTGTAAAAGCTATAAATATTCATATTACATTAAGAAATTGGCTAACTGGATTTTATATTGTAGAATTTGAACAGAATGGAAGTGACAGAGCAAATTACGGTGCTAAGCTACTCGAAAATTTAGCGAAAAACATACGTATAAAAGGACTTTCAGCACCAGAATTATCACGTTGCAGGCAGTTTTATCTAGCATATCCTCAAATCTTTGCCTTAATTAATCGAAAATTCAAAAAAATGCTCCCTATTAATTATCTTGAAGGTATCCAACTAAATATTCCGAAACAAATTCTTGGGTCGGCAACCCAAAAATTGCAAACATCCAATGACCGTAATCTTCAATATATCTCTGATCTTTTTCAATCAATTTCTTATACTCATTTTACCGAACTCATAAAAATAGATGATATTTCTAAAAGAAAATTTTATGAATTACTAATTTTAAAAACTCAACCTTCGGTCAAAGAACTCAAACGACAAATTGACTCTTTAACTTTTGAAAGAATTGGATTATCTGAAAATTATAAAGAATCATTTAACCATGTGATGAAAAAAATAAATCCAAAACAATCTACGGATTTAATTAAGTCCCACTATTTCTTTGAATTTCTGAATCTTGGAAATTCTAATTTTATTGAAGAAAGTGAATTAGAACAAGCATTAATTAGTCATTTTCAACAATTTATTTCAGAATTGGGTATAGGATTTTGTTTTGAATCTCGACAAAAACGTTTACTATTTGGGGACGAATATTACTTCATAGATTTAGTTTTCTATCATAGAATACTCAAATGCCATGTATTAATTGATTTAAAAACCGAATCAGCAAAACATGAACATATTGGGCAACTGAAATCTTATCTCAATTTTTATAAAAAAAACATACAGGAAAAAAATGATAACCCTCCTGTTGGAATTTTACTGGTTACCAACCAAAACAAAGCATTGGTGGAATATGCAATTGCTGATAGTGATTTAGATATTTTTGTCAGCAAATACCTATTACGACTTCCCAAAAAATCAAAATTAGAAGCGTTTGTCAATAATGAATTAAAAAATATCTTGTGAAAAAGAATACAATTATATTCCAGATTCAAAACAAAAAAACTTGCTCCTCAACAAGTTTTTAGTTTCTTAAATAATAATTCAGACAATAGGAACTTAATTTTATCATCAACAATTAAACTTATATTATCCGTGTATATCTCGATGAAATATACTTAACGGTTTCAGACATTAACTGATTTAACGCATCAAGATTAATATCGTCAAGTCTCTTAATGTAAATACAAGCCTTTCCCATCTTAAACTTTCCTAATCCTGTTAAAAGGTGTTTATGTTCATCACATCCAGTGTATACATACAATGAAATGGCAGATTTTCTAGGAGAAAATCCTAACAATGGGGCATTTCCATGATGTCCTGAAGCATACTGATAATGATAATTTCCAAATCCTATTATGGAACTACCAAACATCTTAGCTTCTTCTCCAGTCACTTGATTCATATATAATATCAATTTTTCAGAATCCTTACGCTGAACTTCTGAATGGAGACTTTCTAAAAATTGTTGAACAGGTATATCGGTAAATTGGGTTTTAGTCGTAGACATTTGATATATGAAACTAGAGTTCTTCTACATAACTTTTAAAACTATTGATGACGGAGGTCCAACCGGCAATCTGAATTTCATCAGAATGAATTCCATCCGAATCTATATATATATTCACTTCGGTATGTCCATCTAAATCTTTAAAAATATAGGTAGCTTGCCTTTTTTTATCAAACTCAAAAGATATCTTTTTATAAGGTATGATTTCCGTATAAACTCCGCTAAATACAAATGAAAAACTTTTATCTTGGTTCATAAAGTGATACATAAACTTTCCCCCAATTTGAAAATCATTTTGAACTTCCGGACAATACCATTCCCTACTTTGCTTATCAAACTGAATAAACGGTTCTGCAACTAAATAGGCATCCCATACTTTTCTAATATCAGCAGTAATTCTGGTGGTGATATGAATACGATTCGCTGCCATTTTTTTCTTTTATAGTTAATGTTTCCAATAATTTTTAAGCTCAATTAGTTTAAGCTATCAGATTGATAATTAACTAAATTTAAGCAAACTAAAAAATATTATTACTCAGAAATGCTGGAATTTAGGATATTTAAATTTATTTGTAGTTTAATTAATTACAAAAAATAAATCCATAGCTTTTTTTGTAGATGACAAGCTATGGATTTTGAAAAAGTCAAATTACTTTTTAGAAGTTGAGGCATAACTTTCTAAGCATCAACAAATAACATTTATGCGATAATCTTTTTTATTTTTTAGTTTCCACATAATTTTTAAAGCTATTAAGTATAGCCTGCCAACCTTCTTGCTGAGAAGAAATGGGGTTTGTGTCTTCCGTTTCAAAAGTAGTAATCACCCGAGTTTTGTTTTTTCCTTCTTCTTTAAAATCAACCACAACATGTCGACCATCTGCCAACTCAAAGGATAATAGTTGATTTAGGATAACATTGGTATACCTTCCCTCGTAATCAAAAGCAAAACTACCATCTTTTGCTGCCATTCTAAATTTAAATGGACCATCAACACGAAGTTCACAATATGCCTCAGGACAATGCCAATCTGCCGTTGCTTGATTCCATTGCTTAATATCTTCTACACGCGTGTAAGCTTCCCATACCGTCTGAACATCCGCATTTATTAAAGCTTCTATTTCAATCTTAGATATACTCATTTTAATTCTGTAACATTTTTTTAAACTTTACAATAAAAGGTCTAATTCTTAATAAAAAATAAGATAATTAAACATAATATAATATTATTCAAAATAACAATTCGTGTTATTCATTACAAAATAAAATTTTGCTTTTTCCTAATCAACAGATAATCAATCATTTTGTTTAAAGCCTTAATCAATAAAAAAAGATTATCCAATAGATTTAAGAAATGGATTTAAAAAATAATCTTGAATTAAAAATCTAAGTCTTACAAATTGTTTATTTTATTAAAAAAATCACTTTGATTAATAGATGGTTAGCTAAACTTTAACTTAACAACCTATTGATATTGCATTTATTTCAAACAAACTTAATTATATTCGTTCAATAACATTGAAAACACAACTTTTCAATAAATTTTAACCATCATATATAATTCTTAATCTATATGGAAAAATTCATCAACGCCAGAGCATCAATACAAATTCAAAAACCGGTAAAGGAAGTTTTTTCGGCTATTATTTATGCTGATCAGATGAGTGGATATTTCATTGAAAAAAGTTCCGGGAATTTAGAACCTGGAGAAACTGTTTTATGGAAGTTTCCAGAATTTGAAGAAGAATTCCCTGTTACTGTTAAGTTTATTAAAGAAAATGAGTACATATCCTTTGACTGGAGTGGTGGTGCTGAAGGTATGTTGGTTGAGATTTTTTTGGAAAATTTAGATAATAAATCTACGGTGGTGCGTGTAAAGGAAAGTAAAATGCAACAGGATGATGATGGAATACAACAAGCTATAGGACAAACTGAAGGCTGGGCGAACTTCTTAGCATGTATGAAGGCTAGTTTAGAATATGGTATTAACCTGAGGAATGGTGCTTTCGACTTCATGAAGGAGAACAATTAGAAATGAAGAAATTTGAATCTATAGATGATTACATCGCGAGTTTTGAGCTAGAAGGTCAAGCAATTTTAAGGCAATTGCGAACTATTATTAACAATATAGTTCCTAAACAAACTCAAGAAACTATCAACTATAATATGCCGACCTGGAAATACAAAGGAAATTTAATCCATATTGCGCTGTATAAAAATCATATTGGTGTTTATCCAGGCCCTCAAGCAATAGTTCATTTTAAAGAATCATTAGCAAACTATAAATGCTCCAAAGGAGCTATTCAAATCCCTTTAAACAAAAATATCCCACATAAATTACTAGAAGAATTAATAACCTACAATATTAGCCTTTTAGATAGTAAATCTTAGTAAAAACAATCTATTTGCCTTTTAAAACGGATAGAATAATGATCCTTTTTAATTTATTACTTACTTGTATCATCGCTTAAGGATAAATTTTACTTGATCTATAAGTATAAGCTAAGAAATTAATTTTTCCGAAACCTAATTAATTACGTAAATTACGGTATGGATTTTAAAGATAAAATTGGGTTTGTAGGTTTAGGTAATATGGGACATCCTATGGCCAAAAATCTGGAAAATGCTGGTGTCGATTTATATGTATTTAATCGAACTCAAGAAAAAACTGTAGATTTTCAAGAAAAAAGTACCGTTTGTACTAATCTCGCTGAGCTCATAAAACAGGTAGACATTGTTTTCACCATGCTAAGCAATGATGATGCAGTTTATTCGGTATATGAAAATCTATTGCAGCATGATGTTAGTGGGAAAGTATTTGTAGACATGAGTACTATATCTAAAGAAGCCTCTGCTTCCATCGCTGCTTCTTTGGAAGCAAAATCTGCCCATTTCATAGATGCTCCCGTTGCAGGAAGCACCACACCTGCGAAAGAAGGAACCTTATTGTTTATGACAGTTTGCAAAGAGAACCATTTTCAACGTGTAAAACCATATTTGGAAATCATGGGAAAAGCTGTAAAACATCTTGGTGATAATGGAATGGGTGTTTCGGCGAAATTATGCATCAATTATTATTTGTCCATCTTGTACCAAGGGATGGCGGAAACGGTATTATTTGCAGAAAAACTAGGCATTAGTCGTGCTGCAATGATGGAAATAATTAATGAAAGTGCAAGTGGCAGTGGAGCTAGTAAAGTGAAAACTGAATCTATCATTAGCAATTCTTTTCCAGCAGCTTTCGCATTAGATTTGATGTTAAAAGATATTAAACTCGCTGTCGATGCAGGGGCAGATCTGCCTTTTTCACATACCTTAATTAATACTTATCAAGAAGCGCATAACGCAGGATATGGAACTGACGATGTTATGGCCATAATGCAATATTTGAAGGAGAAACAAAACAATTAAACATCAAAGGATATTATGAAGTCAATCGGTTTATTAGTTTTATTGACAATAGGCATTGCTCCAGGAGCATTTGCTCAAGAATTAAAGGTATTAGATTACCAAGACAGAAGTCAAAAACTTAAAGGTCTTATTACAGATAATGCGGGTTCTTCCGAATCTGCTGTCCTAATTTTACCAGCTTGGAAAGGAATAGATGAAGAAGCAAAAGACGCTGCAATATCGCTAGCTAAAACAGGCTATGTAGCGATGATAGCGGATATCTATGGTGAAGGACAATTGCCTGCTGATAATACTGCAGCTGCAAAATTATCTTCCTCCTATAAAACAGACTTCTTAGCTTATCAACATCGGATTCAATTAGCACTAGATGAACTAAAAAAGCAAGGTGCTAAACAAATAGCAATCATTGGATATTGTTTTGGTGGAACTGGAGCGCTTGAAGCAGCACGTGGAGGATTGGATGTTTTAGCAGTGGTTTGTATTCATGGAAGTTTGTCTAAAGCTAGCGATCGTCATAATAACCCCATTCAAACCAAAGTATTAGTTCAACATCCGGCAGCAGACGAAAGTGTAAAGAAAGAACATTATGATGGTTTAGTTCAAGAATTAAATGAAGGTGGAGCTGATTGGCAAATCATCACTTACGCCAATTCAAAACATACGTTTACCAATCCTAAATCGGCAGATTATAATGAAGTGATGGCTAAACGTGCCTGGAATCACCTATTACTATTTCTGAAAGAGGTATTAAACAATTAACAGGAATATCATTAGTTAATATAAAATAAATGCGGTCTGAAAACATCAGACCGCTTTTATTTAATAATTACGCCTAATTATTATCTTCCGAAAGCAAAATAAGGACTTAACTCATGTTCTTTTCCTTCTAACCACAAGGACAACATATCCATCCCAGTAACTGAAAAAGTTATTCCATTCCCTCCAAATCCAAGTATGAAATAAGAGTTTTTAAAATCTTTATGATCTCCGATATATGGAAGTCCATCTTTGGTAGAACCAAAAGTACCAGCCCAAGTGAAATCTGTTCTAAAATCCAGGTTTTGGAAGATTTTGTGGAAGGATTTCTCCAACTTTATCCCTTTCTTGGTCAGCAATTCATCTCTCTTCACCGGATTATGGAATTCTTCATCCTCACCACCTATTAAGAACCGACCATCATCGGTAGTCCGCATATATAGGTATGGGTCACTCGTATTCCATAATAAAAGATCGCCATAGGATGCATACATCTTTTCATTAATTTCAGAAACGATTGCATATGTGCTTATTAAGTCTACAAACTTCTCTTTAATCATTGTTGCACTTTCAAATCCTACGCAATAAACAATCTTCTTGGCAATTATTTTTCCTCCAGTACCCAGAATAACATGCTCTCCATCCTTTTTACTTTGCACTTTTGTCAAACTAGTTTTATCATATACCATTAAGCCACGCTGAACATTGTAATACAACAATTCATGAGCCAACTGAAAAGCATCTACACTAGCTCCTAATTCTGATAAAATTCCGCCAAAGGCATTGTTCAATTGATAGGTTTTCCCTAATGTATCTTCCTCTATCCACTGCAAGTCAAAACCAGCACTTTTCCTTGCTTCATACTCCTTTTTCAACCATCCTAAATCACTTTTCCGACTAGCAAAATATAGGGACTGTTTTCTTTTAAATCCTGCTTCTGATTTGATTTGTTTGCAAATTTTTTGAAGCTTCAATATAGAATCTCCACAAGCCTTATAACTTGCTATAGCAGGTTCTATCCCTATTAGCTCCTGAAGTTCATAAAGTGGCACATCTACTTCATACTGCAACATGGAGGTTGTAGCTGAAGAACTTCCGTTTACTACTTCACGTTTATCAATTAAGACGGTTTTATAGCCATCTTCAATACATTGATGAGCAGCTAAACTTCCAGTAATTCCAGATCCTACAATAAGAACATCGCATTTAATTTCATCATAAAGAGAAGGGTATGATTCGATAAGGCCATTCTTTATAAGCCAAAATGGTTCATTTGATTTTAAATCCATACGTAAAATATTAATTCTTCAATACCAACAATTAGTGTGTATTTAGGATAATATATAATCTCAAGAAAATGTTTTCAAATAATGGAAATAAATTAAACTATAAAATTTAATTAAGTTGTTGTTGTAAAGACTCTTCATCTAACCCTTTTTCATATTTGGCAATGACAAAGGTAGCAGCAGCATTTCCAATGATGTTGGTTAAAGCTCTTGCTTCACTCATAAATCGATCTATCCCTAGAATAAGCGCTACAGCCTCTACAGGCCCATGCCCCACTACAGGTAAGGTAGCAGCTAAGGTCACAAACCCACTTCCGGTTACTCCAGCGGCTCCTTTGGAGGTCAATAATAAAACTAAAATCAAGGTGATTTCCTGTTCCAAACTCATGTGCATATTCAAGGCTTGAGCAATAAATACTGCAGCCATCGTTAGATAAATACAGGTACCATCTAAATTAAAAGAATATCCCGTTGGAATAACTAAACCAACAATCGGCTTCGAACAGCCAGCATCTTCTAATTTTTTCATTAAACTAGGTAAAGCGGATTCTGAAGAGGATGTTCCTAATACAATTAATAATTCTTCTTTGATATAGGATAATAATTTGAAAATATTGATTCGAACATAGAAATATAATACCGCACCGATGACTACAATAATAAAGATGACACAGGTTAAATAGAAGCTAACCATCAACATGCCCAAGGATGATAAGGATTCAATACCGTATTTACCGATAGTAAAACCCATGGCACCCATTGCTCCAATTGGAGCCAGGTACATAATCATTTTAATAATGGCAAATAAGCTTTTTAAAAATGAATTAAGCACATTCATCACGGGCTCAGCATTCTTCTCACCTATTTTGGTTAAGCCAATTCCAAAAAGTACTGCAAATAACAACACTTGCAATAAATTATCTGAAGCTACGGCTGCAATTACATTACTTGGAATGATACTCAGGATAAAATCCATGATGGTATGATGCTCTTCCGCTTTTTGTACATAATGATCTATTTCTGAAGAGTCCAAACTTGCCGGATCTATATTCATACCTGTACCTGGTTGAATCAAATTCACGAAAACCAATCCAATAATTAGAGCAAGGGTTGTCATGATTTCAAAGTAGATGATGGAGCTCAAGCCTATTTTTCCAACTTTCTTGATGTCCTGCATCCCAGCAATTCCGACTACCACTGAACTAAATATCAGGGGTGCTATCACCATTTTAATGAGTTTGATGAAACCATCACCCAACGGTTTTAATTGAATGGCTAAATCAGGGTAGAAAACACCACAGGCAATCCCGATAAGGATGCCTATAATCACTTGTACATACAAACTGGAAAAAATGGACTTCATAGATATAATTTAGTTTTATAATAGCTAAAAAAGCCAAAATAGCTATTTATCAAAATTAATCTAATCTGTTAAAATCCGGTAAAGATTTGAAAAAATGTTTTTCTTTAAATTCATTCAATCCACTGATGGAGGTTTTTTAGGATTTGTTGAGACGATCAACATATTTGGAAAGTTGTTCACCTAATATGCGTTCCCATCCTAATTCGAAATTATCTTGTGTAAAATGCTCTCCAGCATCTTTAAAGTTTTCTAAACCTTCGTGGGTCAAATGGAGGGTAGTCGCTCCCCTACGAGGAATTAATCGCCAAGTAATAATTGAAGTACCTTCACTTTGCTTTGGGTGTCGCCAAGTAAACTTAAAAAGTTCATCAGGTATCATTTCAATAACTTGACATTGATGTAAGGAATTTTGTTTCTGATTGAGTTTATAAAATTCAAATATGCCGCCTACTTCCGTCGTAAAATTAGGAATCTCATAAAACCATTCTTTCATATTTTGCTTATTGGTGAGTGCTTGCCATAACTTGCTTGCATCTATCGGATAAGTCCGCTCAACATGGATAGTTTCTGAATGCATATCGTCCTAATTTGATTTCCTATTAAATATACTTAATATTATAATGCGTTGTATTAAAGATTGTTTACTAAAATGTAAAATTGTTTATACTTAAATTACTGAATGTTAAAGCCCTTGGATTTTTTAGAATACATGATTCCTCAAACTAAATCAAGATGTGGATACATTCAAGCAATAACAAGGTATATGCTGAACCTTAAATTCATAATTCCCTATCATAAAAACACTTACGACACAACGTGTGAATTTCTACTGAATAAATATTTGAATGCATTTTACACTTGGACTTTATTGGATAAACTAAAGAATGACCCACGAGCTAAATGCTTTAATTTTCATAAAAAGCTACGTATCTTTGTAGGTACATGGATGTGAACAATTTATTAAAACGAGCTCTTGACTTTGATTTTCTAAGTAAAGAAGAAGGTATATTTCTATATCATGAAGCAGCAACTGCCGATTTGGTTTATGTAGCTAATGAATTAAGAAAAATTCAAGTCCCACATGGAAAAGTGACCTGGCAAATTGACCGCAATGTGAATACTACCAATGTCTGTATCGCTAATTGTAAATTTTGCAATTTTTTCAGACGCCCAGGCCATGATGAAAGCTATATTACCGATATAGAAACGTATAAACAGAAAATTGAGGAGACATTCAAATTTGGAGGAGATCAATTGTTATTGCAAGGTGGTCACCACCCTGATCTTGGATTGAGTTTTTACTATACGCTATTTAAACAACTTAAGGAATTATACCCGAATTTAAAATTACATTCTTTAGGACCTCCTGAAATTGCCCATGTCTCAAAACTGGAAGGAATGAGTCATTTGGAAGTCCTGACAGCGATGAAAGAAGCTGGACTAGATTCCCTTCCTGGTGCTGGTGCGGAGATTTTAAATGACCGTGTACGTCGGTTAATATCAAAAGGGAAATGTGGTGGTCAGGAATGGTTGGATGTCATGCGTGCAGCTCATAAAATTAATCTACCTACCTCAGCTACCATGATGTTTGGTCATATTGAAACAATTGAAGAACGTTTCGAGCATTTAGTCTGGATACGTGAAGTTCAATCTGAAAAACCTGCTGATCATTATGGTTTTGTAGCATTTATTCCATGGCCATTCCAAGATGATGGAACTTTATTGAAAAGACTTCGAGGCATTACCAACAATGTAACAGCGGATGAATATATCCGCATGATTGCGTTAAGCCGTATCATGTTGCCAAATATTAAGAACATTCAAGCTTCTTGGCTTACTGTAGGTAAACAAACTGCGCAGATTTGTCTTCATGCCGGTGCAAATGACTTTGGTTCCATCATGATTGAAGAAAACGTAGTTTCTGCTGCGGGAGCGCCACATCGCTTTACTTCCAAATCTATTCAGGATGCTATTCAAGAGGCTGGTTTTGAACCGCAATTAAGAACACAAACCTATCAATTCCGCGAAATACCTAGCCAAATGGAAGAACAGGTGATAAATTATTAAGAGAATCCATTGAAAGACATTATCTTAAACATTGAAGCTATCATATTTGCTTCATCTGAAGGTATTAGCCTAAAAGACTTGCGTGAAGTTTTACAAGATACCCTTGCAATTGACATTCAGAAGAATGAATTGCAAGCGTTTATTGATAAAATCAAACAAAAATATGATACGGAAGATTTCGTGTTACATTTAGCGAATATCAACGATCAATATCAGTTTCTAACGAAGGCTGCCTTTCACCCCGCTATCAATCAACTCCAACAACATAAAGACAAGAAAAAATTAAGTCAGGCGGCTTTAGAAACCTTGGCTATTATCGCTTATCGACAGCCGATAACGAAATTGGAAGTGGAACAAATACGAGGAGTAAATTGCGATTATTCCATACAGCGATTGTTAGAAAAAGGCATGATTCAAATCACTGGGAAGGCCGATACCATCGGTAAACCCTTGCTCTATGCAACAAGCAATCAGTTTATGATTCATTTTGGATTATCAAGCACAAAAGATCTTCCACAGCTCAAAGACATCGTTTCTGAAGAAAATACCATCGGAGAAATCATCGAATAAAAACGCTAAATAATTTGCATTTTTCAATTATTAAAAATTTAAAAAAAATATTTAGCAATTGAATTTTCTTGTATAATTTTACAATACAAACATAATTTATTTCTATTATAACATGGCAAATATCCAAGAAATTGAAACTGATGTAATGGTTGATGAAAAAGTGCTCAACTTCAATGGTCCAGATGATGATAACGATGATGTCTTTGAAGATGATGATAACTTTGGTCTCGATGAAATTGATTCTATAGGCGAATACGATGATTTCGATGATGAAGATTATGATTTTTAATATTTAATTAGCAATCAAAACATCTCATAAAATCATCTCATAAAATGAATCCTATGTTCTTAGCAATTTAAGAGCATGAATGAGTTTTAATTTTATTTAAGAAGTCTGAACAATGTTCAGGCTTTTTTTATACCCTCTTAAAAACAAATAGAATATGTATACTCATATCTCTTGAAACAGGAAAAAGGTTCGTAAATTAATTACGAACCTTTTTCTTTTACAATGATGTTATATTCTTATTTATCGTCTTTACTAATGGAATAAGGTAAATCACCTTTACTTACTCCTCTTTGCTTATTCGGAGTTGCTCCCATATCAAATTGAATAGTTGCTCCTTTTACCATAGCACTATGATTTAAAAAGTTTTTGGTATATGATTTACCATTAAATTTAGCAGATTGTATATATCTATTTTGATCGGAGTTATTCTTAGTTTCAATAGTTACTTTCTTTCCGTTACTCAAATTCAGAGTTACTTTATCAAATATTGGCGATCCGATAACATACTCATCTGTAGCCGGTGTAACAGGGTAAAAACCAATCGCTGAAAACACATACCATGCCGATGTTTGACCATTATCTTCATCACCACAATAGCCATCAGGATTAGGAGAATACATCCTGTTCATCGTTTCTCTAACCCAATGCTGTGCTTTCCATGGTGCTGACACATGATTGTATAAATAAATCATGTGCTGTATAGGTTGGTTACCATGAGCGTATTGACCCATATTCGCAATTTGCATTTCACGTATTTCATGAATTGGAAAACCGTAGTAACTATCATCAAATACTGGAGGAAGTGTAAATACCGAATCTAACTTAATTTCCATCGCTGCATGTCCTCCCATTAATTTCGCTAAGCCTTCAATATCCTGGAAAACGGACCAGCTATAGTGCCAACTGTTACCTTCTGTAAAAGCATCCCCCCATTTAAACGGATTGAATGGCTTAGTAAATTGACCATCTTTGTTTTTTCCACGCATTAATCCAGTCGCTGGATCATATAACTTTTGGTAATTATAAGAACGATTCTTATAGAAACTTAAGTCTTCTGCCGGTTTATTTAATGATTTTGCCAATTGATATATCGAAAAGTCATCGTAAGAATATTCTAATGATCTAGCGGCATTTTCATTGATTTTAACATCGTAAGGAACATATCCTAATTCATTATAATATTCTGCCCCTGCTCTTCCAACAGCTGTAATAGGGCCTGCATTTTTAGAACCTTTTTTAACTGCCTCATACAACACATCAATATCCTTAGATCGAACACCCTTCATCCAAGCATCAGCGACTACCGAAGCTGAATTATTACCAACCATGATATTGCGGTAACCAGGGCTTGCCCATTCAGGTAACCAGCCTCCTTCACGATAAGCATTTGCTAATCCTTCCTGCATCTTTTCATTCATCTCCGGGTACATCAGGTTTAAGAATGGAAATAAACATCTGAACGTATCCCAAAAGCCTGTATCTGTAAACATATAACCTGGAAGGACTTGTCCGTTATATGGTGAATAATGCACCACTTGACCTTGCGCATTGATCTCATAAAACATTCTAGGAAATAATAATGAACGGTACAAACAAGAATAAAATATTCTCATCTGATCAATTGTACCACCTTCGATCTCAATTTTACCCAATTCTTTATTCCAAATTTCTTCTCCCTTTTTTACCTGTTGATCAAAAGTGACACCGTCTAATTCTTTCAAATTTAAATCGGCTTGATCCTTATCAATAAAAGACGAAGCTACTTTCACTAAAATTTGCTCACCAGCATTTGCTGTTTGAAAACCAACGATAGCTCCTACATGATCTGCTTTAACAACGTATCTACCATCTGTTAATACAGAATCCGCAAATGTAGCCACATTAGCAAAAGGTCTGTCGAATTGCAAAACAAAATAGTTTTTGAAGTTATTTGGAACTCCTCCACTATTTTTTGTGGTGTAACCTATAATCTTTTGTTCTTTTGGAAGAACTTCAACAAATGAACCTTTATCAAAAGCATCTATTAACACATAAGCTTTATCTGTTTTCGGAAATGTAAAACGGAAATAGGATGCACGTTCAGTTGGGGTAACCTCCACTTTAGTATCGTAATCCGCCAAATAAACCGAATAATAATGTGGTTTTGCAATTTCTGCTTTATGCGAAAAATAACTAGAGCGTTTATCCTGATCAAAAGTTTTATTATCGACCATAGCCATAATGGAAAATTGACCATAGTCATTCATCCAAGGAGATGGCTGATGCGTTTGTTTTATTCCTCTCAATTTTTCAGCTGTATAAGAATACATCCATCCATCGCCCATTTTACCAGTCTGCGGGCTCCAAAAATTCATTCCCCATGGTAAGGCTATCGCCGGATAGGTATTCCCACTAGATAAAAAGTATGTTGATTGTGTACCAACCAAAGTACTGACCAAATCAATCGGTTTGTCTACCTTTCCGATCTTTTGCCCAAAACTAGTGAATATACTTCCAGCAATTAAAAATGCTGTTGTTATAAATTTTAAGTTCATAGTTTACTAAATAGGTTATATCAATATTTTTTTGAATTATAAATATATATATAAAATATTATAACAAGAATGCTAAAAGTATTTAGCCTTTATTTGTAAGTACTATTTTACCAAAATGATCTGGCTTGTCAAACCTTAAATGAGCCTCCACAACATCCTCCAGTGGATATACTTCTTTAATGATAGGTTTAACTTTATTTTCCAAAATAAGTGGGATAACCTCACGTACTATAACGGAAGTTAGGTCAGATTTAAACTGCAAATCTCTCGATCTTAAAGTTGATCCTGTAATCTTGATTCGTTTTTGCATGAGCTTAAAAAGATTCAATTCAACCTTACCACCTCCTACGGCATTAATATGTACCAATCGACCTTCTTCGTTCAGAATATTCAAATGTTTATGGAAATAATCCCCTCCAATACTATCCAATACGACGTCAATTTTGCTATCCTTCCAGTTGATTTCAAAATCTTGCTGGCGATAATTAAGAACAAAATCTGCACCCAAACCTCGAACCAATTCCATCTTATCTGAAGAGCCTACTGTGCTATAAACTTTTGCCCCCAATTGCTTCGCCAGTTGAATGGCTATTGTACCAATTCCACCAGCCCCTCCATGTACTAAAAATGACTCTCCAGCTTTCAATTGACCTCGAGCAAATACATTATCCCAGACGGTATAAATATTTTCAGGTAATGCAGCCGCTTCAACAAAACTTAGGTTGCTTGGTTTTTTTATACAACATACTTCGGCGGCACAAACCATCGTTGCGTATCCGGCTCCTGCAACTAATGCCATTACTTCATCCCCTACTTTAAAGTTTTTCACATCGCTTCCCAATTCCATAATCACTCCCGAGATTTCCAAGCCTGGAATGGTAGGATCTACCCCTGTTGGCGCAGGATAATTACCTTTGCGCTGAAAAACATCAGGTCTATTGATCCCAGCAGCCATCACTTGAATTAAAACTTCATGTGCTAATGGTTTTGGGACAGGTCTGTTTTCTACTTTTAATACCTCAGGTCCTCCAAACTCTTTAATTATAACGGCTTTCATCATCTTTTATTCGGGTATGTTTGTAGTCGGAAACTTAAACTTAGCATGAAGTACCTTCCTAGACGGTTATTCCTTGATTCAATAATATCATTTCCTAAATATTCAGTGAAGACGCCCACATTTTTATTTTGATCCAACAAATCATAACACTGTAATCTAATCATCCCCATATTGTTTTTCAAAAAATTGTATTCTAGGTAGGTATTGATGATTGAAGGGCTTACATCCGTTAATTCACTGGCATAACCACGATAAAACTTCTGAGACATCTCTGCCCCTAAAATCAATCGCTCACTAATATATCCTTTAGAGCCTAAACTTAATAAATAAGAATGGGCATCTATTTTATACCGATAAGGTAATTCATAAACCGCTTTATTCAAGAAATAATTGGTATTAAATACAGATTCGAAATATTCATTCCAAGTATACTTTAAGGTAACATTCTGGTTGTACAATACTTGTTTCGTCCTACTTTTCAAAGAATTGATGTAAGATATATTATTTATGTAATCGACATTACCAGATAACTCCAATTGGAAATCATCGTTTACAAAAGGTGTATTAAAAAAATAATACCATTTGACATCATAATAACCATCTGTATTTTCGAAGGTAGTTTCTTGAATAGTTTCATTTGACGCCGCACGTTTAGAAGTCACAATCTTATTATTAATAAACGTATAGGCTAAGTTAGACTGAAAATATTGCGCTCTATTAGGAACTAATTTTCTTACTATAATTGAAATTCGATTATTAAACTCCGCTTTCAAATACGGGTTTCCGATTATAATATTCCTAGATTTTGAATTATCACGGATTGGAATTATATGGTAAAAATTCGGTTGGGTATTTCTGCCTAAATAATTTACCTCCATATCCAAATCTTTATTAAACCTGTATTTCAAATTGATGGAAGGAACCAAATTTACATTGTTGTAACTATAATTTACGGAATCACCTTTTACTCTTCCAGTTAAATTGATAGGTTGAACCGTTAATCCCATATTTACCCGAAATAAATTATTCGGCTCATATTGGTAATTCAAACCAGTCTTATTACTACGGAACTGATAAGAATAATCTACTCCTAACGAATCAATTGGCCCCTCCTCCAATTTATAAGGATCACGTACCATTCTTACCGCAGAAATATTGGTAATATCAAAATCATACAAAACTTCGAGTAAACTATGTTTCAAAAAGGGCTCAACATAAGATAAGGAAGCTTTATAAGTACTCACCTCATTTCGAGTATCCAAAAGCTGCTTTTGATTGAATAAATTCACTACCGGTTTGAATCCTGTAGAATCATAAATTAAAAAGTTTTCGTTCACACTTTCATCCTTACTATTCGACTGAAAGTTAAATTTCATCTCCCCAATTAACTTACGTCCAGCTTTATTAAAATATTTAGAATACAACATCGTCATTTCGGCATTCGGAGTATTCACTACCGAAGTATCCAAGTTATTACCAAATTCCTGTATTCGGTAATTTCTAAGATTCGTTGATTTCAAATTATAGAAATAATTATTGTTGTAAGTTAGTGTAGGCACAATCTTCAATAAATCCTGGTTCTTAAACTTTGAATTGATTTCAAAATTCAATTTATGTGAATTGTCATGAGATTTACGAAGAAAATCTTCCGACTTTCGAATTTTATATCCTAAATAAGAGGAAGTTAATGAAGAATTACCTTCTGTGTTATTCTGCTTACTTTGATAAGTATATCCTCCACTAATCGTCACATAACGTCCAATACTATCGGAGAAACTAATTCCTATCGATGATAGTTTATTTAATCCATCCGATTGATCCGAAAAATCGCCTATATCACCGATGGATGAATTGCGTCCTCCTGTTCCATTTGGAGAACCAAAAGTAAATAAAGATGTGTTCGTATTATTTACCGAGGCAATAATAGACATCTCTTGCCCATTATTAAATTTATTGACTCCCAAACTTCCTAAATAGCGATCTCTGGTTCCGGAACCTAAAGTAGCTTGTCCAAAGGTTATTTCTTTTCTATTATCTTCAAGAATGATATTGATTATTTTCTCAGGCTCTGTATTCTTTATTCCCTTTTCCTCCGAAAATTCACCATAATAATCGATTACCTCAATTTTCTTTACAAAATCAGCAGGGAGGTTTCTTGTAGCTGTTAATAAATCCCCATTAAAAAATTTTTTACTATCCACTTGTACTCCAACTATAGGCTGCCCATTATAGTAAGTACTTCCATCTCGTAATATCCGAAAGCCAGGTAAATTTTTCAAAGCTCCTTCCAACATGGCATTTTTATCATAGTTGAATGCCTTCATATTGAATATCGTCGTATCGCCTTTATGAATGATGGGTATTATTTTTAAAATACGTACTTCAGGGATTAAATTCGTATGTGGTAATAACTTAACTCTCGGTGCATAAATATGGTCAGAAAATAAACTTATTGTAATAAGCTTATTGACGATTTGATAACCCAGCATACTGTAGGTAACACTGACATTCCGACTTTTTATTTTGGATAAGGTATAATATCCTTGTTCATTAGTTAGTACCGAAATAGTGTCCAAAGAACTCACCAACCTAACCGAAACACCTTTCAATCCTAACCCTAAGGAGTCTACGACAATACCTTCCACGCTATTAAATTTTTGGGCATACACTTTCCCATAACCAATAGTGGTCAAGAGTAAAATTAGTAACCAAGGATAGATTGTACGCACCAAAGATTTATTTTACAAGATTAATCTAATTCATATTAAATTACAATAACTGAAATTTAACATTAAAACGCTTAAACTGAAAATAATTGTATAAAAAAACGGGCTAATCTTATATTTTAGCCCGTTTTTTTTATGAATTAGGAATATTTATTATTCACCTGCAAATTTTACTTTCACCAAATGACGGTCAATTTCCCATTTTCCAGTTCCTTCTTCACCAATCACATCAAACAATTCTAAGATACGACGGCATACATATTCTTCCTCCACTTGCTCTTCTAAGAACCATTGTAAGAAGTTAAATGTTACAAAATCTTTATTCGCCATACAACGGTCAGCAATTTTATTGAATTGCTCAGTGACGAACATTTCTTGTTCTAAAGCTTGTTCAAATACACCTCTAAAAGATTCGAAATCTACAGGTACATTCGTAACTTCTGGAGAAATCGCTCTTCCACCTCTAGCAGAAATATAATTGAAAATCTTCAACATATGTGCTCTTTCCTCATCAGATTGTTTAGCAAAGAAATCTGCCGCATTGTCCAATCCTTGGTCATCACACCATGCAGACATCGCTAAATAAATTGCTGATGAATGTGCTTCAACTTTTACTTGAGCATTTAATATATTTTCTATCTCTTCTGATATAGATGTTTTTAATTTTAATAAATCTTTCATGTTATTGTTTATTTATAATAATAAATATAATACTGTCTACAGGAAATATTTCTGCTTCCTGTTATACAAAGGTAACACTAAAATCAACTGATTTATTCATTTAATTGTAATACAAATTCAGTCTAAATTAGTTTTTAAAAATCTAATTTATTTAGAATCAGTATAATTACAGAAAAGATTAACAGGCTAATAGGAAATTAGATTTTAGACAAGCTTGAACTTGGCTATTTAACTCAATCATGAATTTTGCACCTGCCAATACTTCGCGTAGTTTCAGAATATCTTCAACGGTTAATATAAAAATGCTTTCCGAGCGGAAAGGCATGATCACTTCAAAATCAAAAGTTCTAGCAGAGTTTATCAGCATTTGCTCAATATCAATCGCATCAATTTTTTTCTTGAACAAAAAGAAATCACGCAATTTAAAAGAACTCGTTTTTCCTTGAAACTCTAACCAATAGCAGTTTTTTCTACTGCATTGATATACAGCACCATCCTCATTCAAAAACACTTCTTCAAAACTTGCTACTGGACAAATCATCTGTTTCCTTTTTAATTTGGAACAAATCTAAATATTGTTAAGAATTAATCCAAATAAAACAGCTTAAAAAGTTTAAAAAAATACAGAAATTTTTACCTTGAATAGAACGGTCCAAAAAACAAAAAAAGCTGCATTTAAATGCAGCTTTTCCTATTTAGACAATTGGACAATTAAAATTCATCCTCTTGATTTAAGATCTCTTTATGATGGCTAATTGGTTCTCGTGTTTTAGTTTTATGTTTATTAATCTGCCTACGAATTGATTCAATAGCTAAATCGGTCGCTTCTTCGAAACTTTTTGCCTGAGCTTTCGCGAATAATTGATTTCCTGGAACATTAAATTTTAATTCTACTACTTTGTTGGCTTCATCTTCTACGTTTTCTAACCTCAAATAACATACACCTTCAATAATGTTGTCTAAAAACTGATTTAATTTTTCAGTTCTTTTTTTAATGAACTCGATTAATTTGCGGTCAGCAGTAAATTTAATTGATTGCACTGTAATGTTCATTTTTCCTCCTTTTTTAAGCCTTTGGATGGGCTTGTTTATAAATAGATTTCAATCGCTCTGCCGAATTATGGGTATACACTTGTGTAGCCGCTAATCCAGCATGTCCTAATAATTCCTTTATCGCATTCAAATCCGCTCCATTATCCAACAATGTTGTTGCAAAGGTATGCCTCAAAACATGCGGACTACGTTTCTGTTGCGAGGTGATCCTGCTTAAATATTTCTCTACTATCCTAGCTATTAATTTTGGATAGGCTGGTTTCCCTTCTTTGGTAACGACCAAATAAGGGGAAATGTTTTGAAATTGCTGTTCTTTTTTTTGACTGATATATTTTTTAAGTTCTTCGACTAAGGTAATATGAATTGGTACAAAACGCTCCTTATTGCGTTTACCGAATATAAGTATTTTTTTATTATAAAAATCAATATCAATTTCTCTAATTTTTATTAATTCTGCCAATCGAACTCCTGTTCCAAAAAGCAACTCCAACACCACAAAATCTCGAACATCTTCAAAGCTTTCGATCTCCTGATCCAATTGCTCTAATAACTGCACCAGTTTCTCCTTTTCGACTACTACTGGCAATTTCTTAGGTGTCTTCATCGCTTTGATTAGCGTAACTGGATTTTCATTTATCAAACCCTCACGCATCAGAAATTTATAATACGATTTTATTGACGATATACATCGATTCACTGACCTCGAAGAAACTCCCTTTTCTTTCAAGCCAGCGAAAAAGTAACGTAAAAATTTATAATCTATTTGAGCAAAAGCGACTTGTTCTATTTCTGCAAAAGATAAGAGACTTTCGATATCCTTCTCATAAGCCGTTAAGGTATGTGGAGAATATCGCTTCTCAAACTTTAAATACGAAATAAACCGCTCTTTATACATGTCAACTAAATCTTATCACTTATTGTAAGTATAAGGATTATTACTGACAATTAAAATGATATAACGCATATTTTACCCTTACAATAGGTCATTTTTTATTGTTATTTCACAAGATGATAATACACTTACAATTGTGTATGTTTTTAAAAATTATTAGGCCTATTTTCAGTCTATAAGTTTACCATTGAGAACATAAATCTAGATTTAACCTCAGAACTGCTTAAAACCAAAAAAGAGATGTTGTAAACAACATCTCTTTTTATTAATGGAATTAAATATTACCTATTATAATTTGCTATTGATATCAATTGCATTCAATTCTTCAAAAGCTTGTTTCAAACGAGTAACAAACGCTTCTTCCCCTTTACGCAACCAAACGCGTGGGTCATAATATTTTTTATTTGGAGAATCAGATCCTTCAGGATTACCGATTTGTGCTTGTAAGTAATCGTGGTTTTTCGCTTCATAGCCTCTTACACCATCCCAAAATGCCCATTGCATATCGGTATCAATATTCATTTTGATAGCTCCATATGAAATCGCTTCTTCAATTTCTTGTGCCGATGAACCTGATCCACCGTGGAATACAAAATTAACAGGTTTTTCAGCAGTTAATCCAAATTTAGAACGAATAAATTCTTGTGAGTTATGTAAAATAACAGGTTGTAATTTTACATTTCCAGGCTTATAAACCCCATGTACATTACCAAAAGCTGCTGCTACGGTGAACTTATCAGAAACTTGTGATAATTCCTCATAAGCATAAGCAACTTCTTCAGGTTGTGTATATAATTTAGAACTATCTACGTCTGAATTATCCACACCGTCTTCTTCCCCACCAGTTACTCCTAATTCAATTTCCACAGTCATACCTAGAGGTTTCATGCGTTCTAAATACTTTTTAGAAATTTCAATATTTTCTTCGATAGGCTCTTCAGAAAGATCCAACATATGCGAAGAGAATAATGGCTTACCATGTTGTGCAAAAAACTTCTCCCCTGCATCCAAAAGACCATCAATCCAAGGTAATAATTTTTTCGCTGCGTGATCGGTATGCAAAATAACAGCAACACCATAATGTTCCGCTAATAAATGAACATGATGCGCAGCTGAAACTGCACCTAATATGCATGCTTTTAAACCATCGTTATTTAAGGTCTTACCTGCATAAAATTGGGCTCCTCCATTTGATAACTGTACAATAACAGGTGAGTTAACAGCTTTTGCCGTTTCTAACACCGCATTTATAGAGTTTGTACCAATTACATTAACTGCTGGTAAAGCAAATTTATGTTGTTTAGCTAGCTCGAACAATTCTTGTACTTGATCCCCTGTTAATACACCTTTGAAATCTTTTAGGCTCATAGTTTATTCTTTCTAAATTTTCATTAATGGAAATAAAGATAAACTTTTTTATTTACTGAAAGAAATATAGTGTAAAAAATACACTATTAAAAATTAGCACTCAAAAGCTATTTTACCTTAGGTAATTATTATTTTTAATATCTTTAGTTCTCTTTTCACAATAATTGTTTCTAAACATATGGTACAAGTTTACGGTATAAAAAATTGTAACACAGTAAAAAAAGCTTTAGACTGGCTTCAAGAAAACAACATTAATTTTGTTTTTCATGATTATAAGAAAGAACCTGCAACTCTTGAAAAGCTAGAGGAATGGGAAAAATCCCTCCCTTGGACAGATTTAGTTAATAAAAAAGGAACTACCTGGAAAAAATTGAGCCCCGAGGAACAAAACTCCGTAATTGACGCAAATTCGGCCAATGCAGTTCTCTTAAAAAATAACTCAATGATTAAGAGACCTTTAATCGAGACTTCCAAAGGTCTGTTATTAGGTTTTAATGAAGAAGAATACCATACTAAATTAAAATAGCCAATGAAGAAAATGATTTTAAAAGCTACACTCGCAGTGCTGATTGCTCAGGCTGCCCCTGTAGATATCCTCTATGCTCAAAACAAAACCGAAAGCATTTACGATTACAAAGCGGCCTTTAGCCCAGGATTTTATACTCAAAATGGAACTCCATACCGTTCTGCTTCCGGCAAACCAGGTCATCAATATTGGCAAAATGCTGCAAACTATGATATTAAAGTTAGTCTAAATGATCAGACCCATGAAGTAAAAGGTACCGTAAAAATTTCTTATACCAATAATAGCCCTGATCAATTGGATTTCTTATGGCTCCAATTGGAACAAAATTTATTCAATCCGAATTCAATCGGTCAAGCGGTAGTACCTTTAACAAATAGTCGTTATGGTGATGCTGGTGATGATTTTGTTGGCGGCTACCAAATCAGTAAAGTAGTAGATGCTGCGGGCAAGGACTTAAAAAACAACATCCATGATACGCGCATGCGAATAGATTTACCTAGTCCCCTTGCTGCAAATGGTGGAAAAACAACGGTCAGCATCGATTTTTCTTATATCGTCCCTAAACATGGCGCAGATAGAACCGGAAGATTAACGACAGCCAATGGCGATATCTATTCCATTGCTCAGTGGTATCCAAAAGTTTCGGTTTACGATGATGTAACGGGTTGGAATAGCCTTCCTTACACGGGACCTGGCGAATTTTATTTAGAATATGGTGATTTCAATGTAGAAATCACTGCTCCTGCCAACCACATCGTCGTGATGGGTGGAGAACTACTAAATCCTCAAGAAGTTTGGACGAAAGAACAACTTGATCGTTATAATAAAGCAAAAACGTCCGATCAAACGATTATTATTCGTTCCCAGGATGAAGTGACCGATAGTAAGTCAAGACCAAATAAAAGTACATTAACTTGGAAATACAAACTTAATAACAGTCGTGATGTTGCTTGGGCTTCCTCCAAAGCTTTTATCATTGATGCTGCCCAAATCAATCTTCCAAGTGGGAAAAAATCCCTTGCCATGTCCGCTTACCCTAAAGAAAGTAATGGTGGAAATGCATGGGAACGATCTACAGAATACACGAAAGCATCTATAGAATTTTATTCTAAAAAATGGTTAGAGTATCCCTACCCTGTTGCTATTAATGTAGCCTCTAATGTAGGTGGAATGGAATATCCAGCGATTGTATTTTGTGGAAGTAAAGCAAAAGCTGGTAGTTTATGGGGAGTAACTGACCATGAATTTGGACATATTTGGTATCCTATGATTGTTGGTTCCAATGAACGTTTATATGCCTGGATGGATGAAGGTTTTAATACCTTTATCAATGATTTATCTACTGAAGCATTTAATAAAGGAGAATATCACCGCAAAATGGGAAATGTCAATGCAATGGCCCTGTCCTTAATGAACCCTCAGTTAGAACCTATCTACAGTACTCCTCAAGGTATGAAAGAACGAAACATCGGTCTTTTAGCTTATTACAAACCAGGATTTGCGCTCCGCATTTTAAGGGATGAGGTGATTGGAGCAGAACGTTTCGATGCAGCTTTCCGGAAATATACAGAATACTGGGCTTATAAGCATCCAACGCCTCAAGATTTTTTTAGAGTGATAGAAAACGAAACTGGAGAGAACCTAAACTGGTTTTGGAGATCCTGGATATTAAACAACTGGGCGCTAGATCAAGCTATCGATGATGTAAGTTATGTGGAATTAGATCCTACTAAAGGAGCAATTATCAGCATTAGTAATTTACAAAAAATGCCGATGCCGGTAGTAATCGAAGCTACTACAGAATCCGGTAAAAAAATAAGACATAAACTTCCTGTTGAGGTTTGGGAAAGAAACAGCAATTGGAAATTTGTATTAAAAAGTACAGAAAAACTGAAAAGTGTCATCATTGATCCAGATCATGTTTATCCTGATATTAATCCGGAAAACAATGTATGGGTTTCCAAATAAACCATGAGAAAATACAATTATATCTATATCTTGTTGATGTTTATATTTCTAAACATCAACAAGGTTTTTAGCCAAGAAATTAAAGGTGTTATTTTAGATTTAGAAAACAGTAAACGTGTTTCTACTGTTAAAATAACCAATCTTAGAACCCATCAGGAAGTCAAAAGTGATCCCGAAGGAAATTTTATTATACCAGGTCAGGTAAATGATTATTTAGCCTTTGAAGTAAGAGGTTATGATCGAGACACGGCATTTATTTACCAAGAAGGGCTCCGCTATATTTATTTAATTCGAGATAAAAGCACTATTCAAATTGATGAAGTTGTCGTTACTAAGATTACGGATAGCCGATTATCGAGAGAAATAGAGCGAGCGAAAAATAACAGCGAATCAGTAGAAACGAGTCAACAAAAAGGGGGACTTCGCGTATCTCCTTCCCGATTATTTGGTCAGTCTGCAAAACAAGCTCGTAATGCCATAAAAATCCTTGAATTAGAACAAGAAACTCGCTTTGTAGATCGGGTATTCACAGATAAAAAAATATTATCCCTGATTCCTCTTAATTCCTCAGAATTAGCATTATTTAAAAGCAAATATAGGCCTAGCTACAGCTTTGTAAAACAGTCTCAACCAGAAGATATCACCTCACATATTTTAGTTTCTTATGCAGAATTCAAAGAATTAAACAAGAAGTAGACTTATCACAAGACTATCTTATTTAATTGAACGAATAAAAAATCAATGGGTTTATGTTGTTATTATTACAAATACAGCATAAACCCATTTGTTTCATTCTATAAATAGTTTTAAAGTTGAATATGCTCTCCTACTCTAATGCTATATTATTGCGCTAATAATTTACTGATTTTTAAGTATCCAATTTCCAGCCTATCCTCCAAACCTTCCGAATTTTCAGTAATAAAGATTTCAAAATCAGCCTTAAATCCAGCATATAACATGTCCTCCACAGGATAAATGTCATCTACATCAATTCCATATTTGTCATCGATATGAGCCGATAGGTGATGTTTCCAAAAAATAGTATCCTTAGCGATTTTACTAGCCTCGCCCAAATCCTTGGCTACCACCAATTGCTTATAATGATATTCTTCCATATCATCCGGTTTATATCCACCCAAATTAACAAAGTACAAGGAATAAGGTCGATTTTCTTTTTGCGTACCTTTGGGCACTATGGATATAGCATAATTACCTACCCGCAAAACCTTTCTCCAGGAATCTATATGCATTTTACCTTCCAATTCTGGCCAAAATCGATACAAATCAGGTACCAAATCTTTGAGCTGATTCGCAATCCCAAAATACACATCATGTTGTTCTGTAAATCTTCCTTCTGGTTTTCCACCTAGCACTAGCATATATAACTCCATAGTATTCGCAATTAAATTTTCTTTACTTACCTTCGATTAACAATAAATTTAAAGCATTTCTATGAAAAACACCATTCTTTTTACATTTCTATCTTGTTTCCTTACTTTCAGCAGTTTTGCTCAAAAAACCGACAAGAAATTAAGTTTAAAACTTCAAAAAGAAATCATTGGATTTCATGGCGATATAGGCATCTATGTAAAACATTTAAAATCCAACAAAGTAGTAGAAATCCATGCAGACAGCATCTTTCCTACTGCCAGTATTGTAAAAGTGCCTTTACTTGTGGGTATATTTCAAAAAATACAGGACAAAAACCTTTCTTTAAATCAAAAATTCACCTACCGAGATAGCAGAACTTATGGTGGATCTGGCTTAATGCAATTTTATAAGGATAGTACACAAACCGATTTATCCACCATGATCGCTTTGATGCTAACCTATAGTGATAATGTGGCGTCTATTTGGTGTCAAGAATTGGCAGGTGGAGGCTTGGAAATAAATCCACTTATGGACAAACTAGGATTAACGCATACCAAGGTAAATTCCAGAACAATAGGAAGAGAATCGGATTGGAAAAAATATGGCTGGGGACAAACGACTCCTAAAGAAATGGCTCAGCTTTTTGAATACATAAGAAAGGGTGAAGTTATATCGCCAGCAATTTCAGATAAGATGTATAGATTCTTGAAAAATCAATATTATAATGAAAGATCTTTATCACAATTTCCTGCCCATATCAATTGCATCTCCAAAACAGGTTCAGTAAATGAAGCCAGAGCGGAGGTAGTTCTTGTAAATGCTCCACACGGTGATTTTGTCTTTTCAGTTTTTACAAAAAACAATAAAGATCAAAGTTGGACCAATCAAAATCAAGCCGAAGAATTGACCCGTCGTATTGCACGAATTATATGGAATCATTACGAAGAAGATTTTAAACCTTATGCAGGAATGGAATAATCCATTACAATCCACCGAATAAACATCAAAGAACCATCCAAGAGTTTTAATAATTTCTGCTGTTAGCACTATGGAGATTACACCAAAACCTCAGTAATCTCCATAGCTTTTAACATATAATCAGCTTACTGATTTGTCAAGCAAGCTTGCTTTTCTACAAGTACAAAATCATGAATAAGGTCTAGCGAAATTTAAATGTTAGTCTAATTAATTTTCACTACTTAGGATCTCCTTCGGATCTCCTTCGAACATTCCGTGGACTTGAGTGCAGTTCTTCCGATTAAGATCCGAAAAAGATCCTAAAAATAACCAATGAGTTTCTTATCCTAGCTGGATTTAATAGATGGTTCCTATCAAGTTAAATGTGCAAGAAAAAAAAACTGACAAATTACAATCTTTAGAAATACAGGTATAGTAATAAATAAGCACCAATAAAACTGTCATAATAAACTAAAACTACACAGATTTATCACAACGAGCCAATACAAACAACTAAAATGAAACTATTTTTATATAACTAATATTTTATAACTACCGCAACAAAACGCAAGGAATATTATGAGAATTTCAATGTTCACAATTTAAACAATTTAGACAAAATATGTTTACATTAAACTAGCGTGTTTAAACATTAAAGAAAATGATTATCCAAGGAATTACTATCTTAAACTTATTAAAATGAGGGAATTCAGTCATTTTACGACAAAAAGAAAGGGAAGTAATCTGGCAATTACCTCCCTAACTATTAACCAATTATAAACTTAAATTATGAGACAGCAAAGATAGGAAATATTTCTAAATCTCCTAATTATTTTGCGTTTTTTTGCGTTTTTTAAAACCTCTTATCGATCCACTTCACCTAATACAATATCAATCGAACCTAAAATAGCAATCAAATCAGCTATTAAGACTCCTTTCCCTAACTCAGGCAATACAGAAAGGTTATTAAAACTAGGTCCACGAGCTTTTACACGCCGAGGAATATCTGTTTTCTCTGCAGTTACAAAATAAAATCCCAGTTCACCTTTGGGGTTTTCAGCACGAACGTAATAATCCTGAGCTTTTAAATTTACTTTTTTAGGAACCAGGCCACGAGGATCGAAATCAACCGTTCTTTTATAATCAGAAGTTAATCGAGCCAAACATTGCTTAATGATTTTAACAGATTCTTTTACCTCTTCTACACGCACCTGATATCGGTCCCAACAATCTCCCAATTCTCCCATTGCACCACTTCCTACAGGTATTTCAAATTCCAATTCAGGATAAACAGAATAACCATCAATTCTTCGCAAATCCCATTTCACACCTGAAGCACGAAGCATAGGTCCAGAGCAACCATAATTAATAGCTACATCTGCTGGTAAGACGCCTATATTAGCCGTGCGTTGAATAAATATGGCGTTGGTAGAAAGCAACTGATCTAGCTCCTGCAATTTAGGCTCAAAGTAAGCTATAAACTCTAAACAACGTTGTTCAAAATTTACTGGAAGATCATAAAACAACCCTCCAATCCAAATGTAATTATAGAGCATTCTGGATCCTGAGGCCCATTCTAGCATGTTCATGATATGCTCACGATCTCGAAAACACCACATAAAGGGCGTAAATGCGCCGATATCAATACCATACGTTCCAATGGCAATCAAATGAGAAGCAATACGATTCAATTCACAAACTAACACTCGTATGTACTCCACACGTTTAGGTATTTTATCTGCTATACCGAGCATACGTTCCACCCCCATCACGAAAGCATGGCTATTATTCATAGATGCCAAATAATCTAAACGATCAGTAAATGGGATAGATTTTGTATAATTAATAGATTCCGCATGTTTATCAAAACAACGGTGCAAATACCCTAGATGCGGAATAATATCTTTTACTATCTCTCCATCGGTAATCAATTCCAACCGAAGTACTCCATGGGTAGAAGGATGTTGTGGCCCCATATTGATCACCATCTCTTGAGAAGAAACCGCGTCTATACGTGCCTGGTAATTTCTTAATCCTTGCTGATACATCTCGTTCATTAGCTTATTTTACAGGGATATCGTGATAGGTTTCTGGGTCAACATAATCTTTTCTCAAGGGAAATCCTTGCCAATCGTCCGGCATTAAAATTCTCCTTAAATCTGGATGATTTCTAAAATAAACACCCATTAAATCAAAAATTTCACGTTCATGCCAATCTGCAGTTCTCCAAACAGTAGTTACAGAATCTATTTCCGGCAATTTGTCCTCCACACGATCAATGCTTAACTTAACTTTTAGGGTTAATTGTTTTTGATATGGAATAGAGGTTAAATGGTAAACAATCTCAAAATAAGGTTCTGGATGAAAATCTACTGCTGTAATGTTGGCTAAAAAATCGAAGTAATATGCTGGAGCATCCCTTAATAACAAACAAATAGAGACTAAGTCTTTTTCATTTACATAGATAGCCCCTTGCAAACCAGTTTCCTGAACACCAACAATAGCATCCTCTCCGATTTGTTCAACTATAAAATTTTTTATTTCTATACTCATAATTAGGGTGCAATACGTGTTAAATTCCAAGTACTATCCTGTTTTTCATAAACCACTCGATCGTGTAAACGACTACTTCTACCCTGCCAAAATTCAATTCGAGTTGGTCTTAAAAGAAAGCCTCCCCAATGTGCAGGTCTTGGAATATGATCCGCATTAGCATACTCCTCTTCAACTTTTTTAACTCGAGTTTCCAATTCTGCTCGATCTTTTAATACATGGCTTTGTGGTGATGCAATCGCTCCAATCTGACTTCCTCGAGGGCGTACTGCAAAATACTCATCTGAATCCTGCACTGGTAATCGCTCAACGCTAGCTTCTATGCGCACTTGCCTTTGTAGCTCTGGCCAAAAAAACAAGACACTGGCTACAGGATTTGCAGCGAGTTCTTGTCCCTTATGACTTTCATAATTGGTAAAAAAACTAAACCCATCAGGTTTAATATCTTTTAACAATACCACCCTGGAAGAGGGTTTTCCATCTGTTGTACAAGTGGACAAAACCATCGCTGTTGGTTCTATCACCTCGCTTTTAATTGCTTCTTGAAACCATTTGGAAAATTGAAGAATTGGATCAGCCAACACATCAGATTCACTTAAGCTACTTAATGCATAATCTTGCCGTATCGATGCAATTTCTTTATGAAGGATGGACATGGTTATTTTAAATTTGCTACAAACTTAACCAAATATCCATTTTTTATAGAAAATGATATTAAAATTATTACTATTTTACATCTATATTGAAAACTTAATTGTATAAATTTGGTTTATAAGAGAGTTAAATATGTTTAGCGAATATACAGCCAAGACAGGAAGTTTATTGATTTCTGAGCCATTTATGTTGGATCAAAATTTTGAGAGATCCGTCATCTTATTATGTGAACATGATGCCGAACAAGGAACAATTGGATTAATATTGAACCACCGCTCGATGCTTACCTTGCAAGACATTATCGATCAATTAGGAGGAACACCTTTTCCTTTATACTTTGGTGGGCCTGTAGAAGGTAATGCGTTATTTTTTATCCATAAAGCTTTTGAAAAACTTCAAAGTGGCAATCACATTATGGACGACTTGTATTGGGGAGGTGATTTTGACTTATTGAAGGAATTAATCAAATCTAATCAAATTACACCTGCAGAGGTAAAGCTTTTTTTAGGATACTCAGGATGGAGTTCAGGTCAATTAGATCAAGAAATTAAGGATAATTCCTGGGCGGTACACAATTCCTTTAATATAGACCTTACCTTCATTTCCGATGGGGAAGATTTATGGAAAGAAGCGGTGATAAGCATGGGGCCTAAATATGCGCATGTGGCCAATTTCCCTAAACGTCCAGAATTCAATTAAAACTTGGAATAAAACATATAATCTATAAAATATAACACTACGATGAAAAAACAGTTTAGTCACGTATTATTTTACACAGCAACTACGGTTTTGGTAGCTTGTTCTGGAACCAATAGCAATGGGCATGAGGCTTCCGACAGTAGCAAGCAAACACAAGACACCAGCAAGTTAGCTCCTGTAGAAACTAATCCGGCAAATACCACCTACAAGCCTGCTTTTGCCGGACAAACTAGAATCGCTGGCGTAAAAACCACCACCCCATATGAAGGAAAAGTCGTTGCTGAAGGTCTAAAAAGCCCATGGGCAGCAGCAGTTCTTCCTGATGGAAGATTATTAGTTTCTGAAAAAGCAGGAAACTTCAAAATTGTTGATGCTTCAACTGGTCAAATTAGTGAGGCTATCAATGGTTTACCAAAAGTAGATGCTCAAGGTCAAGGTGGTTTATTAGGTCTTACCTTAGATCCTGATTTCAGCAACAATAGAATGGTATACTGGGTATTTGCTGAACCTGCAAGTGCTGGTGGTAATCATACTGCCGTTGCTAAAGGTAAATTATCTGCTGATGAAAAATCCATAGAAGGTGCAACTGTCATATACCAAGCTTTACCTTCTCACGATGGCAAGCTACATTATGGTGGTCGCATTATTTTTGATAAAAATGGTAATCTTATAGTCAGCACCGGTGAACGTTCAGACGCTGTCACCAGACCACAAGCCCAGGATTTAAGTTCTGCATTAGGCAAAATTGTAAGAATTACAAAAGATGGTAAAGCTGTAGCAGGTAATCCTTTTGAAGGAGACAGCAAAGCACGTCCTGAAATATTAAGTTATGGACACCGTAATGTACAAGGAATAGCCATACATCCAGAAACTGGTGATTTGTGGAATACAGAATTTGGTCCTAGAGGTGGAGACGAATTAAACTTGGTACAACCTGGAAAAAATTACGGATGGCCTACGATTACCTATGGACTAGAATATAGTGGAAAGGAAATTGGAAACCCTCCTATTCAGCAAAAAGATGGAATGGAACAACCTGTTTATTACTGGGATCCAGTTTTATCTCCTAGCGGAATGATTTTTTATACGGGATCTAATGTACCTGAATGGAAAAACAACCTTTTCCTTGGTGGATTAAGCAGTACGCATATTGCACGTTTAGTCATTAAAGACAATAAAGTGGTCGGTGAAGAACGCTTATTAGCTAAGGAAGGTCAACGTTTTAGAGAAGTTGTACAAGGAAAGGATGGCGCTATCTATGCATTGACTGATGCCGGAAAATTGTATAAAATTGATAAAAAATAAACATAAGCATTGTTAATTTAACAGGCTTACTGACTCTGCTCAGTAAGCCTGTTTTTTTTATAAAAAACAAAGATCAATACAATTGACATAATGGTAATTTTTCTATTACAAAATCCATTCTGAAATTTTCTTCTCTGAAAATTTTTTACGATTTATAAGCCCCTCTGAATTGGATTTAAGTTCACTCAAGAACCTGACGACAGAACGACAAACCATTATAAATGAAGAACTTATTTAGCAACTTAAAGAATGCTTATATAATTATATAATTTATTTAAGAAATCTAATATTATTAAAATATTTAATAATGATAGCTAAATATAATAATAAGTTAATATAAACAGTTACCTCCTAGCTTAGCTTGAAGGAAAACCACCAAGAAGAAACATGTATTTAATTTATTATCTAATAATCAATATATTGTAATAAACATTAATAATTATAAATTAAAAATTGACGCTAAAATTCTTTCTGTATTAACACCAATAAGTAACCTATAGTTTAATTTTTCATTTTGTCTGATTTGTTTTGCTTGCTATTTATAAAATAAATATCTATTTTAGAAAAATTTTAATCAAGTTCTCAAATTGTTATTTTTATTAAGAAAAAACCTACTAACCTTTCATTAAGCAGTTCATTAGGCTTCAATTTTTAAAATGCAATATATTACACCCCAACGTTATGAATTTTGTAGATAGATCATTTTTTCCAAACTCAAGTAAGACTCAAGCGATAGCGAAATCAGCAAGAAAAAAATTTACGCTATTAAAAACGGTTTACCAAATCGAAAAAACATCTGTAAATGAACTCATGAAAAAACTAGATTTGAGTTTCCCAACTTTAAATACCTTGATTGTGGATCTAGTGAAACAAAATTTATTAATTCAACATGAACGTGGGGAGTCTGTAGGGGGAAGAAAACCTAATCTATACCAATTAAACAACAACTTATTTAAGGTATTAACTATTGAATTAGATAAATTCGGTTGCTTCTTAACCATAGTGGATAATAATGGAAATCTATTAAATAAAACCAAGCGTCACAGCTTACAGCTTTCGAGAGATTTGAGTCAATTGAATCAGTTTTACGACACCATCAGAACGTATGTAGAGGAAGAATCCATAGCTTGGGATGACATCTCCGGAATATCCATATCCATGCCTGGCCTGATTGATAAAGTCACAGGCGACAATTACACTTATTTTTATGAACCTAATTTTCATCTGGAGCTTGAAATTGAGAAAGTTTTTCATAAAAAAACTAGAATCATAAACGATTCTAAAATTTATAGCCTAACAGAACAACAATTAGGGAAACTAAGAAATAGACAAGATGGGCTTATCATCCGTTTAGATTGGGGGATTTCTCTTGGAATTATTACCAATGGTGAAGTCTATATGGGGAAAAATGGATTCTCTGGTGAAATGGGACATATTAGTTTTGTGGATGATGGTGAACTTTGTTACTGTGGTAAACGAGGTTGCTTAGAAACATTAGTTTCCGGTGTGGCCTTAGTAAAAAAAGCCATTCATGATATTGAAAATGGAATCCCTACCCTGATAGCGAATAAGTTTAAGAACCATGACTTACAGCCCATTCATATCATACAGGCTGCTTTAGATGGCGATCAATATGCTATTCAACTGATATCAGAACTAGGGACAATTCTTGGAAAAGCAATATCCTTTTTTCTTCAGGTATTCAATCCTGAAGCCATTGTGTTAGTTGGTCAATTTGCCAAGGCATCTACACTGATTACTACGCCTATTCTGCAACAAATACAGACTTATTCCATGACAAGGATATCCAGTAATTGCGAAATTCATGTATCAAATCTTTCAGATACGGCAATTCCTACGGGATTAGCACGCTATTTTGTTCAACGGTACTTTGAGGATAAACTAAACCTAAATTAAATTTAAGTTAGTTAATAGTTATTCTTTTGTGTCATTTTGAAATAAAATGTACGTTTGTTATTAATTTACTGCAATCTTAATAACTTTGTGTAAAAATGTGACGATATGCGCAGAAGGTCGATGAAACATACACTACTGGGGTTTACCCTCATACTATTACTCCTTAATTCTTGTAAAACGAACTATTACCAATCTCAGGCAAGTCAAAAGCAAATGATTGCGATAGATGCGAGTTTGCAAGAAGACCCTGAAATTAATACACTCGTTACTCCCTATCGTCAGCAATTGGAGGCCAAAATGTCTGAAGTAATTGGGAGCTCCAAAGAAAGCATGCCTCAAAATAGAAATTTAGCGGAGTCTAATTTGGGTAATTTCTTTGCAGATGCTTTATTAACAATAGGAAAAAAGATAGACAATACCGTTGTTTTTTCTTTGGCAACCAAGGATGGGATGAGATCGAGTATAAAGCAAGGTAACATTACCGTGGGAAATATCTTCGAATTTATGCCTTTTGAGAATGCTATCACGATACTAGAATTAAAAGGTAGCGATGTATTAGTACTCGCGAAGTTCATTGCTGAAACGAATGGACAACCTATCGGCGGAGCACAAATAACGATAAAGAATAAAGAATTAGTGACGTTCAGCATCAATAATGAAGCTATAGATCCTAATAAATCTTATAAATTAGTGACTTACGACTTTGTAGCCAATGGTGGAGATCATGTGAAAGGACTATCGAATCCTATAAATCGCATTACCGCCAATGCATTAGTTCGTGAAGCGCTTATTGATCATATTCAAACATTAACAAAATCTGGTAAACAAGTAGAAGCAGCAATAGATGGAAGAGTTAAAATCATTCAATAGAAGAAAGTTTTTAAAAGGGTTGGTAGCAGTAGCTGCATCAAGCAGTTTAATTGGTTTACCGAATACAGGTTTAGCGAGGAAAAAAAACGTTAAAATCACTATTCTACACACCAATGATGTGCATAGCCGAATAGACCCTTTCCCTATGGATGGGTCTCGGTTGCAAGGTTTAGGTGGGGTGGCTCGTCGAAGTACTTTATTAAAAAGAATAAGACAAGAGGAGGAGCAGGTATTATT
>DAIQBS010000007.1:0-92085 GCA_036781025.1 Sphingobacterium sp. | reverse complement strand
GCTAATAATGAACGACGTTTACCTACTAACATTTGTAGAGAACGTTGTGTATTAAAATCTTTTCTGTTTTTTTTCAAATGCTCCGTTAAGTGAGCAATTCTTTTAGTGAATAAAGCTACTTGTCCTTCTGCAGAACCTGTGTTTGCTGCTGCACCTGCAAATTCTGCGAAGATATCAGCTTTGTACTCTTTACTTAAATACATCTCTTGAATAATATTAAAGCGTTAAAAAATTTTGTTAATTGGCTGCAAAGATAACATCTTAATCTGTAAATTTAAAATTTAGTTCAGATTAACTGTTTTTGACTTTCAAGCTATTAGCACTTAAACTTTGATATATATCTTCTTTTTATCTAACCAATAGCAAATAGCCCACATAAAAGCGACAAAGCACAATGAAAAGGCAAAGGAACCAACTTCTGGTGGGCCGGGAAGTTGGGCGCAAATGTTTTTATAGAACCAGGTTAAGGGGTGGATAGTGACAGGATTCCCATCGGCATTTACACCATTTGGTATTTTGATGAAATCTAAAATGTCGGCAAAGACACCGCTGAGTACAAAAATAAACAGTGGATTTTTACCAAACACATCGAAAAACTTAGTGAGCCAATTTTTTACTCCTTGCACTTCAATATACCATATCATGGTGCCTATACACAAGATGGCCAGACCTGTGGTATATAATACATATGAACTTGTCCATATTTTTTTGTTGATAGGAAACCCTAAAGACCAAGTCCATGCAAGGACTAAACAAATAAAACCTGTCACAAGTAGGCCAGCAAGTAATTTGAAATGAGGTTCCGAAGAAGTTGGAACTTTAGTCCATAACCAATTTACTTGTCCTTGGTTTTTAATGAATACGCCGACAAGGTATCCAAACACAACCTGTACAATCGCAGGTAGGGTACTCATCAAACCCTCCGGATCAAAAGGTACCCCCTCACCTTTATACATATGTGCTACACCTAGTATTTGTTTATCGATGTTTGTACCAAACCAGCCTTCTAAAGAATAAGGATCTCCAGTACCTAAGAAAGCACATAATCCCCAATAAATAAATAATAAGATAGCTGAGATGTAGATCAGATTTTTAGGTTTAAAATAATACGCTAGAATGGAGGCAAAGAAATAGGCCAATGCAATTCGCTGCAGAACCCCTAATATACGAACGCCTCGTTCTGGATCAGTGGCATTAACCCAATCCCGGAATTGCCATGATTGATCAACCCATTGTACAAAAGGAAACCAATTTAAACCTAAACCGATCAGGAAAATTAACAGGGTACGTTTTATGACTTTGGTCCAAAATACTCCATCTCCAGCATCCTGTAATCGTGGAATGACAAAAGACATGGCATTTCCCACTGCAAATAGGAAAAATGGAAAAACTAAGTCCGTGGGAGTACAGCCATGCCATGGCGCATGCTTTAACGGTGCAAACATGTGAGCCCATGTGCCCGGATTATTTACCATAATCATTAAGGCTACTGTAGCCCCTCTGAATACGTCTAATGAATAATAGCGTGGTTTCATAATTTCTATTAAGCTCCGAATTTAAGAAATTTTTGTTACACAATATGTTCAATTATATTCTTAATAAACAAGTGTATTGTACTTATTATATCTCTATAAGTTTCATGTATTAATGTATTTTATTAATAATCTACATTTAACTTATTAAAAATTTTAAAAAGAATTTGTATGTTATCTAAAAATTCATTTATCTTTAATTTAATATTAACTACATCTAACTACGACCATTGGAAACTTTAAAATTATCGATCCTAAAGAATTTATATTTTAAAAACCCGCAATCCATTGCTGATTTAAGTCTGAATATTGGTAAAAGCTTACCTAATATCACGAGTGCAGTTAATAAGTTAATGGAAGGTGGGTATATTTCGCAGGATGGTTTGGCACCATCAACGGGCGGGCGAAGAGCTGCACAATTTGTTCCTGTTGCAGAGAGTTTACCGATTATGTTATGTGTCGCTGTAGATCAATTATACACTTCTGCTGTTCTCACTGATTTTAACAATCAGTTTATTACTCCAATAAAGACCAAAGAAATTAATCTAAAATCTGAGAGTGCTTACCAAGACTTGAAAGAACTCATCGAATTATTGATAAAAACAAGTGAAAAAAATACCATTTATGGAATAGGGCTCACCATTCCGGGCTTTGTTGACAGCAATTCTGGAAAAAATAATTCATATTCATTGGATTCTCCATTATATGACTTGAAAACTAATTTGGAAAGAGATTTACACTTGCCAGTTTTTGTGGAGAATGATTCATCGGCCATAGCAATTGCAGAGCACCGTTTTGGTGTTGCACATAAATCTAAAAATGTGATGGTGGTGAATTTAAACTGGGGCGTAGGATTAGGGATGATTTTGGATAATGAATTGTATCGAGGACATAGTGGATATGCAGGAGAGTTTAGCCATATTCCCTTATCAAATACCAATAAATTATGTTCATGCGGAAAAAAAGGTTGTTTGGAGGTCGAAGCTTCATTATTAGCAGCCGTAGAATTTGCGATTGAAAAATTAAAAACCAAGGAAGTTTCATCCCTACAAGAAATATATAGTAAAAAACAAACCATCACTGGAGACCAATTATTAAATGCAGCATTAGAAGGCGACCAATTGGCCATTGAATCCATTCGGAGGATAGGATTTATGCTAGGTAAAGGTATTGCCACATTAATTCATATCATCAATCCAGAGCAAGTAGTCATCAGTGGACGTGGAGCAAAAGCGCAACAAATTTTGTTGCCTCAGGTGCAAAGTGCCCTGCTTGAATTCAGTATTCAGCGCTTATCCAAACATACCAAAGTTGAATTTTCGCAAACTAATCATATTCAATTATTAGGTTCCGCATGCGTCGTTGTGGGGAATGCTGATAGAACTATTTATAAACAAATTACTAAAATCAATTAAATTAAATCATCATTCAAATGAGCAAACTTTACTCTATTTGCTGCATGTTGGCGATAATCATGCTATTCAGTGTGAATTCGCTATCAGCACAACAATCTGTTACGGGGAGAGTTACAGATTCGAATGGAGCCTTAGCTGGGGTGAGTGTGACGGTCGTAGGAACAAATCGTGCTACACAAACGTCAATTGAAGGAAGGTACACCATTCAAGCATCAAACGGTGAAAAACTCCGTTTCTCAATTTTAGGTTATGTTAGTCAGGAAATTACGATCACCTCCAGTACTCATGATGTGTCTTTGCAAGAGGATGCTGGAAATATTGATGAGGTGGTGGTGACGGCTATGGGTATTAAGAGAGCGCCCAAAGAATTGGGCTACGCGATGAGTACTGTTGAAGCAAAAGAATTAACGAAAACAGGTTCGCCAAATTTTGCAGGTGCATTATACGGTAAGGCACCTGGAGTACGTATTTCTGCTTCACCTGGAGGAGCAACCTCAGGGATAAATATCAATATCCGTGGAACAAATTCCATTTCATTAGGTTCACAGCCATTAGTTATTATCGATGGGGTTCCAATGCGTCAATCGACATTCAATAATTCGAATTATTGGGGCGATAGCAGATCCAGAGGAAATGGTTTAGAGGACTTGAATCCGGAGGATATTGAAACAATTTCAGTGTTAAAGGGAGCCTCAGCAGCAGCATTATACGGTTCAGAGGCCATGAATGGTGTCGTGGTTGTAACGACGAAGTCTGGAAAAGGAGGGAAAGGGTTTTCGATCGATTTCAATGCGACTTATACCCATGATCAGATTGCGTATTTGCCAAAATTTCAAGATGTTCGTGGTCCTGGTTATGGATTGAATTATTCCAACGGAGGACAGGCTGAAGATAAATTCTTCTATTATGGACAAGCAGATGCAATAGATGGGGTTAATAGAGGTGTTTTGGCTGCGACAGTAAACTTTGGGCCGAAATTCGATGGTTTGCCTACTATAGCTTGGGATGGTGTAGTTCGTCCTTATGTTGCTCAAAATGCCTATGGGAAGTTTTTTAATAATCCGAACAATACGACATTTAATGTGGCCTTAGGTCATTCCACCGAAAGTTCAAACACGAGATTTTCATTAACCAGGCAGGATAATGAAATGACCGCCATTGATTCTTATAATAGAAAGAACATAGCTAACTTAAATAGTAATTTCAAATTGTGGGATAAATTTACCACCGATGTCGTGGTAAACTTTATCAATCAGGATACCTACAATAGACCGTTTATGACGGATCGATTAGTGAACAATTTTACGGGTATGATTTCCACTTGGGATAATCCGGAATGGTATTTAAATAAATACCAAACAAGTTTAGGCTATCGTGCTGTCATGGGTTCAGAACAAAGTTTAACACCAGGAGAGAATATCAGATATAATGGTTATAAAGCAGATGTTTTAGATTATTTCTGGAATGTAAAAGCGAGACAATATCAGGAATATTCTAATCGTATTCTAGGTTCATTTACAAATACCTGGCAAGCGACAGATCATTTAACCTTAAGAGCTAGATTTTCTGCTGATATTACCAGCGCCAAACTAGAAGATAAGAAACCCAATTCTGTGCCTTTAGAATATGGTAACAGTAACGATATTTCTCAATATCAATTAACAAATCAAACGGGTAAAATTTACTATACCGATTTGTTAGCAACGTATGCTTTGCCGATCAATGAGGATAATAAATTGACAGCTATGGCTGGATTTACAGCAACGAAATATGAGTTTCTAACACAAAATAGTCATACAGAGGGAGGTTTAAGTGTGCGGAACTGGTTTAACTTAAACGCTTCTGTGAATAATGCAAGGACCAATGCAAATGTGCAACATTCTTTACGAGATGCACTTTTTGGGACTTTAAATTACAACTTTAAAGATTACTGGTTTGTGGAAGGTACGTTAAGACGTGAACGAATTAGTATGATGCATCCAAAAAATAGTGTGTTATATTATCCATCTGTTAATACGAGTTTAATTTTGAATGAGGCTTTTGAAATGCCTGAATATGTGAATTATGCAAAATTAAGAGCTTCTTGGGGTATCGTGGGTAATTATCCAGGTATTTTCCAAAGTCCTATTAGTTATACACAGAATTCATTAGGCGATCAAAACACTGGTGGATCTGTGATTTATACGTTGATACCAACATCTGCATTTGGAAATTTCGAAATTAAACCAGAGACAAAAAGTGAGGTTGAATTTGGTTTGGAAACAAGATTATTTAATAATCGTTTAGGATTAGATATTACCTATTATAATGGACAAATTAGAGATCAGATTCTAGATCTATCCTTACCAATTTCTTCTGGTTCATCATCCATCTTAGCTAATGTTGGAACTTTGAGAAACCAAGGTTTGGAATTTGCTATCAATGGAACTCCTATTCAAACGGATAATTTCCGTTGGAATACCACCTTAAATTTCGCATTCAATAGAAATAAAGTAGAGAAATTGAGTGGAGATTCTGATGAATTACCACATAGTTTTATTGATGGTGATGCTGCGAAAATTGTCTCTCGAGTAGGTCAATCAATAGGTGATATTTACGTACGTCCTGTAAGAACTAATGACGATGGAGAAAAGATTGTGGCTAGTAATGGTCTATATGCATTGGACAATACGCAATATATTTTAGCAGGGAATTCTTTGCCAAAATCTACTGGTGGTTTATTTAATTCCTTTAGCTATAAGAATTTTAGCTTAGATGCTTTGATAGATTATCGTTGGGGAGGGTATATGATGCCTACAGGAATCAATTGGATGATGTCTCGAGGTTTGTTGGAAGAGACGATTCAGAATATGGATGCAGAACATGGTGGTCTAACTTATTATAGGAATGCTGCAGGACAAGGTATTGCCCATAATGGTGCTACTGGACCTAACGGAGAAGAAGTGTATGATGATGGAATGCTTGTGGAGGGCGTATTGGACAACGGTAATCCAAATACCAATATTATTTCACAATCTACTTATTTCAATTCCACGTATAATTGGGGAGGACCACAGTACAGTTCGGTGTCTAGGTATGAGCTTTATGTGAAAAAGAACAATTACATCAAAATGCGTGAGATATCTTTAGCTTATCGTTTACCGAGTGAACTTGCTCAAAAAATGAGAGCTAAGAACTTAACTATTTCCGCTTTTGGAAGGAATTTATTTTTTATCTATCGTTCCTATAAACATCTAGATCCAGAGCAAATGACTGGTGGTTCACACTGGACTCAACAAATAACAAATTCGGGGACTGCACCTGCAACTCGAACTTATGGTTTAATGTTACGTGCTAGCTTTTAATCAATATGAAATTATATAAATACATGCTGCTTTTTGGTCTATGCTCATCAAGCATGCTCTCCATAACCTCTTGTAAGAAATCAAGTTTTGAGGAACTGTATACAGATCCAGGAAAAGTTGGAGAAAGTACTGTTGAAAAACAATTTACTGGAATTACCTATGCATATAGGGAGTTGATTGTACCAAGTTACTGGAATTATTTCGTTATCCTTCGCTCCTCAGCTATTCGATATGTTCAAGCCACTGGATGGGCAAACGAAACAAATCAATTGAATCCTGGAGGTGCTTCTGTTCAGGATCGATGGAACACTTATTATGCTGGGCTTGCACAATTCAAAGAATTTGAAAAAATTTATAATAAATTAAGTGATAGTGATAAAGCTTCAAAAAAAATCTTTTATGATGCGGCAAAAGTGTTGTTCTACAACCAAACCCATCAAGTTGTGGATTTACATGGAGATATTCCTTGGTCAGAAGCTGGTTTGCTAAGCACTAATGATGCCGCCTATGCCATATCATTTGCCAAATATGATAATGCTGTAGATATCTATAAAAAGATGCTAGATGATTTGAAAGTGATTAGTGATGATTTGGCTAGTACTACGTTACCTGCAACCATTACGAAATCATTTACTTTACAAGATATCATTAATAATGGTGATATCATGGCTTGGAGAAGATATACGAATTCGTTAAGATTAAGGTTATTGACTAGAGTTAGTGCTGCATCAGAATTTTCGGCTCGTGCTACACAAGAAATTGCTGAAATAGTTGGTAATCCTACCAAATATCCATTGGTTTTAACAAATGATCAAAACATTGATATCGATATAGTTAATCCAGGTACTGATATTAACGCACGTGGATTTAGAGATGGTATTGAAAGTTGGAATGCCAATATTGCTAGTAAAGTGATGATTGACCATATGAAAACGAATGTTGATCCACGATTAGCATTTATTTTCGAGCCAGGAGAAGGTTCAAGAGCTGCAGGGGAATATATTGGTTTAGATCAATCACTACCTAGCTCTCAACAGCAAACTATGATCGCTGGTACACAGGCAAACCCAAGTAAGATAGCCATCTATAACCGATCGACATTTTCAAGAAACGAACGTTTTCCGGGGATATTAATTTCCGCCTCGGAGGTACAATTTTTATTAGCTGAATATTATTTGAAATCTGGTAATACAGGCAATGCAAAAACAGCTTTTGAAACGGGTATTCGAGAATCTATTGCCTTATATCCTGCTATTCGTAAATTAAGCGCGGATAATACAACCGCAGAGGCTGCGGCACCTACCAATACCCAAATTAATGCGTACATCGCAAAAATCGGTTGGGGAGCCAATAACCTACAGCTGATAGCTACACAAAAATGGTTGCATTTTAACATTGTACAACCGTTGGAATCCTGGGCGGAAGTGAAGAGGTTGAATTACCCTACCTTCAGCTTTAATGTAGAACCATCGGATATTCAAAAGACTGTTCCTGTAAAATGGTATTTACCAGCTAGTGAGGTGAATTTAAATTCAGCTAATTACGAATCTGTCAAAAGTACGGATAACGTAAATACCAAACTGTTTTGGGATGTAAACTAATTTTCACACTAATTGTATAAGTGGAGGCTGTGTTTTAATAGCACAGCCTCTTATTTTTTACATGTATTTAAGTTATATTTAAAATATTGTTCTCCGATTACTTGTGGTTGGTTTTGCTTGTTAAATTTTGTTCATCATTATTTGTTTTTATGAAATCTGCTTTTATTTCTTTCTTACTCCTATGCTTAATTATATTTTCAGGATATACACAAATTCCCAAGGCCCAATGGCTGGCTGAAGATCGATTTGGGATGTTTATACATTGGGGTTTGTATAGCGCTGCAGAAGGGATATGGAAGGGGGAGCGATTACGCCATCCGAATAATTATGCAGAATGGATAGGTTATAGAAACCGAATAGGTTCGGAGGAGTATGCTGCATTGGCAAAACGTTTTGATTGGGAGAGCATTGATCCTGAAGACTGGGTGTTATTAGCGAAAAAAGCTGGTATGAAGTATATTGTCATAACAGCAAAGCATCACGATGGTATTGCGATATGGGATAGTCAAGTAGACTCCTTTACATTACCAAAACTAAGTGGATCAAAACGAGATGTCATTAAGGAAATTGCGGAGGCCTGTAAGAAACATCATATCAAATTATGCTTTTATTACTCGCATTGGATCGATTGGCAACATCCTTATGGATGGAATCATAACCAAGAATTGGTCGGGAAGGTAACTAATGAACAATATAATCAATACTGGCAAGAAAAGGTGATTCCTCAAGTTCGTGAATTATTAAGTAACTACGGAGATATTGCCATGATGTGGTTTGATATGTGGATTCCTTATCAGCAAAGTATTGTTCAGAAAGAACAATTGATTCAACTTGCGGAATTGATTCATGATTTGCAACCAAAATGCATCATTAATTCTCGATTGGGATTGCCTGTGGAAAGTGAATATGTTGATTTTGAAACGTTAGGAGATAACGAATTTGGATCGGCCTATACAGAACATATCTGGGAAACACCAGGTACAATTGCTCATTCCTGGGGTTATAATGCCTTGGAAAACGAGTGGAAATCGACGAATCAGATTTTTCAATCATTAATTAATAATGCCAGTTTAAACGGCTCTTACACCTTAAATGTTGGTCCAAGAGCCAATGGTGAGGTTCCGTACGAAGGTGTGGAGCGATTAACCACTGTAGGTAACTGGTTAAGCCAATATGGTCAATCTATTTACCATACGTCAGGTTTGGAATTGCGTTCTTCTCAACATGATTGGGGCAGGCTTACGGTTAATAGAAAAGAAAAAACGATCTATCTTCATGTTTATAATTGGCCATTGGATGGAATTTTAAGAGTGACTGGTCTTAAAAATAAACCTAAAAAAGTAGAATTGATGAATGGTAGTAGCTTTACAGCATTATCATCTCATCAATATGGGCCATTATTATCAATTCAATGTCCAAAAGATCCGGCAGATCCTTATGTCTCTGTTATCAAATTGACAATGGATGACATTGCGATTGATAAAGATGTTGTTGGAGAGGCAAGTTTTGGAGGATTTTCATTGAATGCTAAAAATACGTTATCGGACTCCATCCAGTTTTTAGGATTTGATGGAACTAAACCTGATCGTTTAGTATTAAAAGCAAACGAACAATTAAATTGGAAGTTATATCTTCCAAAAGCAGGCTCTTATAAAATTTGTGCCTCTGTGTATAATGGTTCTGGAAAAGAGGTGGAATTAAGCTTGAAAATAGGGGGTATTAACCGAAAAGTTGTCAGTAAGCCAAACGGAAAAATCACAGTGGAGCCAAATCAAAATTGGTATGTAGAAGAATTTTTGGATGTGGATTTTGAACCTATTCACATGAATAATCCTCAGGAATTGGCGGTTTCTTTTAAGGCTAATGAAGGGATTCAATTTCATAGGATTTGGATTGAACTGCAACAAAAATAAAAAGAAATCCAGGTGTTTTTTTTATATTCATCAGATGAAAAGTCACCTATTAAACCTAATATTATTAATACCATTTTTTAGTTATTCACAAGGAAGTCCGCCCTTATCACTTTGGTATAACAAGCCTGCATCCCAATGGGTAGAGGCATTACCTATAGGAAATGGGAGACTTGCAGGAATGGTATTTGGTGATCCAAAAAATGAATTAATTCAGTTAAATGAAGAAAGTGTTTGGGCAGGATCAAAAATCAATAATAACAATAAAGAATCTGCAAAACATTTACCAGAAATTCAAAAAGCGATTTTTGAAAATCGTTTTGATGAAGCCAAAGATTTGGCAGATAAATATATGGTGGGCACACCTCCCAGAATTCGTTCGTATCAACCTTTAGGTAATTGGCGGTTTACTTATGAATGGGAATCACAGGCTATTTCAAATTACGAGCGTCGGTTAACTTTGGAAGATGGAATTCATACGACTACTTATCAAGTAAATCAAACGCATTTTACACAACGCGTATATGTTTCGGCACAGCATCAGGTGATGATAGTCGAGATTGAAGCCTCAGCACCAATTAGTTTTCAGACCCATATTTCAAGGGAACGGGATGTGAAATCGTACATCCATAAAAAAGATTACGTGTATTTTTCAGGTCAGATACATGATGAAGATAGTGAAACGCAAGGACCAGGAGGCGATCACATGTCATTTGCTAGTATGCTGAAAGTATTGTATTGTGATGGTCAGTATGAAAGCTTTAGTCAAGATACCTTAGCCGGTTTTAAAATACAGAACAGTAAGAAGCTTGTATTTGCTTTGACTGGGAAAACGGATTATGTACAATATTTATTAAATATTAATCCGGAAATTGATCCTATATCCGAGGCACAAGTTGTCATAGATCGTTTGGATGGACTGTCTGCCAAGCAAATCAAGGTTGATCATGTTAAGGAGCATAGTTCGATGTTTAAGCGTCTTGAATTTAATCTGGGTGAAGATAATAAATCGCATATACCTACCGATGAAAGAATTAAATCGTATGGAAAAGGGGAGGAAGATAAATCTTTGCCTGTATTATTTTACCAGTACGGTCGCTATTTACTGATGTCTTCCAGCCGAAGTCCTGGAGCATTACCTGCTAATTTGCAAGGGATTTGGAACCAAGAATATGAAGCTCCTTGGAATGCAGATTTTCACACAAACATTAATTTACAAATGAATTATTGGCCTGCAGAATCTGGGAATTTGTCGGAAACGAATATGGTTTTAATGCTGTTTTTTGATCGATTAGCCAAAGAAGCTACGCAAACTGCCAAAGAGATGTATAATGCAAAAGGATGGACTTTGCATCATTTAACAGACCCGTTTGGTAGAACTGGGGTTGCTGATGGGGTTTGGGGGCTGTCGCCAATGAATGGTCCCTGGATGGCTAATACCTTGTATGAATATTATGCGTATAATGAAGATGATCAACTGTTGAAATCTGTACTTTATCCCATCATCAAAGGTTCTGTAGAGTGGGTTTTGGACTTTTTAATTAGGTCGCCTGAAGGTTATTGGGTCACCAATCCTTCGCATTCTCCTGAAAATACATTTAAAACCAAGGTTAATGGTAAAGAAGTGCAATCGCAATTGTCCTATGCCAGCACGATTGATATCCAGATTATCTTGGAATTATTTAGAAATTTTGAGGAATCGGCTAACATTTTAAAAGTAGACCAAGCATTGTTAAAGCGCGTGAAGGATGTTTCAACAAAATTGCCTCCGATTCAGATTGGTCGTAACGGAACTATTCAAGAATGGATTCACGATTACGAAGAAGTGGAGCCAGGACATCGACATATGTCGCATTTATTAGGATTGTATCCTGGTCGATCGATAACAGTAAAAAATCCTGAACTATTTGAAGCAGCTAGAAAAACAATTACAAAGCGTTTATCTGCAGGAGGAGGACATACAGGATGGAGTAAAGCATGGATTGTCAACTTTTATGCTCGATTGTTGGATGGAGAACAGGCTTACCAACATTTGAAAGGTTTGATAGGGAAAACCTGCTTACCGAACATGTTTTCTACCCATCCACCATTTCAAATAGATGGTAATTTTGGAGGTACAGCAGGTATTGCTGAAATGCTGCTTCAATCGCATTTGGGAGGAATTCATCTATTACCAGCTATTCCGAAGGATTGGGTACATGGAGAAGTGAACGGCATTCGTGCAAGAGGTAATTTCACCATCCATATGAAATGGAAAGATCATAACATTGAAAGTTTGAAAATTCATTCAAATAAAGCAAAAGAACTGTCCATTCAATTTGGAGAAGAGGTTCGTTTGGTTAAATTGAAAAAAGGTTGGAATATGTTAGATAAGGTATTTGAGTAAAATAATAAGATTAGTTAACTCATTCAACTAACCTTTTCACAGGCTATATAGGGCTCTTCACTCATTATTAGGAAATATGGGTTTCATAAACTGTAGTTTTAAACCACTACTGGATGATTTAAATACTAAAATTAATTTATGAAATCTATATTCAAATTGCTGATTTTTATTGCGATGATTACGTCAATAGCAGCATGTAAAAAAGGAGATACTGGAGCTCAAGGTCCTGCAGGTCCACAAGGACCTCAAGGTACACAAGGTATTGTTGGAGAAAAAGGGGCAGATGGATCGGCTATATTTAGTGGTACAGCAGTGCCAGCAGTCAGTATTGGGAAATTGGGTGATTACTATTTACGAACAAGCACAGGGGTATTATACGGTCCAAAAGTTGCTGCAGGATGGGGTACAGGTGTGAATTTGAGAGGTAGTAATGGAGCGAGTGGTTCCAAAATATTAAGTGGAACGACTATTCCGACAACAGCTCAAGGCGCTGTCGGAGATTTTTATTTTCAAACCAATAATTATTTGTTTTATGGGCCGAAAACAGCTGAGGGTTGGGGAGCTGCAGTAAATTTAAGAGGTGCCACAGGAACTGCAAATGTTATATATAGCGGTTGGATGACAGGAGTAAGAACTAAAGACTCGGTTATAGATAATAGTTTAATGAAAGTAACGCATATCTATGCTCCTCGTCTATCTCAGGATATATTAGAACGTGGAACTGTCTTGATCTATTTTAATTATGGTTCTACTCCATTTCCTTTACCATTTGTTTCTAACGCGGCAGGATATGTGAGTACTATTTCTTATTTATTGAAGCTAAGAGAAATTGTGATTACTAGGTTCAGACATGATAATAATGCAGTTGCAGCACCTCTAGGGTCAAACTTACGTTACAGGTATGTAATTATTCCTGGTGGGACCATCGCAAAATGGAGAGATGAAAAGAAAATTGATGTTAAAAATCCTCAAGAATTAGCTCGAGCATTGGAAGAATTTGGGAATTAAGTGATATTTCAAAACAACAAATGAAAAAGGGTGACATAACGTCACCCTTATTTTTTTATAACATCATAACTTCCGGTATTTGAGCTACTTTTTTATAGTAATCAATGACCTCATCTGCATTAACCACATAATTTTGAATCGTTATAGATGTGTATTTACCACCAGAGGAGCTTTTTTCTGCGAATTTAGCACTTGGATGGTTAAAAATCGCTTTTACTTCATCTGCTTTATTGGAATCTGTTTTTACAATAAATTTAAAGGAATAGATAGATGGGAATTGCTCTACATCCATTAATTTATCTCGAAAAGTTTTGTAGAAATCTTGATTTCCAGCACTTTCAAAGTCTTTTACGTTGATGTTGTTATTAAAGTTTGACATGTGTTCTTCTCCTTTTGCCTATATTATCAAGAAATGTACCTAAACAAGTTAACTGACAGATAGCCATGAATTTTTATGTTTTACAAAATGGAGGTTTGCAATTCATAGGATTAAATTTTTCGAATCGTATTTTTTTTAGCAATATATTTAGCGGAGTATTGCTAAAATTTAGCTATATTTAAAATCGAAAAATTATAAACTAGAGATTTTAACCTACAATGAGAAAACGCATTTTAATAAGTGATATAGCTAAAAACTTGGGAGTTTCTGTGACTACCGTATCATTTATCCTGAATGGAAAAGCAAAAGAAAAAAGAATTAGTGAAGGTTTAACCAAACGTGTACTGGAATACGTAAAAAAGGTGGGTTATAAACCTAATCAATTGGCTCAAAGTTTACGTACTGGTCAATCAAAAATATTGGGACTTATTGTAGAAGATATTTCTAATCCATTTTTCTCCAATGTGGCAAAATATATAGAGCGGATAGCCTATGATAACGGATACCATATTATTTATTGTAGTATGGATAATGATGAAACTAAAGCTAAAGAGCTTATTCAACTATTTTACGATAGGCAGGTGGATGGATATATTATTACTCCACCGGAGAATTTAGAAGACACGCTTTCTAATTTAATTAAGAATAATGTTCCTTTGGTGCTTTTTGATCGTTATATACCACAATTGGAAACGAACTATGTGGTTTTAGATAACTTTAAAGGGGCATTTGATGCGACTAGCCATTTGTTGGCAAATCCAGCTAATAAACGAGTAGGATTTGTATCGCTTTATTCGAATCAAACCCAAATGCGTGACCGATTAGATGGATATATGCGTGCCATTGATGAGTATCAACAGCAAGCCTATATTAAAAAGGTGAAAATGGATGAAGATCAAGAATCTGCTATTGATCAATTGTATGAATTTATTTCTTCCAACCAATTGGATGCGGTCTTATTTGCGACAAATTACTTAGCTATTGACGGATTAACAGCGGTAAAAAAATATAAAATTAAACTACCAAAGATGGTGGCATTTGATGATCACACCTTATTTAAATTGTACGAACCAAGCATCAGTGTAGTCACTCAGGATACTTCAGCCATTGCAAATGAACTCATTCATACTTTATTGAATGAGATCAAAGGGAAGAATAAAGAATTGCAGAAAATTGTTATACCAAGTGAATTGCTTATACGAGATTCTTCTACTATTGAGCAGGAGAACTTGGTATAAATTTCATGGAAATAGAATTGACACAATGTCTCGTGTTTTTGGAGGTGAAACCTTCGCCTTCAAAAACATGACCTAAGTGAGCTCCACAAGCTTCACATAAAATCTCCGTACGTCGTCCATCTGCGTCAACCACTCTTCTTACCGCCCCAGGAATTTCATCATCAAAGCTAGGCCATCCACAATGGGACTCAAATTTATCTTTGGAAAGATAGAGAGGTGCATCACATCTTTTACATACATAGGTTCCTGTCTGTTTATTATTAAGTAAAGCTCCTGTAAATGGTCTTTCGGTTCCTTTGTGTACAATAACGTATTCTTCGTCTGGAGTAAGAGGATTATATTTTTTAGGTGTTTCCATTTTATTTTGCGTTTGATTTGTTTGTGATTTTACACAATTTGAAAAAATAAACAAACATAATAGACATATTATTGCTTTCATATACAACGAAGTTACGTTAATCTTAAGAAATAAAAATCATGGAAATGTTAGTTTAAGCTAAATACGGCAATGAAAATTCAATTATTTAGAATGAATTTAAATTGATAAATTACGTCATGAAATTGTCAGGGATTGCTTAATAAGTTATACTTTTGTGCATTGTTTTGTACGGTATTGTGTACATGTACTGGAGAGTCAACAATTAATTATTACACATAAAATAGTATAAAGTGCTAAATATGAGAAATATCTCATCCGTTTTGGGAAGACTTGCGAAGTCAATATCGATCAGTTTGGTATTGTTATTTGCCGTAACAACTGCTGCACAAGCTCAGGATGCTGCAAATGGTGGTGCGCTGTTTAAGAAGAATGCCTGTAATTCATGTCACACCTTTGGAAGAAAAGGTGCTGGTCCAGATTTGGTAGGATTAAGTGATCGTCGTGAAGAGGCTTGGATTATCAAATGGATTCATAATCCGCAAGGAATGATTGATTCCGGTGATCCTCAAGCTGTGGAATTGAAATCACAATTCAGTACTGTGATGGCTCCTTATGCACACCTATCAGAAACAGATATCAAAGATATCGTAGCTTATGTGAAAGCAGAGGAAGTTAAATTGGCTGAAAAGGCTACAAAGGCAGAAAGTGCTGGAGGAGGTGCTGGAGCTAGTTCTGATGCGAGCAACTTGATGATCTTTGGTTTGATTGCTTTATTTGTGGTCGCTGTTGCTGTTATTTTTGCTTTAAATAGAGTTACGAAAACTTTAGAGAAAGTAATTTCAGCAAACCAAGCTGCGATTGCTGAGGCGCAAGCAAAACATGAGGAGGCTGGTGAAAGCAGTGCGGCTAAATTTGCTAAAGCATTCTTAAAGAACAAGAAATTGGTATTTTTTGTGGTGTTGATGGTCGTAGGCTTATTAGGCGTATTAGGCTGGCAAAGTATGTGGAATGTGGGTGTTCACCAAGGTTATAAACCTGTTCAACCAATTAAATTCTCTCATCAAGTCCATGCGGGTGTCAATCAAATCGAATGTCAATACTGTCATGGTGGTGCATTTAAATCTAAAAATGCTTCAATTCCTTCAGCGAATGTATGTATGAACTGTCACAATACCGTAACAGCGGCTGATCATTACGATGGTAATGTATCTCCGGAGATTGCGAAATTATATCGTGCTGTAGATTGGGATCCAGATACCAGAACTTATGGTAACAATCCAAGACCAATCGAATGGGTTAGAATCCATAACCTTCCTGATTTTGCTTATTTCAATCACTCTCAACACGTAACAGTAGCTGGAGTAGAATGTCAGACATGTCACGGTCCAATTCAAGATATGGAAGAAGTATATCAATATTCTCCATTGACGATGAAGTGGTGTGTTGATTGTCACAAGGAAACAGAAGTGAATAAGGATAATGCTTATTATGATCAATTGATTGAAGCGCACGAGAAGTTGAAAAAAGGAGAGAAGATGACTGCGGCTATGATTGGTGGATTAGAGTGTGGTAAGTGTCATTATTAATAGAATAAATTTAGAATACGGAATCTTATATATATAGCTTAAATGGAAAGCAATAAAAAATATTGGAAAGGTTTAGAAGAATTGAATCAAACGCCTGCTTTTGTAGAAGGAAGTAAAGGAGAGTTTGCTGAACCTATTCCCGTAGAAGATGTGTTAAACGAAGCTGGATTAAGTACAAAAACTCCTCGTCGTGACTTTTTAAAGGCGTTAGGGTTCGGATTAGGTGCAGTAACTTTAGCTGCCTGTAACCGTACACCAATTCATAAGGCTGTACCTTACGTGATTAAGCCGGAAGAAATTACTCCAGGTATCCCTAACTATTATGCTTCTTCTTTCAATGGACAAAGTGTGATCGTAAGAACGCGTGAAGGACGTCCAATCTCCTTAGAGGCAAATCCAAATGCTGTTGGTTTAAATCAAGGAACAGATTCATCTACTGCTGCATCAGTTCTTGATTTATACGATATGTCTAAATTGCAGAATCCTCAAATTGGAGGTAAGGATGTAGAGTGGGCAAAATTGGATGCTGCAGTTATAGATGCTTTAACTAAGGCTCAGGCTGCTGGTAAACAAATTACGATTGTTTCAAACACGGTAAACAGCCCATCAACATTAGCTGCTATTGCTGCCTTAGCAGTTAAATATCCAGCTACACAACATGTTCAAGTGGATGCTGTTTCTTACAGCGGTATTATTGAAGCGAACAAAGCTTCATTTGGAAAGGCTGTTATTCCTTCTTATCATTTTGATAAAGCTCAAGTGGTCGTATCTGTTGCGGCAGATTTCTTAGGTACTTGGTTGGCAGGAGAGGAACATACGCAAGATTATATTAAAAATCGTGACTATAAATCACTGAAAGGTGGTAAAATGTCTCGTCATATTCAGTTTGAATCAGGTTTATCATTAACAGGTTCTAATGCTGATGTCCGTGCAGCAATTAAACCTTCAGAAGAAGGTGCTGTATTGATTGCCTTGTATAATGAAATTACAGGACAGTCCATCGCTGGTGGCACGACGAATGCAAAAGCTAAAAAGGTGTTAACCTTAGCGGCTAAGGAATTGGTAAATGCTAAAGGTTCATCTGTTGTTGTTGCAGGTTCCAATGATAGCCATATTCAACAATTGGTAAATGCCATCAATACGGCATTGGGCGCTTATGGAGCTATCATCGATTTGGATAATTTTGCTAAGCAATATCAAGGGTCTGATGCAGGATTTCAACAATTTTTAACACAAGCTAAAGCAGGTCAAGTAGGTGTAGCATTCTTCTTAAATAGTAATCCAGTTTATGATTATTATAAAGTTGAGGATGTGAAAGCGGCATTGGCGAAAATAGATTATACAGTTTCGTTTGCAGATCGTGCTGATGAGACTGCGTCAGAGTTGAAAGCAATTGCACCAAACTGTACTTTCTTGGAAGCATGGGGTGATTCATCTCCTAAAGAAGGCTTATTCAGCATCATTCAACCGACCATTAATCCAGTTTTTAATACCCGTCAGGCAGAACAAAGTTTATTAGTTTGGGCTGGTTTAAATAAATCTATTCATGATTTTGTAAAAGAAAATTGGGAAACCAATATTCTTGCAGGAACTGGGAAAGCTTGGAAGGATGTCTTGCAACAAGGTTTTGTTCACAAAGGAACAAACACTGGTTCTTCTTATAGCGCTAATGTAGATGTAAATGCATTAGTAGGTACTATTACTTCAAATAGTAAGAAAATTGCTGGAGAAGTTGAATTAAAATTATATGAGTCTAGTGCTCTACGTGATGGACGTTATGCAAATAACGCTTACTTACAAGAACTTCCTGATCCAGTAACAAAAGTAACTTGGGACAATTATGCTGCTATAAATCCATTGGATGCAGAAGCATTAGGAGTGAAAGAAACTGGTAAAGTTACTGTTGCAGCGAATGGTTATGAAGTAGATTTACCAGTAGTTTTACAACCTGGTCAAGCAAAAGGAACTGTTTCTATCGCGGTAGGTTATGGACGTACTAAAGTTGGTAAGGCTGGTAATAATGTTGGTGTGAATGCATATCCATTTGCCAGTTTAGTAAATGGTACGATTCAGTTTGCTGCAAAAGCTACTATTAGCAAAGCTTCTGGAATTTATGAATTGGCTCAAACGCAAACGCATCACAGCATTGAAGGTCGTAACATTGTACGCGAAACTTCTTTTGCTAATTATTTGAAAGATCCAAATTCTGAATCAGGCCGTTTTGCCGATACACATAAAACCTATGATTTATGGAATAAATTTGAGCAACCAGGTCACCGTTGGGTGATGGCGATTGACTTAAATGCATGTACAGGTTGTGGATCATGTATCGTTGCTTGTAACGTAGAAAATAATATTCCTGTCGTAGGTCGTGATGAGGTTCGTCGTCGTCGTGAAATGCACTGGTTACGTATTGACCGTTACTATACGTTAAATAACGGTACAGATAAACTAACGAAAGAAAATGATATTGCAAAAGCAGATGGCTTAGATTATGAGGATGTAACTGTTGTACACCAACCGATGTTATGCCAACACTGTGAGCATGCACCTTGTGAAACAGTTTGTCCAGTATTAGCTACTGTACACTCTTCAGAAGGGTTAAATCATATGGCTTATAACCGTTGTTTCGGTACTCGTTACTGTGCAAACAACTGTCCATATAAAGTACGTCGTTTCAACTGGTTTAACTACTGGAATGATTCACGTTTTGATAATTATTTGAACAATGAATTTACTCAATTGGTGTTAAATCCTGATGTAACCACTCGTTCCCGTGGGGTTATGGAGAAATGTTCAATGTGTATCCAACGTATTCAAGCAGGTAAGTTACAAGCCAAAATTGAAAACCGTAAATTAAAAGACGGAGATGTTAAAATGGCTTGTCAATCCGCTTGTTCCGCAAATGCGATCATCTTTGGTGATGCAAATGATCCGGAATCAGAAGTTTCTAAAGCCTTACGTAATGAACGTGTTTATTATGTATTGGAAGAAATCAACGTACAACCAAATATTGGTTATATGACGAAGGTAAGAAACACGTTTGAAGCTTAATTTATTCTAGACTGAAATAAAATAACTATGTCATCGCATAACGAATCAATATTAAGAGAACCATTAATTACCGGCAAGGATATCACCTATGCAAAGATTACTGATGATATCTTACTTCCGGTAGAAAATAAACCTAACAAAGCTTGGTGGATAGGATTTACTGTTGCCGTTTTAGGAGCTATGTTATGGGTAATAAGTGTTGGATATACCTTTTGGACAGGTATCGGCGCTTGGGGATTAAATAAAACTGTAGGTTGGGCTTGGGATATCACCGACTTCGTATGGTGGGTTGGTATCGGTCACGCAGGTACACTTATCTCCGCTGTATTATTATTATTCCGCCAAAACTGGCGTAACTCCATTAACAGATCAGCTGAGGCGATGACTATCTTTGCTGTAATCTGTGCGGCTACTTATGTAGTTGCTCACATGGGACGTCCTTGGTTGGCCTATTGGATTTTCCCACTTCCAAATCAATTTGGATCTTTATGGGTAAACTTTAACTCACCGTTGGTATGGGATGCATTTGCAATCTCTACCTACTTTACGGTATCCTTAGTATTCTGGTACTGTGGTTTACTTCCAGATATTGCTTCGGTTCGTGACCGTGCAACTGGATTGAAACAACGAATTTATTCTATTCTATCTTTCGGATGGAATGGTTCTGTAAAAACTTGGCAACGATTTGAGATAGTATCTTTAATCTTGGCAGGTATCTCTACACCACTTGTACTTTCGGTACACACCATCGTATCCATGGACTTTGCAACTTCTGTAATTCCTGGATGGCACACGACAATTTTCCCTCCATACTTCGTAGCTGGAGCGATTTTCTCAGGATTTGCGATGGTACAAACCTTATTGTTAATTCTACGTAAGGTAATGAACTTTGAAAACTACATTACGATGTTTCATATTGAATCCATGAATAAGATTATCATGGTTACAGGATCTATCGTAGGTATTGCCTATTTAACAGAGTTATTTATTGCATGGTATTCAGGTTCAGAATATGAGATGTATGCTTTTGCGAATCGTGTTGCAGGACCATATGCTTGGGCATACTGGGCAATGATGACATGTAACGTAATATCACCTCAGTTATTTTGGTTTAAAAAAATTCGTACCAGTATTCCTATTTCTTGGGTACTATCGATCATTGTGAATATAGGTATGTGGTTCGAGCGTTTTGTAATTATCGTTACTTCATTACACCGTGATTACTTACCATCGTCTTGGGCGATGTTCTATCCAACTTGGGTGGATGTAGGTATTTTCGTAGGGTCCATTGGTTTATTCTTTACTTTGTTTTTGTTATTTATTCGTTTCTTACCGGGTATTGCGATTGCAGAGGTGAAATTGTTACTAAAAAGTTCCAGTTTACAACATAAAACGAAATTGGTTAAAGAAGGAGCATTTCCTGAGGATCAAGTGGAATACTTTAGAAACTCTTTGGAGAAATACGATACAGTTACAGAAGAGGATATTAACGCATTACGTAAAAAATAATAGCAATGAGCAATACAAAATATATACTAGGAAGTTTTGCAGATCCTGATGAAATGATGCATGGGATTGATAAGTTGCAAAAGAACAACATTAGCATTTATGATTGCTTTACTCCAATGCCGATACATGGTATAGAGGCTAAATTAGGAGTTAAGCCATCTCGATTACCAATAGCTGCATTTATATTTGGTGCTACCGGTACCATCTTAGGATTTAGCTTATTGTTTTATACCATGGCTTACGATTGGCCGATGAATATTGGGGGTAAGCCTTCGTTACCATTGCCAAACTTTGTGCCTGTAACCTTTGAAGTCACTATTTTATTATGTGCTTTGGGTATGGTAGCGACATTTTTCTTCCGTAATCATTTATTTCCAGGTCGTGCACCACGCGTTATGGATTTAAGAGCATCGGATGATCGTTTTATAATTGCAATAGATGCACGTGAAAATACTGACCATGCCTTAATTGATAGCTTATTAAAAGAAGCTGGAGCAGTAGAAGTTAAATACAATGAAAGAAAATATGTTAGCTATGAATAAGAAGAATTTTCTTGGAACTGTATGTGTGGCAGTTGCATTAGCAGCTGTAGTTTCTGCCTGCGGCGATGGAACAACAAGGAGTACAGGTTTGGAATTTTCGCGTAATATGTATGATCCGATTGCTTTTAATCCGGATCAGCCAAATAAAAACTTTAAGAATAACCAAACTGCACAATTACCTCCAGCAGGTACCAATCCAATAGGATTTGATAAGTTTGAATATACAAGTGCTGTGGAAGATTATCAACGAGCTGGTGCGGAGGTTAAGAATCCATTAGTAGTAAATGAAGCAAACTTAGCGGAAGGTCAACAATTATTTATTACTTACTGTGCGGTTTGTCATGGTAAAGAAGGAGCTGGAGACGGCGCTATTACGAAAGAGAGACAAGTGACAGATTCACGCGGAACTCGTTCTTTAGAGCAATTTCCTGCGCCACCATCCTTTCATGGATCAGCTGGTACTCCATCATCAAGAGGAGGTTTAATGTCTGAATTGACAGATGGTAAGATTTTTCATACCATTACTTACGGATGGAACGCGATGGGTTCACATGCTTCTCAATTAACACCTGAAGAGCGTTGGAAAGTGGTAATGTTCGTTCATGAATTACAAAAAAAATAATCTAACATCGATATTATAAATGGGAACTCACAATCATCATCACGATTATAATTTCAGCGAGCAATATGAATTTAAAGGGTTAGGAAAAATCCTGAGTTTGATTGCGATCGTTGTAGGAATAGCCGCTATTTCCATTGGTTTACTATCCAGTGACCATATTATGGTTGAGCGTACATATGCCAATTTACTATTGATGGGTTATTACTTCACCTGTGTATGTGCCGCTGGAGCATTTTTTATAGCGCTTCAAATGGTTACACAATCAGGATGGTCCGCGGGATTAATCCGTATACCGCAAGCAATGGCGAGCATATTACCGATAGCGTCTATCGTTTTATTAGTTATTGTAGGAGTAGGTTTAACTTCACATAACTTATACCATCATTGGCATTTAGAAGGCATTGCCGATCCAGAAAGTCCAAATTATGACAAATTAGTAGCAGGAAAAGTAGCATTTTTAAATGTTCCAGGCTTTTTAATTCGTCAAATTATCTTCATGGGTAGTTATAGCATCTTTGCATTTATCCTTGCGAAACTTTCGTACAATGAAGATTTGGCTGGCGGATTGAACTCCTATAAAAAGAGCTTTAAATTATCGGCTATCTTCTTAGTTATTTTTGGATTTACAACACCTATCTGGTCATTCGATACCATCATGTCATTAGAGGCACATTGGTTTTCTACGATGTTTGGCTGGTACAATTTTGCTGCCATGTGGGTTAGTGGAATTTCAGTAATTGTTGTAATCTTAATCTTAGTTAAAAAAGCAGGCTATATGTCATGGGTGAATGAGAATCACTTACATGATTTAGGTAAATTAATGTTTGGTTTCTCTATATTCTGGACTTATGTATGGTTTGCACAATTTATGTTGATTTGGTATTCCAACATTCCTGAAGAAACAGTTTATTTCTATAAGCGTTGGGAGCCTGAATATAAACCATGGTTTTGGTTAAGCATAATTATTAACTTTGTTGCTCCATTATTATTATTGGTAGACCGTGATGCAAAACGTAAGCAAAACATCATGTTATTTGTTGCCATATTATTATTGTGTGGTCACTGGTTAGATTATTATATCATGATTATGCCAGGTACGGTTGAAACACATAGAGGATTTGGTTTTATTGAAATCGGTACTGCTATTGGTTTTGTAGGGTTATTTACTTTCTTAGTGATGAATAAATTGAGTAAACACGCGTTGGCTCCTAAGCATCACCCATTCATGGATGAGAGTTTAAATCACCAAATTTAATAGAGATTTAGTTGAAATATCGTTCAAACGTCTTATAAGAAATGAAGTTCAAAATACATAACAAATTTAAATCCTTAGTAGGAGGATTGTTAGCGATTAACTTATTGCTGGCAGTTCCTTCCATGGCAGTGACGCAGGATTCTACGGCTGTTAGTGCGACTACAACAGCAGTAGCTGTTGATTCATCTGCAGTTGTTTCAACTGATTCTACCGTTGCAGTGGCAACGGATTCAGCAGCTGTTGCAGCAAGCAGTACTGCAAGTTCTACAACGGCTAAAGCTACAACTACGGTAAAAGAAGAGAAAGTTATCGATCCACAGGTTTACAAGAACCTAGTGTATTATATTTTATTATTCTTAATCATTTGTACAGTTGTTGCTGTAATAGGAAAAGTACATTCCATTTATTCATTAACGAAACGTGTAAATGGCAAGTATAATCCATTAGCGAATAATACGCTTCAAGCTGTTTTATTTTTTATATTCCTAATTGGATTCTTAGCCTTTATTTATTACGGATATGCTGTTTGGGGAAGCTGGTCTTGGCGTCCTGCAGTGACAGAACATGGTAAAGATATCGACAGAATGTTTATTATCACAACCGTTATTATTACGATTGTTTTAGTATTGGTTCATATCCTATTGTTAAGCTTCACGTATATCTATAGAATGCGTGCTAAACGCACAGCTTACTATTACCCGCATAATGATGCAATAGAAAGATTGTGGACAATTGTTCCAGCGGTAGTATTAACTGTTTTGGTATTATTTGGATTCTTCACTTGGAGATCCATCACGAATATTCCAGAGGAGTTAAAGAATTCTGCACTTCAAGTAGAAGTGTTAGGTGAGCAATTTATGTGGACTGTACGTTACCCAGGAGCTGATGGTAAGATTGGTAAACGTAATTACAAATTAACTACACCTACCAATCCTTATGGTATTGATTTCAATGATAAAAGTGCTTGGGATGATATTAAAGGGGACGATATTGTGATTCCTGTTAATAAATCTGTTCGTTTTCATATTTTATCAAAAGATATTATACACTCATTTTATATTCCTGATTTCCGTGTACAAATAAATGCTGTACCAGGAATGACGAATTATTTCCAATTTACACCAACAGTGACTACCGAGGAGATGCGCGATCGTATGAATGATCCTCAATACGATTATGTTATGTTGTGTGCTAAAATTTGTGGTGAGTCACACTATAATATGCAAAAGAAAGTTGTTGTGGTAACGGAAGCAGAATATAAGCAATGGTTAGCAACACAAGGTAAATTCTTTACGGAGGATCTTCAAAAAGAATTTGCAGAAACAGGTAACGATACTGAGTCAACAACTCGTATTGCATCTACAATAAATTAATAGATTAGAGAATATAAATTAGCATATGTCAACTACAGTTATATCGCACGACGCAGCTCATCATGATTCGCATGATCACCATCATGAGACGTTCTTGACTAAATATATCTTCAGTCAAGATCACAAGATGATTGCAAAGCAGTTTTTGATCACTGGTATCATTATGGCAGTTTTTGCCATGATCCTGTCGATTCTATTTCGTATTCAATTAGCTTGGCCAGATAAAGAATTCCCTATTCTAGAAGTATTCTTGGGTAAATGGGCTGAAGGTGGTCGAATTAAGGCGGATTTTTTCCTTTCTTTAGTTACGATTCACGGTACAATGATGGTATTCTTTGTATTAACAGCAGGTTTATCAGGTACCTTTAGTAACCTATTAATTCCGTATCAATTAGGAGCTCGAGATATGGCATCACCCTTGATGAACATGTTATCGTATTGGTTCTTTTTTGTAGCGTGTGTGATCATGATTGCTTCTTTCTTTATAGAAAGTGGGCCAGCATCAGCGGGCTGGACGATTTATCCTCCATTGTCTGCGGTACCTAAAGCCATTTCTGGATCAGGATTAGGAATGACATTGTGGTTATTAAGTATGACCTTATTTATTGCATCACAAGTATTAGGTGGTGTAAATTATATCAGTACGGTATTAAACATGCGTACTAAAGGTATGGAGTTATGGAAAATGCCATTAACTATTTGGTCTTTCTTCTTGACTGCAATCGTTGGTTTATTATCATTCCCAGTTTTAGTTTCAGCAGTAGTTTTATTGTTCTTTGACCGTTCGGTAGGAACTTCATTTTACTTATCTGATTTAGTTGTTGGTGGTACTATTCTTCCAAATGAAGGAGGTTCTCCAATTTTATTTCAACATTTATTCTGGTTCTTAGGACACCCTGAAGTATATATCGTTGTGATGCCTGCATTAGGTTTAACATCAGAAGTTATATCAACAAACTCTCGTAAACCAATCTTTGGTTACCATGCGATGGTTTATTCATTAGTCGGAATTACAGTATTATCCTTTATCGTATGGGGTCACCATATGTTCGTGACAGGTATGAGTCCTTTCTTAGGAGGGGTGTTCATGATTACAACCTTAATTATCGCGGTTCCATCCGCGGTAAAAGCCTTTAACTATATTGCGACATTATGGAGAGGAAATATCCGTTTTACTCCAGCAATGATGTTTGCTATCGGTATGGTTTCTTTCTTCGTATCTGGAGGTTTAACAGGATTATATTTAGGTAACGCAGCGTTAGACATCAATTTACACGACACCTATTTTGTAGTGGCTCACTTTCACTTGGTAATGGGTTCTGCCTCTATATTTGGTATGTTGTGTGGTGTTTATCATTGGTATCCAAAAATGTTTGGTCGTATGATGGATGAGCGTTTAGGATTCTTCCACTTCTGGTTAACATTTATTGGAGCATATTTGGTATTTTTCCCAATGCACTTTATGGGTATTGATGGTGTTCCACGTCGTTATTATTCATTCACTGAGTTTCCATTTATGGAGAAATGGGTTTCTGTTAATATTTTAGTTACTTGGGCTGCTATCATTTCAGCAGTAGGTCAAGTTGCTTTCTTATGGAACTTCTTTGCTTCGATCTGGTGTGGTAAACGTGCTCCTCAAAATCCTTGGAACTCGAATACATTGGAATGGACAACTCCTGTAGAACATATTCACGGAAACTGGCCTGGAGAAATTCCTTCCGTTTACCGTTGGCCTTATGACTATTCAAAACCAGGTCATGATGCAGATTTTATTCCGCAAAATGTACCATTATCTCAAACGATGAGTTCAAATTTATTGCACGATTGGGAGGGTAATGAAGAAGGTATAGAGGCTCAAAAACAATATAATAAAGAGCACAATAGAGAAGTAGAAGGGTAGGTTTATACCTACCTCTCTTTCATATATATACTATTAAATGGAGAAATCCATGTTTCCATCAGCTGAAAAGCGTTTTATTCGGATCAATAGGATCACGATTATCGTTCTTTTTTTAGTTATTACTGCAGGAGGGATCGTTCGGAGTACTGGCTCAGGTATGGGTTGTCCGGATTGGCCTAAATGTTTTAATCAAATTGTTCCTCCAACAGATGTTTCTCAATTGCCCGAAGGGTATGAAAAGCAATATGTGGATGGGAGAATTCAAAAGAATGAGCGTTTTGCTAAATTAATAGCGGCTTTTGGATATGAAGATTTAGCAAACCAAATTCGTCATGATGAATCAATTTTAATTCATGAAGAGTTTAATGCTGCTAAAACCTGGACAGAATATGTCAATCGTTTAACTGGAGTTATCGCGGGTTTTTGTATGTTGTTTGCTGCTATATTTTCTTTATCCTATTGGAAAAAGAAAAAAGCCATAGCAATATGGAGCGTTCTTAATCTTATTGTTGTTGTTATTCAAGCCTGGTTAGGATCTATCGTTGTATCGACCAATTTGACACCTTGGGTGATTACTATACATATGCTATTAGCATTAGTTATAGTTTGTATAGCTATTCAAACGTATTATTGGGCGATTACCTATCGAAAATCTACCATTCTAATTCATAATTTGAGTGCTAGTTTTAAATGGATAACATTAATTTCATTAGTGGTATTAGTTGTTCAAGTGGTTTTTGGTACTGATGTACGAGAAATTATCGATCATTTAAAGCAGCAGCAAGTTGATCGTATGAATTGGATTGATTCCATAGGATCTGCTTATCATATTCATCGAATTTTAGGCTATGTGACGTTTGCGATTACAGTCTTTTTGTTTTATAGAATAAAGCATTCTAATTTAAAAGGGACTATACAATATCGTTATGCCTACTTGTCATTAATCTTGGTTTGTATTCAGATGGTATCAGGTATTGTATTAGCTAGATTTCATGTTCCGGCATTTGCGCAAACAGTACATTTGGTGATTGCAAGTTTATTAGTAGGTGTGCAATATTATTTACTATTAATTTTGAATAAACCTAAACTTATTGAAAAGGAAACAAGGTCTTAAGGGGAATTTTTTAGGTTATGAAGGAATTTATTTCAGATTTTAATAAACTTGTCAAGCTTCGATTAACGTTAACCGTAGTGTTTTCTGCTTCCATTGCATTTTTAATTGGTGCAACACAGCAAGGCGAAATTATATGGTGGAATTGGTTGCTGTTGACGTTTGGCGGTTTTTTGGTTACAGGAGCTGCGAATGGTTTTAATGAGATTATCGAAAGGGATCTGGATAAGTTGATGGAGCGTACGATGGATCGTCCTCTGCCGGCAGGTAGGATGACTTCTGGACAAGCGTTAATTTTAAGCTTGTTTATGGGGATCTTCGGAACCTTAGTACTGGTGAATTTGAATTTTATAGCAGGTTTGATTTCTGTTTTTTCAATCATCTTGTATGCTTTTGTTTATACACCTTTGAAACAGAAATCTCCAATAGCAGTATGGGTAGGTGCTATTCCAGGTGCTTTGCCACCTTTGATTGGGTATTATGCTGCTTTTAAATCTGCAGGATTTGGATTAGCCTATACGGAAGTTAGTGAACAGGCGGTTGTGATTACACCATGGGTTCTGTTTATCATTCAGTTCTTTTGGCAATTTCCACATTTCTGGGCTATTGCATGGGTTGCAGATGATGATTATAAACGAGCAGGTTTTCGTTTGTTGCCAACGACAAGAAAAGATAAGTTATCAGCATGGTTTACATTTGTATCCTGTGTATTGATGATTCCTGTAGGATTTTTACCGATGTACTACGGGATAGCGGGATGGACTTTTACAGGAGTTTCGCTAATAGGAGCGTTGATGTTTACTTGGTATGGATATCAACATTTAATTAAAATGGAAATCAGTACAGCGAAGAAGATTATGTTTACTTCTTTTGCATATTTGCCAATAACACAGTTATTGTTGTTGCTAGATTTCAAACCTTTTTAATCATGGAATTAAAATTAAGTATGGATACTCAAGATTTAAAAAGCGAAGATTTAAACAAATCACAAAAGGCAAAGAAATTTAATCTTTACCTTGGAATGATAGGTATGTTTATGATGTTCGCAGCGTTTTCTTCTGGGTTTATCGTATATACAGCGAGTGGAGTGGATAAGGGTATTAAAACTATTTTACCTTATGCATTTATTTTCAGTACTGCAGTAATCGTATTAAGTAGTTTAACTATGCATTTGGCTTTTAAAGCTGTAAAAAATGCAGATTTAGCAAAACAAAAATTATTTTTAATCAGTACCATTATTTTGGGGCTGGTGTTTTTTGCCCTACAATACTATGCATGGACCGTGTTGTTTAATCGTGATATAACTTTCACAAACAATAATGCATCACAGTCATTCATTTATGTGTTTACAGGATTTCACTTATTGCACATTATTGCCGGAATATTAGTGCTGATAAGATGTTATGTTGGAGCTGCAAAACAGATTCCACAACCTAACAATGTTTTCCGGATGGAGATTGCCACTATTTTTTGGCATTTTCTAGATCTATTATGGATATATATTTATGTTTTCTTACTTTTGAATCAATAACAGTAAACAATGAGTACAACAGTATCGCAATTGGATAAGGTAAAAGAAGGACCTTGGAGCGGAGGTAAATCACCTTGGAACTTAGAGTATGGAAAAATCATGATGTGGTTTTTCTTGGTGTCGGATGCATTTACATTCTCTGCATTTTTGATTTATTATGGTGCGCAAAAGTTTGCTCAACCTACATGGATTGATGCAGATAAAGTGTTCCAATCAATCCCAGGTATCGCCGAACATGGACAACCATTGGTCTTTGTAGGTATTATGACCTTTATCTTGATTATGTCTTCGGTCACTATGGTTTTAGCTGTAGAAGCAGGACATAGAAACTCTAAACAAGAAGTTGTTAAATGGATGCTTTGGACTATTTTGGGAGGTTTGTGTTTCCTAGGTTGTCAGGCTATTGAATGGTCTCACTTACATCACCAAGGATTTTGGTTTGGACGTAATCCGGCAACAGGTTTAACAGATGACAATGCCATAGTGCAAGCACTGAGTCCATATTTTACGAAAGAAGTCTCTTATACAGCAGCACTGCAATTTTCTAATTTGTTCTTTACAATCACTGGATTCCACGGTTTTCACGTATCGATTGGTGTGTTGTTGAATATCATCATCCTTTCAATGACCTTAAATAATACTTTCGAAAGAAGAGGAACATACTTGATGGTGGAGAAAGTTGGTCTTTATTGGCACTTTGTAGATTTAGTTTGGGTATTCGTATTTACCTTCTTCTACCTAGTTTAATTGAGTTTTTTATTAATAATTCGAAAAGAAAATGAGTAATCACGATCATATAGCTGGCCACGACGCACATGCACACGGTGAAGGAATGGATAAAAAACGTATCTGGACCGTATTCTTTATTCTATTAGCATTAACAGCCTTAGAGTTTTTAATTGCACTTGGATTCGTACATCATTGGGGAATTCTTCAAAAAGGTATGCTAGTTAATATAATTTATATTGTACTTACATTAGTTAAAGCATATTATATTGTTGCATTCTTTATGCACTTAAAGTTTGAGAAATCAGGGTTTATAGTTTGCTGTAGTGTTGTATTTATTTTTATTATTTATTTTATAGTATTGATGTTGATAGAAGGTGACTTCTTAAATGGTGCATTTACACACCAACCAACATTCCCTCATTAATTGAAATTATTGCAATGAGTAAAAATACTCGTTCGAGAAATATATCAAAATTAATAATCCTGGCACTTGTACTCTTTGTGCCAGGATTTTTATATATTATGGTTAATCAGATGGGCTCAAATGAGTACGTTAAATTAACTGTATTTGGAAAAAAAGAACTTTCTGGAAAAATGAATAGGGTCATGGGAAGAGAAATTCCAGACACTATTTTTCATACTGTGAGTCCTTTTGAATTTGTTAATTTTGATGGTAAACCTATTCAATTCTTATCGACAGATACGGTCATTTCTGTTATCCATTTGTTTTATGCAAAGGATGATGGTCTTTCGAAACAATTGTTGTACGATATGAATGGGATTGCTAAGCGATTCAAAGAGAATAATAAAATTCGGTTGTATTCGATAAGTGTCGATAGTACGGATCAATCTGATGTTCTTGTAAATAAAATTTCGGAATACCGTGATGGCATGAATCCTCATTGGTATGTAGGCAATCGCACATCAGTTGATATATTCGATTATGCGCGCCGAAATTTATTAATTGAAGCGATGCCAGATTCTTCTAATCCTCATAAATTTATTATTAGCAATCAATTTGTTCTAATAGATAGCAAAGGTAGAATTCGTGGATTTTATGATGTAGGACTACGTTCGGAAGTTGATCGATTGGAAGATGAAATCAAAGTTCAATTGGTAGAAGAAATTAGAAATAGTCCCTTAAAAGTAGAAAGGAAATAGTTATGGGTATGACCCCTGAAGAAAAAAAATATAAAGGAATAATTTGGACTTTGTCCATACTTATCCCAATTGCTGTTGCAGTCTTATTTCGAGTAAATTTACCTAAGATGGGTTATGATGTAGAACCTTTAGGTTTTCTACCTCCTATTTATGCAACGATAAATGGAATCACTGCAATTTGTTTGTTTTGGTCTGTCCGTGCAATTAAAAAGGGGAATATTAAATTGCACGAGAATTTAATAAAACTGTGCATGGTATTCTCATCCCTGTTTTTATTGATGTATGTGGCTTATCATATGACTTCATTGGAAACTAAATTCGGAGGTGAGGGTATGATTCGTTATGTCTATTATTTTATATTAATTACTCATATTTTACTGTCGATCATAATAATCCCTTTTGTGTTATTTACCTTTGTAAGAGGAATTGCTGGGGCTTATGAGCGACACAAGAAATTGGCGAGAATTACCTATCCTATGTGGTTATATGTCGCAGTAACTGGTGTTATTGTTTATTTAATGATATCACCATATTATCCGTATTAAGGAGGAATAGATGATGAAAAAAGTGTGGATTTATCAAGCAGATCGTTTTTTTACGCAACCTGAATTAGAAATAGCTAAAGAAAAGTTGCAACAATTTGTTCAAGAGTGGACTGCTCATGGAAGTCAATTGGCAGGTTCAGTTGAGATTAAATATAATCTATTCATCATTTTTGTAGTAGATGAATCATTAGCACATGTTACAGGTTGCTCGATTGATAAGTCTGTACGTGTTTTAAAAGAATTAGAGGAAGAAATTAATATCGGATTATTTAACAGAATGTTGATTTCATATCGAGATTTAGAAGGTAATATACAATTGGTATCTCGTGATATTTTTGAGGCTTTATGTAAAGAAGGAGAGGTGAATGAACAGACTATTGTTTTCAATAATATTCTTCAATCTGCAGATGATTTCGATAGTAAATGGGAAGTACCTTTTAAAGATAGTTGGCATCAAACAGTTTTCCGTTGTAAGTAAACCAACTGAGTAAACATAAGAAAATCCTTCAACTCACATTGAAGGATTTTTTATTTATAAGTTTTTAGTATGTATTTTAAGTTATTTCTTATCTATGCTGTATTTCCCAGGACCAATAAGAATAAATCCGATATATATTGCCAACAGCTCGATAGCATGAGATGCACCTGAGAAGCCGTCCCCACGACTTAAATGACTTATAGCTGCAATTAACATCGTGACAGCTAATAATGCGGCAACAGGTCTGGTCCATAATCCTAAAATGAAAAGCAAAGATCCTACTGTCTCAATCAAGCTTGCACTTAAGCCAAATAGCATAGGTGTAAAATTTATTCCAATATTACTTAATGAGCCTCCGATTTTTGTCCAGGTGTCTGGACCTCCCATTAACTTACCAAGTCCATGAAATGCAATCATGGTTATCCCAATTACCACTCGAATTATTAATAGTCCTATGTCTTTTGAATTTTTCATTGTTGATTTTAAGGAATTGCTTAAGAACCCGAAAATACAATTTTTTATTTTTTAATATTCATTTCTTTAGGATTTTAAAGCAATCCATAGTAGAATAGTTCAATTTGCTGTATCTTTGTCCTCCAAGCGAATAAGCTTTATAATAAACATTAATTTTCATACCATTGGATATTTTTAATAAACAACGTTATACCATTACCTCCGCATTACCTTATGCAAATGGCCCTTTACATATTGGTCACTTAGCTGGAGCATATATTCCTGGAGATATTTTTGTGCGTTTCTTACGCTTAAATAATAAAGATGTAGTTTATGTTTGTGGATCAGATGAACACGGAGCTGCCATTACTATAAAAGCCAAAAAAGAAGGGGTTACTCCTCAAGAAATAATTGATAAATATAATAAGCAAATCAAGGAAAGTTTTGAAGAGTTTGGAATAGCGTTTAATATTTATCACCGAACTTCAGAACCTATTCATCACGAGCTATCGCAAGAATTCTTTTTAAATCTTTATAAGAAGGGAGAATTTATTGAACGCTTCTCCGAGCAGTATTACGATGAAGAATACCATCAATTCTTAGCTGATCGCTATATCGTAGGAACCTGTCCACATTGTCATAACGAAGGAGCTTATGGCGACCAATGTGAGAAATGTGGAACCTCTTTGAATCCTACCGACCTGATCAATCCCAAGTCAACATTAAGTGGTAAAGAACCTATTCTTAAAGAAACCAAGCATTGGTATCTTCCATTGGATAAATACCAACCTTGGTTGGAGAAATGGCTGATAGAAGGAAAGAAAGATATTTTAAAATCCAATGTATTCGGGCAATGTCAATCTTGGCTAAAAACTGGATTACAACCAAGATCCATGACTAGAGATTTGGATTGGGGGGTTGATGTACCTTTAGCTGAAGCAGAAGGAAAAAAACTATATGTATGGTTAGATGCACCTATAGGCTATATTTCTGCAACGAAACAATGGGCTATTGATGAAGGTAAGGATTGGGAACTATATTGGAAGAAACAATCCAATGAAGCTGATAACTCAACACTAATCCATTTTATTGGTAAAGATAATATTGTATTTCACTGCATCACCTTTCCAGCCATTCTTCATGCACATGGAGAATATATCCTTCCGGAAAATGTTCCTGCCAATGAGTTTTTGAACTTAGAAGGAGATAAACTATCTACTTCGCGTAATCATGCCGTTTGGTTGCATGAATATCTAGATGAATTCCCTGGCAAGCAAGATGAATTGAGGTACATGCTTACTTCTATACTTCCAGAAACTTCCGATAGTGAGTTTACCTGGAAGGATTTTCAATCACGCGTGAATAATGAACTTGTCGCTATTTTAGGAAATTTTGTTAATCGTGTGATGGTATTATCGCATAAATACTTCGATGGAAAAGCTACATTGGGTTCTGCGATGACTAGCCAAGATCTGGAAGTATTAAATGAATTGTCGAAATTCCCAGATTTAATTAAACAATCATTATCTCAATATCGTTTCCGTGAAGCTTTAGCTAATTTTATGAATGCGGCACGTTTAGGAAACAAATATTTAGCAGATGAGGAACCTTGGAAAACGATTAAAACTGACGAGGAGCGAGTTAAAACTGTTCTTTATGTTGCCTCACAAATCGTAGCAAATCTAGCTGTATTAGGACAGCCATTTCTTCCGTTTAGCAGTAGAAGAATATTTGAAATGCTAAACTTGAGTGCGCAGGATTGGACAGTTGCAGGTCAAGCGACTTTAATTCCCGATGGACATCAATTAGGGGAAACCCAATTGTTGTTTGATAAAATAACCGATGAGCAAGTTGACTTTCAATTGCAGAAGTTAGCACAGGCAAAAGCAAGCAATAGCATTGCTGCGCCAAAAGCTCCTGCAAAAGCCAACATATCCTTCGATGATTTTGCTAAATTGGATATCCGTGTTGGTAAAATCTTAACTGCCGAAAAAGTAGCGAAAACAAAGAAATTACTAAAACTGACCATTGATACTGGAATAGATAAACGCACTGTTGTTTCAGGCATTGCTGAACACTTTACACCAGAAGAAATCGTTGGAAGGCAAGTGTCTATTTTGGTCAATTTAGAACCTAGAGAAATCAAAGGAATTCAATCCCAAGGGATGATTCTAATGGCGGAAGAGGCAGATGGAAGATTGGATTTTGTGAATCCAATTTCTGATATTTCCTCAGGAAGTGTCATTCGATAAGAAACTTTAAGATTTTCTAAGAAATAATTAAAAAATCCGTTAGCTAGCAATAGTTAACGGATTTTTTATTTCTTGGCTTTAGCATAAGACTAATGTGCCAACTTTTATACATAAATTATTTTATTTCCAAGTTATTTACTCCTAAAAACTACATTTACTCATTTACTTGTTTTTTGCTAAAACTGCTCGTAATAGCTATTAGGACAAAGGCAACAAAAGAGGGTATTACCCATCCTAAATCACTTTCAAACAATGGGATTTGATTCAGTTTCGAAATAAAACTCTCATTTAGCCATCCGAATTGTTTCAACAATCCTAAGCTAGCGATAACCGTAGAAGCAATAATTGCAGCTATATAAGGCGATTTGTTTTTAATGAAAGATCCAAATACGACACTGTATAATACTAAAGTAATCACAATAGGATATACAAAGCTTAAAATAGGGTAGGCAACAGCTATAATGTTATCAACACCAGTGACGGATAACAGTAAAGAAACTAAACAACATATAGTCACCAAAAGCTTATACGATAATTTGTTGTTGCTTAATTTAGAAAAGAAACTACCAACCGAAGAAACCAAAGCAATGGCCGTAGTTAAACAGGCTAAGGCAATACTTAATCCAATAGCGAGCATACCATATTTACCTAGAATAGCATGAGAAATCAAGATCAGCAATTCTGAACGTTTGATAGCTAAATCAGTTACTCCAGATCGAGCCCCTAAATAAATAAGTCCACCATAAATGATAAACAAACATGCCGCGGCTAATAAACCTGCTGCAATGACCACTTGGTTTTTTGACTTCAAGGATTGGTAACCTTTGGCTTTGGAAGCAGAAATGATGATGCCTGCAAATATCACAGAAGCCAATACATCAAGCGTTTGATAACCTTCCAGAAAACCTAAATTAAAGGATTCTGCAGCATTTAATTGAGCGACTTGAAAGTCGTCAATAGGATTCATGATACCCATTCCTATTAAAGTCAGTAAAAGCACTAATAGGGCGGGAGTGAGCATATTTCCGATGAAATCGACAACCTTCGATGGAGAAATAGTCAACAACCAAGTTACGGCAAAAAATGCAATAGATGTCCAGATCGGTTTCGCCTCTGGAAAGGAAGGTAAAACCCCCACTTCGAATGTCGTAGCCGCAGTGCGGGGAATCGCAATTAAAGGGCCTATACAAAGCATAATGATTGAACCCAATACTGGTGCTATCCAAGGATGAAAACGATTACCAAGATCTTGGAAAGTGTCCCCTGAATTAACAACCGACAGAATCCCTAGAAAAGGAAGTAGTATGCCTGTAAGTCCAAATGCGAAAATAGTTATCCAAACATGGTCGGCAATTTGAACACCAATGTATGGAGGAAGTAATAGGTTGCCGGCGCCAAAAAACATGGCAAATAGAGCAAACCCTATGGTTATAATATCTCTAGTTTTCTTCAAAATAGGTATTAATAAAAAATTTCGATCAGTTGCTTTGCTTCCTTCACATCATGAACACGAAGCAATTGCACCCCTTTTTGTAATAGTAGTGTGTTTAAAGCGATTGTTCCTGGAAGAACATCCGCAGCAGTTTTATTGATTTTTTTGTAAATCATCGATTTTCTGGAGATTCCACCTAATATGGGTAAACCAAAATAGTGCAATTCATCCACGCGCATCAGCAATTCGTAATTTTGATCGATGGTTTTCGCAAATCCAAAACCAGGATCCAAAATAATATCTTTCAGCCCTAATGACCTTAGTTTTGCCACGCTTTTTCCCAGATGTGTGGCGACATCTGATACCAAATCGTCATATTCAGTATACTCCTGCATGGTCGTTGGAGTTCCGCGCATGTGCATTAAGATATAGGGCACTTGCAGCGCGGCTACTGTTTCAAACATCAATGGATCTAATATTCCACCAGAAACATCGTTAATGATGTGAGCACCAGCATTTACGGTCTCAGAAGCTACTTTAGAGCGAAAAGTATCAATCGAAAGAATAGTTTCCGGGCTGTACTTGTGTAAGTATTCTACCATAGGTAGTATACGGTCTAATTCTTCCTGAATCGATATTTCTTGTGCTCCAGGTCTGGTCGAATAAGCCCCTAAGTCTAACAGATCTGCACCGTCTTCGATCAATTTAAAAGCTTGATCTTTTGCCTGATTGAAATCCATAAAACGTCCCTTATCGTAAAATGAATCGGGAGTAAGGTTCAGGATACCCATTACTTTAGGAATACTAAAGTCCATAATCTGTCCATTCACAAGAATGGTCTGACAGCTCGTAGATTGAAATATAGCCATAAATAAATAGTTTCCGTGTTGATCAATTAGGAAAAGGAAATTATCCTTCCTTAAAATAAATTAGGCTGTAAATGAGTTGTTTACAGCCTAAAAATAAATGCAGCAAATTATTTTACAACGAAAACACCATCTGCAACAATGGAGATGTCCTGTTTAGGTTTTGTAATTTTTGCAATTTCTTCTTTGCTTTTACCCATATCTTCCGCATAATGCTTTTGCCATTCTACGGTAGTTTCTTTCATTTTTGCTTTACCTTCTACCACTACTGTTTTACCCACTAGGTCTTGAGGTACAAAATAAGCGTAATCTGTAAATCTAACCATGATAGGTTCTTGATCTCCAGGACGTTTAATCGTTAAAAAGCATCCTTTCTTTTTACACACTTGAACCACTTCTCCTTCAATCTTTCCAGTATAGTTATCTTTTTTTGCTAAAGACTTTTCCAAACTTTGGACAGATAAAGCACCTTTTTCATCAATTTTCTTTCCGTAAGTTACCCCAGCCTTTGCTGGTTGTATAGCTTGCTGTGCAAAACTAATCGTAACACTTGCTACGAAGACGGATAAGATTGTCATCAACTGTTTCATACTTATTTTCTTATAAATTTGAATTTTCCACTGGCATCTATTTTCATGATGGTAGATGGATTTCCTTTGCCAACTACCTCTTGACCGTATGATACCACATAATCTACTCCAGCTACTATTTCGGGGTCAATATCTTCAAAATTCCCCGCTGATGGTTGACCACTGATGTTTGCTGAAGTGGAAACAATAGGTTTTCTGAACTTTTGAAGTAAAGCCTGACAAAAAGGATGCTTTACAATTCGAATTCCAATACTGCCATCCTCTGCAACCGCATTCTCCGCCAGATTTTTTGCCTGATCAAAAATAAGGGTTAATGGTTTATCACTTACTTCGATCAGTTGATAAGCCACTTCAGGAACCTCTCTAACATAAGCCTCCAATTGGTAATCATTTTCCAAAAGGATAATCATGCTTTTACTCTTGTCTCTTCCTTTCAGTGCAAATATTTTATCTACAGCTGCTGGGTTTGTGGCATCACATCCTATTCCCCAAATCGTATCGGTAGGATATAAAATGAGCCCTCCGGCTCTTAAAGTTTCGAGGGCTCGTTGTAAATCTTGTTTATCTAACTGAGTAGCCATTGTTTTTAAAAAAATCTAGGCTTAAACCGCTACGTTATGCTCGCGCAACGCATCGTTTAGCGAAGTCTTTTTATCGGTAGACTCTTTACGTTTTCCTATGATTAATGCACAAGGCACCTGAAATTCACCTGCAGGGAATTTTTTAGTATAGGAACCTGGAATTACCACAGAACGCGCAGGAACATAACCTTTATATTCTACAGGCTCATCTCCTGATACGTCAATAATTTTAGTCGATGCTGTTAATACCACATTCGCACCCAATACTGCTTCTTCCTCTACACGAATTCCTTCCACAACGATGGCTCTGGATCCTACAAATACATTATCTTCGATAATCACAGGAGATGCTTGCACAGGCTCCAACACACCGCCAATTCCTACCCCACCACTTAAATGCACATGCTTACCAATTTGTGCACATGAACCCACAGTCGCCCAAGTGTCTACCATGGTACCTTCATCTACAAAAGCACCTATGTTTACATAAGAAGGCATCATAATAACGCCTTTTGCTAAGTAAGCACCATAACGTGCAGAAGCACCAGGAACTACACGAACACCGATTTCTTTATAATTCGTTTTTAATTTCATTTTATCGTGGTAGATGAAAGGCTCATTTTTGATCTCTTTCATCGCACGAATTGGGAAATAAAGAATCACCGCTTTCTTAATCCAATCGTTTACATGCCAACGCTCACCGATAGGCTCTGCTACACGGATTTCACCATTGTCAAGCTTTTGAATCACAAATGCGATCGCTTCAATATATTCCTTATATTCTAATAGTTGTCTATTTTCCCAAGCGTCTTCTATTAGTTTTTTCAATGAATTAATTTCGTACATAATTTCAATAAAAATGTTTTTAAACAGGTACAAATATGATGATTTTTAGCGACATCTTGGTTACATAAACATCAAAATTAAGAAGATATGCCTATTTTTGTAAGATGGGAGAACCTACTGAAAAATTACGTATAGATAAATATTTATGGTCCATTCGACTTTTTAAGACCCGAAGTTTAGCAACTGAAGCTTGCAAAGCAGGACGTGTAAAACTTCTTGGGCAGAATATTAAACCTTCCTATGTAGTTAAAATAGGTGATGAATACAGTATTCAGAAAGGAATTGAGCGTAAAGTGATTCGGGTATTGTCCTTGTTGGATAGGCGTGTAGATGCCAAGACAGCAGTGTTGCATTATGAAGATAAAACTCCTGTAGAAGAAACCTATGCCTTTAAGTCAGCATTTCATGCACCAATATTAAAACGTGATCGGGGAACTGGTCGTCCGACTAAAAAAGATCGTCGTGAAATAGACGACTTGAAGACTGATTGGTGGGATGAATCAGAGGATGGTAAATTGTAATAAACAAGCATGAAATTAATCATTCAGTATTTGTTAAGCCTCCTATTATTAGGGCTGAGTATGTCAGCAGTTGTCGGGCAGGATCTAGTCAATTTAGATTCGGTTGAGCGTGCTTTGAATACTGCTTTGGAACAAAAATCTACTTTTGAGCGAATGAAATTAAAGCGCATTTATGTGCTCAAAGAATCTTTAAACAAAACAAACACTACCGCTAGCCGTTACGAAATCCACCAACAATTATATCTAGAATTTAAAACGTATCAGATTGATTCTGCTTTGTTGTATGTACAACATAATTTACAATTAGCAAAAGAATTAAAGGATCACTATAAACAAGCACAATCTCAAATTCAAATGGCCGGCTTATTATCTTCAGCTGGACGGTTCATAGAATCGAGGGATTTGCTTAAAAACCTAAAAAGAGAACAGCTTGTCGGGAATTTATTGGCAGATTATTATGAAACATCTACCAACTTTTATTCTCAGTATGGACAAAGTACCAATTACAATCAGTATTTCATTCAAAGTGAAATATACCGTGATTCCTTATTATCTGTATTGCCTAAAAACTCCTTAACTTATCGAATCAACCATGCCACACAATACTTATTCAGTGCCGAGGTTGATTTTGCTGAAGTAGAATTGAAAAAACTGCTTCAGGAAATCAAAGAACCTCAACATGAACGTGCTGTAATCACTTATTTATTGGGGTTAATCTATAAAAATAAAGGAGACAAAGATAAACAAGTCTATTATTTTAGTCTTTCTGCCATTACCGATCTGAAAAATTCGGTAAGAGACAATGCATCCTTACAAAGTTTAGCATTAATCTATTTTGAACGTGATAATATAGATAAGGCCTATCAATTTATTCAGCAAGCCATGCAAGATGCGCTATTCTGTAACGTTCGTTTCCGCACCATAGAAAATTCCTCTTTTTACCCAATCATTAATTCAGCCTTCCAGGAAAAAGAACTGGCAAGTAAAAATCAACTCCGGTATTTTTTATACACCATTAGTGTCATGTCCGTTCTGTTATTATTTGTGTTGATTGTGGTCTATATGCAAATGAAGCGGTTAAAGCATATACGAAAGGATTTAAAAATAGCAAATGAAGAGCTTCATCAATTAAACAACCAATTGTTGGATGTAAATGATGACTTGCGAGAATCGAATCATATCAAAGAAGAGTACATGGCTCAATTTTTTGAAATCTGTTCTTCTTATATCGATAAATTAGACCATAACCGAAAAGGTATTTTGAAAAAATTGTCCAATAAACAATTTGAAGAATTAAGCCGGGAATTAAAATCACAAGATATCATCAATACAGAACTGGAAGATTTATACCATAATTTTGACGTGATCTTTCTCAATCTTTACCCTAGTTTTATCAACGACTTTAATAAATTACTGAAACCTGAAGAACAAATTACACTAAAACCCGATGAATTACTTAACAATGAACTACGCATTTTTGCATTGATCAGATTGGGTATTTCCGATTCTAATAAAATAGCACGTTTCTTAAGGTACTCCTTAAGGACTGTATACAACTACCGAGTGAAAGTGAAAAATAAGGTCATCGGATCTAAAGAAGATTTTGATGAACGAATTAAAGAGATCGGAAATATTGCAATAAGCTCCTAATCTACGTTACTTTTTTTAATGAATATTGATTGTAATTTATTGTTAATCAGTTATTAGTCTTTTTTATTGTTTACTTTTTTAATGAAGTGATTTCACATTAAGCTATTTAAAGAGATTCCCTATTTAACTTTGAATGGGAAGTAAGGTTAATCCTAAATTATTAACAAAAACTAATTATAAGTCCTATGCAGCTTTTTACCAAAGTTAACACAGGTCTATTTATTTTTTTAATGTTATTAGTTAGTAGTATGTCCTACGGGCAGGCTAATATCACAGTAACAGGAAAGGTAATAGACGAAACATCAAACAATCCGATAGCCGGCGCTACGGTGACACAAATTGGAGGTTCATTATCTACCTCTACAAATGATGAAGGGGAATTTTCCCTTGCCAATGTTCCTACCGGAACAAAACTTCGTATTTCTTATATAGGTTACAATAGCCAAGAAATTATTGCTCAAGCAGGGGAAGTGACCATTAATTTAAAACCAGCTACCAATACCCTAGAGGATGTGGTAGTCATCGGTTATGGCTCTGTGAAACGTAAAGATGTGACCACGGCTATCTCTTCAGTATCCTTGGAAGATATGAATGAACGACCGATTGTCAATGCGGCTCAAGCTATTCAAGGTCGTGCAGCAGGGGTTACAGTATCCCAGCCGAGTGGGGCACCTGGGGGAGGTACATCCATTCGAATTAGAGGTACAACCTCATTCAATGGTAGTAATAATCCATTGTATGTTGTAGACAATATACCTGTAGACAACATCAACTTTTTATCGCCTACGGATATTGCAGATATGCAAATCCTAAAAGATGCATCTTCAGCTTCTATTTATGGATCGAGAGCAGCGAATGGGGTCATCTTAATCACCACGAAGCAAGGGCGTGTTGGTAATCCAAAAATTACCTTAAATGTCTTAGCAACTCAAAATAAAATTACGAATAGTATAACCCCTTTAAATACGAGTCAGTATAAAGAGTTAATGGATGAAATCGGTATGATTAGTCTACCTGATAACTTGACTGATCAGACCAATTGGTTTGATGAAACCTTTCAAGATGGTGTAACTCAGAATTATCAGATGTCCATTTCTGATGGGAATGATCGAATTAAATACCTTCTTTCTGGTGGATATGTTGACGAGAAGGGTATCATTAATACCGCCTTTTATAAGCGTTATAATTTCCGTGGAAATATTGAAAATAAAGTTAGAAAATGGTTAACTGTAAATGCGAATATTTCGTATGCGGATTACAATGGAAATGGCATTATAGAAGGAACTGGGTCGAATCGTGGTGGAGTTATTCTAGCGACCATTAATACACCTACCTATGCACCAATTTGGGACGCTGCGAATGAAGGGCAGTATTATCACAATTTCTATGGCGTAAATATCACCAGTCCATTAGAAAATATGGCGAGAACAAAAAACAATAAAAATCGTGAGAATAGGTTCATAGGTTCTGGAACGGCAACTATCCACATCCTTCCTGAATTAAACTTCCGTTCTACATTTGCGTTGGATCGTAGAAATGCCATGTCTACTACATTCTTAGATCCATTATCTACCACATGGGGTAGAAATCAATATGGTGAAGGTTCGGATTCAAGAAACATGAATTCTGTGATCACCTTTGATAATGTTTTTAACTATAATAAGCAAGTTGATAAACATGGTTTTGAAGCTATGTTAGGTTCTTCTTATACCAACTCACAGTATACTAATAACTGGATCAATGCTTCTCATTTTAGAAATGATCTAATACAAACCTTGAATGCAGCGAATAAGATCTCATGGACTGGTACAGGGTCTGGCGCTTCCGATTGGGCAATTATGTCTTATTTCGGTCGCCTATCTTATAATTTTGATGGTAAATATTTAATCACAGGGAACTTACGTACAGATGGTTCTTCAAAATTACATCCAGATAGCCGTTGGGGAGTGTTTCCTTCCTTATCTGCTGCATGGAGAATTTCATCCGAAGAGTTCATGAATGAAATTACTTGGATTAATGATTTAAAGATTCGTGGAGGATGGGGATTAACAGGTAACCAAGATGGAATTGGTGATTATGCTTATTTGCAACGTTACAATATTAGTAGACAACCCTGGTTTGAAACAGGTAAACAAAATGCATTACCGACTATTTCAGCTGCTAATCTAAGAACCAAAGATTTACATTGGGAAAATACCAATCAAACAAACTTTGGTATTGATTTCACTGGTTTCAATAATCGGTTGATCGTGAATTTGGATTATTACCAAAAAACTACGCGTGACATGCTGATGTACGTTTCTTTGCCTTCTGGTCAAATTGCATCTACGATTACTCGTAATGAGGGTGAAATGAGCAATAAAGGCTTTGAAGTAAATGTACAAAGTAAAAATGTGCAAAAAGAGTTAACTTGGAATACTGCTTTTAATATTTCATTTAACAGAAACAACCTAAATAGCCTAGCGCTACAACAGATTTATCCGGCTGCTAGAACTGTGGAGGTGGTTAATGATTATGCTGTAAGAAACGTCCCTGGAAGATCAATGGGTAGTTTCTTCGGATATATTAGTGAAGGAGTAGATCCTGAAACTGGTAATCTTATTTACGCAGACATCAATAATGATGGACGTATATCATCTTCTGATCGTACATTTATTGGAAATCCTAATCCGAATTTTACGTTTGGTTTAACGAATGACTTTTCCTTTAAGAACTTTAACTTAAGTATTTTCTTACAAGGATCTCAAGGTAATGATATCTTTAATGCCTCTCGAATGGAGACAGAAGGAATGTACGACGGGAAAAATCAATCTACTAGAGTATTACAACGTTGGAGAGTGCCGGGACAAAATACGGAAATTCCTAAAGCAGGCTTCAACATGCTAAATTCCACCTATTTTGTTGAAGATGGTAGCTATTTACGTGTCAAAAATATTTCATTATCCTATAATGTTCGCTCGGAAGTGTTAAATAGACTGGGTATCAATAGACTTCAACCATTTGTGTCTGCCACAAACTTACTGACATTTACTAAATATTCGGGTTTAGATCCTGAGGTGAATCAATATGGTAATAGTGGAACTGTTCAAGGTATTGATTGGGGAACTTACCCTCAGAGCAAATCTTTTGTAGTAGGCTTGAATTTAGAATTTTAGTATTTAAAAGTTGAGAACGATGAAAAGAATTTTTATATATCAGCTGATAGTGGTGGCACTTGTTGCAATAGCTAGCAGCTGTTCACTAGATAAGGATCCATTGGATACTTATTCTGATGTGACCGAAGGAGTTACAGATACAGAAAAACAGGTAGCTTTTAAAGATCGTGCGGCAGTAGAAGCACATATGCAAACGATTTATAACCAAATGCGCGATAGGCAAGAACATTGGTACATGGACTTACTTTTGATTGCTGAGTCCCACTCCGATAATGCCTATGCAGGAACTACAGGTGCCGAAGTAGTTCCATTTGAAAACAATTCCATTGAAGGCTCTAATTCCGTTATGGAAAGAGATTGGAACCGATATATGGAAGATATTGCTCGTGCCAATTTGCTGATTGTTAATATCGATTCTGTGGCAGATAATAGCTTGACAAACTCGGTGCGTACACGGATGAAGGCTGAAGCAAAAATTTTCAGAGCATTAGTGATGTTCGATATGGTTCGTCTATGGGGCGATATTCCTGTGGTTACCACCATTGCAGGCGATATTACAGCAGAAACTATTGAAGATGTTTATGCTGATTACTTTCCTGAGCAGAAATCAGAGTTAGAAGCCTATCAACAAATTGAAAAAGATTTGTTAGAGGCATTGCCTGATGCTCCTGCAAATTTGACTACGGATAAAACTAAATTTTCTAAATCTGTTGCTAGAGCATTATTGGCGAAGGTATATGCTGAAAAACCATTGAGAAACTATGCAAAAGTTATTCAATATGCTGATGAATTAGCGGCAGATGGTTTTGACTTAGAAGCAGATTATCGCGATTTGTTTGGTGTAATAGAAGGTTCTGCTGATGCAAAGAAAAGAAATTCAAATGAGAGTATTCTCGAAGCACAATTCTTTGTAGGAAATGGTAACTGGGTTACTTGGATGTTTGGTCGTGATTTATCCAATTATAACAGCAACTTTACTTGGGCAAAGTGGATTACTCCTTCACGTGATTTAATTGGAGCATTCACAAGAGAAGCTGACCAAATTCGATACACCGAATCCATCGTATATTATGCAGCTGGATGGAGCAATTATTACCCTGCTAATAATTATCCTTTCATGTACAAAACTCGTTCGGCATTTAGTAACATCATCAAAATGAGGTATGCCGATATTTTATTATTAAAAGCGGAAGCATTGATCATGAAAGAAAGTCCTGATTTAAATGCTGCAGCAAATATTATTGATCAAGTTCGTCAACGTGTTCAACTTCCTAAGTTAAGTGCTGGAACTAAAGCTTCGAAAGAGACTATGTTGGAAGCTTATTTGAAAGAAAGACGTTTAGAAATGGCTTTTGAAGGTGAGCGCTGGTTTGATTTGGTACGATTAAATAAAGTGGAACAGGTCATGAATGCTGTTTATGCGAAAGATTCAGGTCGTAAATCGCAGGTTTATCAATTTGATCAAAATTCCTATCGTCTGCCAATACCGCAAGCGATAATCGATCAGAATCCAAATATCAAACAGAATTTAGGTTATTAAGATGAAGGTGATGAATAGAATTAGAAATAGTATTTTTTCTACTGCAGTTTTAGCTGCGGTAGTCATCGCTTGTGGTAGCGATAGTGTGAAGGATGGTACGGTATTGCCTGAACCAGAAGTTCCCACATCTGGAGATGTCTTAGTATATACAACCACAGGGTCTTTATCGCAAGATTTTAAAAAAGGTTATGTAAACTTCTCTTCCGGGTCGAATATGTCTCCAAAATCCATAAAATTGGATGAAAATGTGAAATATCAATCCATGGATGGTTTTGGATCTGCGGTGACAGGATCGGCTGCGTTTAATTTATTAAAAATGAGTGCTGCTGATCGCAGTAAATTTTTAAAGGAAACTTTCTCTCCAACAGAAGGCATGGGACAAAGTTATATCCGTATCGCTATTGGATGTTCGGATTTCTCCTTAAGTGAATATTCCTTAGCGGATGAGCCTGGGATTGAGAAGTTCGCTTTGCAAGAGGAAGAACTGAATTATGTGATTCCTGTATTAAAGGAAATTTTAGCAATTAATCCTTCCTTAAAAATAATGGGATCTCCTTGGACTCCTCCAAAATGGATGAAGGTGAAGAGCCCTACAGATTTACAGCCACACAATTCTTGGACTGGTGGACATTTGAATCCGAACTATTATCAGGATTATGCGACTTATTTTGTGAAATGGATTGAAGCGATGAAATCACATGGCATCAACATTTATTCCATTACTCCGCAAAATGAACCGCTGAATGCAGGTAATTCAGCTTCATTAAGAATGAACTGGGATGAACAGCAGGCATTTGTAAAAACAGCTTTAGGTCCAAAATTGAAAGCAGCAGGTTTAACTACTAAAATCTATGCTTTTGACCATAATTACAATTACGATAATATGCCTACTCAAGAAGATTACCCAATTAAAATCTTTGAAGATGCGGCTGCTGCTGCTTATTTTGCGGGATCAGCTTATCATAATTATGGAGGAAACAAGGATGAGTTATTAGACATTCATCAAAAAGCTCCTACTAAAGAAATTGTTTTTACAGAAACCTCTATCGGAACTTGGAACGATGGTCAGAATTTAAGTAAACGTTTGACCGAAGACATGAAAGAAGTGGCATTAGGTACGGTGAACAATTGGAGTAGAGGGGTGATCGTTTGGAACTTAATGTTGGATTCTGAAAGAGGACCTAATCGTGATGGAGGATGCCAAACTTGTTACGGTGCGGTAGATATCAATAAAAATGACTACAAAACCATTCGTAAGAACTCTCATTATTACATCATTGGGCACCTGTCTTCAGTAGTTAAACCAGGAGCTACTCGCATTGGATCGCAAGGCATCAGTGATAGTAATCTGACCTATGCCGCTTTCAAAAATACGGATGGAAGCTATGCTGTTGTACTTAGTAATTCTGCTGGATCAGAATCTAAAGTAACCATAGACGACGGTAAAAATCATTTCACTTACGCTATTCCAGCAAACGCTGTAGTATCTTATTCTTGGAAAAAATGAAAAAACTAATAAATTATTCACTATATATTCTTTTGATTGCTTTAGTAGCGTCGTGTAAAGAAGAAGAATTAATCGTTCCAATAGGTGGTGGAAGTCCAACTATTGATGTTAAAGTAAAGCCTGAATCGGCTCATTTTGGAGATAGTATTCCATTTACGGTATCAGTAGCCGATCAGGGTGTCAAATTATCAACTGTTAAAGCGCAGCTGTTATTTAACGAGGAAGTGGTTGCTGAACAAATTATTCGTACGAAAGAATATGGCGATTATTCAGGCAAATTATTTGTTCCATTTTTAAAGGATATTCCTAATGGAAGCGCGAGTTTAAAGTTTACCCTACAAAATGTAGAATTAGTGAAGGTAGAAAAAACAGAGGCTCTGCCACTTACGCGACCTGATTTTCCGTTTATTAATTTGGTTACGGCAAGTAAAACATACAAGATGTTGCGTGTAGCAGCAAATAAGTATGAATTAACGGAAAATTTACCATTCAAGGTTACGGGCTATTTAGAAGCTCCAGCATTTGGAACTCGAGGTAATCTTATTCAGTTTGGTTGGGAAAATGATGCTGTGACGCAAGGGATCAGCCAGGATATTCCTTTTTCAAATTCTGTTTCAGGTGTATATACCATAGCTTTTAATACCTTAACATACGAAGCAAGTCCATTTATTATTGGATATGCATTCAATGGGGAAGGAATGCGTTTAGTAAAAGATAATTTATACGCTGTAGATATACAAGTTACTGCAGGCCAAGAACTGACTATTGATGGGATTGAAGGTTTAAATACCTGGTCTTTGGATGAAGATTATATCCGTCAAGAAGGTGGTAAGTATTATTTTAATGCTAGTACAGGAAAATACAGATTCTATGCGAATTTTGATAAATCCTACATTTTCGTAGAGGCTATGAATGGAAATAATTTAGCAACACTAAATTCGGATGGTACAGGTGCTATTTGGATTATTGGTGAAGGTATTGGTAAACCTGCAGTAGCAGGAAGTGAAGTAGGATGGAATACCGATAATGCATTATGTCTTGCGCCAATAGGAAACAAGAGGTACAGAGTAACGGTTGTTGCTGGTCAATCGATTCGCCAATCCAATATTAACTTTAAATTCTTCCATCAAAAAGGATGGGGGGGTGAGTATAAAAATACCGAATTAAGTACCACTAGTGATATCATATTTGTTGGAGATGGTACCAATGGAAGAGATCCTGGAAACTTAGGAATATTGACAGGAAAAACTTTGGAAAACAACGCAAAATATGAGTTTATTGTTGATTTATCCGAAGGAAATGATAAAGCTAAATTGACAGTCACCAAAAAATAGTATAAATTACCTATGAAAACCAGATGCCGGACAAGAAATTGTTCGGCATTTGTAGTTTATAGCTATTATTTTCTATTTTTAACCTAAATAACCTGCTTCTATGAAACGATCTTACTTGTTATCTCTAATTTTTATCCTGTTCTCTGTTTGTTTTTCGACAATTTACGGGCAATCTGCTTCAAAAAATCGTTATGTTCTAGCGATACATGGTGGTGCCGGAACTATTTTGAAAAAAAATATGACGGATGCTATGGAGGCTGAATATAAAGCTACCCTTAAACGTGCATTGCAAACAGGTTATGAAGCATTAAATGCTGGGAAATCCAGTGTAGAAGCCATCGCCGTCACGATCACTATTTTAGAAGATTCCCCTTTGTTTAATGCGGGTAAAGGTGCTGTATTTACTAATGAAGGTAAAAATGAATTAGATGCGTCTGTGATGAACGGTGCTAATTTGAAAGCAGGAGCAGTGGCTGGAGTGACCACCCTTAAAAACCCAATTCATGCGGCTATTGCTGTTATGAATCATTCAGAACATGTCATGATGGTGGGGGCAGGTGCGGAGAAATTTGCTAAACAGCAAGGATTGGAAATTGTAGATCCTGCTTATTTTTGGACGAAGGCACGTTGGGAAGCCTTACAGAAAGCTATTGCCAGAGACAAGGAGCGAGCTGAATTAGACCATTCGGCTAATCAAGCTCATATACCTGCAGCATATAAAGATGAAAAATTTGGAACCGTTGGTTGCGTAGCTATAGACAATAATAGAAATCTGGCAGCTGGAACATCGACAGGTGGAATGACGAATAAGAAATTTGGTAGAGTTGGAGATGCACCAATAATAGGTGCTGGCACTTATGCAAATAATCAATCTGTTGCGGTATCCTGTACCGGATGGGGAGAATTTTTTATTCGATCGGTAGCAGCTTATCAAGTTTCCTCTCGAATGATTTACGGCCAACAAACATTGGCTGAAGCTACACAAGGCGTTATAGAAGAAATCGGTAAAATGGGTGGTGACGGAGGAATGATTGCTTTGGATAAGGATGGTCATTTGGCTATGCCGTTCAATACCGAAGGGATGTATCGTGGTGCGGTTGCAGAAGATGGTACCATCACTGTGGAAATCTATAAATAAAAGGAAACGTTAAATAACACGAGTAAAATAATCATTTCTTATAGCTGTTCAGTTGTACTCCTAATTCGTCATATCCATTTGTTTCTATCTTACTTGTTGGACAATATTTCATAAAATTTCTTAGCTGTTCAATAGTGTTTTTAATGCTGAAGTCTTAAGTATTTCTATGCTTTTCCTATGAATCTGCTACGGATTTCCTTCGGATATTTTCATATAATATCCATTTGAAATCCGTATCACATCCGAAGGAGATCCGTCTGAGAGTGGTATTTGGACATCTTGTCCAGATAATGTCTTTAGTATAAGTTTAGGACTTTTGGTTAAGATGAAGTCAAAATTAATTTTGCAAATTAGTTGAAGGCTCTGAAAAAAAAATGTTGAAACTAGATTATATTATTAAGGACTATATTGATTGTCGTGCTTTCTAATATAGAATTGTATTGAGAAGTAACTATAAGAGGATTTTACATTCCTAATTTACAATTTGTTTTATTTAATTTAAGAAGGGCAGTTTATAGTCTGTAGTAATTTTTGTTAAAGTAATTGGAAAGTAAATATATTAATTTATAAACGTAGATAGATTTAGCATATCAGCTGAGGGTTTGAATGATAAAGTGTTGATAGTTAGATGATTTTCAATAAATATGGAAATACAAATCATGTTTTTTAGTATTTTGAGAAATAAAATCTATAATTAATGGCAAATATAGCGACTACTATTGATGAGCAAATATCGATATTAAATTCTAGGGGAATGAGTTTCAGTGATTTAGGTATTGAAAAAGCTAAAGAATTACTGTTGGATATTGGTTATTACAGATTAGGCTTTTATTGGCATTATTTTGAGATTGATGATAAGCATAATTTTGCTGAAGATTCTACTTTATTAGACGCAATAAAATTGTATTACTTGGATGTTGACCTTAGAAATATTTTATCAAAATATTTATATAGAATTGAAGTTAATTTTAGAACAAAAGTTATTTATTATGTTTCAAATAAATACAATAATTCTCCTACTTGGTTTAATGATTCAAAGATTGTAGAGGATGAATTTATTAATCAACTTAAAATTATTTATAATTCTAATTTTATTAAGTGTAATTATCCTATCAAGAAACATCATTCTAAATATATTAATGATAAATATGCTCCTGCATGGAAAACGTTAGAGTTTTTTACTTTTGGTCAGGTATTCAAATTATTTAAAAATCTAAAAGATGAAACTTTAAAGTTAGAGATAGCAAATACATATGGAATTAAAGATGTTAAAAAATTTGAAAATCATATTTCTTCTATTATTAATGTAAGAAACATTTGTTCTCATAGCGCCGTTTTGTTTGATTTTTACCAACCAAAAGGAATACACAAAATACCGAGCAATAGGTATAAGTTAAAAACAAGAAATCAAACAAATCTCAATTCTTCAATAAGATTGATTTTATTCTATTTAAGTAAAGTATCTCAAAATAGAGCTGAAGAATTGGAAGAGCAATTAAAAAAAATTATTATTCAAGCAATGGAAAATCAAGTGTTAAAGAGAAATATAGATTCGCATATTTGTTTTGATTTATAGAAATTAGTGGTATCTTTGTGGATGAAATGTGCCCCTTTATACATTCTGCTATAAAGCAGCACTTTAAAATAAGATCTTTACAAAACCCGTAGTTTGCGCTTCGGGTTTTTTTTATTATATAAATTAAGTAAATACTACTTTATTGAAGATCTGATATCATCAATATACTTTATTGCTTAATTAGTTCTCTAAATGTTTGTTTTGTTAGTCTACTATTTGTAGTTAAACTAATGATCCTACATATCAAATGTAATGTTATTTAATTCATGTTGAAGAAGCTTTACTATAGATAGATTTAAAATCTATTTTGAAAAACCAGTTTTAATATATGACAATGTACCACAAAATGGAATATCTAATCTTATTTATTATAAATTGTTGGATAGGGTATATTATAAGATCATAGTGCTTGAAAATATTCGTTAAATATAATTCTTTAGGTTTAATTGAATATATTTAATTTCAAATCCACCACCCTACTCTGGAATTTTATAATAATTTATATAACGAACAATGCTATTTGCTCTTCTATTGATATAATTGGATGGATTTCTTGCGTCCCATTTTTGAGGGCTAGGTAAGATGGCAATAATTAATGCTGCTTCTTTCTTGCTTAGGTTTTTAGCAGACTTATGAAAATAGTATTGCGATGCTGCTTCTGCTCCATATACTCCTTGCCCCATTTCAATGACATTTAAATAGACTTCCAAAATTCTTTTTTTGTTCCATAGCAATTCAATGAGTACTGTGAAATAGGTTTCTAATCCTTTTCGGAGCCAGGATCTTCCAGGCCAAAGGAAGACATTTTTTGCAGTTTGTTGACTGATGGTACTTCCACCACGAAGGCGTTTACCATCTTTATTTTTCTCGAAAGCTTCAAGAATAGCATCGGTGTCAAAACCATTGTGTGTCATGAAATGTGCATCCTCTCCAGCTAAGGCCGCGCGTTTAAGATTATTGGAAATATCTTCATACTTGAGCCATTTGCGCTCTATTTTCCACTCTTTGCCAGCTGCTTTACGTTCAAATCCTCGTTGCAACATGAGGTAGGTTATGGGAGGGTTGGTAAATCTCAATGCAATAACCCATAATATACTCAGTACAAAAAATGCGACAGTAACTTGTAATAGAAGTGGTAAAAATACCCCTTTCCAAAAAGACGCCTTCTTTTTGTTGGTTTTATTTTTGAAAAGGTTGTTTTTAGTTGCTCGCTGTATTGCCATTGATTTGATATTTCATGCAAAAATAAGAGGTATTTTTGAAATTTTCAGGATTCTATTTTCAGGAGTTTTTATGTATTGCGTAGTTTGGCAAATCGCTACAATTCTAGTATTTTTACGCTTTATTCAAAAAAGGAGAACCTTTGGCAAAAGAGAAAAAACAAACCCCTTTAATGCAGCAATATAATACGATTAAGGCGAAATATCCTGGAGCGTTATTGTTGTTTCGAGTAGGCGATTTTTACGAGACATTTGGTGAAGATGCTGTAAAGGCAGCCAAAATTTTAGGGATAGTTTTGACTAAACGTGGAAATGGTACCGAATCGGAAACGGCACTTGCCGGATTTCCACACCATTCCTTAGAAACGTATTTGCCGAAATTGGTGAGAGCAGGCCAACGTGTAGCCATATGCGATCAATTAGAAGATCCTAAGCAAACAAAGACTATTGTGAAGCGTGGAGTAACGGAATTGGTAACTCCAGGCGTTTCCTATAATGAGAATATCGTTCAACAAAAAGTAAATAACTACTTAGCGTCAATTTATTTCGATAAACAAACGGTAGGAATTTCATTTTTGGATATATCCACTGGAGAGTTTTTGGTAGCCCAAGGTTCCATCAGTTATGTCGATAAATTACTTCAAGGTTTTAAACCAACAGAAATCATTCTTGCAAAGAAACAGTATAAAGATTTTGTAGCGCAATTTGGATCAAGCTATTACACCTATACCCTAGATGAATGGCCATATACCGGAGACTATGCTAATGAATGTTTACTGAAACATTTTGATGTCAATTCCATGAAAGGGTATGGAATTGACCGAATGCCGGTGGGGATGCTTGCTGCTGGAGTAGCTCTTCATTATTTAAATGAGACTGAGCATAGAAACTTACAGCATATCACTAATATTTCCCGCATTGAAGAAGATCGGTATATGTGGTTAGATCGGTTTACCGTCCGAAATTTGGAATTAATTGGTTCTTCCAATGAGCAAGCAACCACATTATCAGAAGTCTTGGATGATACCGCTTCACCTATGGGGGCTCGATTATTGAAGCGATGGATAATTATGCCTCTAAAAGAGGAAAAAGCTATTCAAGAGCGTCTTCAAGTGGTCGATTATTTTTATCAGGAACAGGAGTTAAGAGACGATCTCATTAAAGAAATAAAACAGGTTGGCGATTTAGAACGTTTAATTTCAAAAATCGGGCTTCAAAAAGCAAATCCGAGAGAGGTGACGCAATTGAAGAGAGCCCTTTATGCGGTAGAACGATTGAAGGAACTATCCAACAAGCCTAGCTCTGAATCACTACAAATCATTGCAGAACAATTAAACCCTTGTTTCATTATTCGGGATAAAATTGAAAAAACGGTGCAAGCTGAGGCGCCTGTAGCGATTAATAAAGGGAATGTGATTGCGGAAGGCGTTGATGCTGATTTGGATAAATTGCGAAAGGTAGCTTTTGGCGGGAAAGATTATTTATTGGAGATTCAAAAAAGAGAGTCAGAATTGACAGGAATTCCTTCCTTAAAGATAGCTTTTAATAATGTATTTGGTTATTATTTAGAAGTGACCAATACGCATAAGGATAAAGTACCTGATAGTTGGATCAGGAAACAAACCTTGGTGAATGCGGAAAGATATATTACTGAAGAGTTGAAAGAATATGAGGAGCAGATTTTAGGCGCAGAAGAAAAAATTCAAGTCATTGAACAACGTATCTATGCAGACTTATTAGCTGATATTTCGGAATATATCAAACCGATACAATTGAATGCGCAATTGATTGCCAAATTAGACGTACTGCTCAACTTTGCGGTTATTGCACAGAAGAATTATTACGTTAAACCCTCCATTAATCAAGGGAAAATTATTGATATCAAAGGAGGTCGACATCCTGTTATTGAGAAGAATTTACCTTTGGGTCAGGATTATATCACAAACGATACTTATTTAGATCCGGAAGGGCAGCAGATTATCATCATTACGGGACCGAATATGGCTGGTAAGTCGGCTTTATTAAGGCAGACAGGTTTGATTGTACTCATGGCGCAAATCGGATCTTTTGTTCCGGCAAAGGAGGCAAATTTAGGTGTAGTTGATAAAATATTTACTCGGGTAGGTGCTTCGGATAATATTACCTCCGGAGAGTCTACATTTATGGTGGAAATGAATGAGACAGCGAGTATCATGAATAATATTTCGGACCGCAGTTTGATTTTATTGGATGAAATAGGACGTGGCACAAGTACTTATGATGGAATTTCCATTGCATGGGCTATTGCTGAATATTTGCATAATCACCCAGCTTCGAGAGCGAAAACATTATTTGCAACGCATTATCATGAATTGAACGAGCTGTGCACTTCCTTGCCAAGGGTTAAAAATTTCAACGTGAGTGTGAAAGAGGTTGGAAACAAAGTTATATTTCTAAGGAAATTAGTTCCTGGAGGTTCAGAACATAGTTTTGGTATTCATGTTGCTCGGATGGCAGGTATGCCTCCTCGTTTGATCGCAAGGGCAAGTGAGATTTTAAAAAGGTTGGAGCAAGAACGTACAGGAGGGGAGAAGATTAAAGACAGCATGAGGAAAATACAAAAGCAAGCCTATCAATTGCAGATGTTTTCCATTGATGATCCAGTATTAGAAAAAATTCGTGATATGTTGAATAATTTAGATGTCAACAGTCTTACTCCAGTAGAAGCCTTGATGAAGTTGGATGAAATCCAACGTCTATTGAAGAATTAATTGGAATTCATAATAGGGGATTGAATGGCTAATAAATTTCAATTTAAACAATTTGCTGTAGACCAACAGCAATGCGCCATGCGTATCAATACGGACGGAGTCTTATTAGGGGCTTCTGCTGCATCAGATAAAGTAGCAATGGGTTCCATGCTGGATATAGGTACTGGAACAGGTGTAATCGCATTGATGCTGGCACAACGTTTTGAGCAAGCCACCGTAGTGGCTGTTGAAATCGATGCATTAGCTGCTGAAACTGCGAAACAAAACCTGGAAAATTCTCCTTTTAAAGATCGTTTGGAATTAATTCATTCGGATATATTTCATTGGAATCCTGTTGTTAAATTTGACTTAATAGTTTCTAATCCTCCATTTTATATCAATTCCTTACATAATCCTGATCCCCGTAAAAAAGTAGCAAAGCATACTGATGAGGTGTTTTTTAAGGGGCTATTGGAATTTGCGGCGCTTCATTTAAGTGAGAAAGGTTTATTTGAATTAATATTGCCTTCAGAGTTGACGCAGCTTATGATTGAAGAAGCGACGAAGTTATCCCTTTTTTTAAGGAGAAACATGGCTATTCAATCTTTTGATGATTCGGAATTTATTCGAAATATTTTGCGTTTTGAAAGAATACCAGGTCAACTGGAAAGCGAAGTATTTACTATTTATCAGGAGCGAGGAGTATATTCAGATGCCTATAAAAAGCTGTTGAAACCATTTTTTTTAGCTTTCTAACATGAAAATAGGATTAATTTCAGATACCCACAGTTATTTAGATCAGGCTGTATTTCAATATTTTGAACAATGCGATGAAATATGGCATGCCGGGGATTTTGGTTCTATGGATGTGATTGAAAAATTGCAGCAGTTTAAACCCTTGAAGGGAGTGTATGGAAACATTGATCAGAAGGATATTCGATTGCAATTTCCAGAGCATTTGCGATTCAACTGTGAAAATATGGATGTGTGGATGACGCATATAGGTGGATATCCGGGGAAGTATAGCCCTCTTGTAAAACCCGAAATCATGTTAAATCCTCCCAAACTCTTTATTTGTGGACATTCCCACATCTTAAAAGTACAGTACGATCCTAAATTGGGCTTATTACATCTCAATCCTGGTGCTGCAGGTAAGCAAGGTTGGCATACCGTAAGGACGCTGATGCGCTTTGATATTCATGGAGATAAAATAGAAAATTTAGAAGTAATTGAGCTTGCAGGCCGATAAGCGGATTGTTCGATAATTAAAGATTGTCTCTCACTTCAATTAAAAAAGTTTTTAATTTTTCCAATGAATCAATGACACGTTGGTTTTCTTTAGCTTCGCCTTTATTGCTGCGTAAATAGTCTCTTGCTCCTTGTAAGGTATATCCTTTATCTTTTACTAGATTGAAAATAATCTTTAGATTGGAGATATCATTTTGAGTAAAAAGGCGATTACCTTTTTTATTTTTTTTAGGTTGAAGAATCTCAAATTCACGCTCATAGAATCGAATCTGTGAAGCATTTACATCAAACATTTCCGTTACTTCACCCATGGTATAGTACAGCTTATTGATATCTCTTTCTTTGTAAGGCATGAATTTTCAGCATTGGTGATAAAAACAAATATACAATCAATTTTGAATTTAAAAAAAAGCGATAATTTTATACTATTATTCTCTTATAGATAATTGGTTTATGCAAGGAAAAGTAATCGTTAGTAAATTTTGGACTCAATTTTTTTCCTTTGGAAAGGCTCAGGCTATCACTATTTTCCCATTTATTTTTTTATTGCATAAGCGCGATCGTCAGAATAGGATTTTATTAAATCATGAGCGTATTCATATTTGTCAAGCTCTGGAATTGCTTGTTATTCCATTTTATGTTTGGTACCTGACTGAATTCTTAATTCGATTTATCGTATTGCAAAACTTTCACCGGGCTTATCTGCGAATTTCATTTGAACAAGAAGCACATAAAAATGATCAAGATTTAAATTATTTGAAAAAAAGAAAGGTATTTGATTTTCTCAAATACCTTTCGTAAAATTTTTATAAACTTAGCTGGATATATGTTTACCAATTGTCTGTTCGGAAAGGAGAGACAGGTAATCCTTTACTATTAAAAAGATTAGGCATCGCTACTTCCGTGAAACCAAATCTCGCAGCTATAGGAGCTTTGACCTCGCTAGACTGGATAATTAATTTATTGCCTTTGATGGTACCTTTGGCAGGGTGAAATACCTTATCGGCTCCCGCAATCTGTAAATCTGTAATTTCTCCTTTAGATTTTAAGTTGCCGTCTAAGTAATGGAAGCTGATTTCAATACTACTTCCTTTGATTTCCTGCGATTTATAAACTGGAGATTTATAATCTGCGATTGGCTTTTTATAAACATCTACCAAAGTTAAATCCGCTAAACGACGAGCGACTTCTTTTTTCAGGGTAGGATGTATGTCTTTGATGTTATCGACTAGGTCTGTAATGACTACCATGCCTGTTTTTGGAAGTTCTAAAGCAGTTTTAGCCTGTTGTTCACGTAAAAATGCGGCAAGTGGTACTTGATTGTTATAAGCGAAAGGTGCAATTTGTACAAAATAGAACGGGAAATCATGATTCCATGCGGAACGCCATGAATTGATCATCGTTTTCATAAGTTTGTCATAGCCGGGATAAGTGCCTACATTACTCTCTCCCTGATACCAATAGGCTGCGGTCAGGTTATATCCTTTTAATGGGGCGATCATGCTGTTGTATAGTGTTCCATTTTCATAAGGTCTATATTCAGCGAATCCTTGCTTTTGGGCAAAACTTAGTAATAAAGGATCATTTAGAATAAGATATTCAGGTGTCCATACTTCAGCAGGCGTACCTCCCCAACTGGCGTTGATGACGCCAATAGGAACTTGCTGATCCTTATTGATTTCTTTAGCTATAAAATAACCAATGGCTGAAAACGGCTTCAATGTTTCAGCGGATAGGGTAGACCAGGAATTTGCTAATTGTTCTTGAGGTGTTTTAGCTCCATTTCTACTTACTTGAAGGAGACGTATATTTGGATTGTTTACTGTAGGCAATTCATCTAAAATCTCTTTTAAATTTTGATTGCCACCCCATTCCATATTGGACTGGCCTGAACAAAGAAAAACATCGCCTAAGAGGATATCTTCTAAGGTTATTTTTTGACCTCCCATTTGTATTTGAATCCGGTGAGGTCCGCCAGCTTTACCCGAAGGGAGTGTGGTCATCCATTTTCCGTTGGGATCTACTTTGGTTTTGACGGTGTCTTTAAACCAGTCTGCAGTGATTTCTACTTGATTTCCAGCATTTCCCCATCCCCAAAAGTTTATGGCAGTCTCCCTTTGCAAGACCATGTGGTTTGAAAAAAAATTCGGTAATCGTAATTGAGCTACTGCGTGGTTTATAGATACTGCTAATAAAATGCAGCTTATCAGAAAGCCTTTGAGTTTAAGCATGATTTATTTTTTTAGGTTTATTTGATAGCTATAAAGATAATAAAAGTTTTAAAGGCTATTTTATAATCATGGCTAATTTTAGACAAAAAAAAGCGGTTGATCGCATTTGCCATCAACCGCTAATTCTTTGTGTATTGTTATTTCACTAGTTTCAAAAAGGTGGACACCTTTTCTTTTAATTGTCTACGATCAACAATAAAGTCTAGGAAACCGTGTTCCAATAGGAATTCAGATGTTTGAAAACCTTTAGGAAGATCTTTTTTAATCGTTTCTTTAATGACCCTTGGACCTGCAAATCCTATCAATGCTCCTGGTTCTGCAATGTTAATATCCCCAAGCATCGCGTATGATGCGGTTACACCACCTGTAGTTGGGTCAGTTAGTAAACAGATATAAGGGAGTTTTGCTTGGCTTAGAAGGGCTAATTTGGCGGATGTTTTAGCCATTTGCATCAAGGAGAATGCTGCTTCCATCATACGGGCACCACCTGATTTGGAGATGAGCATAAATGGAAGTTTATGTTCAATACAATAATCGATAGATCTTGCAATTTTTTCTCCTACTACGGATCCCATAGAACCACCGATGAAGGAGAAGTCCATACAATCAATAACAATCTCTTGTCCATTTATTTTTCCAACAGCTGCACGTAAAGCGTCTTTAAGACCGGTTTTGTTTTGGCTTTCTACCAAACGATCTTTATAAGGCTTGCTGTCTTCAAAGTTTAGGGGATCTCCAGCTTTTAGATTTGCAAATAACTCAGTGTATTCGTTATTGTCAAATAAAATAGAAAAATAAGCAGTTGAGCCTATACGGATATGGTAGTCACAATAATGGCAAACGTATTTATTTTCAACTTGTTCTACATTCAAAAGGGGCTTTTTACAATTGGGACATTTGTTCCACATCCCATCAGGGGCCTCTTTTTTATGTTCTGTTGCAGTATGAATTCCTGCTTTATTTCTTTTAAACCAACTCATATACTCGTGTTAATTCGGATTACAAATAAACGAAAAATATCTAATATGTGTGTTGTGAATTGAAATTGAGGAAAGAATAAGGGAAAGAATGTTAGAGGAATGGAAATAAAAAATGGGTAAGCTACCTTTATCGCACCGCTCAACCTAATACCCTTGCTTTGTTCCCAACCTGGGGGAGTCAAAGGGAGCTGGTCGTAAAGGACTTACCCACGGCAAAATTAACATTTTTTTGATTCTTTCGAAAAGAAAATGTTAATATTTGGCTATAATGCTGACTTTCAGTCTAAAAATTACATCTTATCACTTTGATATTCCCCTTTTAATGCGAAATAACCAAAAACTGCCATTCCAACACTAATGATAGGGGTTAAAATAAATAAGATAATAACACCAAAAACGACATCTTCTTGATGCCCTGATAATATTTTAGGAAGGCCAAATTGTGCAATACAGAAATATGCAGTTAAGCCTGCTAGAATAATCCAAACGATACCTAATGCTTTTTTTATAAGTTCCATGTTAATTTAAATCTTTTGCGACCATATTTTTGTTGATATAAAGGGCTCCAATGACAAAGCAGACTGCGGAAATAATAATCGGATACCACAAACCTTCTAAGTAAAATTGTGGGTCTCCAGCAGTTTTTGAATTTGTAGCCAAGTAGGTAGATACTGCAGGAAGTAACCCTCCAAAAATACCATTCCCGATATGATAAGGGAGCGACATGGAGGTATACCTGATTTTTACTGGGAATATCTCGACTAGAAAAGCTGCTATTGGGCCGTATACTAAAGTGATGTAGATGATTTGGATAAATATTAAGCCAATAAGTTTGGCGTAATTGCTGCCCGAAACATGAACGGTAATTTTACTTTTGGTTTCTTGAGCTTTTTCTATAGTTTGTCCTACTTCTGAAATAGGTTTAGTGAAAGTTTCTGTTAATGTGGTTCCATCGGAAAATGAACGTGTGGATTTAAATACTTCCTCCTTAATTTGATCGTTTTCATGAATGGATGTTTCGCTTTTATTTTGATCGATTAATTCTGTTTTATTTGCTGTATTGGTAATTTGAAACATGGTTTCATAGATGGGTCTATAGGTTAACATCGCTAAAAGCATACCCGTCAACATGACCCATTTTCTCCCCACTCTATCGGAGAGTTTACCGAATATCACAAAGAATGGCGTACCAAGCAATAGGGCAATTCCTAAAATAATGTCGGCCTGGTCAGAATCCAGAAACATGACCGTTTTCATGAAACTCATGGAATAAAACTGCCCGGTGTACCAAACGACACCTTGCCCCATAGCTGCGCCAAAAAGCGCTAATAAAACAAATTTTAAGTTGTATTTATTGCCGAAGCTTTCTTTTAATGGGTTAGTTGAAGTTTTTCCTTCCGCTTTGGCTTTTTTAAATTCAGGAGATTCATCCATGTTTTTGCGGATCAGGTAAGAAACATAGACCATTAAAATGGATAATAAAAATGGAACACGCCATCCCCAATCATCAAATTGTTCAGCTGTGAGGAATAATTTAGTTAATAGAATAACAACTAAGGAGATAAATAAACCGAAGGTGGCAGTGGTCTGAATCCATGATGTCCAGTAGCCACGCTCACCTTTAGGAGCGTGTTCGGCAACATAGGTTGCTGCACCACCATATTCTCCGCCTAGCGCTAAACCTTGTAATAAGCGTAATATCAACACAATAAGAGGGGCTAAAAATCCTATCTGATCATAGGATGGGATACATCCGATGAGGAAGGTAGCACCTCCCATAAGCATTAAAGTTACCATGAAGGTGTATTTACGGCCGATCATATCGCCTAATCTTCCGAAAAATAAGGCTCCAAAGGGTCTGACTACAAAACCTGCAGCGAAGGTAGCTAATGTGGATAAAAATGCGGCTGTGGGATTGTCTGATGGAAAAAACTTGGTAGAAATGACAATGGAAAGGCTCCCAAAAATAAAAAAGTCATACCATTCAATTAATGTTCCTAAGGAAGATGCTCCGATGACTTTCCAGATTCCTTTCTTATTTACTTGTTCTTGCATAATTTAGTTATAGGTTTAAGGTAATTTATATATTTTTCCAGGTAATGTTTGTATCAAACCAGTCATTTCCATTTCTAATAGTGTGACTGCGAGTTTACTTGCTGGCCAATTGCAATAATAAGAAATATCATCAATGCTTGCTTGATTTTCATCTCTTAAAAAATCAAAGACCAATTTTTCATCGCTTGATAATTCGGGTAATAAAGGCAACTGTAATCCGGAAGATGTTTTCTTTAGGTTGGTTTTTTGCCATTGCATTAACTGAATGAGGTCTTGAGGTTCTTGAATTAGATGTGCTTTATTGGTTTTTATTAAATAATTGCATCCTGCAGAGTACGGTTGGTCCACATGTCCTGGGAATGCGCAGACATCGCGATCATAACTGTTTGCGATTTCTGCCGTGATTAAGGCTCCTCCTTTATTGGCGGCCTCGACCACAACAGTTACATCGGCAAGTCCTGCTATGATTCGGTTTCGCATAGGGAAATTCATACGATCTGGCAATGTTCCTGAAGGGAATTCGGTTAATAAGCTTCCAGCTTCCATAATTTCCTTAGCGGTGTCCCGGTGTTCATAAGGATAAATGCGATCTAAACTATGCCCTAGTACAGCTGTAGTAGGTAATTTGAGTTGTAAGGCTGCTCGGTGAGCATAAATGTCTATGCCGAAGGCTAAGCCACTGACAACATGGACATGGTATTCTTTTAATTCGTTTAAGAGATATTCGGTTAGTTTTTTACCGTAAGGACTGGCATTTCTAGTGCCGACAACGCTGATTACTTTTCCTTGATTTAAACTAATATTACCTTTATTGTACAAAAGCATTGGGGCATCATCGCATTGTTTTAATCGCTGTGGATAGTTTTCATCTTCATACCATAAAAGCTCGATGTGATGATCTTCCACAAAACGCAATTCCTGCTCACAAGCTGTTAAATATGATTTTGAAAGAAGTTGTTGGATGACATTGGAGCTTAACCCAGGGATTTGTTGTAATTCTTTTTTCGAACTGATGAAAATGTTTTCTAAAGACCCAAAATACGCTAATAGTAATCGACTCGATTTAGGACCTATTCCTTTTATCTTTGTTAATGCAATTTTCTCTATCGCGTTCATTTTTGGTTAGTTGCGACTAAAGATAATGATTCAGGCCACTTTCTGCAATATCTCCTGCATTTAATTGCTTAACTTTGTGTATAAATTCAGAAAAATATGGAAATGCAAGAACCCTTTGATATAGAGATAGCTGACGTAGTATATTCTATATTTCCGGATGAAAAGGATACCTATACCATCTTTAAAGATGGAAAAGAGTATGTTCAATTAATTAAAGATACCGATACGATGTGGTTGAAGCTAAATCCTGAAACTGGATTGCCTATGTTTGGTATGGATGAGGAAATTAATTTGATTGGAGCAGAGATAACGAAATATTTGCAATAGGGAAAAATCAGTAATTTTTCCCTATTGCTTATCGCATTCAAGCAGGTGATTCAGTTTCCTACATGGGAATATACATCACGTATTTTGTTTCGAAAAAGTCTTCTTTAAAGTAGCTGCTAATAGGATGCAACTCAGCTTTAACCCTTGCTTCTTTGATTTCCTCTTTAAGGTCTCCTCCTTTTAAATACAGAATGCCGTTCGGGATTGCATTTTGATCTTTCTTTTCAAATTTATTGCGTACCCAAGGAATAAAATCAGCTAATCGGGTAACGGCTCTGGAAATGACAAAATCGTATTTATAATCGATTTCTTCTGCGCGGATATGATCAGCTTCGACATTTGTTAAGCCAATTGCATTAGCTACTTCACGAACCACCTTGATTTTCTTTCCAATAGAATCTACTAAATGGAATTGTACTTCAGGGAAAAGTATGGCCAAAGGTATACCTGGGAATCCGCCTCCAGTACCCACATCCAATATTCTAGTTTTAGGTTTTAATTCAGAAACAAATTTTCCAATGGCCAAAGAATGTAATACGTGCTTTAAATAAAGGCTTTCAATATCTTTTCTAGAAACCACATTTATTTGATCGTTCCAAAATGGATAGACTGTAGCCAATTGAGTGAATTGTTCTTTTTGTTTTTCCGTAAGCTGTGGAAAATATTGAAATATGATGTCTACTGTTGGATTCACGTACGTATGTATTAAAGGGTTATTTCCAGGATTGTTGTTTTTTTCTTCTGTTGAACAATCCATTAAAACAGATGTAAAAATAATAATATAGATCTAAAACAGGTAACCAAACCAATAGGTCGCTAACTTGAAGTTTCTGATAAATAGGTCTAAAAACTAAGAATTGAATGATTAGACGTATCAAATAGGCTCCAAGAATGAATTTCCAGGTGGATGGAAATAAACATGCTGTTAGGATGATGGCTAAATAGAAAAAGAGGGCAGTTATGAGTTGTATGCCTAACATTCTTTTATGCCGACTTTTGTAAAGAACAGAAGCTCCGGCATGTCGAGCTTTTTGTTTGTAATAGCTTTTCCAGGTGTTTTTTGGAGCTGATAGGACAAAAGCATCTGGATGAATGGCTATTTGTACATTTTTCTTAGTGGAATTGCTGTTGACAAAAAGGTCATCATCTCCCGATTTAATATGCATGTGTGCGTTAAATCCTTTGCCTTTGAAAAATAAGTCTTTTCGATAGGCTAAGTTCCTACCAACCCCCATATAGGCATCTTTTTTTAAGGCATAAGAAAGATAACTCATAGCGGTATGCGTAGTTTCAAAACGAATCAATTTATTTAAGAAGCCGGGGAGTTTAAAGTAAGGGGAGTATCCCAATACGATTTCTTTTCCATCAGCGCTGAAGGCTCCAACCATCTCCGCTATCCAAAATTCACTGTTTGGCAGACAATCCGCGTCTGTCATTAATAAGATATCATGCTGAGCTGCTTTAATCCCCATCGTTAAAGCAAACTTTTTGCTATGCTTGAGCTTGATGTGCTCTTTTATTTCTACAATTTTTAATTGAGCATATTGTTCTGCAAGTTCTTTTAGTACCCATTTGCTATCATCGGTAGAAAAATCATTAACGACAATTACTTCAAATTGGGGGTAATTTTGATTGAGAATGCTTTCTAGATAATTCTTTAAGTTCTCTTGTTCATTATGAGCACAAATGATGACTGATACCGCAGGCTTTTCGGTTGAATCTTGGAAAGAGCTTACTTTATATCGGGCTAAACGTGTGTAAACAAAAAGTAAAAAGTATAGCTGAAAAAGAAGCAATACGCCGATAATCCCTAAAGGGATATGGTACCATTGTAATATAATCTCTGGGGTTAAATGCATAAAATTTCAGCAAAGATACAGCATAATTGACGAATTGATTGAGCAGATGTTAATAAATGCGAATAAATTAGCGGATTTAAGGCTTGCTCGAAATTTTATAGTATTTTTGCGGTCGATTAAATATGAGTATGAAATTTACGCTTCAGGCAAAAGACAAACTTTCAAGAGCAAGGGCAGGAGAGATAGAAACCGCTCATGGGACAATAAAGACACCGATTTTTATGCCCGTTGGAACAGCAGGTACAGTGAAAGCGGTACATCAGCATGAATTGGTTAATGATATTCAAGCACAAATAATATTAGGAAATACCTATCATTTATATTTACGTCCGGGATTGGATGTTATCCAAAAAGCGGGAGGTTTGCATCAATTTATCCATTGGGACAGACCTATTCTAACGGATTCTGGAGGTTATCAAGTATATTCATTGACTGAAGTTCGTAAAATCAAAGAAGAAGGTGTAACTTTCAGGTCTCATATCGATGGTTCAAAACATTTGTTTACTCCAGAGAATGTGATGGATACGCAACGAATTATAGGTGCGGATATCATCATGGCATTTGATGAGTGTACTCCATATCCTTGCGATTACCAATACGCTAGAAAATCATTGGACATGACGCATCGTTGGTTAAAACGTTGTTGTGATCGATTTGACAGCACAGAGCCTTTGTATGGATACGATCAGACCTTGTTTCCCATAGTTCAGGGTTCAGTATATAAAGATTTGAGGGAGAAATCAGCAGAAACTATTGCCTCATTCAATCGTGAAGGGAATGCAATTGGTGGTCTATCGGTAGGAGAGCCAGCAGAAGAAATGTATGCGATGACGGAGGTAGTGACTAATATTCTTCCATCGGATAAACCAAGATACCTGATGGGGGTAGGTACACCAGTCAATTTGTTGGAAAATATTGCTTTAGGAATCGATATGTTCGATTGCGTGATGCCTACTCGAAACGCTAGAAACGGTATGTTGTTTACCCAAAAAGGAATCATCAATATTAAAAATGAAAAATGGAAGGATGATTTTAGTCCTATAGATCCAGATAGTGATTTGTTGGTTGATCGCTTGCATACGAAAGCTTATTTGCGTCACCTGATAAAATCACAAGAAATTTTAGGTGCTCAAATTGCTTCGCTTCATAACCTGCATTTTTATCTTTGGTTAATGGGACAAGCAAGGGAAAAAATCATCGATGGAACATTCTACGATTGGAAAAATAAGATGGTGAAAATATTAGACCAACGTTTATAGTCTGTAACTATGAAAATCATTGATTTATATATCATTAAAAAGTATCTATCTACTTTTGTGTTTACAGTAGCCATCTTCTGTGTGGTTATTGTGATTTTTGATATTTCGGAAAAAATCGATGATTTTAATAAATACAATGCTCCAATGCATCGGGTCTTCTTTGAGTATTATGCTTTAGGAAGTTTGCCTTTCTTTATCAACATGTTAACCCCGCTGTTTAACTTTATAGCGGTTATTTTCTTTACCTCTAAAATGGCCGATCAGACAGAGATTGTGCCCATATTGAGTGGAGGGATGAGTTTTAATCGCCTATTGAGACCATACATTTTGTGTGCGGGTTTGATTTTTGCACTTACCTTAGTTTCTAACGTTTATATTATCCCTTATACCAATAAAGTCAAAGTTGACTTTGAAAATGTTTTCGTAAAACCGAACAAAGAAACTTCTCCATCTTCCACCCACATGCAGGTGGATTCAAATACTTTTGTGTATATGGGCTCATTCGATATCAAAAGTCGTACGGGTTACAACTTTAGTTTGGAGAAATTTGATGGGGATAAAATGATTGAGAAGTTGATGGCAGAACGAATAACTTGGGATTCGGTCGCTAGCAAATGGAGCTTGCATACCTATTCAAATCGGGAAATCGACGGTTTGAAAGAAACAATGGAACATGGGGAAAAGCGGGATACAACCTTAGATATGCGTCCTCAGGATTTTGAAGTTTATGAAAATGTTTTTACGACCATGAGCCAAAAAGAACTGGAGATCCGTATAGATAAAGAAGAAATTCGTGGAACTGGAATGATGAATGAATTGTTGCTGGAAAAATATAAGCGATTGATCAATCCTTTTTCAGCCTTTATTTTAACGATTATCGGCGTGTCTTTATCTTCGAAAAAGGTGAGAGGTGGTATTGGTCTAAGCTTGGGCCTAGGAATTGGTTTAAGTTGTATTTATATTGTTTTAGAACGTTTTTCAAGTATGTTTTCCATCAAGGGTGGATTAGACCCTTTGATTTCGGTCTTAATTCCCAACGTCATATTTATAATTTTAAGTTTTTATCTTCTTAAAAAAGCACCTAAGTAAGTGTTTATGCCTTCATTTAAAATCAACAGCAATATTCTGATATTGCATTTTACGGTATTGATTTGGGGTTTTACAGGAGTTTTAGGTGAATTGATTTCCATTTCTGCTATTCCGTTAGTTTGGTATAGAGTGCTGATAGCGGTACTATTTCTCTTTATTTATTTTAAAATCAAAGGCATTCGTATTGGTCTTAGCCGTTCTCAATTGTTTCAATATATGGGGGTCGGATTAATTGTTGGTCTGCATTGGATATTGTTTTTTCATGCCATTAAGGTGTCGACTGTATCGGTTACACTCGTTACGTTATCTAGCGTCACATTGTTTACAGCTATCTTAGAGCCTATAATCAATAAGAAAAAGATTGCCTTATCGGATGTAGTTGTTGGTTTGATTATCATATTCGGTATTTACTTAATTTTCAAATTTGAGTTTAAATATTTCTGGGGAATAATTTTTGGACTTTCCTGTGCTTTTTGTGCGAGTATTTTCTCCATTTTCAACGCTCGAATGGTTAAAAAAGCGGATCCTGCATTGATTACTTTTTACGAGATGTTTGGTGCCTTTTTAGGAATCAGTCTATTGCTTCTTTTTCAAGATGGATTTAATGATCAATTGATTCTTGGTTATGAGGATATCGGGTATTTGTTTTTATTAGGTGGATTGTGTACAGCTGTGGCTTATGTATTGGGCGTTTCAGTAATGAAAGAACTGTCTGCTTTTACCGTGGCATTAACCACCAATTTGGAGCCTGTTTATGGAATATTATTGGCTTTATTGATTTTCGGTCAGCAGGAAGCGATGAGTACAGGTTTCTATTTTGGAGCAGTAATCGTGTTGGGAGCTGTCTTTTTTTATCCTTATGTGAAAAATAGGATTAACTGATAATATCCTTATATAATCAAAAGCTTATTAAAAATCGATAAATAATGCGATTTTTTCTAATTTTTCTAAAATCATTTGGCTCAATATCTAATTTTAATTAAATTTGTTATTAATTTGATAAATACCTCTCGTTTTAACCCGTCAGTTGCTATATATAATATGAGTTTTCAAAGGTTAATTTTTATTTAAAGCAAACGTTTGCGTTTATTTTATATTTTGTTACCTGAAAAGAATGTGGTAATTTTTCAATGTTTTAGGAAGAAAGATGGTTTTCGTTTACGTGTAATAAATAATCTTGGTCCGTAGAGAAGTGCAGTTTTGGCTTTTGTGTGGTTAATAATTCCGTTATTTTGATTATTTTAGCGCGAAATTTTTAAACTGTTTTCTTGTTAAACTCAGCACTGAGTTCAAGATTCTTTCAACTAATAATCTGGAAATACGAAATTCGATATCAAACGAAGTTTAAATATCGTAATTGTCAATAAAATATTTCTAACTGTTAATTTTCAAAACTATTTATTAGATGGAGGCTGTCCAATCCTGGATGGCCTTCTTCATTACTTTTATTTTTTATCTTGGATGAAGAATAGGATGTTATGTCTTTCGGTCTATCGATTACATTCTTATCTATCTTATTTGTTTTTTGTAAAACTGCCTAATAATGTGTGATTATTGCGTAACTTTGTACTTTTACACAATACCTGAAAAATGTTGCCGTGAGGTAACGAACTTATTAATAATATGGCAAATATAATCGCAATTGTTGGTAGACCCAATGTAGGAAAATCTACATTATATAACCGATTAACGGAAAGTCGTAAGGCAATCGTAGATGATTTTAGTGGAGTAACCCGAGATAGGCATTACGGTCAAGCAGAATGGATAGGTAAGAAATTTACCGTAATCGACACAGGCGGTTTTGTGCAAGGATCTGATGATGTTTTTGAATCAGCTATCCGTGAACAAGTATTAATCGCGATCGAAGAGGCATCAGTAGTTTTATTCGTAGTAGATGTTGCTACAGGTATTACAGATTTAGATGATGAGATCGCACATATCCTTCGTAAATCAAGTAAACCTGTTTTCGTGGTAGCGAATAAAGTAGATAGTGCAAAACAACATCATGATTCTGCTGAATTTTATGCTTTTGGTTTAGGTGAGATTTATAATATTTCTTCAATGACTGGTTCAGGTACTGGGGAATTATTGGATGAGGTTGTAAAGCATTTCGAAGTGGAGGAAGAAGAAGAGAGTGTATTGCCGAAATTTACTATCGTAGGCCGTCCAAATGTTGGGAAGTCATCTTTAACAAATGCACTTTTAGGAAAAGAAAGAAATATTGTTACTCCGATTGCGGGAACTACTAGGGATTCTATTCATATTCATTACAATCAATTCGGTCATGAATTTTTATTGGTAGATACGGCAGGTCTTCGTAGAAAATCAAAAGTGAATGAAGATATTGAGTTCTATTCTGTGATGCGTACAATTAAAGCCTTAGAAGATTCCGATGTGGTGATTTTAATGTTGGATGCAAAAGATGGAATTGAAGCTCAAGATATTAATATTTTCCATTTAGCTGAAAAGAACAAAAAAGGGATAATGATCTTGGTGAATAAATGGGATACTGTAGAGAAGGATCATAAAACCGCGAAATTATTCGAGGAAAATATTAAAAATAAAATTGCTCCTTTTTCTGATGTTCCTATTATATTTACTTCAGTAACAGAGAAACAGCGTATTTTCAAAACGGTGGAAACTGCTATGGAAGTTTTTGAGAATAAAACAAAGAAGATTCCTACCTCAAAATTGAATGATGTGATGTTGGAGATTATCGAGAATTATCCACCTCCAGCAAATAAAGGTAAATTCATCAAAATTAAGTATGTAACGCAACTGCCTGGTAGATCGCCAATGTTTGCATTCTTCTGTAATTTACCTCAATATATCAAAGACCCGTATAAACGCTTTATCGAAAATAAACTTCGTGAGAATTTCGATTTTAAAGGCGTTCCAATTCAAATATTCTTTAGACAAAAATAATCGTTTCAACACCTCGTATGGAGCATAATTTAATAGTTTACAATACCCTTACTCGTAAAAAAGAAAAATTTGAACCTATTCATCCCAATTTAGTTGGGATGTATGTTTGTGGACCTACTGTGTATAGTGATGTTCATTTGGGAAATTGTAGAACCTTTGTATCTTTTGATTTAATCTTTCGGTACCTGATTCATCTAGGCTATAAGGTAAGGTATGTAAGAAATATTACAGATGCTGGTCATCTCGAAGGTGATAACGATGAGGGGGATGATAAATTTGCTAAAAAAGCTAAGCTAGAGCAATTGGAGCCAATGGAAATCGTGCAAAAATATACCATCGGTTTTCATGATGTATTACGTTTGTTTAATACCCTACCTCCAAGTATTGAACCTACTGCAACTGGACATATTTCAGAGCAGATTGAAATGGTTCAAGAGATTATCAGAAATGGTTTTGGGTATGAAGTTAATGGTACCGTTTATTTTGATGTTGAAAAATATGTCAAAGAATATAACTATACCATTTTAACTAATCGTAACTTGGAAGATCTACTTAATAATACTCGTGAACTGAGTGGGCAGGATGAGAAGAAAGGTCGATTGGATTTCGCTTTGTGGATAAAAGCTAAACCTGAACATATCATGCGTTGGCCATCGCCTTGGGGAGTAGGTTTTCCGGGATGGCACATCGAATGTTCGGCTATGAGTAAGAAGTATTTGGGTGATCAATTTGATATTCATGGAGGTGGAATGGACCTCGCAGCTACGCACCATACCAATGAAATAGCCCAATCGGAAGCTTGTAATCATACTACTCCTGCTAAATATTGGATGCATACCAATATGTTAACGGTTAATGGTGCTAGAATGTCTAAGTCTGCAGGGAATGGATTTTTGCCAGGTGAGCTTTTCACGGGTAATCATCCTTTATTACAAAGGGGATATTCTCCAATGGCTGTGAGATTCTTTATGCTTCAGGCTCATTATCGTAGTACTTTGGATTTTTCAAATGAGGCACTTGATGCAGCAGAGAAAGGCTTCAAACGATTGATGACTGCCATAAGCTTACTTGACAAAATTAATGTATCTGAAGGCTCTAACTTCGGCAACTTAAATGAAATTAAAGTAAGATGCTATCAAGCCATGGATGATGATTTCAATAGTCCGGTTCTTATAGCAGAACTGTTTGAGGTGGTGCGAATCATCAATTCGTTATTTGATAATAAGTTGACTATTACCCTTTCTGATTTAAATGAGCTTAAATCTTTCATTAAAGCATTTGTATTTGATATTTTAGGCTTAAAGGATGATCAGTTAGCTGATCAAGATCAAATGGATGATTTAATGCAAATTATCATTCAAATGCGCAATGATGCTAAGAAAAACAAAGATTTTGTCACATCTGATCGTATCCGTGAGCAATTGAATGCTGTAGGTATTTTATTGAAGGATAGTAAAGATGGTACACTTTGGAATAAGATTTGATTAGGTAGGTAAAATATAAAGAATGATCTATAAAAAGAGCTTAGTTTTTCTAACTACCACTTGTTTATCCATTGCAAGTTTTGGTCAATTGCCAGAAAAAGTTGGTGGGTTATTGAATGTAGATAAAACAGCGGCTAATCTATCTAAAACAGAGAATCCTAGAGCGGGTTTAAAATATATGCTGGATAAGGAGAGTGTATTTTATGTTCCTTCTCCAGTAAATGCTATAAATTACCTGGATAATAGACCTAACCTTCCAGATGTGTTGAATTGGGATCCCAATTTGGTATTGGTTTCAAGAAGCTTGGATTGGGGAGTTACCTCAGGCCCGATGCAATTTCAAAAAGTTGGTGCTGTCAAGAGAAATGGACAATATTTGACTGTATGGAAGCGCGATAAGAAGGGGAGTTGGAAGATTCATCTTCGCGCAGAAGTAGAAAACCACGGCAAAAAGAAAAGCACTGGGCTAGAATATTATGAACCAGATAATAAACCTTATTTAAAGCATAGATCTGTTAAAAGATTAGAACAGCGGGAAGAAGTCGTCTTTCAAACGGATGAGTTGTTTTCTAATATTTTAAAGGCAGATACGAGAACAGGTTATTCAGAATTCTTAGCTGATGATGTTCGATATTACTTTCCATGGAAAGATGAAATCGTAGGTAAGGACAATGTGTTGGAATTTCTGAAGAAAGATCGCATCGAAATAGATACAGAGCCTACAGAAGTTGGTCGTGCTTATAGTGGAGAATTTGCTTATACGTTAGGTACTGCAACTGTTGGAACTAAAGAAAAGGTATTGAAATTTAGTTATATCAGAATCTGGCAATTAAAAGATGATTTTAATTGGAAAGTTATTCTAGAAATGATGTTTGAGAAATAGCATTTTTAAAGAATTAAAAAAGGGCAGTAATCATTGATTATTGCCCTTTTTATTTGAACGATATCGTCAATAAAGCTTTGCTGTTATTTCACAGCTAAATCTTGTGGTTTATTCCAAATTTTTAATTCATCACAAGCATTGAAATCTTCATTGATATGGACGAATGTATTTTTAGTTTTCTTCTCAAACCATTCACTCATCAATCTCCTAGTTTTATCTTCTTGAGCTGCCTCTTGAATTTTTGCAAAGTCTTGTTCTAGACTTGCTGCATGAGGTGGAATTCTTCTTTTTAGATAATTGAATTTGTAAGCAGTTTTGCCAGTTCTTGGATCTTGGAATTGGAAAGGTTTCGAATATTCGCCTTCTTTAAGCGGGTCTATAGCCACAAACAATTCTTTTTCCAACAATTCTACAGGAATGATTGTAGAACGGCTTTGTGATTGCGGGTTGAAAACCATACCACCATTAAATTTGGTTTCTTTGTTTTCCGAATAATAGGAAGCTGCTGCACTGAAAGATATTTGACCTTTACTTACTCTATCGTAAATAGAATCGATTTTAGCTTTCGTACGTTCTAAGCTGGCTACAGTTGGTTTAATTTCTACAAGGACATGTCTTACTCTCACTTCTTCACCTCTACGCTCTAGAACTTGTAAAAAGTGGAATCCATATTCTGTTTCAAAAACTGGAGACAATTCTCCTGGTTTTAATTTGAAGGCCATTGCTGAAAACTCTTTAACGTAGTTTTCCCGAGGTGCAAAGTCATACTCACCACCATTTACTGCGGAACCTTTATCATCAGAATAGAATGTTGCTACTGTACGGAAATCGGTACCATCCACCACTTGTTTGCGATACATTTCTGCTTTTTCACGGAAGACATTCTTTTCTTCTTTCGTTAAAATTGGATTAATCACAATTTCTCCAATTTCCACTTCCGTATTGAAGTACGGTAAAGAGTCTTGGTTTAAATTTTCAAAGTATTTTTTAACCTCTTGCGGAGTAATGGTTACCTTTTGGATAATGGTATTTTGCAACTTTTGCGCTTTCATTTGTTCAGCAACAATAGGGCGCATTTCTTCTTTGTATTGCAAAATAGATTTTTTTAAGAAATTCTCGACACGTTCTTGACCACCACCACGGTAAATCATACCTTTCATCTTGGCATTCAAATCATCGTCAATTTCTGATTCGGTTACTTCTACAGAGTCAATTACAGCTTGTTGAGCCAATAATTTCGTCATAATCAATTGCTGAAGAGCCATGCATTTAAATTGCTCATTTGGAGAACCTCCATTAATGAGGTACTGCGCATACTGTGCTTCAATGTCAGATTGCAGGATTACGCCACTTCCAACAGTTGCTACTACACGATCAATTAGTTTATTCTGCGCCGAAGCTGTGAATACATTAATTAATAAATAAATGAGAATTATACTTGAAACTTGTTTCATTCTTTTGATTCGCTCTTAACTATTCAATATCAGCAAAATTATTAAATATTATGCCTTTTTTATACTTTTATGAATTAAATATTGAATTAATCTACCCTTACTTCATAAAGAGTTTGCTAAAATACTGATTCATTAACAATATAAATTCCTTTTAACCATATTTAACAGATGAAAATTAGACCTATTATATTGCTTTTAATCACACTTAATATGTGTATTTCCAAAGTTGAAGCTCAAAAAATTCCCTTGTATGTAGGCACCTATACCGCAGCTCAAGAAAGTCAAGGGATTTATGAATTAGAATTTAACACAAAGACTGCAGATATCCAATTCAAACAAGTAGTCAATATGGCTAATCCATCCTTCATTGCTAGAAATGAAAATGTATTATTGGCTGTAAGCGAATTAGTAGATGGTAAGCAAGCCCTTAATTCTTATCAGATTCATTCTGACGGTCTCAAATTACTAAATAGTTTGCCAACAGGTGGACAAGCTCCCTGTCACGTCATCATCGATAATCAACATAGTAAATATGCGGTTGTCTCCAACTATTTAGGAGGCGCTTTGGATTTATATGCATTAAATGAGGATGGCTCTATTAAGAGTTTAGATCATTCCGTACAATTTAAAGGTTCTAGTACAAATAAAGCTAGGCAAGAAGCTTCTCATGTGCATTCCGCATTTGAAGGTCCTGACCAAGAAATATATGTTTCAGATTTAGGCACTGATCAAATCCATGTGATGAAAATTGTCACTAATGGAAATAAGTATAAATTTGAGGAAAAAGAAATAATTCCTACACCTAAAGGAGCAGGCCCAAGGCATCTTACATTTCATCCCAATGGAAAATGGTTATATGCTTTGATGGAATTAACAGGTGAAATTGTGATGTATAGTCGTGAGAAAGATTATTGGAAACAACAACAGATCATCAGTATGAATGATGCTGCATTTACAGGTAATAATGGGGCGGCAGACATCAAAATATCCTCAAATGGAAAACATGTTTATGCGACGAATCGTGGTGACGCAAATACCATCACCTTATTTAAAGTGCTGAAAAACGGTCAACTTCAGCAGGACCAAGTCACCTCGGTTATGGGGAATGGGCCTCGTAATTTTAATTTTTCTCCTGATGAGAAGTTTGTCCTTGTTGGTAATCAAAATACCAATGAAATTGTCGTTTTTCATCGAAATTCTAAAAATGGAGTGTTAAAAGATTCTGGAAAAAGATATGCCATATTCAAGCCTGTGTGTCTAATTTTTTAGCTTTAAATACTTTTACTTTATCGTTTTAATACTTTATAATCCGCGATTAATAATTTTATTTTAATTAATTATTAATAAAATAAACTTTTAAAATTATTTAAAAGTTATATTTAATAATTAATTTATAGTTTAAAAATATTAAATTAGCAATAATTATTACTTCACTGTGATGATTATTTAACTAATTTATTTTTTATTAACTCTAAATTATTATTTAAGTATGCGCTTAATCAAGTTATTACTCCTAATGACTGGTTTTTTCTCTTTGCATTATTCCATCGCACAGGATCGTATTGTAAAGGGAAAAGTATTATCCAAAACCGACTCTTCACTTCTTATCAGTGCGACCATCAGTGTGCCAAAGACAAATTTGGCTACTTCTACAGATGCTAAAGGGGAATTCAGCATCAAAATCCCAGTTCAATTCAATTCCATTCAAGTTGCTATGGTAGGTTATGAAAATCTATCCTTGGATTTGAATGAGAACAATTATCTGGAAATTTACCTAAAACCTAAAGATGAATTAATTGAAGGGGTAGTGATTACGGCTTTCAATACTAAAGTAAAAAAAACAGACTTAATCGGTTCTGTAACTACGGTGAATGTCAAAGATTTAAAAGTTCCATCTACTAATTTAACTACCGCCTTAGCGGGTCGGGTGGCTGGAATGATTGCCTATCAAACTTCAGGTGAACCTGGATACGACAATGCTTCCTTTTTTATTCGCGGGGTAAGTTCATTTGGAACAGGAAAGGTAGATCCATTAATCTTGATTGATAACATGGAGGTCACCACAAATGATTTGGCTAGATTACAACCTCAAGATATTGAAAGTTTTTCCGTGTTGAAGGATGCAACCTCTACAGCGGTTTATGGAGCCAGAGGTGCAAATGGAGTTATTTTAGTCTCTACTAAATCTGGGAAAATTGGTAGAGCTAAGCTTTCTATTACTACTGAAACTTCCATTTCTAGACCTACGAAAGTTGTAGATGTGGCAGATCCAATCACTTTTATGCGATACCACAATGAAGCCATATTAACCAGAAATCCTCAAGTCGCACCATTGTATTCTGAGGATAAAATTAGAAATACCGAAGATCGTACTGACCCCATAATTTATCCGATGACCAATTGGATGGATATGATTTTGAAGAAGCAAGCTTTAACCAACAGGAACAATATTAATATCAATGGAGGAAACAGCTTAACATCCTATTTTGTATCCGGAACTTTTAATAAGGATAATGGACTTTTTAAAACCGTTGGGACAAACAATTATAATTCGAATATCCGTTTTGATACCTATCAATTAAAAAGTAATATCAATATTAATCTTACTAACAGCACAGAATTGGTGGTTCGTTTAGGTGGAACTTTCGATGAATATACAGGACCTATACCTACTGGCAATACCGCTTATAGTTATGCGACAAAAGCCAATCCCATTCTTTTTCCTGCCTTTTATGAAAATGTGAAAGGATTTGAATACGTCAAACATACCATGTTTGGAAACTTTGAAGACGACACTAATTATCTAAATCCTTATGCTGAAATTTCAAAGGGCTACCGAGAAAATTCCACTTCGACGATGTATGCTCAATTGGAGTTAAATCAAAAATTAGATCAATTTATTCCGGGTTTGCGATTTAGGGGAATGATCAACACCAATCGCTACTCGACTATGTCTGTGAGTCGTTCTACTAGCCCTTATTTTTATACTTCCACTGGAGTCAATGACCTATCAGGCTTACCGTCACTTAAATTGCTGAACGAAACTACAGGGTCAGAATTCTTGAACTTTGTACCTGGAGAAAAGGATGTTCGCAATTCGATTTATGCTGAGGCGACGATCTTTTATGATCGGGTATTTGCTGATAAACATCAAATTACAGCCAACCTTTATAATAATATTCGACATCAAATTACCACATTGGTAAGTTCACAAGAACGAGCACTTCAAGCTTCCTTGCCATTACGAAACATTGGATATGCAGGTAAATTCGGTTACGGATATGATAAAAGATACTTAGCAGAATTTAATTTTGGCTATAATGGTACAGAACGATTTGCTTCGAAAAACCGTTTTGGATTTTTCCCATCTATCGGAGCCGCCTGGACTTTATCCAATGAAAAATTCTTCCCTTTCAAAGATTTCTTTAACAATTTCCGATTCAGATATACCTATGGTTTCATTGGCAATGACCAGGTTGGAGCATCTGATGAGCGATTTTTTTACCTCTCGGATGTCAATCTATTCAACCAAAATAAAACAGTAAACTTTGGTTCTAATTTGAATAATAAAATTGCGACAATTGCTATAAATCGATACGCCAATTTTGATATTACTTGGGAAACTTCCAGAAAAACCAATTTTGCTCTTGACTTTTCCATTTTAAATCAGTTGGAATTTACAGGTGAATATTTCAGTGAACATCGTTCAAACATACTGCAATCAAGAGCAGATATTCCGAATACCATGGGATTAGGAGCTGTTACGCAATATGCAAGTATTGGCGAAGCCTCTAATCGAGGAATCGACGGTAACTTAACATGGAACCTAAGATTCAGAAATCATTTTACCATGAAATTGATGGGGAATTTAACCTATTCCAGATCCAAATATTTGAAGTATGAACAAATCGACTATGGTTTAGATTATTTATTATACTCGGGGAAACCAATCAATACGATCTGGGGATATGTAGCAGATCATTTATTTGTTTCGGATGAGCAGGTTGCCAATTCTCCAAGACAACTCATTGGCGGAGCATTGAAGGCTGGAGATATTAAATATTTTGATATTAATAACGATGGTGTAATTAACCATAAAGATCAGGTACCCATGGGCTATCCTATGGTTCCAGAAGTTATTTACGGATTTGGCTTTTCTGCTTCCTATAAGTTCATCGACTTTTCCATGTTCTTTCAAGGATCTGCCAGAAATTCCTTCATGATCAATTATAACAGCACTGGAGTTCATCCATTTACCAAGGTTAGCTTAGACGGAGGAGTCGGAAACAATCAATTGTTAACCATGTTTGCCGACAATCATTGGTCTGAACATAATCAAGATTTATATGCTTTAGCACCAAGGTTGTCGGAAAATCCCATCGAAAACAATGCTGCACCAAGTTCTTGGTGGATAAGAAATGGTGACTTCCTCAGACTTAAACAAGTGGAACTAGGGATGTCTCTACCATCGAAATGGCTCAGCAAATACAAAATAACCAATTTAAGATTGTATGCTACAGGAACCAATCTTTTTATTTGGAGTCAATTTAAGGATTGGGATGTGGAGCAAAAGGGGAATGGTCTTAATTATCCTATTCAACAAGTAACCAACTTTGGTCTTAATTTAAATTTCTAAATCATGAGAAAAATTGCTTTTTGTATGATCAGCATCTTTATTGGTGCTAGTCTGTCTTGTTCCAAATTCTTAGATATTGTCCCAGACAATGTTCCTGATTTAGAGATGGCTTTTAGTCTAAGAAACACAGCAGAGCGTTTTTTGGCTACCTGTTATTCCTATTTACCTAGTACAGATGGTGCTCCTATAGACCAAGGAAGTTGGGCTAACAATGTAGATCCTACTTTTTATAACAGCTTAGAAGCTACTCACTCCAATTTTGAATCTTCATTTAATGTAACACAGATTGCTTTAGGAAATCAACGAACTGCTAGTCCTTTCGGATCCAAGTGGACAGCAAAAAATATTTGGGAAGGCATCAGGCATTGCAATATTTTCATTGACAATATTATGACTGTTCCCGATATGAAAGAGGCTGAAAAAAACAGTTGGAAGGCTGAGGTCATTGTATTGAGAGCTTATTACCATTATGTGCTATTCCTGCAAGTTGGACCCATACCTATCATTGATAAAAACATGGCACTAGGAGAGAAATCTGAATTATTGAAAGTAAAAAGGATGAAGGTCGATGATTGCATTTCATTTATGGTGAATTCTGTGGACGAAGCTGCAACATATTTGAATGATGTAAATACCGATTTAAGTACATACGGAAGAATCACAAAACTAGCTGCTTTAGCATTTAAGGCTAAGTTATTAGTATACGCTGCCAGTCCTTTTTATAATGGGAATACAGATTATGTTCATTTCAAGAATGAACATGCGGAGAACTTTTTTAATCAGCAATATGATCCAAATAAGTGGAAATTAGCCGTAGACGCTTGTAAAGAAGCGATTGAGTTAGCGAACACACATGATGTAAAACTGTTTAAATATCAACTGAACGATCTTCCACCCCTTGCTCAATTAGCTTCCAAGGAGACGAAAATACATTTGAATATACGTGGTGCTTTGACAGAAAGATTTAATCCGGAAATATTATGGGCAAATATTAGGAGTATTAATCATGGAATGCAATTTTCTAATTATGTTCCTAGATTTTATCCAAATGCATTTAGTTATGGCAATTTTTCAGTAAGTATAAATACAGCAGAAGAATTTTATACCAATAATGGAGTGCCTATAGAAGAAGATTTACATTGGGATTATTCCAATCGTTTTGCCGTCACAACAATATCATCAAATCCAACAGTATTTTTAATCCCCAATTATAAAACCTCCAAGTTAAATATAGATCGAGAAATAAGATTCTATGCCAATTTAGGATTTGATGGAGGAACCTGGTATGGTCAGGGTGTTTACGATGAAAAAGCTCCTTTTCTGGTGATGGCTAAAAAGGGACAAGCTATGTTTTCAAATAATCCATATTTTTTTAATTTGACGGGTTATTATGCCAAGAAATTAGTCCCTTTTAAATACGAAATCCGATCTAATGGATCTACTACTTCGGTGGAATTTCCTTTTCCGATCATAAGATTAACCGATCTATATTTGTTATATGCTGAAGCATTAAATGAGCAGTCAGGTCCTAGTCCTGAAGTGTTCAAATATCTTGACCCGATTCGAGAGCGAGCAGGTTTAAAACCAGTAGTAGAAAGCTGGGCTCAATTTTCCATTTTTCCAACTAAGCCCAGTACTCAACAGGGTTTACGTGAAATTATAAGAAAAGAAAGAAGAATTGAATTAAACTTAGAAGGTCAAAAATTTTGGGATTTTATCCGTTGGAAAATTGCCGATTCGGAGTTGAGTAAGCCTCTTTTGCATTGGGATACCTCACAAGATAATGCAGATTATTATTACCGCGTAAAATCATCCTATATACGACAATTCACCCTCAGAGATTACCTATGGCCTATAGATGATGATGCCATGTTTACAAATAAAAACTTAATTCAAAATCCAGGTTGGTAAATAAGATTCATATGAAAACTACATGTTATTACATATACAGCTGTATGCGTTGGAGCTTCATTTTGTTGTTCGCAATGGCTTGTTCAAAAGAACCTCAATTTCAAACTAAAAAAGGGGTATTACCAAATAAAATAGATAAGATAACATCGGAAGCACTTCCCGGAAAAGTAAAAGTTATTATCAATACTGCTCAACCTGATGATTATTTATATACCAGAATAGATTTTCAAATTAGGAAGGAGGTCATCAGGTCGGTTAAGCTGAGTAAATACGAGGATAATATAATATTAGAAGGATTTGAATCAGAAGGCAAACATTCCATTACTGTGACTCCAGTGAGTAAAGGGGAGGTGGAAGGTGAGCCGACTATATTTGATGTAGAAGTATTAACACCTTCATTCAAAGTAGTTAAGAATTCTTTGAAATCCATTTTCACATTCTCAGGTATTAAAATCAACTTTTCCAATCCGGAATCTGATCCATTATCTATTAATATAGCATTAATCAAAAAAGATGAAAATAAGATTATTACAAAAATTCGAAAACAAATAAAAACAGAAAAAGGATCGGAGTATTTTTTAGGATTTCCACCAGTAGAAGACACCTTCTATATTTATGTAACAGATCGTTGGGGAAATATTTCCGATAGTTTGGTCATGACTGGAACTCCTTGGGAAGAAATACAATTGGATAAAGCTCTTTTTCGTGAATTTATTATCCCAAATCAAGGTGATGAATTGAAGTATAGCCATAACTATCCAATGATTAAATTATGGGATGATATTATTGGAGTAGCAAGTTCGGCATCTGCATTTTATTCGAAAGCAGATGTGTTGAATGAAGTTAATAAAAAGGAAGCTCATTTTTCTATTAATATAGGTAAAAAAGCGAAACTTTCAAGGGTTAAATTATTCCATTACAACGGCCCTTCCAGCAATTTCACTTTCCGATATTCTACACCGAAAACATTTGCTATTTATGGCAGTAATGCCCCCAGTAACAAAGAAAATTTGGATGACTGGACGTTAATTCAAGATTTTGTATCCACTAAACCGGCGAATTTATCTGCAGCAGAATTAACAGCTTACGCAGCCATTAATGGAGAAGATTTTATTTTCGATGAGGTACCTCCAGCATATCAATACTATCGTTTCGCCATTAAGTCTGTTTGGGAAGGATGGACAGAATTTTTAATTGATGAACTAACTTTTTTTGGAATTTATGAAGACTAAAATAACCCTATTTTACATATTAGTGATAATGAGCATTTGCTTCACCTCCTGTAGTGAACCAGACGAATTTTATAAAGATTTACTGATAGATAGTGATAGAAACTATCCAGGGAAGTTACAGAAATTAGCTCCTTCAGACGGATACTATCGATTTAAATTAACATATACCGTTCCCCCAAATCAATCGGCGGTAAAAATAGTATTAGCAGGAGCATTGGATACGATGGTGTTTGATATTCCACAAGAAAAATCAGGATTATCAGACAGCTTGTATGTAGATAAATTGCAAGAAACCAGTTATCGATTCTCTGTATATACCTTAAACAAAGATGGAAATTCATCAATCAAACAAAATGTACTCTGTAAAATATATGGAGATCGCTATAAATCCAGTTTGTCCACCTTAAATGTAAGGTCAAAATTTACAGATGCAGGTTCCAAGGATTTACGCTTAATCTTTTATCCGGACAAAGGAAATGTATTGGTAAAATCCATCTTTCAATACACGAATTTGGAAGACCAGCTGGTTGATTTTAAAGTTATCAATCCAAAGGATACCATTTTCTTGAAGGACTATAAACCAGGAACGGATATTTATTTGAGTAATGGATTCATACCTAAAAAAGGCTCCATAGATACCATCCTCACCAATACCAAGAAGTTGATATTACCTTAATTTCTTAAAAATGAAAGCGCGCAAGTCATCCAACTTGCGCGCTTTTTATTGTAAATATAATTTTTCTGAAACGAGTTAATCCGTAGCCTCATCGCGTGCATCTCTAGTTTCCGATTCTGGTTCAGGATGCGCTTTTTCAGGATCACTTTCCAGGCAATGCGTTTCTTTATTATACATCCCTTTTAATTGGTCTACAATTGTGCCTTTCCATAAGGGAGTACCCGTAAAATAAGCCGCTTTGCCGATCATATGTGCGGCAATTGGTGCCGTTAAGAACAGAAAAAATATGATCGCAATAGCTTTAGTAGTCACCGAAACATCATCAGGGAACATGATCGCAGCGCAGATTAATAATAATCCCACACCCAGAGTAGAAGCCTTTACCGTGACAGACAACCTAAGATAAAAGTCAGGCATTCTCAAAACGCCGATGGATGCAAAAAGAATAGATAGTGCACCTATTGTACTTAAAATAGCTAATATAATATCAATCATCTTCTTGTTTTTCGATGTAATAAGAAAAGGCAATAGTTCCTAAAAATGCGATAAGTGCCAAGATGATTGCCACATCCAATAACACTTCTTGTTCCTGTCGGATACTGTAAACTGTAATAATCCCAATACCAATCGTAATGATTAAATCCAGAGCTATTACGCGATCCACCACAGATGGACCTTTAAACAGGCGTATGAATACCAATAAAACGGAGATCGTTAATATTGGTAGAATCACGAAATCGAAATATGCTTCTAAACTCATCGTATTAATTCTAATAATTTTCGTTCCACCCCGGTTTTCAACGATCGTATAAAATGTTCCTCATCCTTCAAATACATCACATGGATGTAAATGGCTTTTTTATCATCAGAAATATCGAGAATCAAGGTGCCCGGTGTTAACGAGATAAAAGTAGAAAGTACATTAATTTCAAAATCTGTCTGCGCATTTACGGGATATCGTACAATTCCTGGTTTAAAGAAATATTTTGGGGTAATCACATCGTATGCCACTTGAATATTTGCGCGGATGAGCTCATACAAAAAGAAGAAAAAGAAGCTGATGATTTTGGGAACTCGATAGAAATAACGTTGATCCGTTTCATTTCTATTCATGATCCACAATACACCAAACCCCAGCAGGTAACCAAAAATAAAGTTAGAATACAATAAGGATCCTTGTAGCGCCACCCAAATGAAGGATAGCAATAGATTCATTAAAAAATACTTAATCATAGTATATTCGCTTTATCACCCAACACCGTACGGATGTAAGGACTGGTATCCAACAATTCATTTGATATACGATCCACCACTTTGACTATACTTTCCGCTTGTATACCTATGTATAAGGTTACAAAAGCCAGTAGGAAAATGGGTAGAATAAGTAACAACTTTCGGAATAATGGTAGGTCTTTATATTTATCTTCCACTTCAATTCCTTCAGGAACATCTTTCCAAAATACTTGAGCCCACATTTTTGCGATGACATACATGGTTCCTAAACTTCCCAAAATGATCGCAGTAATAAAGACAAATTGATGTCCAACGAAAGCTTCCTGAATTAAATAAATTTTCGGCCAAAAACCAGATAATGGAGGAACACCAACTAAGGAAAATAAAACCAGCGCAATCAATAAGGAAATCATTGGATACTCCTTATATAAACCACCTAAACGGTGCATATCCATGGTTCCTCTGACTTGTCTGATATATCCTGCAATTAGAAACATATTGGTTTTAACGATAATGTCGTGAATCAAATAAAATACCGTTCCCATTAGGGCGACTTTAGTAAACATCGAAATACCACCAAGCATAAAACCTATATGACAAACGATCAAATAGGAAAATAACCTTCGAATATTCGTTTTGATTAGAGCTCCAAATAATCCCGTCAAAATAGTAAGAACCGCTAATACCATAAATAAGTTTCGGGTAAAATCATCGGGAATAAAAATCAAACTGAACACCCTTAGCATCGCATAAATACCAACCTTGGTCAATAAACCACCAAATGTGGCAGCCACTGCAGAAGGTGGGGTATGGTAGGAAGAAGGTAACCAATAGTATAGTGGAAAAACTGCCGATTTAATACCAAAGCCTAATAGGAAGAACACGGAAGTGATGCCTACTAAAGCTTTATTATCAAAGGCTTTTATTTTTAAGCTTAAATCCGCCATATTTAGAGATCCGGTGATACCGTACAGGATACCGATTCCGGTCAGGAAAAAGGTGGATGCTAAAATATTCATGGCCATATATTTTACAGCACCTTCTAATTGCGCCTTTCTACCTCCTAAGGTCATTAAGACGAAAGAAGAAATGATAATTACCTCAAACCAAACATATAAGTTAAAGATATCACCAGTTAAAAATGCTCCATTTAAACCCATCAAGAGGAAATGGAAAATAGGGAAGTAGCCGTAAAGCATACGCTGTCTGCTGAGGCTAGCCGTAGAAAATATGGAAACAGCAAATCCGGCGATGGATGTTAACAGCACCATGGTTGAACTTAACAGATCGGCAACAAAAACAATCCCAAATGGGGCTTCCCAATTAGATGCATTTAAATAGAGTGTGCCATCTTGGTATACGCTGCTGAATAATCTTATTGCAATTAACAAGCCTATAAAAGAACCTCCTACGCTCAAAAAGCGCTGGGTTACGGTCTTACGCCAAGCTATTAATTGTATAATGGCTGTAAATAAGTGTATAAATACCGGGGCTAATATGTGGTTATCTATCATAAATCTTCTTCCTCCGGTGTGTTTAAATCGTCCAAATCATCGGAATCTACTAATGCATAAACGCGTTTTAATAATACTATAGCAAAGGCTGTTAATGCGAAACTGATTACAATTGCTGTCAATATCAACGCTTGCGGAATAGGGTCAGCATAAATATCTTGGAAAACATTGTGGTTGGCATCGATTACCGGGGGTTTACCTTTTGTAATATTACCAAGTAAAAAGATGAGAATATTGGTTCCATTTCCTAAGAGCATGATTCCCAATAATAATTTAACCATGCTTCTCCTTAAAATTAAATATACCCCAGCGGCATATAAGAGTCCTAAAACAGCTACTAATAATAATTCCATTTTAGTCTTCGGTTAGGGAAATAGTAAACAAAATGGTGAGCACTACACCTACCACCACACAATACACACCGATATCAAAAAGTAAGGCAGTACCTACCATACCTAAGAAAGCAATTTTTTCCTCAAGCCATAAACCTGTCATAGGAGGCAATCCAAAAAATGTGGGTAAAAAGACGCTGAAAGCAGAAATAGCCAGTCCAATAGGAATTAATGAAAGAGGTTTCCTTCTCAAGATTTTCATCGTTGCTTCCGTTCCATTAGCAAAACTGTGCAATACAAATGCAATGGATGCTACCAAACCTCCAACGAAACCTCCTCCAGGATAATAATGGCCTCGCAATAATAGAAAAAACGAGAATAAAAGTAAAATAGGTAACAAATACCTTGTTGCTGTTTGTAAAATGATACTCCGCATATGTTATTCCTTTTCGGAAGATTTTAATCTTAATTTCAATAAACTATAAACACCAATTGCTGCGATACCCAGTACGACTGTTTCAAACATCGTATCTATTCCTCGGAAATCAGCAATAATTAAATTGACCACATTTTTTCCTTTCGCCAATATATAAGCATTCTCACCATAAAAATTACTGGTTTCAGTAATTACAGGTTCGTGAAGAACTTTCAATGCAATGATGGATAAAATGACCCCAAAACCTATCGCTACTATCATATCTCGATATCGCTCCCTAGCAGAAGCGAGGTTGAGGAAACTCGGTAATTTATACAATACCAAGACGAATAATACCGTACTTAAGGTATCAATCGTGAATTGCGTCATGGCCAAATCAGGTGCGCTATAAAACACATACATCAAACAAATACAATAACCAATCACACTCATGGAAACCACTGAAGTTAACCTAGAGGTGGTGGATACCACGATTAATAATGCGCCTAATAATATGATGACGACTGCTACCTCGTAGATCGTAAGCGGAGTTAAATTATCATAATCGATATAGATTGGACCACTATTCCATAATCTATAGATAAGTAAGCCCTCTGCAAATAGGATTATTTTTATAAGGTAGGAACGTAGAAATCCATTGTGGAAAAAGTTGGTAAACTTTGCAGATACCCTAAAAATACCATGGCCTAGATTGTTGAAAAAGGTTTGAGAAGATACGGTATTGAATTTTTCAATAAAATTAACTTTCGAAGTACTAGGTTTATTCAAGAGATAAACTATGGTTCCCAATCCCAATGTCACTAAGCTTAATACAAGCACTGTATTCCATCCATGCCATATTTTGAGGTGTAAATGCGTGTCTGCTGCGAATATGCTGTTTGCAGTTTGAAGGCTTAAATAATCGCCAATAAATCCAGGGAATAAACCAAAGAGTAACCCCAGTAAAGCTAATATCAATGGGACTACCCACATGGAAGTATAGGGTAAATGTAATTTTGCAAATTCCTGCGGTAATTTTCCAGAGAATGGCCTAATCCCAGCCATAAAACCGGCAGCTACTAAACAGGTATTGCAAGCCACAGCCAACACAGTTAATAAAAGCCCCATGTTGTTGGGTAAATGAAGCGTAGCTTCATAAATTAAATCTTTACCAATAAATCCGAACGTCAATATTAATCCTGCACTGCTCAATGCAGCCAACCAACCTGCCAGGGCAACAGGTTTTAATACCTGTTGTAAGCCTGATAATTTACTGATGTCTCGTGTTCCTGTTTCATGGTCAATAATTCCAGTTACTAAGAATAAAGTAGCTTTGTACAAAGCATGAACCAGGATGAAGACACTTGCTGCTATAACCGCTTCTCGTGTACCAATACCCAAGAGAAATACCAAGATGCCTAAAGCAGAAATCGTACTATAAGCTAATATAGATTTCAGGTCAAGTCTGAATAAGGATAAAATTGCCGCATACAACATGGTGAATCCTCCAACTATAATTAAGGGATACATCCAATAATCCGTTCCTCCTAAAATGGGAGAAAAGCGAGCTAATAAATAAATACCTGCTTTCACCATCGTCGCCGAATGCAAATACGCGGAAACGGGAGTAGGGGCTTTCATAGCACCTGGCAACCAAAAATGAAAAGGGAATTGTGCGGATTTGGTAAAAGCTCCTAAGAATAATAAGCCTAATACGACTGGGTACAATTCATGGTTGATAATTTCGGCTCTGCTATCTATTAAGGCGGATATTTGGTAAGTCCCTGCGATATTTCCTATCAAAACCAAGCCCGCAAATAAGAATAATCCTCCTGCTCCTGTAATCGTTAATGCGGTGATGGCGCTTTTCCTGGAATCTTTGTTATCATTGTTAAATCCAATTAAGAAAAAGGAGCTGATACTGGTTAATTCCCAAAATATAAATAGTAATAATAAGTTATCCGCCAATACCAGACCCATCATGGCCATCATAAATAGGAATAGGTAACCAAAAAAACGATCAAAATAAGGATGTCCTTTTAAATAGCTGCGTGCATAAAAAAAGATTCCAGATCCAATTCCGGTGATTAGTAAGATAAATAATAGGGATAATCCGTCTAATTTAAAATCAAAATTTACACCCAAAGTTGGAACCCAATCTATCATTTGCGTGAATATAGAACCGGATGATATTGCTGGTATAAAACTCAAATAATAAATAAATAAACATGTGGGAATAATTGGTAAAACCATACTCCATTTCGACTTCATTTTCTTTCCGAATGGAATTAAAATAAGCGCTGAGAGTAAAGTGACAAATATTGTAAAAAGCATGATTATTAATTTGTAAACATTTGGGATTCGGCTAAATATAATAAAAAAAACGTTTTTTGTTGTGTTAATTTTATGCGAGAACATGCGTATTGTTGGTTTTAAATTGGAATTTTGAGTAGATTTAAATCTCAATAACAAATATTTATGAATAAAAAACCTATCCTATTATTGACCTATCTTTTGGGGTTGATTTTTTTTGCGGCACCTTCTTTTGCGCAGCAAACCTATGAAAAACCGAGTCTTTCGGACAAGAATTCCTGGTCTTTAGTATTGGTTCCAGATCCGCAAACCTATGTGAAATTTGAACGTAATGTTGGAATCATTAATATGATGACTTCTTGGATCAAAGAAAATGCAAAATCTTTGAACACGCAGTTTGTATTATGTACAGGGGATTTAGTGGAACAAAATGACTATTTAAACCCGGATGGAAAAGCTGCTGACCAAAATAGTAAGCAACAGTGGACCAATATTAGTTCTGCATTTCATCGTCTAAATGGGCATGTCCCTTATATTTTAGCAACAGGAAATCACGATTATGGTCATGTAAGTGCAGAATATAGAGCTACACAATACAATAATTATTTTTCTCCTGAGCAGAATTCACTTAATGGCGCTGCCATTCGTGAAGTTGGTCCAAGTCTTAATGGTAACTCTACTACAACGAATGCTGTATATGAGTTTATCACCCCGACACAAAAAAAGCTATTGGTTATGGTTTTAGAATTTGCTCCGCGTGATGTTGTTTTGGATTGGGCAAAGAAAACAGTAGATCTTCCTAAATACGCAGATCATGAAGTGATTTTATTAACGCATACCTATATTGATTCACAAAGCAAACACATCCCTCAGGAAGGTTATAAATTAGAAAACCCTAACTGGGGTGCATCTGTATTTGAAAAATTAGTTAAGCCTTCCAAAAATATCCGATTAGTGCTTTGTGGACATATCGCAGGACCAGACGATTTTAATAAACACATTGGTTTCCGTCAGGATAAGAATGCGGCAGGTAAGACCGTATCACAAATGTTGTTTAATGCACAAGCTATGGGCGGCGGTTGGCACGGCAACGGAGGTGATGGCTGGTTAAGATTCTTGGAGTTTTTACCTGATGGCAATACAGTCAAGGTTAAAACCTTTTCACCTTTATTCGCTATATCACCTGCTACGCAACATTTGGCCTATAAAAAAGAAGCAAATCAAGAATTTGAATTTAAACTGGATTAATCCTAATCCAAATAATAAAGAAAGCCATACTCTTGTGAATATGGCTTTCTTTATTTTTCTATTTCAAAGCCTGATAAACGAGTGCTTTAAATTTATCGTGAATTTCCCCATGATGGAAAGGGCTTTGTTGTAGGAAGATTAATCCAACAATTTTTTCCTTAGGATCTGCCCAGTAGTTGGTGCCGAAATATCCACCCCAGGATAAGGATCCTTCCGTAACGCCTAATTTTGCTTGTCCATCTTTGGTGGTAATTTGAAATCCTAAACCAAATTTATCAGGGCCTAAGGATAAATTCCCGATTTGGTTTTGAGAGATAATATCCACGGTTCTTCTCGCTAAGATTTTTTGACCATTGAATTCTCCTTTATTAATGATCATTTGTAAAAAATTAGCATAATCGTATATAGTAGATACTAATCCTGCACCGCCAGCATACAATCCGTTTCTATTGATCGGATAATCGATGGTAATACCTGGTGCAAACTTATCTGACCATGGAATTATTTTGCCAGATTCTGCATCGTCTACATATACTTGTACTAAACGATGTTGCTTTTCTTCTGGAAGATCAAAATAGGTGTCTTTCATTTGAAGAGGAACAAATAATCGTTTATGAAGGAATTCTGAAAGATTCTGTCCGGAGCATACTTCGATTAATCGACCTAATACATCAATACCTAAACTATAGGTCAACTTTTCTCCAGGATTATGTACTAATGGGAGCCCGCCTAATATATTAATCATCTCCTCCAAATTCTTTTTTTCGGGAGAAAACCCTGCGACTATCCCTGCTTTTTCATAGATCGCTTTCATGGCTGGGCTTCCAATTTGTGCATAATCGATACCTGATGTATGGGTAAGTAAATCTCGTATCGTAATTTCTCTACTGGCAGGTTTTGTGGTATAGCTACTGTCTTGCTCATTAAATTGATCCAGTACCTTGGGGTTTTTAAATGCTGGAATATATTTTGAAATAGGATCGTCTAATAGAAATTTGCCTTCTTCAAATAGAAGCATGACACCTATACTAGTAATGGCTTTGGTCTGCGAGGCAATTCGAAAGATGGCATCTTCTTTCATTTTAGTTGATGGATTGCTTTTGTCTACACCAAATGCTTTATAATATGCCGGCTTTCCATCTTGAAGGATTAAGGCAACACCCCCCTTTATCCATTGTTGGTCTATATATTCTTGAAATAAATGATCTATGCGTTGTAGCCGATCAACATAGAATCCTTGAATAGTGACAGCGCTTTTGTTTTTGGGAGTTTGATTGTCAGATTTTACAGGTTGTGCTAAAACATAGCTGCTGAGAAAAATAGGGAAGCATAAAAAATAAATAAGTGATAACCTTTTCATGTATTAAAATTTAATAAGTTTTTATTGGTGTCGTTTGTGTTTCTAATTTACCATTATTTAAATCATTTTGATTTAAAATTTCTGTTTGTATTGCAATCGTATGATAAAGTGATTTAGGAAAATTGTTTCGTGTTGTTAATTAAGTTCGCAAATTGTTTCACGTGCTACAAATAGTATATAGGTTATAGGTATTCTTTCAACTTGCTATGGGATCGTGAATTCTTAACATAGCGTATGCTTAGTGTTAAGTATGCAATTTCTTTGGATTTCTTACGGATCTTGTTTGGACGAGTGGAGGTAATATCCGTCTAATGTCCGAAGGAGATC